>CAZLRF010000009.1:34667-107641 GCA_964561785.1 uncultured Acidobacteriota bacterium | reverse complement strand
GTCCACGATGTCGCAGCCGAGCATCAGGCACTGCTCGATCGCCACGTCCACCGCCGTCTGGTTCACCGGGAACGGCGGCGTGTCGTCCATCTCGTAGGTGCAGGTGTTCGCCCGGTTCAGCAGGTAGACGATGTGCTTGCGGGTCTTGAACTCCATGAGCGCGGTGCCGTCGTAGACGCCGAGCTCGGAGAGGGTCGGGCGCATGTGACGGAGCACCGTGCCGTCGTGGGTGCGGGTGTACCGGCCGGCCGGGCAGTGGCAGAAGAGCTTGCGCTCGGTCAGCAGCTGCTGGTGGACCTCGAGGCCCGAGATGAGGCCGACCGCGGCGTAGTCGAGGGGTGGATCGAGGGGGCGGGTCATGCAGGCCCCGGGGGGCCGGCAGGATCTTATCAGGCCGCGCGGAGGGCGGCCTCACGCCCGCCGCCGTCGCCGGCCTCAGCGGCTGCCGAGCACGATCAGCGTCGCGCTGGCCGCCGGCAGGCTCGCGCTGAAGCTCCCACCGGCGACGACGACGTCGTCGACGCGGGAGATGCCGCGGGGGTTCGCTTCGCTGAGCCGGTAGGCCGCCGCCCGCGCTCCCCCCGGGGCCCCCGGCGCCTGGAAGCGGGCCTCGACGACACCCGCCGACCGGTTGACCGCCACCACGGTCAGCGCGGCGTCCGCGGAGCGCTCCGCCGCGAACACGGCGAGCCGGGCCTCGTTCGAGGACGTGGCCCGGACCGACGTCTCTCCGAACGCCGAGCCGGCGCCGTCGTAGCTGCGGTAGAGGCGGAACGCGAGGGCGGCGGGGGTCGTGGCGTCGGCGTTCCAGTCGGGGGAGGGCCAGTAGCTGGCGAGGTCGACGCCCTCCCGCCCGAACGCCCCGAGGCCCTCGGCGACGAGCAGGCCCTCCCGGAAACCCTTCGGGTCGTTCGTCCACGAGTACTCGTCGATGGCCAGCCTGGTCCCCGGGTAGCCCTCCGCGATCCAGCGGCGCCACAGGCGGATGTTGTCGACCGCGCGCAGGACGGGGCTCGTTGCGTTCTGACCGGGGTAGTGCTCCGAGAAGTAGTCGAGCAGCCGGACCCCGTAGGTCGCCTCCGCGGCGGCCATCTGCCTCAGGTACCACAGGCCGAGGGGGGTGTTGCCGTTGTCGCGCGACCCGTCGGTCGGGCACTTCCAGCAGTCGTCCCAGTTGATGTCGGTGGGGCCGAGCACGGCGGCGGTGGGGTCGGCGGACTTGATGGCGAGGGCGTAGGCGATCGTGTACTCGATCTGCTCGTGGTAGCCGAGGGGCAGGGGATGTACGTCGCGGTGGGTCTCCATCCACAGCCCCGGCTCGTTGTCGAGCTCGTAGACGGCCACCCCTCCGTCCGCCGCGCTCCCGTGGGTGGCCACGAGGTGCCGCACCCAGCGCCGCTGGAAGTCCGGTGAGTTGCGGATGTGGTTCCGCTCGGGGTCGGTGTTGGGGATCCGGCTCCCGTCCGGCCGCAGGCCGTTGCCGCACTGGTCGCCGGCCGGGCGATCGTAGGGGTTGACCTGCTGCTGAGGGCCGTAGATCGACACCGGGAACGAGCACGTCACCGTGCTCGAGGCGTTGATCCAGGGGATCGTCGGGACGGTGACGACGGTCTTGACGCCGTTCGCCCGGTTCTTCCGGACGATCGTGTCGACCATCTGGCCCGGCGCGCCCGCCCGCGTGCTCCCCCCCATGAAGTACCAGTCGGCCGCCGCGTTGGAGGAGTCGACCAGCCAGTTGTAGCGGGAGGTGCCGTTTCCGCCGTGGCGGTTCACCGGGAGACGGACGTCGCGGGCGAAGGCCATGTCCCGCACGGTGGTGTCGCCGACCCAGTTGTAGTCGTACCAGAGGGTGACCCCGTAGATGTCCGGGCTGATCGGATGCCGGTCGGCGGAGAGATCGATCGAAACGGAGATGCTCTCGGGCGGCGGGGTCGCCGCCCCGGTGGGGGAGGAGAAGCCGCCCCCTCCGCACGACGCCACCGACAACGCCCACGCGACGCACGACCAACGCACGACCGTCTCCCGGCCCAAGGCACTCCTCCCTTCGCTCCAAGCCTAGGAGCGGGGGCGGCGCGGGGTCAATGGTCCGTTCGGCGGGTCGGCGGGTTCGCGGAGGGGCGGCCCCGCGCAGCGGGGCGGCGTCAGGCCTTCGCCGGCGGGGGCAGGCGCGACGCGGCCGCGACGCGGTTGCGGCCGCCCTGCTTGGCGGCGTAGAGGGCGCGGTCGGCCGCGCCGAGGAGCGCCTCGGGCTCCTTCCCGTCCGCCGGCCACACCGCGACCCCGAGGCTCGCGGTGAGCGGGATGCGGGCCCCCTCGAACACGAAACGGTGCTTCTGCAGGGCGGCCCGCAGGCGCTCCGCGGCGCCCGAGGCGCGCTCCTCGTCCGAGCCGGGCAGGATGACCACGAACTCCTCCCCCCCGTAGCGGGCCGCCTGGTCGCCCTTGCGCAGGTGCTGTCCGAGCAGCCGCGCCACCGAGCGCAGGGCGGCGTCGCCCGCGAGGTGGCCGTAGGTGTCGTTGAGCTTCTTGAAGTGGTCGAGGTCGAGGAGCACGAGGCCGAGGCTGCCCCCGGGGCGGCGGTCCTCGTTGGCGATCGCCGCGGAGAGCAGCTCGTTGAAGGCCCGGCGGTTGTACAGGCCGGTGAGGCCGTCGCGCACCGCGAGCTGCCGCTGCTGCTCCTTGTCCTTGATGAGCTGGATCGTGGCCGCGGCCTGGTTGGCGAGGATCTCGAGCACGCGCCGCGCGGCGGCGTCGAAGCTGCCTCGCGGGCCGGTGAGGACGAGGGCCCCGAGCGTGCGGTTGCGGGCGCGCAGCGGGACCGCGAGGAGCGACTCCGCCCGCCCGGCCCCCTCGTCGAGCACGAGCACCGGCATCGCTTTCTCGTGCCCCGCCACGTCGTCGAGCAGGAACGCCTCCTCCGCCGAGCGCAGCACCCACGAGGCCCAGGTGCGCTCCTCGAGGCTCACCTCCCGCTTCAGGAACTCCGCGGGCCAGCCGAAGGCCGCCTCCACGACGTAGCGCGTGTCGAGGTCGTCGGCCATCGCCACCGCCCCCCCGTCGACGGGGGCGAGGTGGCGCGAGGCGCGCAGGACGAGCTCGCGGACCTCGGCCTCGCGCGAGAGAGTCGCGAGCCGCTGCGACAGCGGGTAGACGGCCTTGAACTCGGCGTCGAGCTCCTCCCGCCCGAGCGAGGCGCGGACCCGCTGGATCGCGTCCGCGGCGAGCGCGGCGAACCCCTCGAGCAGGCGCGGCTCGTTCGCGGTGAACGCCTGGATCTCCAGGCGGTCGGCGACGAGGACCCCGACGATGACGTCGCCCGCGCGCACGGGGACGGCGAGGAGGGTGCCGACCTTGACCTGCCCGCGGTACCAGGGCAGCTCCCACAGGAGGCGCCGGAAGTCGGTCGCGTAGAAGGGCTGGCCGCGCTCGAGCACGAAGGAGAACGGGTCGGTCCCGAGGGGGGCGGCGCAGCCGGGAAGCAGGGCCGGGACCCCGCGGGAGACCCGCAGGTGGGCCTGCTCCCGCTGGCGGTCCACGTCGAAGTACAGGACCGAGTGGGCCCCGACCGCGAGGTGGGCCACGTCGACGAGGCGCCGGAGGGCAGCGTCGAGCTCGCTCGCCCGGTCGAGCTGGCGAGCGCGACGGCCCTCCTCGGTGACCTGGCGCAGGGCCTGGGCGGCGCTCGCGGGGGGCGCGGGCGCGCCCGCGGGCTCCTCGTCGAGCTGGGCGATGCCGTGCTCGAGCCGCGCGAGCTCGGCGAGCGTCGCGGAGAGGCGCTGCTTCTCCCCCGCGAGCGCGCGGTTCACGGCGAAGGCGAGGGCGAAGTAGCCGACGGCGGCGGCGATCACGGGCCTCGGGTCGAGGGGCGGCGGCCCGCCCGGGGGAAGAGGGGGAAGAAGCGGCCGCACCGCGTCGGCCGAGGCGAGGAGCGTCGCCTGCGCCGCCACCCCGAGCGCGACCGGGAGCCCCTCCGCCACGGACAGCGCGGCGACGAGCAGCACCATGAACGGCCACACCGGGAACCCGTGGGCTCCGACCGCCTGCCCGAGCGCATCGACCGAGAGCACGAGAAAGCCGTGCAGGGCGAGGGTCTCCGGCAGCTTCCTCCCGCGAAGGCTGGCGAGGAGGGCGGACGCGGTGACGCCGAGGCCGATGAGCAGTGCGGCGGCCGCCTTGAGCCACCCCGGCGACCACGGCGCGAGGGGCCGGGCGAGCGCGACGAGGGTCAGCAGGCCCGCGGCCCACAGCAGAACGCGCCCGAGCCGCCAGCGCACGCGCAGGTCGAGGAGGGGGTCGGCGGGGGAACGGGGATCGGCCATCTCGGCGGGCGGACGTCGCGCCGATGATAGCAGGCCCGACCCGCGAAGACGCCCTACTTCGCCTGGAGCGTGCGCACGTACTCGACGACCGCCCGGATCTTCTCCTTCACCGAGGCCTCGTCGAACCCGGTCTCCGGGTTCTTGAAGGCGTCGCCCCAGATCGGCATGTCGGGGCCTCCGTGGCCGGGGAGGGGCCGGCGGCCGTCGACGATGCGGTGGACCTTCTCCGCGGGGTACTCCCCCCCGCTGCGCTTCGCGATCAGCGACAGGTCCGGGGGGTGGAAGCGCAGGCTCTCCGCGAGGGGTCCGTCGCCCTTGCCTGCCGGTCCGTGGCAGCTCGCGCAGTACGTGCGGTAGGCGTAGGCGCCGGACACGGCCGCGACGCCGCCGTCGGGCGGCGACGGGATCTTCGGCGTCGACGGGGGGAGCCCCGGCGGGGGCGCCTGGGCGACGGCCGCCGGCATCGAGGCCAACGAGACGATGGCGAACCACGCGGCACGTCGCATGCGAGCCTCCCGGCGAGAGGATGTGACGGCAACGATGATAGTGACGACCCCGGGGCCCCGGCAAGGCTTTGTCTTCGCGTCCGCCTTGTGGTGAAGTCGCCCCCATGCGCCCGGTCGGCCCGCTGCAGCTCGTCGCGCTCGGCCTCAACGGGATCGTGGGGGTCGGCATCTTCTTCATCCCCGCCGCGGTGGCGGCGAGCGCCCCCGGCCTCGGCGCGGTGGCCGTCTTCGTCCTGACCGGGCTCGCCCTGCTGCCCGCCGCCCTCACCTTCGCCGCCCTCGGCCGGCGCTTCGACGAGGACGGGGGGCCGGTGGTCTTCGCGCGGGCGGCGTTCGGGGACCGGGCGTCGTTCCTGGTCGGCTGGATCGCCTACGTGAGCGCGATCTTCAGCGCCGCGGCGGTGATCGTCGGGCTGACCCGCGCCCTCCTTCCCGCGGGTGCCGCGGGCCCTCTCGCCCGCCTGGCCCCCGCCCTGCTCACCACGGTCCTCGCCGCCGTCGTGGCCTCCGGGCTGCGCGTCTCCGCGCGGGTCTGGACTGCCCTCACCGTCCTCAAGCTCCTGCCGCTCCTCCTCCTGGTCGCCGCCTTCGCCCTCGCGGGGGGCGGGCCCGCCGCGCCCGCGCCGGCGGCCCCCCACGCCGGCTGGCTGAGGGCCGCTCTCACCGCCGTCTTCGCCTGCCAGGGCTTCGAGATCGTGCCCGTGATCGCCGGGCAGGTGCGGGCCTCGGCGCGCTCGGTGCCCTTCGCGACCGTGGCCTCGCTCGTCCTCGCGATCGCCCTCTACGCCGCCCTCGTGCTCGCCTGCGTGAGCGCGCTGCCGCAGCTCGCGGCGTCGAGCGCCCCTCTCGCCGACGCGGCGGCGGTCTTCGGCGGGTCGCCCCTGTCCCGACTCGTGGCGGCGGGGACGAGCGTGTCGGCCCTCGGCATCGCCTTCGGGATGATGGTCACCACGCCCCGCTACCTCTCCGCCTTCGCCTCCGGGGGCCGCGAGCTCTTCGCCCTCGACCGCGTCTCGCCCTCCGGCGTGCCCACGCGGGCCCTCGTCGTCACCTGGCTCGTGGTCTGCCTGATCGTCAGCCTCGGCGAGCTCGGCGAGCTGTTCGCGCTGTCGAGCATCGCCGTCCTCGCCCAGTTCGGGACGAGCGCCCTCGCCCTCGTCGCCCTCGCCCGTCGCCGCGAGCGAGGCCTCGTCCCCGGCCAGGCCTGGCCGGCCCTCCCCACCCTCGCGGTGGCGGCGGTCCTCGTCGCCTCGGGGGCCACCGGTCGGGAGGCCCTCGTGGCGGGGGTCGCCGTCCTGCTCGGCATCGGGCTCCTGCGGCTGTCGCGGCCGCGCCCGGCCGCGGCCTGAGCCGCCGCGGGGCGCGAGACTATACTCGCCGCAGGAAGGGGCGCGCCATGCTGCACTTCAAGACGATCATCGAGCCGTTCCGCATCAAGTCGGTGGAGGCGGTGAAGTTCACCCACCGCGAGGACCGCGAGCGGGCGCTCGCGGAGGCCGGCTACAACGTCTTCCGGCTGCACGCGGAGGACGTGCTCGTCGACCTCCTGACCGACTCCGGCACGGGGGCGATGTCGGCCGCCCAGTGGGGCGCGATCATGCAGGGCGACGAGTCCTACGCGGGCAGCCGCTCCTTCTACCGCTTTCGCGACGTGGTGCAGGACCTCACCGGCTTCCGCCACGTCATCCCCACCCACCAGGGCCGGGCCGCGGAGCGGATCCTCTTCCACAGCGTGCTGAAGCCCGGGGACGTGGTCCCCAACAACAACCACTTCGACACGACCCGCGCCAACGTCGAGGTCGAGGAGGCGGAGGCACGCGACCTCGTGATCCCGGAGGGGCGCGTGCCGTCGCAGGTCCACCCCTTCAAGGGCAACGTCGACCTCGCCGCCCTCGAGCGGACGCTCGAGACGGACGGGGCGCGGGTGCCCCTCGTGATGGTCACGGTCACCAACAACACCGGGGGCGGCCAGCCCGTCTCGATCGAGAACCTTCGCGGCGTGCGCGAGCTGTGCGACCGCTACGGCAAGCCGTTCTTCCTCGACGCCTGCCGCTTCGCGGAGAACGCCTACTTCGTCAAGACGCGCGAGGAGGGCTTCGCCGACCGCACGCCCAAGTCGATCGCCCAGGAGATGTTCTCGCTCGCCGACGGCTGCACGATGTCGGCCAAGAAGGACGGCCTCGCGAACATCGGGGGCTTCCTCGCGCTCGACGACGACGCCTGGGCCGAGCGCTGCCGCAACCTGCTCATCCTGACCGAGGGCTTCCCGACCTACGGGGGCCTCGCCGGCTACGATCTCGAGGCGGTGGCCCGCGGGCTCGAGGAGGTGGTCGAGGAGTCGTACCTTCGCTACCGCATCCGCTCGACCGAGTACCTCCACGAGCGGCTCGTGGCGGCGGGGGTCCCGGTCATCCGGCCGGCCGGAGGCCACGCGGTCTACATCGACGCGCGGGCGCTCCTCCCGCACGTCCCCCCGCTGCAGTACCCCGGAATCGCCCTCGCCAACGCGCTCTACGTCGAGGCGGGCATCCGCGGGGTCGAGATCGGCACGGTGATGTTCGGCCTCCAGCCGGACGGGACGGAGAGAGAGGGGGCCATGGACCTCGTCCGCCTCGCCATCCCCCGCCGGGTGTACACGCAGTCGCACATCGACTACGTGGCGGAGGCGGTGGTCGGGGTCGCGGGGATGAAGGACCGCCTCCGCGGCTACCGCATCGCCAAGGCACCCGCCGTGCTCCGCCACTTCACCGCGCTCTTCGAGCCGCTCCCCGCCTGAGCCGTGGGCGGCCTGCTTCCGCGCCTCGCCGACGCCCTCGCCCGCCTCTCGGCCCGTTGGGTGCCGGACGCGTTCTCGATCGCCGCCCTCCTCACCCTGCTCGCCCTCGCCCTCGGGCTCTTCGTGGGCGGCGCGTCCCCCGCCCAGTGCGTGTCCGCGTGGGGCGGCGGCGTGTGGGCGCTCTTGTCGTTCGGCATGCAGATCGCGCTCGTGATCTTTGCCGGCTACGTGCTCGCAGTGGCGCCCCCGGTCGCGCGGGCGCTCGAGACGCTCGCCCGCGTGCCCCGGGGGTCCCGGTCGGCCGTGGCCTGGACGGCCCTGCTGTCGATGGTCCTGTGCTGGCTGAACTGGGGCGTCGGCCTCATCGCCTCGGCCATGCTCGTGCGGGCGATCGGCCGGGCCCGGCCCGACGCCGACTACCGCCTCCTCGTCGCCGTCGCCTACCTCGGCATGGGCACGACATGGCACGGAGGCCCGTCGGGCTCGGTGCCGCTCCTGCTCGCGACGCCGGGGAACTTCATGATCCGGGACGGCCTCGTCGCGGGCGTCGTCCCGTTGTCCCAGACGATCTTCACCGCGACGAACCTGGGCCTGATGACGGCCGTCGTGGTGGTGCTGACGGCCTTCGCGGCCCTCCTCCACCCGCCCCGCGAGCGCACCGTCGCCGTGCCGCCGCGGGTGCTGTCTCAGCTTTCGTCCTTCGAGCCGCCGGGGCCGCCGGCGTCGCCCACGCCCGCCGAGCGCCTCGTGCACGGCCCCTGGCTCAACCGCGGGCTCGGGCTTCTCGCCCTCGCGTCCCTGCTCCTGCAGGCCCGGGCCGGCACGTTCGCCGCGACGCTCGACAGCGTGAACCTCGTGGCGCTCGCCCTCGGCCTTCTCCTGCATCCGAGCCCGGCCTCGCTGGGGAAGGCCGCCGAGGAGGCCTCGCGCCCGCTGCACGGGGTCGTGCTCCAGTTCCCCCTCTACGCGGGGATCTACGGGATCATCAGGGACACCGGCCTCGTGGAGTCGCTGACCCACGCCTTTCTCGCCGTGTCGAGCCCCGGGAGCTTCCCGCTCGTCGTCTTCGCCTACTCGGCCGTGCTCAACTCCCTCGTCCCCTCGGGCGGGGCGAAGTGGGCGATGGAGGCGCCGTACGTGCTCGGGGCCGCGGCGGAGCTGGGCGTGGGCGCGACGTCGGTCGCCATGGCCTACGCGTACGGCGACATGGCCACGAACCTCGTGCAGCCGTTCTGGGCCATCCCGCTCCTCGGCGTCGCGCGGCTCGAGTTCCGCGACATCCTCGGCTACGGCCTCGTCTTCCTCGTGGCCTACTCGGCGCTCGTGGTCGGCGCCCTCGCGCTCGCGTCGGCTTAGGGCTCGCCCCGCGGCGGGCCCCACCGCTCGGGCGGGGGCCCGTCGAGGAAGACGAGGTCGACGCTCGGCGCGCCGTCTGTGCCGATGCGCAGCTGCTCCACCTCGGCCGAGGTCGCGAACTCGCCGCCGATCTCCTCGAGGCGGAGGACCGCGCCCCGCATGAGGGGCAGCCGCCCGACTTTCACCCTCACGCCCCGCTCGCCGACGCGCTCGACCGCCGCTCGCTCCTCCTGCTCCACGCCCCCCGGCGCCTGCTCGGCCGGCAGGCGCAGCCGGACGGCGATCGCGGTCACGGACGAGGCCGGGCGAGGGTCGCCCTCGATCAGGAAGAGCCCTCCCGGAAGCGACGCCGCCCCCTCGGGCGGGTGGCGGCCGTAGAAGAGGAGGCCGACGCGGGCCGGCTCTCCGGGCGAGGGGGTGGCCGAGCGGACGAGGGCGTAGACGCGGTACGACTGGGAGGTGACGTCGTACTGCCGAAACTGCGCGGGAAGCGGGAGCGACAGGAGCAGCACCTGCCCCTGCCGGACGGGGTGAGCGAGGCGGATGCTGGCCCCTCCCGCGGAGGCGTCGGTGCAGCTCGTCATCTCCTCGAAGGGGGAGCCGTCCGGCTCGCTCCCCTGCACGCGTACGGGCAGGCGCAGCCGCCACCGCGGGTGGCGGCGACGCTCCTTGGTCGTGCGGTCCGGCCCGGCCACGCGGCACCTCCGGGACGTCTCGCCTGCCGGAGGGGGCGAGGCGATGCGGGAAGGGCGGGAGTCTAGCGCGGGAACGCCTCCGTGCGCACGGACGCGCCCCGCGCCGAGCGCGGCTCTACAGCGGCAGCTCCCAGCCCGCGCGATAGGGACGCTTGAGGAAGGCGTCGGCCTCGGGCGCGTTCGTCGCCCTCATGCCCGGCGCGTCCCACGTGATCTGCCTCTGCGTGCGCAGGGCGACGTTGCCGAGCGCGATGAACTCGACGAGGCGGGCGCCGTAGCCGAAGTTCGAGCTGGCCGGGCGGCCTCCCTTGCACGCCTGGAGCCAGTCGGCGTGGTGCCCCTCCACCCGGGGCAGCGTCTTCTCCGGGCGCACGTAGTCGCGATGCCGCTCCAGGGGAAGCAGGCGCGGCATGCCCGACCACCCCGCGCAGGTGATGATTCCCCTCTCACCGACGAACGTGACCCCGCTGCCGCCCTCGCCGAGGCGCTGGCGCGGGTCGTCGGGGTCGACGCCGGGGGGCGTGGGCGGACGCAGGCCCCCGTCGTACCACTGGACGCTCAGCGGCGCCATCGTGCCGCGCTCGGTCTGCCGCTCGCCGAAGCGCCAGGTCACGAGCATGCCGAAGGCGACGGTCTCCGGGTCCACCCCCCCGGTGGCCGTCGCCTCGACCGTGCGGGGCGCGTCGAGGAAGAGCGCGTTGAAGGCGGGGTCGAGGTGGTGGATGGCGAGGTCGGGAAGCGCCCCGCCGCCGAAGGCCCAGTAGCCGCGCCAGCCGAAGGGCGCGTACGCGGGGTGGTAGGGACGCCACTCCGCGGGCCCGAGCCAGAGGTCCCAGTCGAGGCCGGGCGGCACCGGGGGCTCGCCCGGCGGCCGGCCGCGGCCCGCGGCGAACGGGAAGATCCCGCCCCAGGCGTGCACCTCGCGCACGGCGCCGATCGCCCCGTCCCAGATCCACTCGGCCGTCTGGCGGTGCCCCTCGGTCGAGCGGCCCTGGTTGCCCATCTGCGTCGCGACGCCCGTCTCCGCCGCGACCTTCGCCACCGTGCGCGCCTCCCAGATGTCGCGGGTCAGAGGCTTCTCGCAGTAGACGTGCTTGCCGGCCTTCATCGCGAGGATCGAGACGTAGGCGTGCGAGTGGTCCGGGGTGGCGACGAGGACGGCGTCGATCCCCTTCTCCTTCTCCAGCAGGACCCGGAAGTCCTCGTACACGGCGCAGGAGTAGCCCGGCGTCTTCTGGCGGTAGTGGGCCTCGATCTCGGCCCGGACCGGCCCCCGGCCGGCCTTGCCCCCGTAGTAGAAGGGCGTGAGGTCCCACTCCTCGCACGGGTCGGCGATCGCCACGATCCGGCAGTCGGGCTCGTGGAAGAGGGCGCGGACGTTCGTGCGCCCCTGGCCGCCGACGCCGATGACCGCGACGTGGACGGTGTCGCTCGGGGCCACGAAGCGCGGCCCGCCGAGGACGTGGCGGGGGAGGATCGAAACGCCGGCGGCGGCGGCGGCGGTGGCGACGAAGCGGCGGCGGGTGAGCCCTGGGGTCTCGTTCGGGATCATGACGGGAGAAGACTACCCCAAGTCGGACCGCCTGCGCCGGCGGGCCGTCGAATGGGGCCGGGGTCAGCCGGCGCGGCGGCGGGCCGAGACGGCGACCTGCACGGCGGCGGCCGCCGCGCACGCCGGCACTGCCAGGTAACCGGCGAACACGAGGGGTAGCGCGGCCGTCGCCGCGGCCACCGCATAGTGCGGCCCGGCCGCGGCGAGCGCCTGGCCGATGTCGCCACCGTGGCTCGCCGCCACCGTCGTCACACCGAGCATCCCGAGCGCCGCCGCGCCCGCGAAGAGCCAGGGCTCGACGCCGTGGGCGTCGGGATGGCCGGCGAGCGCCACGGTCCCCGCGGCGAGGCCGGCCACGCCGAGGTAGAGAGGGACGTGCCCGTAGGCCCACAGACGCAGCCGGCGCCCGGCGGCCGCGTGGTCCACGTGGCGCTCGGCGACACCTCGCGCGCGCTCGAAGTAGCCGGACCAGAAGAGGAACGCGACGAGCGCGGCGGAGACGACGATCACGATCGACTCGACGCGGAGCGGCTCGGCGTGGCCGAGGCCGTGGATGGCCGCGGCGACGCTCTCGCCGAGCAGGATGATGGTGAAGAGGCCGAACCGCTCGGGCAGGTGCTCAGGATGGGGCGGAACTCCGTGCGTGTGCGGAGCGACCAGGAACGGCGTCACGAAGTCGATCGCGAGGGCGGCGAGCCAGAGCCCGAGCCGGGGGGAGCCGGCGGTCGCGAGCGACGAGGCCCAGAGCACGGCCTGCAGGGCGTAGAGGGCCCCGTAGGTGCGCACCAGGCCGCGCGCGTACGGCCGGCGGCGCTCCCGCACGTAGGCGACGACGAGCAGCGCCTTGAAGGCGGCGAGGCCGGCCGCGAAGGCCCACCCGCGGGCGCCGAAAGCGTCGCCCGCCCCGTAGCCGGTGAGGACCACGGCGAGGATCAGGGCCATGCCCAGGGCCCTCTGGTCGGGGCGGTCCTCGTCGAACCGGCTGGCGTGGAAGGTGTGGCCCAGCCAGGCCCACCACAGCACGAGGAAGGCGAGGACGAAGCGCAGCGCCCCCCCGAGGTCGTAGCTCGCGGCGAAAGCCGAGGAGAGCTGGGCCACCCCGGCCACGAACACGAGGTCGAAGAACAGCTCGAACCACGTGGCCCGGCGCCCGGGGGCGTGAACCTTCATGTCACGCTCAACGCCGCAGCCGGGCCCACACCATGTGGGGCGAGGCGCCGTTCACCCGCACCATGCGGACCCAGAGGAGCGTCATGTGCTCGAGGTGCAGCGCCTGCTCGAGGCCGCCCACGTCGAGGGGCTCCCAGCCGAGCTCGGCGATCAGCCCGGCCACGGCTTTCTTCGCCGCGGCGTCGCCGCCGCAGAACATCATGACGGGCTGGACGGCGTAGCCCGGGTAGGCGCTGTCCTCGAAGTTCTCGAACCCGTAGATGCTGAAGGCCTTCACGACACGGGCGGCGGGGGCGAGCCTCTGGACCGCCTGCGATCCCGACTCGCGGCTCTCGAGCCCGTGGCGCAGCCCCGGGCCGACCGGGTTCGTGCAGTCGACGAGCACCTTGCCGGCGAGCTCGGCGGCGACCCCCTTCAGGACCTCCTCGTTCGCCTGGAAGGGCGTGGCGAGGAACACGACTTCGGCGCCGCCCACCGCTTCGCGCGGCGCGGCGACCCTCAGGTCGCGGTTTCGGGCGAGCGCCTTCTTCACCCCTTCGGAGGCGGGATCGGCGGCGGCCAGCGTCACCTCGTGGCCCCGCCGCCGCAGATGGTCGGCGAGCGGCGCGCCGACGTTGCCATAGCCGAGAAAGGCGATCCTCATCGCCCCAGCGCCTCGATGACGAGACGGGCCGCGGCCGCCCCCGAGTACTGCTGCTGCCCCGTCACGAGGCGTCCGTCACGCACCGCGAACTCGCGGAAGCGCTGGTCGACGACGAAGTTCGTGCCCGGGATCTTCCGCGCCTCGTCCTCGATCCAGAAGGGCTGGATGCGCTTGCCCACGAAGCTGTCCGCGAACTGCTCCTCGCTGTTCGCGAAGCCGGTCCACGTCTTCCCGTCGACGAGGAGCTCGCCGTCCGACAGCGTCGTCTCGAGCAGCAGGCAGGTGCCGTGGCAGACGAGGGCCACGATCTTCCCCGCCTCGTAGAACTCCGCCACCAGCTTCTGCAGCTTCGCGTCGCCGCGGAACGTGACCATCGGCGACTGCCCGCCGGTCACGAAGAGCGCGTCGTAGTCCGCGGCCGTCACGCCCTCGATCGACCTCGTGTCCTCGAGGAGGGCGGCGTGCGCCTTCGACTTCTTGAACCCGAGCGACAGGATGTCGTGGGCCGAGTAGCCGCTCGCGTCCTCGGGGTCGCTGTAGCCGTCGGCCTGGAGCGCACCGCCCTTCGGGCTGCGGATCTCGACCTCGTAGCCGGCCTCGGTGAAGGCCCAGTAGGGGTGCGTCAGCTCCGCCCACCAGAAGCCGATCGGCCAGCCCGTGGTCGGCGAGGTGGCCGGGTTGGCCGCGATCAGGAGGACTCTCTTCTTCCGGTCCGGGTTCGTCACGTTCGCGTTTGCGCTCATCGTCTCGTCTCCGTTCTTCGCCTCTCGGCGCCGGGCTCGTTTCTTGTGTTATAGTCCGAGCGCTCAGGACGACCGATGTCGCAGAATCCCGCTTTCTTGTCCGATCGTCCCATACCGGCGGCCTGGCGAACCGACGCGAGCGACGTCCTCACGACGGTCATGGACGCGGTGCGACTGCGCAGCCGGGTCTTCTGTCGGTCCGAGCTCAAGGCACCGTGGGGCATGGCCTTGAAGCGCTCGGACTACGCGCACTTCCACGTGATCGAGCGCGGCGGCGCCTGGCTGCGGATCGAGGGAGAAGAGCCGGTCGCCCTCGCGGGCGGCGACCTCGTGGTCGTGCCCCACGGGACCGGCCACACCCTCACCGACTCGCTCGGCACGACGGCGCGGCCGCTGTCGGAGATGGCCGGCCGGCATGGGAGCGAGGGCGGCTGCCTCGTCATGCGCGGCGGGGGCGAGGGGCCGGAGACACGGCTCGTCTGCGGCTCGTTCCGCTTCGAGCGGAGACAGGCGCACCCGCTCGTCGAGCTGCTGCCTCCGCTCATCCACCTGCGGCCGGCCGAGACGCCGGCCGCGGAGTGGCTGGAAGCGACCCTGCGCTTCCTGGCCTGGGAGACCCGCGAGGCGCGGCCGGGGACGGAGACGATCGTCTCGCGCCTCACCGACGTCCTCTTCGTCCAGGTGCTCCGGGCGTGGATCGAGTCGCTGCCCGAGGGACAGGGCGGCTGGATGGGGGCGCTGCGCGACCGCCAGGTCGGCGCTGCCCTCGCCCTCGTCCACCGCGCGCCGGAGCGGGGCTGGACGAACGCCTCGCTGGCCGAGGCGGTGGGGATGTCCCGCTCGCGTTTCGCCGCCCGCTTCGCGGCCCTCGTGGGCGAGCCTCCCCTCGCGTACGTCTCGCGCTGGCGGCTCGAGACGGCGGCCGGACTCCTGCAGGACGGGGCGCTCTCTCTCGGCGAGGTCGCCGCGAGCGTCGGCTACGAGTCGGAGGCCGCCTTCAGCAAGGCCTTCCGCCGCCGTTTCGGGACCCCCCCCGGGGCCTACCGCCGCCGCGCCGCCGCCTGAGCCCTTGCGTTCGCCGCCCGCCGTGGCAGATTAGGGCGCCCATGACGGCCCGTCGCGACGCCCTGACGCTCCGGCTCGCGGCCGCGCTCTACCTCCTCAGCGGGGTCGCGGCGCTCGTCTACCAGGTCGCCTGGCAGCGCATCCTCGCGCTCTACACCGGGGTGGGGCTCTACTCGGTGTCGGTGATCGTGGCCGCCTTCATGGCCGGCCTCGGCGCGGGCAGCCACCTCGGGGGGGTGTGGAGCGCGAGGCTCTCCCGCCGGGCCGCCCTCGCGCGCTTCGCCCTCGTCGAGGCGGGGATCGGCGCCTTCGGCGTCGCGAGCCCCTGGGTGTACTACGACTGGCTCTACCCGATCGCCTCGCACCTGCGCGTCCCCTCGTGGCCGGCGGCCCTCGTGCACGTCGCCGCGCTCGGCCCGCCTACCGTCCTCATGGGGGTCTCGCTGCCGCTGCTGACGCGGGCGGTCGTGCCGGGGGTGCGCGAGGCGGGCCGCTCGATCGGGCTGCTCTACGCGCTCAACATGGCCGGCGCGGGGCTCGGGGCCCTCGCGACGCCGTGGCTGCTCGTGCCCCGCCTCGGCATCCGGGGAGCGCTGGTCGTCGCCGGCACCACGAGCGTGCTCGTGGGGCTCGGCGGAGGGGCGCTCCTCCGCCGGGTCCGGGACGACGCCCCGCCGGCACGGTTTGAGGAGGACGCGGTCCCGCCCGCCGTCGAGCCCCCCGGCAGCCAGCCCTTCGCCCTCTGGCTCTCCCTCTACGCCTTCTCCGGCCTCGTGGCCCTCTCGCTCGAGATCGCGTGGTTCCGGCTGCTCGACGTGGCCGTGAAGTCCACCGCCTTCACCTTCGGCACGGTCCTCGCCGTCTACCTCCTGGGCTCGGCCGCGGGCTGCCTGGTGGCCACGGGGGTCGTCGACCGCATCCGACGGCCGCTGCGCGCCTTCCTGCTCGCCCAGTGCGCGATGCTCGCCCTCGCCGCTCTCGGCGCGCTCGTGCTGGTCCGCGGGCTGCCGGGGGAGAGCTTCTACGCGGCGTACTGGAGCGGCTACGGCTTCTTCGACGTCGGCCACGCGAACGACGCGACGCGCCTGCTGCGGCTGTACGTCGCGCTGCCCCTCCTCCTGTTCGGCCTGCCCACGGTGCTCATGGGCTTCTCGTTCCCGGTGCTCCAGCGGGCCGTCCACGACGACGTCCGCGACAGCGGCCGAAAGGTCGGCCTCCTCCAGGCCGCGAACATCGCGGGCTGCGTGGCGGGGAGCCTCCTCGTCGGCCTCGTCGCGGTCGACGCCCTCGGCACCGCGGCCACGCTGCGGACCCTCGTCCTCGCCGGGGTCGTGTTCGCGGCGCTCGGCGGGCGGCGCTACGGCCGCGTGTTCGCGATCCCTCTGCTCGCCGTCGCCCTTCTCGCCACGGCCCTGCCCGACGGCGAGACGCTGTGGCGGCGGCTGCACGGCCTCGGCTCCGGCACGAAGGCCCTCTTCGAGGAGGACGCGACCGGCGTGGTCGCGATCACCGAGGAGCCGGCCGGCTCCCGCTGGCGCTTCCGGCTGTCGATCAACGGCAAGGGGAACAGCTGGTTCCCCTTCGGCGGCGCCCACACCGTGCTCGGGGCCGTGCCCGCGATCGTCCACCCCGCCCCCCGGCGGGTGATGATCATCGGCCTCGGGTCGGGCGACACCGCGTGGGCGGCGGGGTGCCGGGCGGAGACCGAGTCGGTGAGCGTGGCGGAGCTGTCGAGCCCGCAGCCCCGGGTCCTGCGCCGGCTCCTCCCGCTGGGGTCGTTCCCCGCCCTCGCCCACTTCCTCGAGGACCCGCGGGTTCGGATCCGGATCGCCGACGGCCGACAGCTGCTCCAGTCCGAGCCGGACACCTACGACCTCGTCGAGGCCGACGCGATCTGGCCCCAGGCCTCGTACAGCGGCAACCTGTACTCGCTCGAGTTCTTCGAACTGGTGGCGCGGCGGCTGCGGACCGGCGGGATCGCTTGCACGTGGGCGCCCACCGAGAGGGTGCGCACGACGTTTCTGCGCGTGTTTCCGTACGCCCTCGAAGTCGCGGACGGCGGCATCCTGCTCGGCAGCCTGACGCCCCTGCGCCTCGAACCCGACGCGTGGGAGCAAAGGCTCGGCGCGGCGGAGGCGTACCTCGGCCGGGCCCGCGCGGAGCTGGTTCGCCAGCGGATCGCCAAGGTCGTCCCCGCCGGAGCCCCGGCCGACGTCGAGCCCAACCGCGACCTCTTCCCCCGCGACGAGTTCGCGGTGCGCGGGCGATGAGCGGCGCCGCCGTCGTCCGCCGCTACCACGACCTCAGCACCCACCGCCCCGGCGGCTACGCCCCCGGCCCCGGCGCCCTCGACTGGGCGAACCAGCCCGACCCGTTCCGGACGTACGCGGGAGCGCAGCGTCTCGAGCTGGCGCTGGCCGGTGCCGAGCTCGACGCGTCGTGGGGCGCGATCCACCGACCGGGCGGCGTCGCCCCGCGACCGCTCGATCGGTGCTCGCTCGGCGCCTTCCTCGAGCTCGCGCTCGGGATCACGGCGTGGAAGCAGCACGGGAGGTCCCGCTGGGCGCTGCGCGCCAACCCGTCGAGCGGGAACCTCCACCCGACCGAGGGCTACGTCCTCCTGCCCCCGGGGAGGGGAGTCCCCGCCGGCCTCCACCACTACGCCCCGCGCGACCACGCCCTCGAGCGGCGGTGGACGCCCGCGCCGGACGGGGAGAGGCTGCTCGCCCGGCTTCTCCCGGGCGACGTCCTCCTGGCCGGGCTGTCCTCGATTCACTGGCGGGAGGCCTGGAAGTACGGCGCGCGGGCCTTCCGCTACTGCCAGCACGACGTGGGCCACGCGCTCGGGTCGCTGCGCTACGCCGCGGCGGCGCTCGGGTGGGCGGCGCGGGTCGTCGAAGCGCCCGGCGACGACGACGTCGCGGCCCTCCTCGGCCTCGACCGGGAGGCGGACCGCGCCGCGCTCGCTCCGGCGGACCGCGAGCATCCCGACGCCCTCCTCGTGGTCGGGCCGCGGGGCGGGCTCGACGAGGCGGCGCGCCGGCTGGAGGACGGGCTCGACGCGCTGCGCGCGGCGGTGCGCGAGGGCGGGTGGGACGGCGCGCCGAACCGGCTGAGCCCGACGCACGTCGACTGGCCGGCGGTCGACGAGGTCGCGCGGGCGACCGTGAAGCCGCGCACGGCCCCTGCGGGAGCGGACACGCTCTCGCCCGTCCGGCCCGAGGAGCTCGCCCGTCCCGGCGCCACCGGACCGGCCATCGCGCTCATCCGGCGGCGGCGGAGCGCCGTCGCCATGGACGGCGCCACCGGGCTCGATGCCACGACGTTCTTCGCCCTCCTCGACCGGCTGGTGCCCCGCCCCGGCGTCCCGCCGTTCGACGCGATGGCTGGCCCCCCTCGCGTCCACCCGGTCCTCTTCGTCCACCGCGTCGCCGGGCTGGCCGCGGGTCTGTACCTCCTGCCCCGCGCGCCGGACGCCGCGGCGAGGCTTCGCGAGGCGCTGCGCCCCGGCTTCGCGTGGACCCCGGCCCCCGGGGGCCCCGGCCCGGTCGCCCTCCTCCTCCTCGAGGAGGGCGACGCGCGGGCCTTCTCCCGCTTCGCGAGCTGCCACCAGGAGATCGCCTCCGACTCGGCCTTCGCGGTCGCGATGCTCGCCGAGCTCGACGGGCTCGACGAGTCCGCGTGGATCTACCGCCGCCGGCACTGGGAGGCCGGCCTCGTGGGGCAGGCGCTGTACCTCGAGGCCGAGGCGGCGTCCCGGCGCGGCACGGGCATCGGCTGCTTCTTCGACGACGTCGTCCACGAGACGCTCGGCCTGCGCGACGGCCGCGTCCGCGACCTGTACCATTTCACGGTCGGCGGGCCCGTGGAGGACCCTCGGCTCGCGACGCTCCCCGCCTATCCGGAAAGGAGACGCTGCCCATGACCCGCACCCTCGCCCTCGCCGCCGCGCTGGCGGCTCTTTGCCCCGGGGCTGCCGCGGACGGCCCTCGCGCCGCGACGATCGCCGACCTCTACCGCGTCCGGGGCGTCGCCGAGCCCGCGGTCGCGCCCGACGGCCGCAGCGTGGTGTTCACGGTGACGACGACCGATCTTCCGGCCATCGAGCGACAGACCGCCCTCCATCGGGTGGGCGTGGACGGGACGGGGGCGCGGGCGATCACGCGCTCGGGCAAGCGCGACGCGAGCCCCGCCTTCTCCCCGGACGGCTCGGTGCTCGCCTTCCTCTCGACCCGGGCCGGCGAAGCGCAGGTCTACTTCCTGCCCACCGCGGGCGGCGAGGCCGAGAAGAAGACCGACGTCCCCGGCGGCGTGGGCTCGTTCCTCTTCACCCCGGACGGGCGGCGGCTGCTCCTCACCGCCGAGGTCTGGCCGGAGTGCGGCGCCGACGCCGCGTGCAACCGGAAGAAGGACGGCGCGATGGAGAAGGGGAAGATGAGGGCGCACGTCGCCGACCGGCTCCTCTTCCGCCACTGGGACTCGTGGGAGGACGGCAAGCGCACCCACGTCCTCGCGATGGACCTCTCGGACCCGAAGGCGCCGCTGCGGGACCTGACCCCGGGGGACTTCGACTCGCCCGCCTTCTCGGTCGGGGGCGGCGCGGACTACGACGTGTCGCCCGACGGGAAGGACCTCGTGTTCACCTCGAACCGCGACCCCGAGCCCGCGAGATCGACGAACAGCGACCTGTTCCTCGTCTCCCTCGACGCCGGGCCCGAGAGCCTCGCCGCGCCGCGGAACCTCACCGCGGGCAACCCCGCCTTCGACGGCTCGCCCCGCTTCTCCCCGGACGGGCGCACGATCGCCTTCCGCCGGCAGCGCGTGCCCGGCTACGAGTCGGACCGCTTCGCGCTCGCCCTCCTCGACCGGGCCACGGGCGCGAGCCGCGTCCTCACCGAGGGCCTCGACGCCTGGGTGAACGCGTTCCGCTTCGCGCCCGACGGGAAGCGGGTCTACTTCACCGCCGACGTGAAGGGGCGCACCCCGCTGCACGTCCTCGACCTCGCGACGGGCGAGGTCGCCGTGGTCTCGAACGTCGGCCACGTCGACGCGTTCGAGATCGCCCCCGACGGGACCTGGGCGGCGGTCGCGCGACGTCGCATGCACCAGCCGACCGAGGTCTTCCGCGTGGCCCTCCCGTCGGGGGGCGAGACGCCGCTCACCGCGGAGAACCGCGAGCTCCTCGCCGAGGTCGACTTCCGCCCGATGGAGGAGGTCTTCGTCGACAGCCCGAGCGGGCGACGGATCCAGGTGCTGCTCGTGAAGCCCCACGCCTTCGACCCCGGGAAGCGCTACCCGGCCATCGTCAACGTCCATGGCGGCCCGCAGATGCAGTGGGCCGACGCCTTCCGCGGCGACGCCCAGGTCTACCCGGGGGCCGGCTACGTGGTCGCCTTCCCCAACCCGCACGGGTCGACCGGCTTCGGCCAGGAGTTCACGGCGGCGATCTCGAGGGACTGGGACGGCAAGGTCATGCAGGACGTGCTGGCGGTGAGCGACTGGCTGGCCGCGCAGCCGTGGGTCGACCGCGGGCGGATGGGGGCGATGGGCTGGTCGTGGGGCGGCTACGCGACCATGTGGCTCGCCGGCCAGACCGACCGCTTCGCGGCGCTCGCGGCGATGATGGGGGTCTACGACCTGCGGACGATGTACTCCTCGACCGAGGAGCTGTGGTTCCCCGAGTGGGACCTCGGCGGGACGCCGTGGGAGAACCCCGAGAGCTACCGGAGGCAGAGCCCCTCGTCCTACGTCGAGCGCTTCCGCACGCCGACGCTCGTCGTGACCGGGCGCAAGGACTTCCGCGTGCCCTACACGCAGTCGCTCGCGTTCTTCACCGACCTGCAGCGGCGGGGAGTCCCGTCGCGGCTGGTGGTGTTCGAGGAGTCCGGGCACTGGCCGGGCTGGTACGACATGGTGCTCTACTACGCGGCCCACCTCGACTGGTTCCACCGCCACCTCGGCGGGGCGCCCTCGCCGTGGGACCCGCGGGACCTCGCGCGCAACGCCGTTTTCGGCCGGGACGCCGCAGGGGACGCGGCGATGCCCTAGGGCGCGGCCGGCCAGCGGAAGTCGGACCGGAAGACGAGGATCGAGTAGCCGATCCGCCCCGTGGGCGCGAGGTCGCGGATCCGCGCCACGAGGGCCTGGTCCTCCCCGTCGAGGTAGACGCCCTGGAGGTTGGTCGCGCTCACCGCGAGCACGTCGCCCGGGCTCACCTCGCGCGTGACGTGCGGCGCGCGCGGAGACGAGTAGCCGGGCAGCATCTCGCCGGTGATCCCGTGGTGGGCGGGCGAGGCGGTGCCGAAGTAGGACAGCTTGTAGCGCTCGATGCCGTGGGCCTTCATCCACGGCTCGACGCGCGAGAGGTCCTGTCCCCAGTCGAGGCTCGAGTCGACGAGCACCCGCCAGCCGCCGGCGGGGCCGCCCACGGTCTCGTTAAAGTAGGCGAGCGCGTGGGGGTGGACACGCAGCGTCCCCCACGCGTACCAGCCGAGGAGCGCGGCGAGGAGGACCGCGCCGGGCCGGCCGAAGCGCCTCGGGAGCCACGCCCCGGCGGCGCCGGCCACGACGAAGACGAACGGGTACAGCGGCAGCAGGTGGCGGTGGCCGATGTTGAGGCCGCGGGTCTGGGTGAGGGCGGCGTACACGAGGAGGGGCAGCCACGCCGCGGCGAGGGCCCCGGGCCGGAAGGAGTCGCGGCCGCGGCCGAGGAGGGCGAGCGCGAAGAGCAGCAGCAGCGGCAGCGGCGTCTTCACCGCGAAGCTCACCAGGAAGAAGTGCGGGAAGCCCGTGTCCGAGAGCTGGCCGAGGAGGAACGCCCGCCGCGCCTCCGAGTGCTCGAAGAAGCGCAGGAAGCCGAAGAGGTAGGGCTCGGGGAGGAGCGAGAGCGAGCGCGCGGCGTCGACCGCGCGGTGGACGACGGGGTCGCTCTCGCGCAGGCCGTCCCACGGGAACGAAGCGGCGAGACCGGGGTCGGCGCCGAACGAGCCGCGGAAGCCGTAGGCCGCCCAGATCACCAGGACGGCGACCGGCACGAGAGCAGCGAGCAGTGCGAGCAGGGCGGCCGCGCGGGCGGAGCGTCGCTCGACGAGGCGCTCCCCGCGCGCGCGCAGCACGAGCGGGCGGGGGTCGAGGACCCGGGCGGCGGCGACGGCGAGGAGAATGGGGAGAAGGCCGAGGGCGGAGAACTTGGTCGCGAGCGCCGCCCCGAGGGCCGCGCCGGCGAGGAGGACCCGGACCGGCGTCGTGCGCTCGAGGGCGGCGTCGAAGGCGGCCACCGCGAGGAAGACGAAGGCCGCGGCCCCGAGGTCGGTGGTGACGAGCTGGCCGTGGGCGAGCAGCTCGGGCGAGAGCACCGCGAGGAAGAAGGCGAGGAAGGCGGCCGCCCGTCCGAGCCGCGCGCGGGTCCACCGGAAGACGGCCACGGCGAGAGAGGCGGCGAGGGCGACGATGGGGAGCCGGCCCCAGAAGAGCAGGCGGTCCGCGTCGTTCCACTGGTAGAGCCAGCGGCGGGCGAAGCGCCAGATCGCGTGCTCCTCCCAGGCCTCGTCCCTCTCGTCCATCTTCACGTCGAGGAACAGGAGCGGCACCGCGGCGAGGCTCTTGACGAGGGGCGGGTGGTCCGGGGAGAGGCGGTAGTCGTGGAGGGCGAGGTGGGTCCAGGCGGCGGAGAGGTGGGCGGGCTCGTCGTAGGTCGCCGACGAGCGGCGCAGGGAGTCGACCGCGAGCCCCGCGAAGAGGGCGACGCCGACGGCGACGGCCAGGGCCTCCTTCCGGCTCAACGCGGCGGCCCGAAGCGGACCACGTGCAGGGCGACGCCCACGTCCGGCGGCGGGAGCGGCGGCGTGCGCGCCGGCAGCTTCCGGGCGGAGCGCACCTCGGCGCGCGTCGCCGCGGAGAGGCCCGTCACGAGGGTCCACTCGTAGTCGATCAGGAACCAGGCGCCGTCGTCGCGCGTCGGGTGGAACGCGACCCAGGCCTCCTCCGGCGCCTCGGGCCCGAACCTCTTCGCGAGGCCCGGGGGTAGGACGGGCGGGGCGTCGGCCACGGGAGGCGGCTCGGCGGGAGCGAGGCCGGCCACGGAGACGGCGAGCGCGGCGGCGAGGACGGTCCTCCGGGAGAGCATGGACACCTCTCGCGGGCCATTGTGGCACGATGGGCCGTGGCCCGCCGCCTCGAGCCGGGGTCGCTCGCGCGCTTCGACACCGTGGCCCGCGGCCGGCGGCCGAGCCTGGGCCCTCGGGTGAGGCGCGTGCTGGCCGGCGGCGCCGTCGCTCTGTCGCTCCTCGCCGGCGCCTGCTCCCGGGGCGCGCCCGCCCGGGCGGACGCGCCGGCGGCGCAGAGCGGCGACCGGCTCGTCTTCGAGAAGGAGGCAGGGGGAAACCGCGACCTCTACGTGGTCCCCGCCGCGGGCGGGACCCCGCGCCGGCTGACGACCCATCCCGCCACGGACGGCCTGCCGCGGTGGACCGGCGACGGACGGCGGGTGGTGTTCACCTCGAACCGCTTGGGGAACTGGCAGCTCTTCGCCGTCCCCGCGGAGGGGGGCGAGGCGCGACGCGTGCGCACGAACGCCCACACGGAGTGGCAGGCCGACGAGTCGCCCGATGGCCGCACCCTCGCGTTCCTCTCGAACCGGGACGGGCCCGAGTCGCTCTGGCTCCTCGACCGCGCGAGCGGGGCGACGCGGCTCCTGGTGCGACACGGGCCGCGCTCGATCCTCGGCAACCCCCACTGGAGCCGGGACGGGACGCGGATCGTCTTCTCGTCGAACGTCCGGGAGGGCCACCAGATCTGGCTGGTGGACGCCGCGGGCGGCGAGACGCGACGCCTCTCGACGGTCGGAGGATGCGAGCCGCGCTTCCGGCCCGATGGCCGGGCGGTCGTCTACGTCGGCCGCCGCCCCCGCCGGGACCGCAGCCTTCTCCTCGAGCACGACCTCGCCACGGGCACGGAGCGCGTCCTCGTCGACTGGCCCGGCCTCAACTACGACCCCGTCTACTCCCCCGACGGGTCGGAGATCGCCTTCGCCTCGACGGTCGCGGGCGGCTTCGAGATCTACCGCTTCCGGCTCTCCGACGGCCGCTCCTGGCGGGTCACGTTCGGCGGCGGCGACGCGCGTTACCCCGACTATCGCCCCGCGCGCCGCTGAGGCGAGCTTCCTCAGCGCCCGGTCTTCTCGTACGTCCCGACGAGCTCCGCCTGCGCGACCACGTGGCCCGTCATGGCCGCCTCGACCTGGGTCTTGGTCGCCGCGCCGAGGTCGGGGAGAACGACGTCGAGAGCGTAGAGCTTGTGGACGTAGCGGTGGCGGCCGATCGGCGGGCAGGGCCCGCCGTAGCCGGTGCGCTTCCAGTCGTTCGTCCCCTGCCTCGTCCCCGGCGGCAGGTCCTTCGCGGCGACGCCCTCGGGCAGGCCCCGGAGTGACGGCGGCAGGTTGTAGAGGACCCAGTGGACCCAGGTCATCTTCGGGGCCTCGGGGTCCGGGGCGTCGGGATCGTCCACGATCAGCACGAGGCTTCTCGCCGTCTCGGGAACGCCCGTCCACTCGAGGGCGGGCGAGAGGTCGCGGCCCTCGCAGGTGAACCGGGAGGGGATCTCCCCGCCCGGTGCGAAGGCCGGCGAGGTGAGGCTCAGTCCCATGGGTCGTCTCCTCGGTCTCCCCCGGCGGCCGGATCAGCGGCGGGCGCTTCGGCCTTTCCGTGCGCCCGTCCGCTGCATCCGGCCGCTCAGCGCTTGTAGCCGAACTTCTGCAGCAGCTCCTGCCTCCACGCGACCCCCGCCGCGTCCTCGACGCCCTTCGGCGACGAGCCGTCGACGACGCCGAGGATGCCGCGGCCCTGCTCGGTCTCGGCCACGACCACCTGCAGCGGGTTCGCGGTGGCGCAGTAGATCCGGCACACCTCGGGGCAGGCCTTCACCGCGCTGAGCACGTTGATGGGAAAGGCGTTCTGGAGGACGATCACGAAGCTGTGGCCGGCGCCGATCGACTGCGCCGCGGCGACCGCCACCGCCTTCATCGCCTCGTCGGTCCCCTCCGCCCGGACGAGGCAGTGCCCCGACGCCTCGCAGAACGCGAGGCCGAACTGGATCCCCGGCACGGACGCCACGAGGGCCTCGTAGAGGTCCTCGACGGTCTTGATGAAGTGCGACTGGCCGAGGATGAGGTTGGCGTCGGCCGGCTTGTCGATCGCGACCAGCTTCAGCTCGAGTCCCATGCCGCACCTCCGGGATGCCGGGAGCGAGTCTGCCTCCGCGCCCCCCGTCGTGGCAAGAGACCCGGGTGGACGGGGCCCCGGGGGGCCGGTAGACTCTGCGGATCATGCCCCTCGAGTGTGCCTTCAAGCAGCGCCACGGCCGGCAGTTCTGCGTCACCGACTGCCCGTCGACCGCGCCCTGCGGCACGTTCGAGTACGTGAGGGTGGAGCGCCCGCAGGACGTGCCGGCGGAGGACCCGCGGGCGATCGACGTGGCCGTGCTCGACATGAACCACGGCTGGCCCAACCTCGGGCACGACTCGCTCGTCCACGCGGTCATGGACGCGAGCTGTGAGTCGATCGGGGCGCTCGAGGAGGCGGGCCTGCGGGTGCGCGTGCTCTCGTTCGACGTGCGCCGCTCGGGCGTCCTCCCCGGCCCCCCGGGCGGGCGCTACGCGCTCTACGTCGGCACGGGGGGACCGGGCCACATCGACCCGCGGCAGAACGACGGCGTCGCCCCGTTCGCCCAGGGCGTTCGGGAGGACCCGTCCTGGGAGGAGCCGGCGTTCCGGCTGTTCGACGCCATCCGGGAGGACGAGGACGCGGCGCTGCTCGCGGTGTGCCACACGTTCGGGGTCCTGTGCCGCTGGTCGGGAGCGGCCGAGCCCGTCCTGCGGGGCCCCGAGAAGGGCAAGTGCACCGGCGTCCTCGAGAACGTGCTCGCGTGGCCGGCGGCCGAGCACCCGTGGTTCCGCCGCTTCGCCGAGCTCCTCGGGGAGAGCGCCCGGTTCCGGGTCGTGGAGAACCGCCTGTTCGACCTGATCCCCCGCCGCGGGCGTCCGGCGTGGGCGGTGCCGATCGGCTTCGAGACGCTGGGCGTGGGCGGCGCCCCGGGGGACGCGGTGACGATGATCGAGTTCGCGCGGGACCGCTCCGGCGTGATGCCGCGGGTGTTCGCGGCGAACCACCACCCCGAGATCGTGGACCGCTTCCGCCAGGTGATGATCCTCAACCAGAAGCGCGACCGCGGCGAGGTGAGCGAGGCCTGGTACCGGGAGCGGCTCGAGATCCTCACCCGCTCCTTCCCCGAGGAGGACGTGGACCAGCGGCTGCACCTGACCTCGGACTTCACGCTCCTCGGACCGCTGCGCTTCCACCTCTTCCGGCAGGTGCGGCGACGGGCGGAGGCGCTCGGCCGCTCCCGCGGCCTGCACGAGGACGGGGTCGTCCACGCGGTGCTCGGGGAGCCCGTGGCGGCCGGCCGAGGGGCCGAGGTGTTCTGAGGGGGGCGCGATGATCCCGAAGCCCCCGTTCCCGAGGGACCTCACCCCCGAGCAGGAGATCGCGGAGTTCGAGCGGCTCAAGCCCCGCCTCGCCGCGGTGTGGGACTCGCTCACGATGCGGGAGGAGGAGCCGCACACCTCGGTGGTGGTGCCCTCGCTCACCCTCGACCAGAGCGAGCTGTGCAAGATCGCGGGGGCGAGCTTCTACGAGGAGCGGCTGCTCTTCCTCCTCATCCGCCTGCGCAACCCCCGGGCGCGGATGGTGTACGTCACCTCGCAGCCGATCCACCCGATCATCCTCGAGTACTACCTCCAGTTCCTGGCCGGGATCCCGGCGAGCCACGCGCGCTCCCGCCTGACGCTCCTGTGCGCGGACGACGCCTCCCCGCGCTCGCTCACCGAGAAGATCCTCGCGCGGCCCCGGCTCATCGAGCGGATCCGGGCCGGGATCGCGGACCCCTCGAAGGCCTACCTGACCGTCTTCAACTCGACCCCCCACGAGCGCAAGCTCGCCGTGCTGCTCGGCGTGCCCCTGAACGGCTGCGACCCGCGCCTCGCCCACCTCGGGACCAAGTCGGGCAGCCGCAAGGTGTTCCGGGAGGCGGGGGTGGCCCTGCCCGAGGGCTTCGAGGACCTGCACACGCCCCACGACGTCGAGACGGCGCTCGAGGAGCTGCGGGCGAAGCGCCCCGGGATCCGGCGGGCGGTGATCAAGCTCGACGAGAGCTTCTCCGGGGAGGGCAACGCCCTGTTCCGCTACCCGGAGTCCACGTCGCGCGAGGCCCTGCGCGACGCGCTGCGGCAGGTCGAGTTCGCGGTCGCGACGGAGACCGCGGAGACGTACTTCGACAAGCTCTCGAGGATGGGGGGGATCGTGGAGGAGTTCGTGGAGGCCGGGGAGAAGCTCTCCCCGAGCGCGCAGCTGCGGATCAGCCCGCGCGGGGACGTCCAGGCGATCTCGACCCACGACCAGATCCTCGGCGGGCCGAGCGGGCAGGTGTTCCTCGGCTGCCGCTTCCCCGCCCGCGACGACTACCGGCTCCAGGTCCAGGAGGCGGGGCTCGCGATCGGGAGGGTGCTGGCCGCGCACGGCGTGGTGAGCCGCCTCGGGATCGACTTCCTCGTGCACCGCGACGCCCCGGCCGAGCACTGGCGGGTGACCGCGCTCGAGATCAACCTGCGCATGGGAGGCACGACCCATCCCTACCTCGCCCTGCAGTTCCTCACCGGCGGGAGCCTCGACCCGGAGACGGGTCTCTTCCTCTCGCCGAGCGGCCACGCCAAGTACTACAAGGCGACGGACAACCTCTTCTCCGAGCAGTACCGGGGGCTGCTCCCGGAGGACCTCGTCGACATCCTCACCGTGAACAAGCTGCACTACAGCCACGGGACGGAGTCGGGGGTCCTCTTCCACCTCATCGGCGCGCTGTCCGAGTTCGGCAAGCTCGGGCTCACCGCGATCGCGAACAGCCCCGCGCAGGTGGACGACCTCTACGCGCACACCCTCGAGGTCCTCGACCGCGAGACGACCTACGGCCGGTAGCCGAGGAGCCGGCGCGCCTCGTCGCGCGCCTCGTCGACCGTGCGGACCGCCCCGTCGAGCTGCCGCTCGTAGACGGCCCGGACGACCCGGCCGACCTCCGGGCCCGGCGGGACGCCGAGGGCGAGGACGTCGCGGCCCCTGAGCAGCGGCTCGGGGGGGCGGAAGGCGTCGAGCTCGGCGACGCGGGCGCGGAACCACTCCATCGCGACCGGCGCGAAGGCGCCGGGCCGGCGCCCGAGGCAGTCGGCCTTCGCCACGCGGTAGAGCAGGTCGGGCTCGCACTTGCGGGAGAGGCGGCGGATGGCCCCGTCGCCGACCCTCTCGCGATCGTCGTAGAGCTGGCCGGGCTTGAGGTGGTGGGCGACGAGGGCGAGCACCTGGGCCCGCACGTCGTAGCCGAGCAGCGTGTGGACGCCCCACCGGTCGAGGAGGGAGCGCGTGGGCGCGAGCCCTGCCTCCTCGTGCCCGCGCGAGCGGATGCGGCCGTCCTCGAAGCGGGTGGTCGCGGGCTTGCCGAGGTCGTGGCAGAGGGCGCCCAGCATGACGGCGAGGTGCCGTGGGCGGTCGGTGGCGAGGTCCCTCGCGAGGGCCGCCGCCTCGTCCACGACCTGCAGCGTGTGGACCCACACGTCGCCCTCGGGGTGCCAGCCGGGGTCCTGGGGCGTCTCGTCGAGGGGGAGGAGCTCCGGGGCGACGACCGGCAGCATGCCCCAGGCCCTCAGGAGGGCGAGGCCGCGCGACGGCTTCTCCGCCTTCAGGAGCAGCTTCTCGATCTCGACGAAGATCCGCTCGGGGGGCAGCTCGGCGAGCGGCATCGCGGCGCACAGCGCGGCGCTGGCCGGCTCGACCTCGAGCTCGTACCGGGCCGCGAATTGCACGGCGCGCAGGGCGCGCAGCGGATCGTCGCCGAACGTCGACGGGTCCACGGCGCGCAGGACGCGGGCCTCGAGGTCGCGCCTCCCGCCCCACGGGTCGTGCAGCTCGCCCGTCGCGGGGTCGAAGAGCATCGCGTTCATCGTGAAGTCGCGGCGGCGGGCGGCCTCGTCGATCGGCAGCTGGGGGTCGCCGAGGACGGCGATGCCCCGGTGGCCGGGACCGACCTTCGAGTCGCGCCGCGGAAGCGCGACGTCGAGCGCGCCAAGGACCCCCTCGACGCCCGAGAGCTTGTAGACGCGGAACGCCTGCCCGACCGCGTCCACCCGCCCGTGCGCGCCGAGCAGCCGCTCGAGGCCCTGCGCCGGCAGGCCGAACACCTCGACGTCGACGTCCTTCAGCGGCAGGCCGAGGAGGGCGTCGCGCACGGCGCCGCCCACCACGAACGGCCGGCCCCCGGCCGAGCGCACGTCGGCGAAGAGGCGCACGACACCGGGGGGGAGGTCGATGTGCATGGCGGACGAACCAAGCGTAGCAGGAGCGGATCAGCGTGCGCTGAGCGATTGGATCATCACGTCGAGGGCGCGGCCCGAGGCCTCGACGAGGAGGTCGACGAGCGGCCCGGTCTCGAGCTGGAAGGCCGACTCGAGCGCCGCGCGCAGGCGCGGGGCGTCGCCGGCGACCAGGATCGGCGGGCGCATCCCGCCCCTCTCCATGAGGTGGGACGCGGCGAGGCGCGAGACGCGGCCGTTCGCGTCGTCCCAGGGCAGGATCTCGACGACGCGGGCGAGGGCCACGGCGGCCGCCTGCTCGGGCCGCAGGTCCCGCGACCCGGCCATCTCCAGCCACTCCTCGAGAGTGGCGAGCCGGCTCTCGATGAACTCGGCGGGCGCGGGCGGCGGCCCCTCCCGCTCGCGCTCGCCCGTGCGGTAGCCGACGGGGCCCGCGATGGCCTCGTGCCACGCGCGCAGGGCGGCGACGCCGAACGGGGCGTCCCTCGCGACCGCCGCCCGCGCCCGCCGCAGGGCCAGGACCTCGGCCGCCCCCCGGCCCGGCTCGCGCGAGGCCCGCACCTCGTCCCACGAGGCGCGCACGCCGGCGAGCTCGAGGCTCCCGAGGAGCTGGGCGTCCTCGACCAGCCCCGCGAGCGCGGGGTCGTCCGCCTCAAGGCCCCGCTCTGCGAGGAGCGAGGCGAGGCGCTTCTCCTTGACGGCGGGCGAGGGCTGCAGACGCAGCGGCGTGCTCATGCCCCGCCATTCTACGGGGCGTCCCCGTGTAGGTCGTGAAGGGGTCAGATCTTGAATCGACGCATCCCGCGGCCCGCGGCCCGCCCGATGAGCAGATTCAAGATCTGACCCCCGACTCGGACTAGAATGGCAAAAGGGGCATCCGAAGCAAGGAGCATTTCGTGCGCAAGCTCGTCGCCGTCGTCGCCGCGCTGTCTCTCGGCCTCGCCCACGTCCCGCTCGCAGGGGGGGAGGAGAAGCCCAAGAAGGGCAAGAAGCCCGCCCTCGAGCTGCGCTCCACGCCGCGCTTCGCGTTCTCGCCGGCCAACATCATGTTCACGGCGGAGCTCAAGGGCGGCGACGACGTCGAGGAGCTCTACTGCCCCGAGGTCGAATGGGAGTGGGACGACGGCGGCAAGAGCGTCCAGGAGTCGGACTGCGACCCGTGGACCGAGGGCACGGCGATCCAGCGCCGCTACACCGCTCACCACACGTTCCAGCACGCCGGCGTCTACCGGGTCAAGATCACGCTGCGCAAGTCGGGGAAGAACCTGATGTCGCAGACGATGTCGCTCACGATCCGCGCCGGGCTGGGCGACGTCAGCCCCGACCCCGGGATGTGAGAGCGGGCGGCTACCCGCCGGCCGACATGCTCTCGAGGAACTCGCGGTTGCTCTTGCTCTTCGAGAGCCGCTCGAGGAGCAGCTCCATCGCCTCGACCGGCGAGAGCGCGGAGAGGACCTTGCGCAGGATCCACGCCCGGTTGAGCTCGGCGGCGGGGACGAGCAGCTCCTCCTTGCGGGTGCCCGAGCGGTTGATGTCGAGCGACGGGAAGATCCGCTTGTCGGTGAGCTTGCGGTCGAGGACGATCTCGGCGTTGCCGGTGCCCTTGAACTCCTCGAAGATGACCTCGTCCATCCTCGACCCCGTCTCGACGAGCGCGGTCGCGATGATCGTGAGCGAGCCCCCCTCCTCCACGTTGCGGGCGGCCCCGAAGAAACGCTTGGGCCGCTGGAGCGCGTTCGAGTCGACGCCGCCCGAGAGGACCTTGCCCGAGGGCGGGACGATCGTGTTGTAGGCCCGGGCGAGACGGGTGATCGAGTCGAGCAGGATCACCACGTCCTTCTTGTGCTCGACGAGGCGCTTGGCTTTCTCGAGGACCATCTCCGCCACCTGGACGTGCCGGTCGGCCGGCTCGTCGAACGTCGAGGAGATGACCTCCCCGTGGACCGAGCGCTGCATGTCGGTCACCTCCTCGGGCCGCTCGTCGATGAGCAGCACGATGAGGACGATCTCCGGGTGGTTCGTGGTGACCGCGTTGGCGATCGCCTGGAGGATCATGGTCTTGCCCGTGCGGGGGGCGGCCACGATGAGGGCGCGCTGCCCCTTGCCGAGCGGGCAGAGCAGATCCATCACCCGGGTCGTGAGCTGGTCGGGCGTCGTCTCGAGCCTGATCCGCCCCTGCGGGTACAGAGGGGTCAGGTTGTCGAAGAAGATCTTCTCCTTCGCGCGGTCGGGCGGCTCGAAGTTGACCGCGTCCACCTTGATGAGGGCGAAGTAACGCTCGTCCTCCTTCGGGGGCCGGATCTGGCCGCTGATCGTGTCGCCCGTGCGCAGGTCGAACTTGCGGATCTGCGAGGGGGACACGTAGATGTCGTCCGGCCCGGGGAGGTAGCAGTACTCGGGGGCGCGCAGGAAGCCGAAGCCGTCGGGCAGGATCTCGAGGACGCCCTCGGAGAAGATGAGGCCCTCCTTCTCCGCCTGGGCGCGCAGGATCTGGAAGACGAGCTCCTGCTTCTTCATGGAGGTCGCGCCGGGGATCTCCAGCTCCTTCGCCACCTCGATGAGCTTCTGGATGCTCATCTCCTTGAGGACGGCGAGGTCGAGCCGGTTGCCCTCCTCCTCCGTCCCCTCCCCCTCGGCACCGGCGACCGTGTCCGGAACCGGCTCGTCCTCCTCGACGTCCCGCTGGGGCAGGCGCGGCTTGCGCGGGGAGTGCTCGCCCTTCGGGCCGCCGCGCCCGCGACGGTGTCCGCCGTTGCGGTGGGCGCCGCTGCGCGCGGCGCTGTCGGCCGGACTCGCGGCCTTCGGCTCCGCGTCCGCGGCGGGCGGCGGGTTGGACGAGGGGTCGTCGGTGGCCATTTCGGTTACCTGGATGGAGACGGCGGAATGGAGAGTGGCAGGCGGTACGCCCGCTCCGCTGGACCGGATGGCCGAACGATAGTGGAGAGGGCGCGCGCCTGTCAACTGTCGTGAACGAAACAGCTTGTGACAGAAGCGGCGCGGGAGGCTGGGCTAGAGTGGAGGGGCCGGGGCGGGCGCCGCCGCGGCGAAGGAGAGCGCAGATGACCCCTCGACGCGCGCCGAGCCTGATTCTGGCCGCCTTGCTCGCGGCAGGAGCGACGGCTTGCGGGGGATCCTCCGGGAGTCCCTCGGCGGCGGGCGCGTCGAGCGGGAGCCTCACCGCCGCCGCCAGCCACAACGCGGGCCGCGATTGCCTCGCCTGCCACCGCGACCTCAGCGTGGCCGGGACGGTCTACCGGGAGAGCGGCTCGGTCTATCCCGGGGCCACCGTGCGCCTGACCACCGCCCCGGACGGCGGGGGCACGGTGGTGCTGAGCCTCTCCGCCGACGCCTCCGGCAACGCCTACACGTCGCAGCGGGTCAGCTTCGGCTCCGGCCTCTACGTGGACGTCGCCGGCAGCGGAGACGCACGGCGGGCGATGAAGGCGGCGATCACGGGCGGCGCGTGCAACGCCTGCCACGACGCCTCGAACCGGATCCGCGCCGACTGACGGAGGCCGGCGCGGAAGGGCCGACCTACGGGTGGCCGCCCGGGTGGCGGCAGCCCGGCGGCTCGGCGTGGATCATCTCGCCCGTCCAGCCGAGCTCTTTCATGCCCGCCTCCGAGCTGTAGTACGCGGTCGCGATCCGCTCCTTGAGGAGGTCGAAGCGGTCCCGCAGGGTCGGCGGCGCGGGCGGCTCGTCGGGCGGGAGGACCTCCCGGCCGGGGGCCCAGAACCGTGGGGCGTGGGCCGGCCGACCCGTGGAGGCGGCGGTCAGCAGCTCGGTCCTCTGCGCCTGCGTGAGGCCCAGCCACGGCTTGCCGTAGCGGGCGGCCGACTCGGCCTGGATCGCGCCGAGCGCCGCGAGAAACGCCCGCTGGCGCGCCGCGGTGTCGGCGGCGAGGAGGCGATCGACGAACGGGGCGACCCCGGCCGCGGTCGAGCCGGGCACGATCGCCTCGGCGAGCGAGGCGAGCGTCTCGAGCTGGTGCGGGTCGAGGAACACCGCAGAGGCGCCGGGGGCGGCCGTCGCTGCGGCCGCGGGGGACGCCGCGTGCGCGTGCTCCTGGGCCCCGACCGCGGGCGCGGCGAGGCCGGCGCCCGCGCCTCCCGCCAGGACCTGGAGGACCTTCCGACGGCTCGACGACGGCTTCTCGCTCATGCCCGGGAGCTCCCGGGCGCAAGGATGCCATACTCTCCCCGCAGCGCGCTCCCCGGGAGGTGGCGATGGCGGAATCGTCCCAGGAGGTCTTCGACGCGGTGGTGGTCGGCTCGGGCGCCTCCGGAGGCTGGGCGGCGAAGCGCCTCTGCGAGGCCGGGGCCCGGGTCGCCCTCCTGGACGCGGGGCGGCCTCTGCGGATCACCGATCTCGACGAGCACGGGGCGCCCTTCGATCTCCCGTACCGCGGCGTGCAGCGCGAGGTCCTGCGCCGCACCCGGCCGGTGCAGGCGGACTGCTACGCGTGCACGGAGAGGAACGCGGACTGGTTCGCGAACGACCTCGAGGAGCCCTACACCACGGCCGAGGGGAAGCCCTTCAGCTGGCAGGGGCGGCTGCGGGTCACCGGGGGCCGCACGGTCGTGTGGGGCCGGCAGAGCTACCGGATGGGCGACGGGGACTTCAAGGCCGCCTCGTTCGACGGCTTCGGGGAGGACTGGCCGCTCTCCTACGCCGACCTCGCCCCCTACTACGACCTCGTCGAGGACTACGTCGGCATCTCCGGCCTCGCCGAGGGCTCCGACGAGCTGCCGGACGGCCGCTTCCACCCCGCGATGCCGTTCCACTGCGCGGAGCTGCGCCTGCGCGAGCGGGTGAAACGGAAGCTCGGCCGGACGGTGACGATCGGCCGCGTGGCGAACATCACCCGCACGCTGAACGGCCGCGCCCCCTGCCACTACTGCGGCCCGTGCTACTGGGGCTGCGTCACGAACTCGTACTTCAACTCGGCCTTCACCACCGTGGCCGACGCGCTCGCCACCGGCCGCTGCACCCACGTGCCCGACGCGATGGCGTGGAAGGTCGAGACCGATCCCGTCAGCGGCCGGGCCCGCTCCGTCGTCTGGGTCGACCGCACGACCCGCGAGGTGCGCGAGACCCGCGGCCGGGCGGTCGTGCTGTGCGCGCAGGCCCTCGAGTCGGCGCGGATCCTCCTCAACTCGCGGGAACCCCGCCACCCGGCCGGGCTCGGCAACTCGAGCGGCGTGCTCGGCCACTACTTGATGGACCACCTCTGGGTCGCCGGGGGCGCGAGCGGGGAGTTCCCCGGCCTCGAGGGGACCCCGAGCGTCCAGGGGCCCAACCGGCCCAACGGCATCTACGTGATCCGCTTCCGCAACACGAAGGACGGCCCCCGCTCGAAGCGCTTCCTGCGCGGCTACGGCTTCCAGGGAGGCCAGGGCACTGACTTCAGCTTCGACGCCCCGGGCTTCGGCGAGGCCTACAAGAGGGCGGTCATGAGCCCCTCCTCGTCCGTGCGGCTCGTGGGCTTCGGCGAGTGCCTGCCCTACTTCTCGAACTTCGTGGAGATCGACCCCTCGGGCCAGGTGGACGCGTACGGCATCCCGATCCTGAAGGTCCACATGGCGTGGGGCGAGAACGAGCGGGCCATGATCCCGGACATGGCGGAGTCGGCGGCGGAGATGATGGACGCGGCGGGGGCCGTGAACATCCGACCCTTCGCCGTGCCCGACCGGGTGCCCGGCTACGGCATCCACGAGCTCGGCGTCGCGCGGATGGGCAAGGACCCGAGGACCTCCGTCCTCGACCAGTACCAGCGGTCGCACGACGTGCCCAACCTGTTCGTCATGGACGGGGCGGGCTTCACCTCCGGCGGCTGCCAGAACCCGACCCTCACGATCATGGCCCTCGCCGTGCGGTCGAGCGACCACCTGCTCGCGCAGATGAAGGCCGGCCGGCTGTAGGCGCCCCGCTCAGGCCCGGGCGAAGTCGATGAAGCCGCGCTCGACGTCGGTGCCGAGCAGCGCCACCCTGACGCGCTCGCCCACGTCGAGCCCGTCCTCCCCGCGCACCACCCGGCCCTCGACGGGCGGGCGGAAGACCCGCACCCAGGTGCCCTTGGCCGAGGCGCCGGTCACCACGGCGTCGAAGCGCTCGCCCCGGCGCCCCTCGAGCACCATCGCCGCCGCGGACTTCTTGACCTGGCGCTCGATCTTCGAGGCGTCGTCCTCCTGCTCCGTGCAGTGGCGCGCGAGCTCGAGGAGCTGCTCGACGGAGTACGGGCACGGCCGGCCGGCGAGCGCGGCCTTCACCAGGCGCTGGGTGACGAGGTCGGGGTAGCGGCGGTTCGGGGCCGTGGAGTGGGTGTAGTCGCTCACCGCGAGGCCGAAGTGCCCCTCCGCGGGCCGCCCCGGCTCCTCGACCCCGTACTCGCCGGACCCGAGGAGCTTCACCACCGACAGCGAGAGGTCGGGGAAGCGCAGGGGATCTCTGGCCCGCTGCTCGAGCAGGAAGGCCTGCAGCGCGGGGGCGCTCGGCTCCCCGGGCAGCTCGTGCCCCGCCTCGCGGGCGATCGCCACGATGCGGTCCCAGCGCGCCGGCCGGCGCAGGATGCGCCGCAGCGAGGGGAAGCCGCTCTGCTCCAGGAAGCGCGCGGTCGCGGTGTTCGCCGCGATCATGAAGTCCTGGATCATCTCCTTCGCGCGGTCGTCCTCGGCCGGCCGGAGGTCGGCGAGGAGGTCCCCCTCGAACACGACCGTGGACTCGTTCGAGGCGAGGGCGAGGGCGCCCCGCTCCTCGCGCCTGTCCTTCATCGCGGAGGCCACCCGGTCCTGGAGCCGCAGCTGCCACTCGACCTCGGGCGAGGCGGCTACGGCCGGGGGGGCCTCCGCCCGGCCGTCGAGCCAGGCGGCCACCGCGCCGTAAGAGAGCCGGGCTTCGTTGCGGACGAGGGCGCGCGCGAGCGCGGAGCCGGCCAGCGTGCCGTCGCGGCGGGTCACGAGCGAGACGACCAGGGCCAGGCGGTCCTCGCCCTCGTTGAGCGACGTGAGGTCGGTCGACAGCCGCTCGGGCAGCATCGGGAAGACCTGGGCCGGCGTGTAGACCGACGTCGTGTTCGTCCTCGCCCGCTCGTCGATCGCGCCCCCGCGGCGCACGGCCGCGTCGACGTCGGCCACGGCGACCCGCAGCCGCACCGAGCCGTCGGCCTGCTCCTCGGCCACCGAGAGCTGGTCGAGGTCGCGCGAGTCGTCGTTGTCGATCGACACCCAGGCGAGCCCCCGCAGGTCCTCGACCGGGCCGTCGAGGCGCCGGGCCGGCTCCTCGAGCGCGAGGGCCTCCGCCAGCACCGCGGGCGGGAAGTCGGGCTCGAAGCCGCGCTCGCGCATGGCCCGGCGCGCGATCTCGCGCAGCCGCTCGCGTCCGCCCGGGTGCCCGCTGGTCATCCCTCGATCATGCCACGTCCGGCCCGCGGGTCGCCTTGTGGTACCAGCGCGGGGGCTCGCTGGTCGGCTCGATCTCGTTCGCCTCGAGCCACGCGCGCACCACGGCCGCGAGGCGCGCGTTGCGGCAGGCCACCCAGCGCACGCGGTCCTCGGGAAAGAAGCCGAGCGCGTCCTCGAACCGCAGGTCGGGGTCGGGCCCGTCGAGGGCCGAGCGGAGCATGTCCCGCGGCCAGCCGTCCTCGAGCGCGTCGACGAACGCGCGCATCCAGCCGAGCTCGGTCTGCGGCGGGACGGGGAGCACGGCGACGAGCCGGCCCGCGGCGAGGCCCTCGTCGAGCTCCTGGTCGGAGAAGGCGTGGTCGTCGCTCCACCCCCGGGTGACCCAGACGATGTCGCCGCTCCGGGTGTCGAGGAAGGCCTCGGACTCGCGCGGGCGGCGGGTGAGGGCCCGCTCGAGGCCGTCCCAGTCGATCGCCACGCTCCGCGTCGCCATCTCCTCCCTGGAAGCGCGCGCTTCCCCGGCTAGAACGGCATGGTCGCGAGGTCGGGGGCCACGAGGAGCGGCGCCCCGGTGGCCCCCTTCACCGCCTCGACCGTCGTGTCGGGCGCGATCTCGGCGAGGACGAGCCCCTCCCGCGTCACCCGGAGGACCCCCATCTCGGTGACCACGAGGTCGACGCACCGCCTTCCGGTCAGCGGCAGCGTGCACCGCGTCAGGATCTTGGGGCGGCCGTCCTTCGCCGCGTGCTCCATCGCCACCACCACCCGGCGGGCGCCGGCCACGAGGTCCATCGCTCCTCCCATCCCCTTGACCATCTTGCCCGGGATCGTCCAGTTGGCGAGGTTGCCCTCCTGGTCGACCTGGAGGGCGCCGAGGATCGTGAGGTCGACGTGGCCGCCGCGCACCATCGCGAACGACTCGGCGCTCGAGAAGTAGGAGGCGCCGGGCAGCTCCGTCACCGTCTCCTTGCCCGCGTTGATGAGGTCGGGGTCCTCCTGACCCGCCTCGGGGTACGGTCCGACGCCCAGCATCCCGTTCTCCGAGTGGAGCACGATCGAGACGCCCTCGGGCACGTGGTTGGCGGCGAGGGTGGGCATGCCGATGCCGAGGTTCACGTAGTCGCCGTCCTTCATCTCGAGCGCGGCGCGCCGCACGATCCGCAGCCGCTTCGGGTCGGTCTCCGGCGCGCCCTCGCCGCGCAGGGTGCGCCGCTCGATCCGCTTCTCGTACCCGGCTCCCTGGAGGATCCGGTGGACGAAGATCCCGCTCACGTGCACCTGGTCGGGGTCGATCGCCCCCGCGGGCAGGAGGTGCTCCACCTCGGCGATCGTCGTGCGCGCGGCCTGGCACATCATCGGGCCGAAGTTGCGCGCGGTGCGCCGGAAGACGAGGTTGCCCGCGGTGTCGCCCTTCCACGCCTTCACGAGCGCGAAGTCGGCCCGCAGCCCCGTCTCCATCAGGTAGGGCTTGCCGTCGAACCAGCGCACCTCCTTGCCCTCCGCGACCACGGTGCCGTAGCCGGCGGGGGTGAAGAAGGCCGGGATGCCGGCCCCGCCCGCGCGGATCCGCTCGGCGAGGGTGCCCTGGGGGTTGAGCTCCACCTCGAGCGAGCCCTCGAGGAACATGGTCTCGAAGACCTTGTTCTCCCCGACGTAGGTGGCGACCATCTTCCGGACCTGGCCGTTCTTCAGGAGCAGGCTGATCCCGAAGTCGGTCACCCCGGCGTTGTTCGAGATGCAGGTGAGGCCCCGCGCCCCGTGGTCGCGCAGGGCGACGATCAGGTTCTCCGGGATCCCGCACAGGCCGAAGCCGGACAGCATGAGCGTCGCGCCGTCCGGGACGTCGCGCACGGCCTCCCTCGCGCTCGGTACCACCTTGTTCACGGGTGCACCCCGGGGGCGGGGACGAGGCCGAGGCGGGAGGCGAGCGCGTCGGCCCTCGCCTTCGCGTCCCGGGCGAGGGTCACCGCCTGCGCGACGTCGCCGCCCTCGAACGCGGCGGTCGCGTCCGCCCAGGACCGGCTGAGGGCCCCGAGGTCCGCCTGCGCGGCGGCGAGGGCGGTCGCCCTCGCGGTGAGAGCGTCGATCGTCGCCGGAAGCGACTCGGCCAGGCCCTTCCACGACGCGGTCAGCTCTCCCTTGCGGGCCTGCGCCGCGGCGAGGGCGTCGGCGATCCTCGACGGCAGCTCCTGCCCCGCCTTCAGGGAGTCGGTGTAGCGGCCGTTCGCCAGGTCGGCCCTCGCCGCGGCGAGGCTGCGGTCGAGGGCCGCGAGCTCCCGCGGCACGTACCTCTCGAGATCCGCGCGCGCGGCGGAGAGCGCCTGCTCCGCGCCCGCGAGCGCGGCCTCCGCGGCGCCCTTGTTGCAGGCCGCACCGCCGAGCCAGACGAAGGCCGCGGCGAGCGCGGCCGCGCGCTTCCCCGGGTGGAACATGGTCTTCACCTCCAGGCGACGATCCGCCGCGGACGACCCGCGGCCGTCTGCGATGATACGTCCCCGCGGGGGCCCCTCGTCAGCGTCTCGGCGGCAGGTTCATCGCCATCACGGCGAGGGGCACGATCGCCGCGGCGAGGGGCCACCACGGGGGGCTCACGATCGCCGCGATGCCGGCGAGGACGGCCGCGCTCTCCAGGATCGCGAAGAAGACGAGCCCGCTTCGGGCGCGCGCGATCGCCTCCTCCCCGGAGCGCGGCTCCTCGCGGGGAAGCACGAGGCCCCGGCCGCGGACGAGCACGGCCACCACGGGGGCGACGAGCGCCCACCCCGCGGCCCCCCACGAGATCGCTTCCGGCCCGAGCGCAGTCTGGCCCTGGACGTTGAGGAGCCCGCCCAGGACGAGGACGGCCACGCTGCTGCCGAAGAGGGCGCGGGGCACGAGGGCCGCCGCGGCCTCGGGGTCCGGAGCACGCTTCACGGTCTCCTCCTCTCGATCTGCCTCGCGAGCGCGCCGAGGGCGCGGCGCACCTCGAGGCGGTTGGCGTCGAGGATGTCGCGCCACAGGGGGCGGGGGCTGCGGGCGAGGCGGGTCATGCCCCGGAAGCCGGGGCCCGCCCGGCGCAGGTGCCGACGCGCCACCGGGTCCAGCCGGGCCGCGTCGAAGAGCGCCCAGGCGACGACCTGCGGGACGTGGCTCAGGAACGCCATGGCGCGGTCGTGGGTCGCGGCGTCGGTCAGGACCGGGCGCGCGCCCGCGGCGAGGACGAGCCCGCGCACGGCGCGCGTGGCGCGCGCGGAGCGCCCGGGCACGAGCCACCACGAAGCGCCGCGGAACAGGTCCGCCCGCGCGGCGGCGAAGCCCCGCTTCTCGGTGCCGGCCATCGGGTGTCCGCCGACGAAGCCCTCGAGGCGGAGCCGCGCCGCCTCGCGCACGATGTCGCCCTTCACGCTCGACACGTCCGTGACCACGAGGCCGGGCCGGGCCACCTTCGCGAGGCGGCGCAGGAGGCGCAGGTTCGTGGCGGGCGGGGCCGCGAGGACCACGACGTCGGCCTCCGCGCCCCGCTCGGTCCGGGTCGCCCCCGCCGAGATCGCGCGCGAGCGCAGGGCGCGGCGCACGACGTGGGGCCAGTCGATGCCGGTGACGTGGTGGCCGGCGGCGCGGAGCGCGCGGGCGAGCGAGCCCCCGACGAGGCCGAGGCCGACGATCGCCACCCGGGGGCGTCGCGCCACGTCAGTCCTCCCCGGCGAGGCGCGCCACGAGGTCGCCCTCGCGCCGCTCGAGCAGCCGCGCCGCGCCCGCCACGGCCATGAAGTGGACGGCGGCGGCGCCGGCGAGGGCGAGGGGAAGGGTGGCGACGGCGAGCCACGGCTCGCCGAGGAGAAGCGGCAGCCAGGCGAGGAACGCGAACGGGACGGCCGCGGCGAGGGTGGCCAGCAGGGCGGGGACGAGGGCGACCAGGGTCCCGAGCCCGCGCGTGCCGGAGGCGGGCGTGCTCGGGTCGCGCCCCGCGGCCGACACCGGCAGCGGGACGAGGATCGAGAGGTAGCTGTCGGCGGCGGCGGCGAGGACGAGGGTCGAGAGGGCGACCGTCGCGACCGCGGGGACGAAGGCGGGCCCGGCGACGAGCAGCGTGGCGAGGGCGATGGCGAGGACGACGGGCAGGCGCAGGGCGACGAGGGCGATGTTCTTCCCGACGAGGAGCGAGAGCCGGTCGAGAGGACTGCCGAGGAGGAGCGCGAGCCCCTGCCGCTCGAAGGCGAACGTGTTGGCGCCCACCGCCCCGAGGCCCGACAGCACCGCGACCGCGAGGAGCAGCGACGGGCGCGCCCCCCCGCCCTGGCCGAGCACGAAGAGCAGGACGAGGGGCCCGACGAGGCCGCTGAAGACGAGCGCCTTCAGCCGGGGGTCGCGCCAGGCGACGCGCAGGTCCTTCTCGACGAGAGCGCCCACCGCCCCCGGCAGGGGCATGCGGGCCCGGGCCGATCGGCCTCCCGTCGCCTCGCCGAGGTCGGCCTCGCCGCGGTAGAGACGCCGCGCGAGGAGCGTCGAGACGCCGAGGGCCGCGGCCAGGGCCAGGGCGGCCCCGGTCGCCCAGCCCAGGAACGAGAGAGCCTCGCCCCGGCCCGCGTGCACCGCCGCCCGGACCCCCCAGGAGAGGGGAACGAGGGCGAACACGTCGCGCTCGACGAGGGAGAGAGCGAGGCGGCGGGCGCCGCCGCCCCCGGGCGAGAGCAGGAGGAGGGGCAGCAGGCTCAGGGCGATCCCGAGCCCGAGACCGAGGAGGAGCACGCGATCGTGGTGGCGGCGGTGGCGGGAGACGGCGTGCAGGGCGATCCCCACCGCCTGCCCCGTGGCGAGGACGAGCGCGAAGGCGAGGGCGAGCCCCGCGAGCGCGGGCAGGAGCCGGGGATGCGCCCCGGCGAGGCCGAGGCCGAGGGCGACGAGGACCGGGACCTGGGCCAGCACCACCGGCTGCACGACGTTCGCGGCGAGCGACGAGACCACGAGCGTCGCGAACGACACCGGGTAGACCACGAGCCGGCCGAGGTCGTGGGTCTCGGTGGCGAAGACGCCCGCGAGGAAGGGCGAGAGGGCCCAGGCGAGCCCGAGCACGGCCGACGCCGCGGAGAGCGCGGGGAGGACGAGCGCCGGCTCCTCGCGCTCGACCACGCGTGCGGCGAGAAAGGCGAGGCCCGCCGTGGCCGCGGAGAGGAGCAGGAGGAGGGGCAGGGCCACGAGGAGCGCCACGAGGCGCCCGCGGGCGCCGAGGAGGGCCCGCGCCTCGAGCCTGAAGCGCAGCGCCACGAGCGCGATCAGGCGATCCACGAGAGGTCCTCGCGCCTCACGTCCGCGTCGACGAGCTTCAGGAACACGTCCTCGAGCGACGCCCCGCCCGCGATCGCGCGCTGGGCCCTGATCTCGTCGAGCGTCCCCTGGGCCACGATGCGCCCCCGGTCGACGACCGCGACCTCGTCGCACAGGCGCTCGACCACGTCGAGCACGTGAGAGGTGAAGAACAGCGTCACCCCGCGCGCGGTGAGCCGCCGCAGGAGGTCGCTCACCACGCGCCCGGCCACGGGGTCGATGCCGTTGAGCGGCTCGTCGAGGAAGAGCGCCGAGGGCCCGTGGACGAGCGCGCAGGCGAGGGCCAGCTTCTTGCGCATGCCCTGCGAGTAGTCCACGACGAGCTTGCCCCGCTCGTCGGCGAGCGAGAGGAACTCGAGCAGCTCCTCCGCGCGCCGGCGGGCCTCGGGACGCGGGAGGCCGTGCATGCGGGCGGCGAAGAGCAGGTGCTCCTCGCCGGTCAGCCGCTCGTACAGGGGCAGCTCCTCGGGGACGACGCCGATCCTTCGCTTGAGGGCGAGGAGGTCGCCGGAGAGCCGCACCCCGAGGACGGCCGCGTCCCCGGAGGTGGGCCGCAGGAGCCCGGTGAGCATCCGCATCGTGGTGCTCTTGCCCGCCCCGTTCGGCCCGAGGAAGCCGAAGAAGCGCCCCCTCGCGACCCGGAAGGACAGCCGGTCGACCGCGGTCTTCCCCCGGAAGACCTTGGTCAGCCCCTCGACCTCGATCGCGAACGCGTCGCTCATCAGCGCAAGGTTATCCGATTTGTGCTAGCTTCCCGGCCAGGCATGACCCAGGGAGGCGGGGCCGAGCGCCGGAAGCAGAGGCGTGTTCCCCTCAAGCTCCCGGTGCGCGTCCAGGGGCGCGAGAGCGACGGGACGACCTGGGAGGAGATGGCGACCTGCGAGGACGCCTCCCCGGGGGGCGTCGGCCTGCGGCTGAGCCGACCGGTGGTCCTCGGCCAGGTCCTCCACCTCTCGCTCCCGCTGCCCCAGCGCTTCCGGCAGTACGACCTCACCGACCCCTCGTACCGCGTCTACACGCTCGTCCGCAACGCGCGCCCCGCTCCGGGCGGCGGGCTGCGCATCGGCGTCGTCTTCCTCGGCAAGAACCCGCCGCGGGGAGCGCAGTCGCTCCCGGGCGAGCTGTTCCTGATGCCCGGCGACCCCGTCCCCGTCGAGCGGCGCAAGTTCCCCCGCCACGTGGCACGGCTCAGCCTGCGGCTCGAGGCGGAGCACGCCCCCGGCGGGATCGCGGTCGAGGAGAGGACCGTCGCCGAGGACGTGAGCCTGTGGGGGGCCCGGGTCCGGGCGGTCACCCTCCCCGTGCTCAAGGGCGCGATCCTCCAGGTCGAGGAGATCGGCGGGGACTTCAAGACGCGGGCCGAGGTGCGCAACATCTCGATCGGCGCGGACGGTCAGCCGCGGCTCAACCTGCTCTTCCTCGACAGCCCCGCCCCCGAGCGCCTCCTGCCCGCGATCGGGGCGGACGAGGCCCGCGAGGCCTAGGCCTACAGCAGCCCCTTCAGCCGGCCGTACCCGGAGCGGCTCAGGGGCAGCCGCGTCCCGTCCGCGAGCACCACGGCCTTCGGCTCGCCGCCCTCGGAGTCGATGCGGGCGAGGCGGTCGAGGTTGAGCAGGTACGAGCGGTGGATCCGCACGAAGCGGCGGGGATCGAGCGAGCCCTCGAGGTCGGCCAGGGTCTGCTGCTTGAGGTGCGAGCGGCCCTCCGCGTGGAGGGCCACGTAGTCGTCCTGGGCCTCCGCGTAGTCGAGCTTCTCCGCGGGGATCACGTGGACGCGCGGCCCCTGGCGGACGACGATGCGCGAGACGGGCTCTCCGGCCGGCCGGGCGGCGGCGGCGAGCGCGGCCGCCGGCAGGGGCGTACGGGAGAGGAGCCGCCGGCGCGCCCGGTCGAGGGCGGCCACGACACGCTCGGGCGACACGGGCTTGAGGATGTAGTCGACCGCGTTCACCTCGAACGCGCGGATCGCGTGCTCGTCGAAGGCGGTGACGAACACCACGGCGACGTCCCTGCCCAGCAGCTCGAGGACCTCGAAGCCGTCGAGCTTCGGCATCTGGACGTCGAGGAACAGGAGGTCCGGCCGCAGGTCGTTCACCGCCTTGACCGCCTCGAAGCCGTTGCGGCACTCCCCGACCACCTCGACCCCCCCGGCCCGGCCGAGGTACTCGCGCAGGATCTGGCGGGCCGGCTCCTCGTCGTCGACGACGAGCGCCCGCAGGACGGCGGGCGGGGGCGAGGCGACGGGAGGCGCGGGCGGGGGCCGCCTCGCGGGGTCCGAGGCGGCCTCGAGGCGGCGTCGCGCCTCGCGCAGGTCCGCGAGGAGCTCGGCCGCCGACGGGTAGCGGTCCTGCGGCGACTTGGCGAGGCAGCGGTCGAGCACGCGCTCGACGACGGGCGCCGCCGCGCCGAGCCCCGCCCCGCGCAGGCGCGGCGCCGGCTCCTTCAGCACCGCGTGCAGCGTCTCGACCCCGGTCTCGCGCCGGAACGCCGGCTCGCCGGCCAGGACCTCGTAGAGGAGCGCCCCGAAGGAGAACAGGTCGCTGCGCGCGTCGACGTCGGCTCCCCGCACCTGCTCGGGCGACATGTAGGCGGCGGTGCCGAGGATGCGGCCGGGGTCGGTGTCGCCCCACGCCGGCGTGTCCGCCCCGCTCTCGAACGGGGGACGCGGGCGCAGGAGCTTGGCGAGCCCGAAGTCGATGATCTTCGCGTGGCCCGACTCGGTCAGCATGACGTTCTTCGGCTTGAGGTCGCGGTGGACGACGCCGCGGGCGTGGGCCTCTGCGAGACCCTCGGCGATCTCGATCGCGAGGTCGAGCCCGCGCGCGGGCTCGAGGGGCGTCGAGGCGACGAGGGCGGCGAGGGGGCGTCCCCGGACGAGCTCCATCGCGATGAACGTGACCCCCTCCGCCTCGTCGATCTCGTAGACGACCGCGACCGCGGGGTGGGCGAGCGCGGCCGCCGCCCGCGCCTCCTGCTCGAGCCGGCGCTGCTGCTCGGCGTCGCGCCCTGCCGCGGGGCCGAGGACCTTGAGGGCGACCTCCCGCCCGAGCGTCGTGTCGAGCGCCCGGTAGACGACGCCGATCCCGCCCCGGCCGAGCTCCTCGATCACCTTGTAGTGCGACAGGGTCTGGCCGATCATGCCGCCTCGATCTACGGCATTCTAGGTCGAAAGGCCCCGTCACCCGCCGGCTTCGGCCGGGAGTTGGCCGATTCGCGCCTTTCGGAAGCTGCTGTTTGGCCGTAAGTTATGGTCGGAGGCAGGAGATGACCCCCCCGTGGAACCCCGAGAAGCCGGCGGCCGACGTCAGGATCACCCCCCGGCTCGTCGTCGGCCTCGCGATCATGCTCGCGGGGCTCGTGCTCGCCCTCGACAGCCTCGGCCTCGTGGACGGAAGCACGCTGTTCCGCTTCTGGCCCCTCGCCCTCGTCGCGGTCGGGGTGGTCAAGCTGCTCTCGCCGACGGGGCGTGGCTCCTCGGCGATCGTCTGGATCGTGGCCGGCCTCGCCTTCCTCCTCGTGAGCCTGGGCCGGATGTCGTTCGCCGGCGTGTGGGCCCTCGTGATCTTCGCCGTCGGCGCCAACATCGCGTGGAAGGCCCTGCGCCCGCCGCCCGTCCCCGCCGACGCCTCCCCCGCCCTCGACCTCGTGCAGTTCATGGGCGGCACCAAGACGGTGATCACGACGGCGGACTTCAAGGGCGGCCAGGCCACGGCGGTGATGGGCGGCTGCGAGATCGACCTGCGCGGCGCGTCGATGCCGGAGGGGCGTCCCGCCGTGATCGACACGTTCGCGTTCTGGGGCGGCATCGAGATCAAGGTGCCCGACGACTGGGAGGTCGTGAGCCGGGGCAACGCCGTGCTCGGGGGCTTCGTGAACAACGCGCGGCCTCTGGCCGGGTCGAGGCGCCGCCTCGTGGTCACCGGCCTCGCGATCATGGGAGGCGTCGAGGTCAAGAACTGACCCATGCACCCGATCCTCGCCGACTGGCGCCGGTTCGGGGCCTACCTCGCCGCGTGGGCGCTCGTCGGCGCTCTGGTCGGGGGGCAGCTCGTGCTCGCCGCCCCGTTCGCGTGGACGGAGGCGCTCGTCTTCGCCGTGCCCCTCGCGCTGGTGTTCGGCTTCGTCGGCCTCGGCGCGTTCTGGGTGTGCCAGGCCGCCCCGCTCCGCCTCTCGCGCCTCCTCCGCTCGCTGGGCGCCCAGCTCGTCGCCGCTTCCGTCTCCGCCGTCCTCTGGCTGGCCGCCGCCCGCGCGTGGGCGTCCCTCCTCGACCGCCTCGACGTCTTCCCCGGCCTCCTCGCCCGGCAGCTGGAGACGGCGCCCCTCCTCCTCGGCCTCGGGGTGGCCCTCTTCCTGCTGACCTCCGCGCTGCACTACCTGCTCCTCGCGCTCGGCGCGTCGCAGGCGGCCGAGCGGAGGGCCCTCGAGCTCGAGATCGCCTCGCGCGAGGCGGAGCTGCGCGCGCTGCGGGCGCAGATCCACCCCCACTTCCTCTTCAACAGCCTCAACTCGATCAACGCCCTCATCGCCTCGCGGCCGGAGGAGGCGCGGCGGCTGTGCGTGGGGCTCGCCGACTTCCTCCGCCGCAGCCTCACCGTGGGCGCCCGCGAGTCGATCCCCCTCGCCGAGGAGCTCGACCTCGCCCTGCAGCTGCTCGCGATCGAGAAGGTGCGCTTCGGCGAGCGGCTCTCGCACACGGTGGCGGCCGACGAGGCGGCGCGGGCCTGCCCGGTCCCCCCCCTCCTCCTCCAGCCCCTCGTCGAGAACGCGGTCACCCACGGCATCGCCCAGCGGCTCGACGGCGGCGAGATCCGCATCGAGGCCGCGCGGCGGGGGGACGAGCTGCGGATCGCGGTCACCAACCCGCGTGATCCCGACGCCCCGGCACGGAAGGGCACCGGGATCGGCCTGCAGAACGTCAGGCGCCGGCTCGCCGCCCTGCACGGCGACGGCGCGCTCGTCGAGGCGCGGCCGGGCGTATCGGAGTTCCGGGTGGAGCTGCGCCTGCCGAGCGGCGGGCCGGGGCGCGTGGCCTAGTCGGGCGGGCGTGCTTCGGAGGACGCTCGACGAGGTGCCGCGCGCCCCCGTCCTCGGCGACCGCGACCCCCGGGGGTCAGCCCCGCGCGAGGGGAATGGACCGCCCGAGGACAGGGGCGATGATCCGCAGCTCCCCCATGAGCCGGTCGAACTGGTCGGGGTAGAGGCTCTGGGGGCCGTCGGAGAGGGCCTTCTCGGGGTTGTCGTGGACCTCGATCAGGAGGCCGTCGGCGCCCGCCGCGACCGCGGCCCGGGCCATGGGGATGACCTTCTCGCGCCGGCCGGTGCCGTGGCTCGGGTCGACCACGATCGGCAGGTGGCTCCGCTTCTTCACCACCGGGATCGCGGAGATGTCGAGCGTGTTGCGGGTGTAGCTCTCGAAGGTGCGGATCCCGCGCTCGCACAGGATCACCTGGCCGTTCCCCCCGGAGAGCACGTACTCCGCGGAGAGGAGCCACTCCTCGATGGTCGCGGAGAGGCCGCGCTTGAGGAGGACCGGCTTGCGCACGCGGCCGAGCTCCTTCAGCAGCTCGAAGTTCTGCATGTTGCGGGCACCAACCTGCAGGCAGTCGACGTGGCGCATCATCATCTCGATCTGCCGGGGGTCCATGACCTCGCTCACCACCGCCATGCCGTTCGCGTCGGCCGCGGCGCGCATCCACCCGAGCGCCGCTTCGCCGTGGCCCTGGAAGGAGTAGGGCGACGTCCGGGGCTTGAAGGCGCCCCCGCGGAGCACGCGCGCGCCCGACGCGGCGACCGAGCGCGCCACCGCCCCCACCTGGTCCGGGCCCTCGACCGAGCAGGGTCCGGCCATGACGATCACCTCCGGCCCGCCCACCCCGACCCCCCCCACGTCGACCACCGTGTCCTCGGGCTTGAACGTGCGGCCGGCGAGCTTGTAGGGCTCGGAGACGCGGACGACCTCGCGCACGCCGGGCAGGACCTCGACGAGCCTCGGGTCGACGGGCCGCGTGGGGACCCCCACCGCGCCGAGGACGGTGAAGTCGACGCCGCTCGAGCGGTGGACGTCGTAGCCCGCCTCGACCAGCGACTCGATGACCCTCTGGACGTTCTCCTCGCTGGCCGTATGCTCCATCACGATGACCATGGACACCTCGTCTCCTTCCCTACCGCTCGCCCGGGGGCTCCGCCGCCGCGTCCGCCGCGCCGCGCGCCTCGGCCTCGCCGGCCAGGCGCTCGAGGCGACGGCTCTCGTCGATCACGCGCTCGAACACCCGCCGCACCGCGCTCGCGTCGAGCGGGCCGGGGTTGTTGCGCTCGGCTCGTTCGAGGATCCACTTCTCCCGCTCGGGCTGGTAGACCGCCATCCCGATCCGGCGCTTGATCCGCCCGATCTCCACCGCGCACGCCGAGCGCGCGTTCAGCAGCTTCATGAGCTGATCGTCGATCTGGTCGATCCGCCGGCGCAGCTCGCCCACCTGGGCCGCACCGCGGGAGGCCGCTCCCTCTTCGGGGCGGACCGCCTCCGCGGCCGTGGCGCCCGGGGGCGCGGGCCGCGCGGGGATCTTCGGCGGCCGGTCCGTCTTCCCGCCTATGTCGTGCTCGTCAGCCATCTCACCCGAGCCCCGAGGTCCCCCTCCGGGTGCTCCTCCAGGAAGCGCACGAGCGCGCTCCCGACCACGACCCCGTCCGCCACCGCCGCCGCCTCGCGCACCTGCTCCGGGGTCCCGATGCCGAAGCCCAGCGCGACCGGCACGTCCGTGAGCGCCCGCAGCCGCTCGACGAGCGGCCGGGCGTCGGCCGAGAGCGCCTGGCGCTCCCCCGTCACGCCCGTCCGGCTGATCGCGTAGACGAACCCGCGGCTCGCCTCCGCGACGAGGCGCAGCCGCTCCGGCGGGCTCGTGGGCGAGGCGAGGAAGACCGTGTCGAGGTCCGCCGCGCGCGCGGCGGGGATCCACTCCCCGGCCTCCTCCGGCGGGAGGTCCGTCACCAGCGCCCCGTCCGCTCCCGCCGCCTTCGCGTCCCGGGCCAGGCGCTCGAGGCCGTACTGCAGGAGCGGGTTCACGTAGCTGAACAGCAGCAGCGGCAGCTCGCTCCGCTCGCGGATCCGCCGCACCGCGCCGAGGACGCCCTCGAGGGTGACGCCGCGTGCGAGGGCCCGCTCGCTCGAGCGCTGGATGACCGGCCCGTCGGCCAGCGGGTCGGAGAACGGCACCCCGAGCTCGAGGACGTCGGCGCCCGCCGCGTCGAGGGCGACCGCGGCCTCGACCGTGCCGTCGAGCGAGGGGTCGCCGGCGGTCAGGAACGCCACGAAGGCCGGCTTCCCCTCGGCCCTCCTCCGCGCGAAGCGCGCCCCGATGCGGCCCATCGCTAGCGGGCCTCCCGCGTCGAGACCCTCACCGGCCCACTCCCTTCTTCGGCAGGCGCTGCGTCGTGTCCTCCCCCACCACCGCCTCGACCTCGATCTCGACCAGCATGTCGGGGTCCACGAGGCGGCTCACCTCCACCATCGTGGCCGCGGGCCGGATGTCGCGGAAGATCTGGCCGTGGGCGCGCCCCACCGCCTCCCAGCGCGAGATGTCGGTCACGTACATGCGCGTGCGCACCACGTCGCGGAAGTTGGCCCCCGCCTCGTGCAGGGCCCTCTCGATGTTGCGGAAGCACTGCACGGCCTGGGCGTAGGCGTCGCCCCTGCCCACGATCTTCCCGTCCTCGCCGGTGGCGGTGGTGCCGGCCACGACCACGTGCGCCCCGACGCGCACCGCCCGCGAGTAGCCGACGATCGGCTCGTAGGGGCTGTTCCCCTTGACGTTCGTGCGCTTCATCTCAGTCCTCCGAAGCAGCCGTGCACCGGGTGGGGTGAGCGAAGATCATCGGGACTTGCGACCATCGAAGCCCAGGCCGGTGCCGGCTTCCTTGTTCTGGGGGGACTCCATCCCCCCAGACCCCCCTGGATTGCCGTGGCGTCGCTTGGCTTCGAGCTCGAGTATCCCCAGATCTTTGTCGCCTCTCCCGCTGAGGTTGAGGACGACCGTCCGGCCGGCGAGGGACTTGGCCTCGCGGACGAGCCAGGCCACCGCGTGAGCCGACTCGAGGGCGGGCAGCACGCCCTCGGTCTCGCCCAGGAGGTGGAAGGCGGCGAGGGCCTCCTCGTCGCTCGCCGCGGCGTACTCGACCCGACCCTCGTCGTGCAGCAGCGCGTGCTCGGGGCCCACCGCCGGGTAGTCGAGGCCGGCCGAGACCGAGTGGGTCGCGAGCACGTTGCCGGCCGCGTCCTGCAGGAGGTACGTCCGGGTGCCCTGGAGAACGCCCACGCCGGCCCCGGATCCGTCTTCGGCGAGGAAGCGCGCGGCGTGCTCGCCGGGCCGCGTCCCGCGCCCGCCCGCCTCGACCCCCACCATCCGCACGCCCCCGTCCTCGAGGAAGGCGAAGAAGAGGCCGATCGCGTTCGAGCCGCCGCCCACGCAGGCGACCAGCAGGTCGGGCAGACGGCCGTCCGCCTCGAGGACCTGCGCGCGGGCCTCGCGGCCGATCACCGCCTGGAAGTCCCGCACCATGGCCGGGTACGGGTGCGAGCCGAGGACGGAGCCGAGGAGGTAGTGGGTCGTGCGCACGTTCGTGACCCAGTCGCGCATCGCCTCGTTGATCGCGTCCTTCAGCGTGCGCGTGCCCGAGTCGACGCCGCGCACCTCCGCCCCGAGGAGCCGCATGCGCTTCACGTTCGGGGCCTGGCGGGCGATGTCCTCGGTGCCCATGTAGACGACGCACTCGAGCCCGAGCAGCGCGCAGACGGTGGCGGTGGCGACGCCGTGCTGGCCGGCCCCGGTCTCGGCCACGACCCGCGTCTTTCCCATCCGCTTCACGAGGAGCGCCTGGCCGAGCGCGTTGTTGATCTTGTGAGCGCCGGTGTGGCAGAGGTCCTCGCGCTTCATCCAGACCCGGCAGCCGAGGCGCTCCGACAGCCGCGCGGCGAGGCCGAGAGGCGTCGGCCGGCCCACGTAGTCGCGCAGCAGCCTCTGCAGCTCCGCCTCGAAGCCGGGGTCGCGGCGGGCGGAGGCATACGCCTCCTCGAGCTCGCGCAGCGGCTCCATGAGGGTCTCGGGGACGTAGCGCCCGCCGTAGGGCCCGAAGCGCCCCGCTGCGTCGGGCCAGACGCCCGCGTGCCGTGCCGTGCTCATGCCTCCTCGTCCTCCCCGGGGTCCGCCGTCGCGGCGCGCGCCGCCTGCACGAACGCCCTCACCTTCGCGGGGTCCTTCCGCCCCGGCTCTCTCTCCAGGCGGCTCGACGCGTCGACGCCGTCGGGACGCACGGCCGCGACGGCGTTGCGGACGTTGTCGGGCCCGAGGCCGCCCGCGAGCACGAGGAAGCGGGCCCGCTCGCGCACGCCCCGTGCGAGCGACCAGTCGAACGCGCGGCCGGTGCCCCCGGGCTCGCCGCCGCCGGTGTCGAGGAGGATCCCCGCCACGCGGCCCTCGTAGCGCCGCGCGTCCTCCGGCGCGAAGCCCTCGCCCACGCGCAGCGCCTTCCACGCCCGGCGCGGCAGGCCCTCGCACGCCTCGGGGGGCTCGTCCCCGTGCAGCTGCAGCAGGTCGAGAGAGGCGGCGTCGGCCGCCCGCGCCATCTCGTCCCGGGAGGCGTCCACGAAGACGCCGACGCGCACCACCGAGGGCGGCAGGGCCTCGCCGATCCTCCGGGCCGCCTCGACGGTCACCGCCCGCGGGCTCTTCCGCCAGAAGACGAGGCCGACCGCGTCGGCCCCCGCCTCGGCCGCGAGCGCCGCGTCCTCGGGCGACGTGATACCGCAGACCTTCACGAAGAGCCGGCTCACGCCCCGGCCTCCGCGATCAGCTGGCCGAGGGCCGCGCCGGGGTCGGGTGCGCTCATCAGGTGCTCGCCCACGAGGAACGCGTCGAACCCGGCCTCGCGCAGCCGACGCACGTCGGCGCCGGTGCGGATCCCGCTCTCCGCCACCGCGACCACGTCGTCGGGGATGGCGGGGGCGAGGTCGAGCGACGTCGCGAGGGACACCGAGAGGCTGCGCAGGTCGCGGTTGTTCACGCCCACGACACGCGCGCCGGCGGCGAGGGCCCGGTCGAGCTCCGGCCGGTCGTGCACCTCGACGAGCGCGTCGAGGCCGGCCTCGCGGGCGACGGCGACGAGCGAGCGCAGCTCGGGGTCGGTGAGGGCGGCGACGATGAGCAGGACGGCGTCGGCGCCGGCCGCCCGCGCCTCCCAGATCTGCCACGGGTCGAGGACGAAGTCCTTGCGCAGGACGGGCAGGCCGGTCGCCTGCCGCACCTCCTCGAGGTGGGCGAGGCGGCCGCCGAAGTACGCCTCGTCGGTGAGCACCGAGACCGCCGCCGCCCCGGCCGCCTCGTAGCGCCGGGCCACGTCGGCCGGCGCGAGGTCCTCCCGGATCGCCCCCCTGGAGGGAGAGCGCCGCTTGTGCTCGGCGACGACGTTGACGCGCCCGGGCCGGGCGAGGGCCTCGGCGAACGGGCGCACCGGCGGGGCCTGCCGCACCTCGGCGTGGCCGTAGCCGAGCGGACGGCGCTCCTGCTCGCGCGCCACGCGCTCGCGGGTGCGGGCGAGGATCGCGTCGAGCACGGAGGCGGGATCGGGCCGCCCGCTCACGCGAGGGCCTCCTTGATCCGCTCGAGAAGGCGCAGGGCCCTTCCCTCGTCGATCGCCGCGGCCGCGAGCCGCGCGCCCGCGCGGAGGTCGCTCGCGCGGCCGGTAACGACGAGCGCGGCGGCGGCGTTCAGGAGGACGACGTCCCGTTTCGGCCCCGCGGCCCCGGAGAGCACCTCGCGGGCGATGGCGGCGTTCGCCTGGGGATCGCCGCCGCGCAGGGCGTCGAGGGGCGCCGGGGCGAGCCCGGCGTCCTGCGGGGTGATCGTGAAGCTCCGCACCTCGCCGTCCTCGAGCGCGGCGACCGAGGTCGGGCCGGCGAGGGTCAGCTCGTCGAGGCCGCTGCCGTTCACCACCCAGGCGCGCTTCGTCCCGAGCCTCGCGAGGCACCGGGCGACGAACGGCGCGAGCTCCGGGCTCGGGACCCCGACGACCTGCCCCTCCGGGCGCGCCGGGTTGGTGAGCGGGCCGAGCAGGTTGAAGGCGGTGCGGACGCCCATCTCCTTGCGGGGCCCCACCGCGTGGCGCGTCGCGGCGTGGAAGCGGGGGGCGAAGAGGAACGTCCACCCGGCCTCGTCGAGGGCCCGCTGCACGACGTCCGCCGGCGCGTCGATGCGGACCCCGAGCGCCTCGAGCACGTCGGCGCTGCCGCAGGTGCCGCTCGCCGAGCGGTTGCCGTGCTTGGCGACCGGCACCCCGCACGCCGCGACCACGAACGAGGCCACGGTCGAGATGTTGAACGTCCCCGCGCCGTCGCCGCCGGTGCCGCAGGTGTCGACGGCGCCGTGCGAGGCGAGCGGCACCGCCCGCGCGCGCATCGCCCGCGCGAAGCCGACCACCTCGTCCTCGCTCTCCCCCCGGGCCGCGATCGCGGCGAGGAGCGCCCCGATCTGCGCCGGTGTCGCCTCGCCGTCCATGATCGAGCCCATCGCCTGGGCCGCCTCGTCCTCCGAGAGCCGCTCGCCGCGGGTCGCCTTCGCGAGGTGGCGCTTGATGCTGACCCTCGCGCCGATCCCGAGGAAGTTGCGCAGGAGGTCCTTGCCCGCCGTGGTGAGGATGCTCTCGGGGTGGAACTGCACGCCCTCGAGCGGCCGCTCCCGGTGGCGCAGGCCCATGATGACGCCGCCGTCCGTCCACGCCGACACCTCGAGGCACGCGGGGACGCTCGCGGGCTCGACGACCAGCGAGTGGTAGCGGGTGGCGGTGAAGACGTCGGGCAGCCCGGCGAAGATCGTCCGGCCGTCGTGCCGGATCTCCGACGTCTTGCCGTGCATGAGCTTCGGCGCGCGCACGACCCGTCCCCCGAAGGCCTGGCCGAGCGCCTGGTGGCCGAGGCAGACCCCGAGCAGCGGCACCGGCGAGCGGCGGACGAGCTCGAGGCTGATCCCCGCCTCGTCCGGCGTGCCGGGACCGGGGGAGATGACGATCCGGTCGGGCCGCAGCGCGAGCGCGTCCTCGACGCCGAGCGCGTCGTTGCGGACGACCTCGACCTCGGCGCCGAGCTCGCCGAGGTACTGGTAGAGGTTGAAGGTGAACGAGTCGTAGTTGTCGACGAGGAGGATCATGCGAGGCCTCCCGCCACCTCGAGCGCCTCGAAGAGCGCCCGGGCCTTGGCCTCGGTCTCGCGCTCCTCCGCGGCGGGGTCGGAGTCGGCCACGATCCCCGCCCCGGTCTGGAGCGTGGCGCGGCCGCCCCGGAGCAGCAGGGTGCGGATCGCGATGCAGAAGTCGAGGTTGCCCCGCTGGTCGATGTAGCCGAGGGCGCCCCCGTAGAGGCCGCGGGCGAAGGGCTCGAGCGCGTCGATGATCTGCATCGCCCGGATCTTGGGCGCCCCGGAGAGCGTGCCCGCGGGGAACGTGGCGCGCAGCGCGTCGAGGGCGTCCTTGCCCTCCTCGAGCTCGCCGGTGACCGAGCTGACGATGTGGGCCACGTGCGAGTAGTGCTCGACCTTCATCAGCTCGGCCACCCGCACGCTCCCGAAGCGGCACACCCGGCCGAGGTCGTTGCGGCCGAGGTCCACGAGCATGAGGTGCTCGGCCCTCTCCTTCTCGTCGGCGAGCAGCTCCCGCGCGATCGCGTCGTCGCCCCGGCCGTGGTGGCGGGGGCGCGTGCCGGCGATCGGGCGCGTCTCGACCTTCCGGCCCTCGACCCGCACGAGCATCTCGGGCGAGGCGCCGGCCACCGCGGCGTCGCCGTCCTTGAGGAAGTACATGTACGGCGAGGGGTTCACCATGCGCAGCGCACGGTACACGGTGAAGGGGTCGATCGCGCAGTCGACGGCGTGCTGGCGCGAGAGCACGACCTGGAAGACGTCGCCGGCGGCGATGTGCTCCTTGGCCGCGAGGACGGCGTCGCGGAAGGCCGCCCCGTCGGTGAGGGGCAGCGCGGGCGGCGGCGGCGCGGGGCGCGAGGCCGCGGGGCGGCGCTCCCAGCCGAGGTCCTCCTCCAGGGCGTCGAGGACCGCCCGCGCGCGCTCGAACGCGTCGCGGCGGCCGGGCTCGGCGAGGGCGACGAGGACGAGGCGCTGGCGCACGTGGTCGAAGGCGACCAGCGACTCGTAGAAGGAGAAGGAGGCCACGACGCCCCGCGCCGCGCCGTGGTGGTCGGGAAGCCGCTCGAAGAGGCGGGCCGCATCCCAGCTCAGCCAGCCCACGGCGCCGCCGGTGAAGCGCGGCAGGCCCGGCACCTCGGCCGGCGGCGTGCCGAGCCGGGCGCGCAGGGCCCCGAGGAGGTCGGCGCCCTCGTCGCGCGCGCCCGCCGCGTCGTGGACGACGACCCGGCCGGCCCTCACCTCGAGGCGGGCGACCGGCTCGCGCCCGAGGAACGAGTAGCGCGCGAGCCGCTCCCCGCCGAGGACGCTCTCGAGGAGGAACGCCCTCTCCGCGCGCGAGGCGAGCGAGAGGAACGCCGACACCGGCGTCCGCAGGTCGCCCGGCACCTCGCGGAAGACGGGGACGGGCCTCCCGCCCTCCGACAGCCGCTCGTACTCCTCGAAGCCCAGGGCGTTCACTTCGTCCTCCTCTTCCTCAGCTCGTCCATGACCCGCGCGAGGGGCAGGCCCCGCTGGTGCAGCGCCACCAGGAGGTGGTAGAGGAGGTCGGCCGCCTCCTCGGCCAGCCGCTCGTCGCTCTGCACGCGGGCGGCGAGGACGACCTCGGTCGCCTCCTCGCCGATCTTCTTGAGCACCTGGTCGGGGCCCTTCGCGAGGAGGCGCGCCGTGTAAGACTGCTCCGCGGGCGCCTGGGCGCGCTCGGCCACGACCCGGGCGAGCTCCTCGAGCATCCCGGCCGCCGTGGGGGAGCCGTCGCCGAAGCAGGTCCGGGCCCCGGTGTGGCAGGCCGGACCCGCCGGCTCGACCACGAAGAGCAGCGTGTCGCGGTCGCAGTCGGCCCGAGCCCCCACCACCCGAAGCTCGTGCCCGGACGTCTCGCCCTTCCTCCACAGGGCGGCCCGCCGGCGGCTCCAGAAGTGGGCGACGCCGGTCTCGGCCGTGCGCGCGAGCGCCTCCGCGTTCGCCCACGCGACCATCAGGACGTCCCCGCTCGCGCGGTCCTGCACGACCACGGGCAGGAGACCGTTCGCGTCGAACGCCAGCCCGTCCGGGATCGCCACCGCCATCACCGGCCTCCCGCCGCCGCTGGCGGCTCCGCCGGGGGCCGCACCGGCACGCCGAGGGCGAGCAGCTCCCTCTTCGCCTCGGGGATCCGGATCTCGCCGAAGTGGAAGACGGAGGCGGCGAGCGCCGCGCTCGCCCGCCCCTGCGTGAAGGCCTCGGCCATGTGGGCGACGCTGCCGCAGCCGCCCGAGGCCACGACCGGCACACGCACGGCGTCGGCCACTGCCCGGACGAGCGCCACGTCGAAGCCGTCCTTCGTCCCGTCCCGGTCCATGCTGGTGAGCAGGATCTCGCCCGCGCCCCGCGCCGTCCCCTCCCGCGCCCACTCGACGGCGTCCCGGCCGGTGGGCGTGCGTCCGCCGTGCACGAACACCTCCCACCCGCCGCGCCCGGTCGAGCGCGCGTCGATCGCGAGGACGACCGCCTGCGACCCGAAGCGGCGCGAGAGATCCTCGAGCCGCGCCGGCTCGTCGACCGCCGCGGTGTTGACCGCCACCTTGTCCGCGCCGGCCCGCAGCAGCGCCTCGGCGTCCTCCACCGCGCGCACGCCTCCGCCCACGGTGAACGGCAGGTAGACCGCGTCCGCCACGCGGCGCACCATGTCGAGCACGATCGGCCGCGCGTCGGAGGAGGCGGTGATGTCGAGGAAGACCAGCTCGTCCGCGCCCTCGAGGTCGTAGCGCACCGCCGCCTCCACGGGGTCGCCCGCGTCGCGCAGGGACACGAAGCGCACGCCCTTCACCACGCGGCCGCGGTCGACGTCGAGGCAGGGAATGAGCCGCTTCGCGAGCATCAGCGCGTCGCCTCCCCCTCGGCGAGGGCCCGCCGCGCCCCGGCGAGCGTCACCCGCCCCTCGTAGAGGGCCTTGCCCACGATTGCCTCGTCGACCCCGAACGGCTCGAGCTCGGCGAGGCGGACGAGGTCCCGCACGTCCGAGACGCCGCCGGCGGCGGTGACCCGAAGGCCGGTCCTGCGGCCGAGCGCCTCGATCGCCTCGAGGTTCGGCCCGACGAGGGTGCCGTCGCGCCGGATGTCGGTGAACTGGACCCGCACCACGCCCCAGCTCTCGACGGTGGCGGCGAGCTCGAGCGCGTCGACGTCCGTCGTCTCGTTCCAGCCCGCCACCGCCACCCGGCCGTCGCGGGCGTCGATGGCCACCGCCACCGCCTCCGGGAAGTGCGAGACCGCGGCCTGCACCTCCTCCGGGCGGGACACCGCGGCCGTCCCGAAGATCACGCGCTCGACGCCGAGGTCCCTGAGCTGCCGGGCGTCGGCCAGCCTCCTCACCCCGCCGCCCACCTCGACCGGGATGCGCACCGCCTGCACCACCGCCGCGATCGCGTCGGTCTGGCTCATCCCCTCGATGGCCGCGTCGAGGTCGACGACGTGGAGGCGCGCGGCCCCCTCGGCCTCCCAGCGGCGCGCGGCCTCCGCCGGGTGCGAGCCGTACACCGTCTCCTCCTCGGCCCGGCCCTGGCGCAGGCGTACGACCCGGCCCTTCCGGATGTCGATCGCGGGAACCACGATCATGCCGCCGTCCTCCTCGCCGCCCTCACGATCTGCACGAAGGCCTCCACCATGCGCTGCCCCACGTCCTGGCTCTTCTCGGGGTGGAACTGCAGGCCGAGGACGCTGCCGCGTGCGACCACGGCCGGAAAGTCGCGGCCGTAGTCCGACGTCGCGACCACCACGTCGTCCGCGGCGTCGCACCAGTAGGAGTGGACGAAGTAGACGTGGGCGCCGTCCGGCACCGGGTCGAGGATCGGGTGCGCCCGCCGCGCCCGCAGCCGGTTCCACCCCATGTGGGGCACCGGAAGCTCGCCGTCGAAGCGCACGACGCGGCCGGGCAGCAGGCCGAGCCCCCGGTGGCGGCCGTGCTCCTCGCTCTCCTCGAAGAGAACCTGCATCCCGATGCAGATGCCGAGGAGAGGCTTCCCCGCCGCGGCCGCCTCCCGCAGCACGGGGACGAGCCCGCGCGCCTCGATCTCGCCCATCGTGGCCGCGAACGCGCCGTCCCCGGGCAGGACGAGCGCGTCCGCGAGGCGCAGCCGGTCGACGTCGCCCACGAGCGCGACCTCCGCCCCCGCGCGGCGGAAGGCCTTGGTGACGCTGCCGAGGTTGCCGATGCCGTAGTCGGCGATCGCGATCATGCGCTACAGGCTCCCCTTGGTGGACGGGACGCCCGCGACCCGGGGGTCGCGCGAGACGGCCAGGCGGAGCGCCCGCGCCGTCGCCTTGAAGAGCGCCTCCGCGACGTGGTGCGAGTTGCGCCCCCGCACGACGTCGAGGTGCAGGTTGAAGCGCCCGTGGTCGACGAGCGCCCAGAAGAAGTCCTCGAACAGCTCGGTCGGCATGTCCCCGATCCTCTGCGCCCGGAACTGCGCGCCGAAGTGGAGCCACGGCCGGCCGGAGAGGTCGACGACCGCCCGGCACAGCGCCTCGTCGAGCGGCACGTAGGCGTGGCCGAAGCGGACGATCCCGCGCTTGTCCCCGAGCGCCTCCCGGAGCGCCTGGCCGAGCGCGATGCCCACGTCCTCGACCGAGTGGTGGGCGTCCACGTGGAGGTCGCCCTTGCAGCGCACGTCGAGGTCGAGCCGCGCGTGGGTGGCGAGGGCGCCGAGCATGTGGTCGAGGAAGCCGACCCCGGTCCTCGCCCGTGCCCGTCCTGCGCCGTCGAGGTCGAGCGACAGGACGATGTCGGTCTCGCGCGTCCTTCGCTCGATCCGGGCCCGCCTCGGCCGCTGCGTGCGCTCCGTCCGGCGCTTCGTCGCCATCAGGCCCTCCCCGTCGTGAGATCCATGCCGGCCTCCGTGAGAGCCGTCCCCAGGGCGCGCAGGAAGGCGTCGTTCTCCTCCGCGGACCCCACGCTCACGCGCAGGAACGAGGAGAGCATCGGGTACGACGTCACGTCGCGCACGAGCACGCCCCGGCGCAGGAGCGAGGCGAAGACGGCCCCGGGGTCGGCGCCCGTCAGCTCGAGCAGGAAGAAGTTCGCGTCCGAGGCGTGGGCCCGGACCCCCGGCACGTCGGCGAGCCGGGACAGGAGCCGCTCCCGCTCCGCCGCCAGGGCGCGCACGGTCGGCGCGAGCACCGCCTCGTACTCCTCGATCGCCGCGATGGCCGCGGCCTGCGAGAAGAAGTTGACGTTGTAGGGCAGGCGCGCCTTGTTCACCTCGCGCACGAGGTCGGGCGAGGCGAGCAGGTATCCGACCCGGAGCCCGGCGAGCGCCATCGCCTTCGAGAAGGTGCGCAGGACGACGAGGTTCGGGTGTCGCTCCAGGAGGGGGACCGCGGATCGCCCGCAGAACTCGTGGTAGGCCTCGTCGACGACCACCAGCGAGTCGTTCGCGGCGCACAGCCGCTCGACGTCGGCGAGGGGGAGGCTCGTGCCGGTGGGGTTGTTGGGCGAGCAGACGATGGTGACCGACGCGCGGCTCGCCTCGCGCGCGGCGAGGAGCTCCCCGACGTCGTAGGCGAACCCGCCGTCGGGAGGCTCTCGCCGCAGCGGCACGAAGGCCGGCTCGCCGCCGAGGATCGTCGTCATCGAGGAGTACAGGGTGAAGGTCGGCTGCGGGATGACGACCCTCGTGCCGGGAGAGACGGTCACGAGGAGCAGCGCCTCGATGAGCTCGTTCGAGCCGTTGCCGGCGAGGATCCCGTCCGCCCTCCAGCCCGAGAAACCGGCGAGCGCCGCGAGGAGCTCCCTCGGGTCGAAGTCGGGGTAGCGGGACCACGGCCGCAGGAGCGCTCTCTCGAGGACTCGCCGCTTGAAGGCCTCCGGGAGGTCCCACGGGTTCTCGTTCTGGTTGAGCTTGACCGGGGCCTCGCGCAGGGCGAGGGTGTAGGCCTTCTGGGCCCGCACCGCCGGCTTCACGTGGCGCAGCGGGTCCATCACTCCCCCTCGAAGCGCGTGAGCACGCTCTGCGCGTGGCCGCGGAAGCCCTCGGCCATCGCCACGCGGACCGCGTCCTCGGCCACCCGGGCGAGGCCGCGGCGGGTCAGGGTCACGAGGCTCTGCCGACGCTGGAAGTCGCGGACGGAGAGCGGCGAGGCGAAGCGCGCCGCGCCCCCGGTCGGCAGCACGTGGTTGGGACCGACGCCGTAGTCGCCCACCGCCACGGGCGCGTGGGGGCCGACGAAGACGGCGCCCCCCACGACGCGTCGGGCCAGTCGCGCGGCCCCCCGGGTGATCACCTCGACGTGCTCGGGGGCGAGGGCGTTGACGGCGGCCAGCCCCTCCTCGAGATCGCTCACCAGGACGGCCGCGCCGTTGCGGGCGAGCGCCCGGCGCGCCCGGGCCGCGTTCGCCACGGACGGCAGGCCGAGGGCCACGAGCCGCGTGGCTTCCGTCGCGAGGTCGCGCGACGGGGTGACGAGCACCACCGTCTCGTCGCCGCTGCCGTGCTCGGCCTGGGCGAGGAGGTCCGCCGCCACCCAGCCGGGGTCGGCGGTGTCGTCGGCCAGGATCGCCACCTCGCTCGGCCCCGCCTCGCTGTCGATCGCGACCTGCCCGCGCACGAGCCGCTTGGCCGCCGCCACGTAGGCGTTGCCGGGGCCGACGATCACGTCGACGGCCGGCACCGTCCGCGTGCCGTACGCGAGCGCGGCCACCGCCTGCGCGCCGCCGAGGCGGAAGACGTCGCGCTCGACGCCGGCCACGAGGATCGCGGCCGCGACCGCCGGGTTCTCCTCGAGCGTGCGGGGAGGCGTCGCGACGACGACCCGGGGCACGCCCGCCACGCGCGCGGGGATCGCGTTCATGAGGACGGAGGAGGGGTACGCCCCGGCGCCGCCGGGGACGTAGAGGCCGGCCGAGGCGAGCGGCCGCGCGAGCTCCTCGAGCACGGACCCGTCGGGGAGACGGAGGCGGAAGCCGGGGTCGAGCTGGCGGCGGTGGAAGGCCTCGATCCGGCGGGCCATCGCGCGCAGCGCCCGGACGACGCGGGGGTCGGCCCGCGCGGCGAGCGAGCGCACCTCGGCGGGCGGCACGCGCAGCTCGCGGGCGGACAGGCGCACGCCGTCGAAGCGCGCGGTCAGGCGCACGAGGGCGGCGTCGCCGTCCCGGCGGACGGAGCGCAGGATCCCCTCCGCCGCGCGCAGCGCCTCGCCGCGGGGCGCGCTCGAGCGGGGCAGTCGGGCGAGCCAGCGCCTCCAGGCGTCGGTGCCGTAGGACAGCGTTCTCATCGCGAGGCCCTCCGCAGGGCCTCGACGAGACCCTGCACGTCCGCGCGGCGGGCGTGGAAGCTCGCGCGGTTGACGACGAGACGGGCTGAGGACTCGGCCACGGTCTCGACGACCTCGAGGCCGTTCTCGGCGAGCGTGCGACCGGTCTCGACCACGTCCACGATGCAGTCGGCGAGGCCGAGGCCGGGGGCGATCTCGACCGACCCCGCTAGGCGCACCACCTCGACCGCCAGCCCCCGCCCGAGGAAGTGGTCGGCGGCCACCCTCGCGTACTTGCTCGCGACGCGGGTGGTCGACGCCCGGTCGGGGGCGAAGCCCGAGCCGGCCGGGCTCGCCACCACGAGCCGGCAGCGGCCGAAGCCGAGGTCGAGCGGCTCGAGGACGTCGGCCCCCGTCTCGAGCAGGACGTCGCGGCCGGCGATCCCGCAGTCGGCGACCCCGTACTCGACGTAGGTGGGCACGTCCATGTCCTTCACGAACAGGAAGCGCAGGTCGCCCGCCGGCACGACGAGCCGGCGGCCGTCGAGGTCGGGGAAGGCGAGCCCGGCCCGGCGGAAGAGCGCCTCGGAGCCGGCGAGGAGCTTGCCCTTCGAGAGGGCGACGGTGAGGCTCACCGCGGTCCCCCGTTCCCGAAGCGGACGCGGACACCCGCCGCGCGCCTCGCGCGCGCCACGGCGAGAGAGGCGCCGAGGTCCGTCCCCGCGATTGTCTCCGCCGGCGCGTTCGCCCCCTCGGACGCGACGCCCTGGCGCTCGAGGAGGAGGGCCACCCGGTCCAGGCCGAGCATGAAGCCCACCGCGCCGAGCGGGCGCCCGAAGCGGGCGAGCAGCGCGTCGTAGCGTCCCCCGCCCCCGACCTCGAAGCCGAGGTCGGGCGCGAAGACGCGGAAGACGAGGCCCGTGTAGTAGTCGAGGCCGCGCACCTCCGCGAGATCGATCGCGAGGCGCTCGCCGAGATGGGCGGCGCCGAGGGCCTCGACGACGTCCCGCAGCTCGTCGACGGCGGCCGCGGCCGGGGGGCAGAACGCGAACGCTCGCGCGGCCTCGTCGAGGACGTCGGTCCCGCCCGCCATCGCGCCGAGCCGCTCGAGCGCGACCGCGACGGGCGGTCCGAGGCCGGTCCCCTCGAGGACCGCGCGCACCCCGGCCGGGTCCTTCGACTCGATGCGGTCGCGCAGCGCCTCGAGCCGCTCGCCCTCGAGGGCGGCGCCCCGCACGAGGCCGCCGAAGACGCCCACGTGGCCGAGGGCGAGCACCCACCCGCGCGCGCCGAGGCGCTCGAGGCACTCGGCGGCGATCGCCAGCACCTCCGCGTCGGCGGCCCGCGGCGCGCCCCCGAGGTGCTCGAGCCCCATCTGGTGCAGCTCGCTCTGGCGGCCGGCCTTCACCGGCTCGTAGCGCACGACCTCGCCCGAGTAGTACAGGCGCATCGGGGCCGGCCGGTCGCGCAGGCGGCCGGCCGCGATCTTGGCGAGGAGGCTCGTGAAGTCCGGCCGCAGGGCGAGCACGCTCCCGTCCCGGCCCACGAACGAGTAGGTCCGGGGCGCGAGGGCCTCGCTCGCGAAGACGTCCGCGTAGTCGAACAGCGGCGGGATGATCTCCTCGTAGTCCCAGCCCTCGAACACCGACACGACCGTCTCCTCGACCCGGCGGCGCCGCCGCGCCTCGGCGCCCACGAAGCACTGGACCCCCGGGGGGACCTGGGCCAGGCGGTGCGTCCCGTTCATCTCTCCTCCGCGAGCGCGGCCGTCGCCGCCTCGGTCATGGCCTCGACCGGCGCCCTCCGGCCGGTCCACGCCTCGAACTGCCCCACCGCCTGCGCCACCAGCATCTCGACGCCGTCGATCGTCGCGCAGCCCGCGGCCCGGGCCGCGAGGAGCAGCGGCGTCTCCCGCGGCTCGTACACCATGTCGAAGACGACGGTGCCCGGCCGAATCGCCGACGGCGGCACCGGGCACGCGCCCGGGAGTGCCCCGGAGCCGACCGGCGTCGCGTTCACGAGCACGTCCCACCCGATGCGGGACAGGGCGTCGAGCGCCCCCGCCTCGCCGCGGACCCCCGCCGCGACCTCCCGCGCCTGCTCGACCCGGCGGGCGAGGACGCTCACGCGCGCCCCGGCCCGGGCGAGGGCGAACGCCGCCGCCCGCGCGGCTCCCCCCGCGCCGAGGACGACCACGGTGCGGCCCGCCGGCTCGATCCGTTTCCGCAGGGGCACGAGGACGCCGTCCCCGTCGGTGCTGAGCCCGGCGAGCCGGCCCTCCTGCACGACGACCGTGTTGGCCGAGCCCGCCTCCGCCGCGTCGTCCGTGACGCGGGCGAGGCGATCGAGGATCCGGGTCTTGTAGGGGCGAGTGACGCTGAAGCCCGAGAGGGAGAGCGCGGGCAGGGCCTCGTCGAACGCCTCGAGCGACTCCGCCTGCAGGGGAACGTAGACCGCGTCCGTGCCCGTCGCGGCGAAGGCGCGATTCTGGATGGCCGGGGACAGGCTGCGCAGGACGTCCGAGCCGAGGAGGCCGTAGACGCGGGTCGAGGGCCCGATCGAGCGCACGCGGTACGTCTCGGCGAGGGCGCGTGCCGTGAGCTGCCCCGGGGCCGACTCCCGGCCCGCCGAGGGGGCCGCGAACGTGAAGGGGGCCCCGAGCCGGCCCCCGAGGACCCGCGAGGCGACACCCAGCGGCCCCATCGAAAGGGCCACGAGCCGCGGGCCCGGCCCCGACGCGTGGCGGGAGGCGAACGCGAGCAGCCGGGCGAGGTCGGCGATCGAGCGCGCGGTGACCGCGATCTTCACGACGTCGGGGCGCGACGCGGCCATCCGGTCGTAGAGCGAATCGAGGTCGTCCGGGGTGCCCTCGAAATCGTGCCACGAGAGCACGAGCCCTCGCCCCACCTTCGCGGCGGCCACGTCGTCGCAGCCCGCGCGCGCCTCGAGGTCGACGAGGTCGAATCCCCGCTCGACCGCCTCGGCGAGGACGCGGCGGCGGGCCGACGCCTCGCGGTCCGGAAAGCGCCCGCCCTCGGACTCGGGGCGGCACGTGAGGAGGATCGGCCTCGTCCGCGCCCGCAGCAGGGCGGAGAGGTCGAGGTCGCGCACGAAGTCGGCCCGCACCTCGAACAGGTCGGCCGCGTCGCGCAGCTCGGCCATCCGGTCGACGACCGCAGCGGTCGTCTCCTCGGTCAGGCTGACTGCGATCGCCGTCCTGCCGCCCAGAAGCACGAAAGCCCCTCCAGGTCTCCTGGAGAGGCTTTCTCGGCCCGCGTCCGCATCCCCAGGGAACCCGCTCCGGTCGCGGCGGTCCCCTCCGGGGCCGCCGCTACGGGTGCCGGTAATGGAACACGGGACGCCAGCGGCACACGGCTCCGCCGCGATCCGACCGAAGAGCCGTGTTCGCGCGCGGTGTCATGGTGCCGACTTCCCCGAGATCCACGACTCTAGAGGGTCCGGGGAGAGCTGTCAAGGCGGCCGACCGCGACGCCGCTGAGCACAACTCCGATCGCCCAGCCCGCGAGGACGTCGCTCGGCCAGTGGACGCCGACGTACAGCCTCGAGAGGCCGATGAACACGCCGACGAGGAACCCCGCCGCGTAGCCCCAGGCCCCGAGGCCGCGGCCCCGCAGGGCCAGCCACCCGAGCAGCGGGTACAGCGCCGTCCCCGCGACGGCGTGGCCGCTCGGGAAGGACCAGCCGGAGGTGGGGATGAGCCAGGGCCACAGGGCGGGCCGGGGCCGCGCCACCGCGGCCTTGAGCAGCTCCGGCACGACGGCCGCCGCGGCACCCACCCCGAGCCAGGCGGCGGCCTCCCGGCGCTCTCCGCGCCGCAGGTGCCAGGCCACCAGGGCGAGGACGAACGGGGCGCACAGACGGAGCACGCCGAGGGCCCATCCGACCCGGGCGGCCGCGTCGAGAGCGGGGGTCGACAGGGCGTGGACCCGGAGGAGAATCTCCGCCTCCACGCCCCCCAAGGCTACAGGGCCTCGATCACGCGGCGCAGCAGGGTCCTTCGGATGCCGATCTCGGCCACGTCAGCGCTCCTTTCCGTCGGGGGAGGTCTCGTCGTCCTTCCGCGCGCCCCGGCGCGGCTGGGGCACGGCTCAGGTGGGGACCCCGAGGCGGGGCAGGACCCACGTCTGCAGGGCGATCCAGCCGCCGAGGATCAGGAGGGGACCGAGCCAGCCGTCCATGTCGCTTCCGCCTTTCTCACCGGTGAGAGCCTCCCGGGCGGCTCAGGGGTTCACGGGCGGAGACACCGCCGCCGGCTCGGGAAGCCCGAGGAGGCGTCGGACGGCCGCCTCCATCGGGGGGCTGTGCAGCCCGGCCGCCCGGCCGGCGGCCAGCGCCTCCTCGGGGCTGCGGCCCCGGCGCGACTCGAGCACGGCCCAGACGCCGCCCACCCGGTTCGAGGAGCTGCAGTGCAGCAGGACGGGGCCCGACGCGGGGTCTGCCAGCACCCTCTCGACCGCCTCGACGTCGGCGAGGGAGAAGCTCTCGGGCGTGACCGGAACCGAGACGTAGCGCAGACCCTGCGCCTCGACCGCGTCTCCCTCCCCCTCCGGCCCCTCCCGCGCCGAGCGCATGTTCACGACCGTCCGAAAGCCCATCTCCTTCAGGCGGGCGAGGGCCTCCGGCGTGGGCTGCCCCGCCACGGCCACGTCGGGGCGGACGAGCCGGTAGGCCGGGATCTGGCCGGGGTCGGCGGCCTCGGGCACCCCGGCCAGGGCGGGCGCCGAGGCGAGGACGAGCAGAGCGAGACAGAGCACCATCCGGCGATCGTAGCGGCCCTTTGCCCGCACGTCCACGGGTCGAGCCGTGCCCGCCGTCGTGGACGGGGCCCGGGGGGCGGGCGTCGCCCGAGGGTCGGCTCCTGGTGAATAATCCCCTTCGGATGGACCACCGGGACTTCTACCGCGGCCGCCGGGTGCTCGTCACCGGGGGGCTGGGCTTCATCGGGTCGAACCTGTGCCGCGCGCTCGCCGACCTCGGGGCGCGCGTCACCGCCGTCGACAGCCTCCTCCCGGACTACGGGGGCAACCCCTTCAACCTCGACGGGTACGAGGACAAGGTGAGGATCAACATCGCCGACGTGCGCGGGCACGGGATGGAGTACCTGCTGCGCGGCCAGGAGGTGCTGTTCAACCTCGCCGGACAGGTCAGCCACGTCGACTCGATGACCGACCCGGTGACCGACCTCGAGATCAACTGCACGAGCCAGCTCCGGCTGCTCGAGGCGGTGCGCCGCGGCAACCCCGGGCTCAAGATCGTCTACGCGGGGACCCGCCAGATCTACGGCCGGCCCCGCTACCTCCCGGTCGACGAGGACCACCTCCTGCAGCCGGTGGACGTGAACGGGATCAACAAGATCTCGGGCGAGTTCTACCACCTCGTCTACCACCAGGTGTACGGCATCCGCGCCTCCTCGCTGCGCCTCACCAACACGTACGGGCCCCGCCAGCTCATCCGCCACAACCGCCAGGGCTTCATCGGCTGGTTCGTGCGCAAGGCCGCCTTCGGGGAGGAGATCGAGATCTTCGGGGACGGCCAGCAGAAGCGCGACTTCAACCACGTCGCCGACGTGGTCGACGCCTTCCTGCGGGCCGGGGCGAGCGACGCCGTGGACGGCAAGGCCGTCAACCTCGGGGGCGACGCCCCCGTCTCGCTCAAGGACCTCGTCGAGATGCTGATCGACGTGGCGGGAGGCGGCCGCTACCGCCTCGTCCCGTTCCCGCCCGAGCGCAAGCGGATCGACATCGGCGACTTCTACGCCGACATCCGCCGGGCGCAGGCGCTGCTCGGGTGGGGTCCGACGGTCCCCCTGCGCGACGGCCTCGCGGAGACCATCCGCTTCTACCGCGAGCACGGCCGCCACTACGTCTGACGGGCTTCTTCGCTAGCTAGTCCTCCGCGATCTCGAACGCGAGCACCACCCGCTCCCCCTCCCGGCCCCGCAGGCGGAACACCGCCTGGTCCGGGCCGACCTGCACCGCCTCGCCCGCGACGACGCGCAGCGAGGCGGGAACGAGAGGGAGCGAGGAGAGGTCGAAGCGCCACGTCCCGGGTCGGCCCGCGGCGGAGACGAGCGTCGCCTCGAGCCGGTGGGGTCCGGGGCCGGAGGGGGCCGGGAGGGCCTCGCTCCCCTCGCGCGGGAACAGCGCCTCCCGGCCGTCGAGCACCACCTGGGCCCGCCCGCCGGGCACCGAGAGTTCGCTCCGCCAGGACGACGCGCGGGAGGCCGAGGCGTCCCGCCGGTCGCAGCCCGCCCGGCCGGAGAGGCGGACGGAAGTGACCGAGTCCGCGCTCACGTTGCCGCAGTTGTCCTCCGACCGCGCGATCAGGTTGAAGTACTCGTCGGGCTCCTGGGCACAGCTCGGGAACGTCCAGACGACGCTGTACGGGGCGGAGGCGTCCGCGCCGACCAGGGCGGGCGCCTTGCAGTTCGTGAACCCGCCGCGGCAGGCCTGGGCGTAGAAGCGGACCTCCTTCACGCCCGAGCCGGGAGCGGGGTCGGAGGCCGTCGCGACGAGGGTCTTCGTGGGGCCGACGAGCACGGTCGCGCCCGCGGGGTCGGTGAGCGTGCACAGCGGGGCCTGGTTCGGGGTCTCGCAGGCGGGGGCCGTGGTGGTGGTCGTGGTGGTCGTCGTCGTGGTGGTCGTGGTGGTCGTGGTGGTCGTGGTCGTGGTCGGCGCCGGCGGCGCCGTGGTGGTGGTCGTCGTGGTGGTCGGGGTCGGGCTCGGCGGCGCCGTGGTCGTCGTGGTCGTGCTGGTGGTGGTGGTCGACGTCGTGGTCGTCGTCTCCGCCGGGGGCGTCGTGGCGGGCGGGCTCGCCTCGCCGCCCCCGCCCCCGCCCGCGACGACCGCCGCCGCCCCGCCCGCGATCGCGACCCCGCCCACGAGAATGAGGGGCGAGACCCCCCCGCCGGTGGCGAACCCGGCGGGCGCGGCGCCGGTGGCCGACCCGATGACCACGCTCGCGTTCTCGACGCTCGGAGCGAGGGGCCCGGCGGGGCATCGGCCGTCTCCGACGACCTCGACGCTCTGGACGGCCGTGCGGCTCTCCGCGAACGAGCGGTCGGTCGCCGCGAGGTAGTACTCGATCCGCCGTGCCGCCGTCTTCGGCCGCGGCAGGACGGCTTCGAGGCACGGCGGCGCGCCGGCCATCTCGACGTAGAACCAGTCCGCGGTGCCCGCCGTGCGGAAGTAGACGCGGGCACGGGCGAGCGCCGAAGGGGGGCGGAAGCAGGCTCGCAGCCGCGAGTAGGTCGAGGAGGCGACACAGCCGGGGGCCTCGTGCTCGATCGCGAGGGCCGAGGCGGCGGGCGGTGCGGCCGGGGGACGGGCGGCGGCCGGCGGACCGAGGCCGAGCCACAGCCCGATCGCCACGGCGGCGGACCCGCGGCCGGCCCGGGGGCGGAGGGAGCGGCGCATCATGGAGCACCCCGTTCTGTCAGGCGGCGTCGATTCTGCCAGAGCGGCGGCCCCCGGGAAAGTGACGGGGATCGTTGCGGCGGGAGAGCGGTGGCCCTAGAATCGCGGCGAGGGAGCGATCGGGATGGCAAAGGGTCGGGCGGGTCGTCTCGCGGCCGTCGCGGCGTTCGCCGCGGCGCTGTCGGGCTGCGGCGGCGACGAGCCACGCCCGCCCGTCGTCGAGATCACCCCGGCGCCGGTCCGCGGCGTCATCGCCCAGACCTCGTTCTCCGGCTTCCAGACCGACGTCTGGATCTCGATCGAGCTGCTCCTGTCCCAGAGGGGCATCCTGGACATCACGGTCGACTGGACGTCCCCGGACACCTGGATGTACGTGTACCTCGGCACGAAGAACTGCACCTTCGCCGAGCTCGACGGCGGCACCTGCCCGTTCCTGATCTCCTCGGAGACCAAGGACCCCAAGCCGCGCGTGCTGTACTCGTCGACCCTCGAGCCCGGGACCTACTACCTCGTGCTCTACAACGTGCCGCGGGACCCGAGGACCGGCATCGGGAGCGACAATACCGAGGCGGTGTCGATCCAGCTCGGCCTGACCGTGAGCGCGTCCGGCCAGCGCACGACCGACGCGGTGCGGCTGGGCCGGCCCAGGGTCGTCGCCCGGCCGCGCCTCTAGGGCGGGTGAGCGGGCTCACTTCCCCCTGGGCGTAGACTGGGCTCTCGAAAGAACGTCAGGAGGCGGACATGCTGCTCGCCACCGTGCTGTTGTCGGCCGCGCTCGCACCCCAGACCCCGCCGCCCGCGGCGGAGACGACGGTCGCCGCGTCGTCTCCCGCCGCCCCTCACCTCGAGGCCGGGATCGCGGCCTTCAAGAAGCGTCGCTTCGCGGCGGCGCGCTCCGAGTTCGAGAAGGCCCAGGCGGCCGACCCGCAGAGCGCCGCCGCCGCCTACTACCTCGGCTACACGTTCTACAAGCTGGGCGAGCCGTCCCGGCGGATGAACGCGAACAAGGAGAAGGCGAAGGAGCTCTTCGCGAAGGCCTTCACCCTGGACCCGACGTTCGCGCCGACCTGGGGGAAGTAGGGCCGGGCCTTCATCGAGGTGACGCCATTCCCCCGTGCCACCGGGGGGGATGGCGTCACTGCAGCAGCCGCTGCACGAAGCCGATCTTGCTGATGTCGGAGTAGAGCACGAGGCCGATCAGCAGGAAGATCGCGGCCGCGCCCGCGTTCATGATCCAGCCCTTCACCGCGGGGCTGAGGTCGCGGCGCGCCGCCCCCTCGACGGCGAGGATCGCGAGGTGGCCCCCGTCGAGGGGAGCGAGCGGGAACAGGTTCAGGATCCCGACCTGGAGGCTGATCACCGCGACGAGGAACAGGAGCGAGCCGGCCCCGCCGCGGGCGGCGTCGCCCGAGGCCTGGGCGATCCCGAGCGGTCCCATCATCGTCTTGGGCGAGATCTGGGCGGTGAGGAGCCGCGCGACCACGTCGAAGGTCTGGCGGGTCATGTCCCACGTCCAGCGCAGGGCCTCCCCCACCGCGGCCACGGGGCCGAACTTCTTGAGCACGGTCTTCGGCGCGATCCCGACCTTCGGTCCCGCCCCGGCGTCCGCCGGCACGATCGGGAGCTCCAGGATGGCCCCCTCGCGCCACACGCGGAACGACAGCGCCTTCCCCGCCGAGGCTCCCACGATCGGCGGGATGTCGGAGAAGGTCCGCAGCGGCCGCCCGTCGATCGCGAGGATCGCGTCGTCGGGGCGCAGGCCGGCCGCCTCCGCGGGCTGGCCGGGCAGGACCTGCCCCACCCGGACGAGCGGGTGGACGCCGATCGAGCCGGTCTTCTCGACCGCCGTGGCCTCGGACCGCAGGGAGACCTCCCGCTCCTCCGTCCCGCGCCGGACGCGCAGGGAGAGGGTCCGCTCCGGCCGGAGGACCACGTGGTACTGCGCCTCCTCCCAGGTCGGAACGGCCCGCCCGTCGATCGAGAGGATCTCGTCGCCGGGGACGATCCCGGCCTTCTCCGCCGGGGAGCCCGCGTCCACCGCTCCGACGACCGGCCGGTCGTAGCGGCTGCCCTCGACGGCGAAGCCGACCATGTGGAAGCCGGACAGCACGGCGATCGTCAGGGCCGCGTTCATCGCCGGACCGGCGAGGTAGACCAGGAAGCGCTGCCACCGCGGGCGGGAGAGGAAGTCCCGGCCGTCGCCGAGCGCGGCCGTGTCCTCGCTGATGTGGTCGCCGGGCTCGCCCTCGAGCTTCACGTAGCCCCCGAGCGGGATCGCCGACACACGGCAGTCGGTGTCGCCCCACTGGAAGCCGAACAGGCGCTTGCCGAAGCCGAAGGAGAACACGAACACCCGCATGCCGAAGGCCTTGGCCACGATCAGGTGCCCGAACTCGTGCACGAAGATGATGATGCCGAGCACGAGGACGAAGGCGAGGGGAGTGGTGAGGAAGCTCATGTGATCGTTTCCGCGGGGCGTTTGGGGAGGGCGCGGGCGGGCATCCGCCGCGCGAGGACCTGCCGGGCGCGCTCCCTCGCCCGGCGGTCGGCCTCGAGCACGTCCTCGAGGGAGGAGGCGGCCTTCCCGGGCTCCGCGTCGAGGACCTGGTCGATCGTCTCCGGGATCGCGAGGAACGGCGCCCGGGCGTCGAGGAAGGCGGCGACCGCCTCCTCGTTCGCGGCGTTGAGGGCGGCGGGGGCGGTGCCGCCCTGCTCGAGCGCGCGGTAGGCGAGGGAGAGGCAGGGGAACTTCGCGCGGTCGGGAGGCCGGAACTCGAGGGCCATCGCCTTCGTGAAGTCCATCCCGGGGATCGCGGACTCCCACTTCTCGGGGTAGGTGAGGGCGTACTGGATCGGCATCCGCATGTCGGTGACCCCGAGCTGGGCGAGGACGGTGCCGTCCACGAGCTCGACCATGGAGTGCACGATCGACTGCGGGTGGACGATCACGTCGATCTTCGCCGCCGGCACGCCGAACAGCCAGCGCGCCTCGATCACCTCGAGGCCCTTGTTCATGAGGGTGGCGGAGTCGATCGTGATCTTGGGCCCCATGCGCCAGGTCGGGTGGGCGAGGGCCTCCTCCCGGGTGATGCGGTCGAAGGTCCCGGCGGGCCGGTCCCGGAAGGGCCCTCCCGAGGCGGTGAGGATGAGCCGCCGCACGTCCTCGGCGCGCCGCCCGTCGAGGCACTCGTGCAGCGCGCAGTGCTCGGAGTCGATCGGCAGGAGGCGAGCGCCCGTCTCCCGCGCTCGGGCGAGCATGAGCTCCCCCGCCATGACGAGCGTCTCCTTGTTGGCGAGGGCGACGTCCTTGCCGGCCTCCAGCGCGCGGTAGGTCGGCACGAGGCCGACCGCCCCCACCGCCGAGGCGACGACCATCCGGGCCTCGGGGCGGGTCGCGACCTCGACCATGCCCTCGCGGCCCGTCACGGCCCGGATCCCCGACAGGTCGACGAGCCGCGACAGCCGCTCGAGCCCGGACGCGTCGCCGACGGAGACGACCTTCGGCCGGTGGCGGGCGACCTGCTCGGCGAGCCTCTCGACGTTCCCCCCGGCGGCGAGGCCCACCACCTCGAAGCGGCCGGGAAAGGCGTCGACGACCCGCAGCACGTTCGTGCCGATGGAGCCGGTCGAGCCGAGGATCGAGAGACCTCTCATGGGGGCGGTGGTTCGCGCGTCGCGTCAGGGATGACGGGCAGCTGGCGACGGCGCAGGGCGTGTTCGACTGTGGTGGGGCGCTCAGTGCACGTACTGGAAGTAATAGTACAGGACCGGCGCGCCGAACAGCAAGCTGTCGAGCCGGTCGAGCATCCCGCCGTGTCCGGGGAACAGCGTCCCGGAGTCCTTCACCCCCGCCCAGCGCTTGAGGAGGCTCTCGTCGAGGTCGCCCACGATCCCCATCGCGGAGACCGCGACGCCGAGCCCCACCGCGTGGACGAAGGGCAGCTCGGGCAGGCCGAGCTGCCGCACGGCGAGGGCGCCGAGGACGCCGCCCGCGAGCCCCCCGATCGCCCCTTCCACGGACTTGCCGGGCGAGACGCTCGCGAGCAGCCTCCGGCGCCCGATCGCGTGGCCGACGAAGAACGCGAAGCTGTCGGAGAAGACGAGGACGACGAGCAGGAGCACGATCCGCCACGCCCCCTCCTCGACCGGCGGCAGCAGGCGCAGCGCGGCGATCGTGCCCCCGAGGGCGCCGAGGTA
>CAZLRF010000009.1:0-34567 GCA_964561785.1 uncultured Acidobacteriota bacterium | reverse complement strand
AGGGGCAGCGCGACCAGCGCGGTGCCCACGCGGCGCGCGAGGTTCGCGAGGAACCCCGGCGAGCGCAGGCCCCTCGGGGGGAGCCGGTCAGGCCGGGACGATTCCGCCGTAGCGCCGCTCACGCTTCTGGTAGTCGACGATGGCCTGCAGCAGGTGCCGGCGGCGGAAGTCGGGCCACAGCACCTCCGTGACCCAGATCTCGGAGTAGGCGATCTGCCAGAGCAGGAAGTTCGACACGCGCATCTCGCCGCTCGTGCGGATGAGGAGGTCGGGATCGGGCTGGCCGGCGGTGTAGAGGTGGCGGGCGAGCGCCGCCTCGTCGATCGCGTCCTCCGTGCGCCCCTCCCGGCGCAGCTCGGCGAACAGGGCGCGCACGGCGTCGGCGATCTCCGCCCTCCCGCCGTAGTTGAGGGCGATGTTGAACTGCAGGCCTCCCGCCGCCGCCGTCCTCTCCTCGGCGCGCGCGAGCTCCTCGCGGACGTCCGGGGCGAGATCGCCCGGCCGGCCCACGACGCGGAAGCGGATGTCGTTCTTGAGGAGCGTCCCGAGCTCGCTGCGCAGGTACTGCTTGAGCAGGCCCATGAGCACGCTGACCTCGCTCTCCGGCCGCTTCCAGTTCTCGATCGAGAACGCGTAGAGCGTCAGCACCTCGAGGCCGAGCCGGGCCGCCGTCTCCACCGTGTCGCGCACGGCGTGGATGCCCTCGCGGTGCCCCTCGACGCGGTTCTTGTTGCGCGCCTTCGCCCAGCGCCCGTTGCCGTCCATGATGATCGCCACGTGGCGGGGCAGCCGGGCGAAGTCGATCACGCGGAGCAGATCCTCTTCGCCGGTGCCGACCGGCACGACCTCGAGGAGGTCCTGTAGGGCCATGGACGGTGCTCTCGCCTCGCTTCGGGCCTATCCTAGCACCCGGGCGGGTACGAGACCGACACGAGGGTGAGGCCGCAGGCCGGCGCCGGGGGCGGCCACAGGCGCCGATCGCGCGCGTCGAGGGCCCGCTCGAGGGCCTCCACGCTCGCCGTCCCGCGCCCGGCCGCGACGAGACCCCCGACCATGCTGCGGACCATCTTCCGCAGGAACCCGTCGGCCTCCGCCTCGTAGACGAGGGTCGACCCGCAGAAGGCCGCCTCGGAGCGGGTCACCGTGCGCACCGTGCTCCGGGTCGAGCCCCCGGAGGAGGCGAGCGACGCGAAGTCGCGGCGCCCGAGGTACAGCCGCGCCACCGCGCGCACCGCCGCCTCGTCGAGCGCCCCCGGCACGTGGGCGGCGAACCGGCGGCGCTGGGGCAGCCCCACGCCCCCGCAGTCGAGCTCGTACCGGTAGAGCTTCGACACCGCGCTGCGGCGCGGGTGGAACCCCGGGGCGGCGGGACGGACCTCGAGGACTCGCACGTCCGCGGGCAGCAGGCCGTTCAGGGCGCGCACGAGATCGGCGGGACCGATCTGCCTCGGGAGCGAGAACGCCGCCACCTGCCCGAGGGCGTGGACCCCGGCGTCGGTGCGGCCCGCTCCGGCCACCGCCACGCGCGCCCCGCCCGCGAGGCGGGCGAGGGCCTCCTCGAGGACGCCCTGGACCGTCCGCCCTGCGCCCGGGCGCTGGAGCTGCCACCCCGCGAAGTCGGTCCCGTCGTAGGCGAGCGTCGCGCGGTAGGCGGGCACGTCGCCCTTCAGCGCGCGCCGCGCGAGCCAGGCTTCTCCGGCCTCGACCCCGCCGCGCAGAGCGGGCAGGCCTCGGGGGGATATGTCGGGACCTCGATCGCGAGGAGGCTCCGCCGCGGCACCCCGAGGTCGACCGCGCCGCCGCTGCGGTCGACGAGGCTGCCCACCCCGACGACCCGCGCCCCGTGCGCTCTCACCGCGTCCATCACCTCGCGCGTCGACCCCCCGGTCGTGATCACGTCCTCCACCACGACCACCTCCTCGCCGGGGTCGAGGGTGAAGCCGCGCCGCAGGGTCATCGCCCCGTCCTGCCGCTCGGTGAAGAGCCCTCTGCAGCCGAGGGCGCGCGCCACCTCGTGGGCGACGAGCACGCCCCCGAGGGCGGGAGCCACCACCGCCCCCGGCCGCGAGGCCGCGAGGAGCGGCCTCAGGGCATCCGCGAGCCGGGCGCCGAGGCGGGTGGCGAGGGCGGGGTCCATGAGCACCCGGGCGCACTGCAGGTAGCGGGGGGAGTGCAGGCCGGAGGAGAGCAGGAAGTGGCCCTGGAGGAGCGCCCCGCGCTCCTCGAACAGGCGCAGCAGATCGTCGCTCGTCGTCGCTTCTCGTGCCATCGCCGGCATCCTACACCGGGGCCTGTATACTCGGGGCGCGTGGTCCCGCTCTCGGCCGTCGTCATCGCCCAGAACGAGGAGAAGGCGATCGCCGACGCCCTCGCGAGCGTCGCCTTCTGCGACGACGTGCTGCTCGTCGACTCGGGCTCCACCGACCGCACCCGCGAGGTCGCGGCGGCGGCGGGGGCGCGGGTGATCGTGAACTCCCCCTGGCCGGGCTTCACCGCCCAGCGCGACCTCGCGACCCGCGCGGCGCGGCACGACTGGGTCCTGCCCCTCGACGCCGACGAGCGGGTGAGCCCCGCCCTGCGCGAGGAGATCCAGGCCCTGCGCGCGCGGGGCTTCGACGCGGACGGCTACCGCATCCCGCGGGTCGCGCACTACCTGGGGCGCTGGATCCGCGCGACCGACTGGTACCCGGACTGGCAGGTGCGCCTGTTCGACCGCCGGCGCGGGGCCTGGGAAGGGGACCTCGTCCACGAGTCGGTCCGCGTCCACGGGAAGCTGGGCCGCCTGCGCGGGGAGCTCGAGCACTTCCCCTACTCGGACATCTCCGACCACCTGCGCAAGATCGACTCCTACACCACGCTGTGGGCGCGGCAGGCCCGCGCGGCGGGGCGGGGCTCGAACGTCGCGGACATGGCGGCGGGGGCCACGTGGGCCTTCTTCCGCAACTACGTCCTCAAGCGCGGGCTGCTGCTCGGCAGCGCCGGCTTCATCGTCTCCGTCCTCAACACCCACTACACCTTCGTCAAGCTCGCGAAGCTGCGGGAGCTCGAGCACGCGGAGCGCCGCCGGGGATGAGCCGCCCCGTGCTTCACGTGGACACCGCCGCCACGTGGCGCGGCGGGCAGAACCAGGTCCTGCTCACTGCGCGGGGCATGGCGCGGCAGGGGCGGGAGGCGCTGATCGCCTGCCGCGCCCAGGGCGAGCTCGCCGCACGAGCGACGGCGGCCGGCCTCGCGGTGCGGGCGCTCCCGTTCCGGGGCGACCTCTGGCCGCCCGCCCTCGTCGCCCTCGCCCGCCTCCTGCGCCGCGAGCGGCCCTCGGTCCTCGTGCTCCACGACCCCCACGCGGTCTCGGCCGGCCTCGTCGCGAGCCGCCTCGCGCTCCGCATCCCGGCGGTGGCCGTGCGCCGCGTCGACTTTCCGCTGCAGGGCGCGTTCTCGCGCGCGAAGTACCGCGCCTGCGACCGCGTCATCGTCGTGAGCCGCGCGATCGGGGCGGTGGTCGAGGCGGGGGGGGTCGCGCGCGGGCGGCTGCGGCTCGTCTACGAGGGCGTGGGCGATCGAAGCCCCGCCCCCGGCGGGCGCGAGGCCCTCTCGGAGCTCGGCGTGCCCGCGGGGGCGCCGGTGATCGGCAACGTGGCCGCCCTGACCGCCCACAAGGACCACGCCACGCTCGTCGAGGCGATGGCCCTGCTGCGGCCCCGCCTGCCCGCGGCCCGCCTCGTGGTCCTCGGGGAGGGCGAGCTGCGGGGGGCCCTCGAGGCGCAGGTGCGCGAGCGGGGCCTCGGCGACCGCGTGGTCCTCGCGGGCTTCCGCCGCGACCTCGACCGCCTCCTGCCCGCGTTCTCGGTCTTCTGCCTCTCCTCGCGGCTCGAGGGTCTGGGCACGAGCCTCCTCGACGCGATGGCCTTCGGCCTGCCCGTGGTGGCGACCGCGGCCGGCGGGATCCCGGAGGCGGTCGAGGACGGGGTGACGGGCCGCCTCGTCCCTCCGCGCGACCCGCGCGCCCTCGCCGACGCCCTCGCCGACGTCCTCGCGGACGAGCCCCGGCGCCGGGCCCTCGGGGCCGCCGGCCGCCGCCGGTTCCTCGAGCGCTTCACCGTCGAGCACATGGTCGACGCGACGCTGCGCGTCCTCGCGGAGCTCGAGTGAAGGTCCGTGCGATCCTCAACCCGCGGGCGGGCGTCGCCGCCCGCGGGACGCGCGAGGCGGTCGAGCGGGGACGGCCCTCCTGGCGCGACTACGCCGTCTACCTGACCCGCGAGCCGGGCCACGCGACCGCGCTCGCGCGCGACGCGGTGGCGGCGGGGGCCGACCTCGTGCTCGCGGTCGGAGGGGACGGGACGGTCAACGAGGTGGCCCGGGGCATCCTCGGCTCCCCCGCCGCCCTCGGCATCGTGCCCGTCGGCTCGGGCAACGGCCTCGCGCGGGCGCTGCGCATCCCCCTCCCTCCCGCCGAGGCGCTCGCGGCCCTCGAGGCCGCCCCGCGGCACCGGATCGACGTGGGCGAGCTGAACGCCCAGCCGTTCCTCAACGTGGCCGGGCTCGGCTTCGACGCCGCGGTCGGCCACGCCTTCCACGAGCGTGGCCGCCGAGGCGGGCGGCGGGGTCTGCTCGGCTACGTGCGGCTGAGCCTCCTCGAGCTGCGCCGCTTCCGGCCCCGCCGTGTCGTGCTGGAGACGGGCGGCGAGGCGGTGAGCGCCGACGCGTTCGTGCTCACCTTCGCGAACGGCCCGCAGTACGGCTCGGGAGCCGTGATCAACCCCGGGGGCAAGCTCGACGACGGGCGCCTCGAGACCGTCGTGTTCGAGGACGGCCCCCTGTGGCGGATCCTCGCTGCGGCGCCGCGGATGTTCCTCGGCGGCCTCGAGCGCTCGGCCGGCTACCGCCGCTTCTCCGGGACCTCCGCGACCGTGACCGCCTCGTCGCCCGTGCCGATCCACCGCGACGGCGACCCCGAAGCGCCCGTGGACCGCGTGGAGGTGAGGCTGCGGCCGCGAGCGCTCGAGGTCGTGGTCCCCGCCGCGACCCTGGCCGATCCCGCCGGGCCCCTCTCGGCCCGAGGGTAGCCGGGGCTACCCGGCGACGGCCGCCTCCGCCCGCTCGAGCAGCTGGCTGATCACGTCGAGGGAGCACAGGGGCGCGGGGAGGAGGGGGGCGCGGACCTCGCCTCCCCGCAGGCCGGCGAGCCCCATGGCCCTCTTGAGACCGGCCACCCCGTGCCCCGTCGTCACCGCGGCCGCGAGCGGGAGAAGCGCCGCCTGCAGACGTCGGGCCCGGGGGTGGTCCCCGGCCGCGAAGGCCTCGAAGAGGGCGACCGCGGGACGCGGCGCGCAGTTGGCGACGGCGACGATGCCCCCCGCGGCGCCCACGCACAGCGCGGGGTAGAGCACGGGCGCGCTCCCGCACGCCACCTCGAACGAGGGAGGCACCGAGGACACGAGCCGCCCCATCAGGCCGACGTCGCCGCTCGACTCCTTCATTCCCGCGATCCGGGGGTGAGCGGCGAGGGCGGGGGCGAGGCCCGGCGGCCAGGCGAGCCCGGTGAACGCGGGAACGGAGTACAGGTAGACCGGGATCGGCGACGCATCGGCGACGGCCTCGAAGTGACGGCGCAGCGCCTCCTCCGTCATCCGGCTCTTGTAGAAATGGGGGGTGAGGACGAGCGCCGCGTCGGCGCCCAGGTCCGCCGCCTCCCGCGTCGCCGCGACCGTGGCCCGTGTGCTCTCGAGGCCGGTCCCGGCGAGCAGGAAGCGGCCGGGGGCCCGCCGGCGGGCGGCGGCGACGAGCGCCCGCCGCTCCTCCGCTTCGAGGCTCGCGGCCTCCCCGTTCGAACCGAGGACGAGGAAGCCGGCGAGACCGTGCAGGCAGAGGGCCTCGACGTTCGCCTCGAACGAGGCGAGGTCGAGCGCCCCGTCCGCGTGGAAGGGGGTGACGAGCGGCGGGATGACGCCGCGGAGCGACACCGCGGCTACGCCGCCGGGGTCTTCTTGGCGAGCGCCTGCGCCACCCGTGCGAGCAGCTTCACGTCGGGGGGGGTGAAGGCGTCGCGAAAGTCGCTCCAGACCTCGAGGATGGCCCACAGGCCGGCCTCGGTCCGCACCGGGGCCACCATCACGCTGCCGCTGGCGAGCCCCACCTCGGCCCAGGCCGGGAGGGCCGAGAGGTCCGAGAAGAGGGTCGGGCCCTGTCCCTGCGCGGCGTCGGCCAGCGGTCCGCCCGTCGACCCGACGCGGTCCGGCCCCTGCGGCCGCTCGAGCGCGGTGTGCACGGCGAGCCCCTCGCCGTCGGCCACGTAGGCCGTCACCGCCGAGAACCGGGCGAAGCGCTTCTTCATCGTCTCCACCGCCTGGCGGAGCGCGTCCTCGAACGAGGCCGCCTTCCTGATCACGTCCTCCAGCTCCGCCCCGACCGTCTCGCGCCGCTGCGCCGCCTTGCGGGCGAGGTCGGTCTTCCAGGGCTTGTCGTCTTCACGGCTCACCGTCATGTTCACCTCGTTGTCGCTCCTTCTTCTCGTCGATCTGTTTCGTCTCGTCGAAACCCGTTCAGGCGAGGCCGCGCCCCCCGTCCACGGAGAGCACCTCGCCGGTCGTGTAGCCACCCCCTGCGAGCAGGAAGAGGACCGCCTCGACCGCCTCGCGGTGCGTGCCGAACCGCCCGGCGGGAATCCGCCGGCGCACCGCCTCGTCCGCCCCGGGAGGGTCGAGCACCCCCGGCGCGACCGCGTTCACGCGGATCCCGGGCGCGAGGGCCAGCGCCAGGCACCGCGTCGCCATCACCAGCGCCGCCTTCGACGCGCAGTAGGCGAGGTGCGACGGCCAAGGGCGCGTCGCCCCCAGGCTCGCCACGTTCACGATCGCCCCCCCGCCCCGGCTCCGCAGGTGCGGGACCGCGGCACGGGAGGCCATCACCGCCGCCTTGACGTTCACGTCGAAGGCCTCGTCGAGGGCGTCCTCGCTCATCTCGTCGAGGGGTACTCGCCGGAACACACCCACGTTGTTGACCAGGAAGTCACAGCCGCCCAGCTCGGCCGCCGCCTCGTCCACGAAGGCCGCGATTTCGCCCGGGACCCGCGCATCCGCCGGCCCCGTGAACGCCCGGCGCCCCAGGCGCCGGACCGCCTCGGCCTCCTCGAGGGCGCCGCGGCGGCTCTCCCGGTACGAGAAGGCCACGTCGGCCCCCTCCCCGGCCAGGGCGCGGACGAGAGCGCGCCCCAGGCCCCGCCCCCCGCCGGTGACCACCGCGATCCGTCCGGAAAGCCGCGGGTCACCCATGGGGCGCGGAACGGAGGATCATACCACCTCTTCGGGTGCTTCCTCGCCGAGGAAGCGGGCCCCGACCCGCACCGCGGGCTCACCCTCGAAGCGCTCGACCCGGCAGACCACGGCCCGGGCCCGGTAGACGTCCTTGTTCCCGAAGTGCCGCCGGAGGTTCACGGGCAGCTCGATCCGCAGGTGGAGCCGCGACCCCACGGCGATGTTGCGGTGGCTCTCGAAGCAGATCCCGCCGCCGCTCACGTTGACCGAGCGCGTGAACTCGGTGAACCGGGCCCCGCCGGCGTCCTCGCCCCGCACCTCCACCGGCAGGTGCAGGCCCACGCGCTTCTCCCGCTCGACCAGGCTCATGGAATCGGTTCTCCGGGCCGGACGGCCCGGCGGCGATCGTAGGTTGGCCCCGGCGTGGGTGTCAACGGCGAAAGGGAGGCGGCGCCGACGCGGGTCAGGCCCGGCGACGCAGGAGCACCACGCTCACGTTGTCGCGCCCCCCCGCCTCGTTCGCGGCGTCGACGAGCCGCGCCGCCGCCTCGTCGAGCGACTCCGGGGCGGGGACGAGGAGCTTCGCGATCTCCCCGTCGCTCACCATACCGTGCAGCCCGTCCGAGCACAGCATGAGCAGGTCGCCGGGGAGAAGATCGTGCTCGACGAGGTCGAGGTCGATCGTGTCCCGGGCGCCCACCGCCTTCGTGATCACGTTGCGCAACGGGTGGTGCTCGACGTCGTCCGAGTTGAGGATGCCCTCGCCGAGGGCGGCCGAGACCCACGAGTCGTCGCGGGTGAGCTGCTTGAGCGTGCCGTCGCGCACCAGATAGCAGCGGCTGTCCCCCGCCGAGCCGATCGTCACCTTGTCCCCGGAGACGATGGCGGCGACCACCGTCGTGCCCATCCCGGTCAGCTCCTCGCGGTTGTCGGCGGCCTGGAAGACCTTGGCGTTGGCCAGCCGGATCGCGGTCTTGAGGCGGTTCGCGTCGAAGGAGAGGCTGGCGTCGAGTCCCCACGGCCAGGTGATCTCCTTCTCGACCGCGCTGCGCTCGACGAAGGCGGCGATCGTCTCGATCGCCATGCGGGAGGCGACCTCTCCCGCGTTGTGGCCGCCCATCCCGTCGCAGACGGCGTAGAGGTTCGCCTCCGGAAAGACGAGGAACGAGTCCTCGTTGATCTTCCGGCGCCGACCAACGTCGGTTCGCCCCGCCGCGTCGATCATGGAAGTCGGCCCAGCATAGGGGCTTTCCGGGAAAGGGTCAAACCCGTCCCGCCCGGGCGAGGGCCATCGCGTCCTTCATCTCCCGCACCGCCCGCTCCACGCCCACGAGCACCGCCCGGGCCACGATCGCGTGGCCGATGTTGAGCTCGGTGATCTCGGTGAGGGCGGCCACCGGGCCCACGTTGCGGTAGTCGAGGCCGTGGCCGGCGTGGACGTGGAGCCCCAGCTTGCGGCCGAGCCGGGCGGCGTCGGTCAGCTTGCGCAGCGCCGCCTCCCGCGAGCGCGAGTCGACCGCCTCCGACCACGCGGCGGTGTTGATCTCGATCGCCCGCGCGTCGAGCTTGTGGGCCTCCTTCACCTGCTCGAGCTCGGGGTCGACGAAGAGGCTCGCCTCGATCCCCGCCTCCTGGAGGGTCTTCACCACGGGGCGGATCTGCACCGCGTTCAGCACCACGTCGAGCCCGCCCTCGGTGGTCAGCTCCTCGCGCCGCTCGGGGACGAGCGTGGCCTGGTCGGGCTTCACGGTGAGGGCGAGGTGGGTCATCTCCTGCGTCGTCGCCATCTGGAGGTTGAGCCGCGTCCTCACCGTCTGGCGCAGCACCTGCACGTCCCGGTCCTGGACGTGCCGCCGGTCGCCCCGCAGGTGCACCGTGATCCCGTCGGCGCCGCCGAGCTCGGCGAGGATCGCGGCGTGGACGGGGTCCGGCTCCTTGGCCCGCCGCGCCTGGCGCACGGTCGCCACGTGGTCGATGTTGACGCCGAGCCGAAGCACTTCGCGGGAGTATAGCCCCTATCGGCCCAGCTCCCGACGCACCCTCTCGATCTCGCGGCGGGCGATCGCCTCCACCAGCGACGGGGCGACGCCGTTCAGCAGCCGCAGCGCCCGCCACCAGGCCGGGTGGACGATCACGCCCCGGTTGCGGAGCACGTCGTCGAGCGCCCGCCGCGCGAACGCGTCCGGGTCCATGGGGCGCAGGCGCTCCCAGAGGCGCTTCTGCAAGGCGGGAGGGAGTGTCTCGGGGACACGGCCGTGGCGGCCGCCGCCGTCGAGGATGGGCGTGCGGACGACACCCGGGCACAGCGCGCTCACGCGGACGCCGAGCCCCGCGCCCTCGGCCCGCAGGGCCCGGGAGAGCCCGAGGACGGCGTACTTGGTCGCACCGTAGGGCGCCCCCATCGCGGGGGCGAGGAAGGCCGCCATCGAGGCGGTGTTGACGACGTGGCCGAACCCCTGGGCGATCATCCGCCCCCACGCGGCGTGGGTGCCGTGGACGACGCCCATGAGGTTCACCTCGACGGCGCTGCGCCAGTCGTCGAGGCCGAGGTCCCGCGCCTCGCCGCCTATGCCGATGCCGGCGTTGTTGAAGAGGTGATCGAGCCGGCCGTGGCGCGCGAGGACGCTGCCCACGAGGGCGTCGAAGGCCGCCGCGTCCCGCACGTCGAGCGTGGCTCCCTCGGCCCGCCCGCCCGCGGCGGCGATACGGCCGGCCTCCGCCCGCGCGTCGTCCCCGTCGCGGTCGGCGAGGACGACCGTCGCCCCCCGCCGCGCGAGCTCGCGAGACAGGGCGGCGCCGATTCCGGAAGCCCCGCCGGTGACGACGGCCACTCCCCCGAAGAACGCGCGCAGACCGTCGCTCATCGACGCGCCTCCATGCCGGGAGATGCTACACGAGGCCGGGACGGACGAGGCCCCGGCCTCCTCGCCCCCGGGGCCTGATGCGTCCGCTCCATCCCCCGCGCGCGCCGCGGGAGGCATAATCCGGCGGTTTCGCTGGAGGAGGTCCCCGTGCGCCACGCCCTGGCCGTCGTCTCCGTCGTGACCCTCGCCGCCGCGACGGCCGTCTCCGCTCCCGCTCCGCCGGTCTTTGTGGCCGCCCTGCGCTGCGAGTACAAATTCGACCCGCTCGGCATCGACGTCCTCAAGCCGCGCTTCTCGTGGCAGCTCCGATCGGCGGCCCGCGGCGTCGTCCAGTCGGCCTACCAGCTCGAGGTGACGCGCGAGGGGCGCAAGGTGTGGGACACCGGCAAGGTGGCCTCGGACCGCTCGGTCCACGTGCCCTATGGCGGCCCCGCGCTCGTCTCGTCCGGGCGCTACGCCTGGCGGGTGAGGGCGTGGGACGGGGCGGGCCAGCCCACGGCGTGGAGCGCGCCGGCCCGCTTCGAGATGGGCCTTCTCTCGCCGGACGACTGGAAGGCCCGGTGGATCGAGGCCGCCCGGGACGAGGGGGCGAAGTCCTCGTCGCCGGCGCCGATGCTGCGCGGGACGTTCGCGGTGAAGGGGGCGGTGAAGGCGGCCCGGGCCTACGTCACGTCCCTCGGCCTGTACGAGATGGAGATCAACGGACGCCGCGTGGGCGAGGAGCGATTCACCCCGGGCTGGACCAGCTACGGCAAGCGGCTCCAGTACCAGACCTACGACGTCACGTCGCACCTGCGCCCGGGCGAGAACGTGGTCGGAGCGACGCTCGGCGACGGGTGGTACCGGGGCTTCCTCGCCTGGAAGGACCGCCGGGCCGTGTACGGGGACCGGCTCGCCCTGCTCGCGCAGATCCGGATCGAGCACGCCGACGGGCGGGTGGAGACGTTCGGCACCGACGGCACCTGGACGTCCGCCACCGGGCCGATCCTCGCCTCGGACATCTACAACGGCGAGATCTACGACGCGCGGCTCGAGCGGCCCGGGTGGTCGGCCCCCGGCTACGACGCTTCCGGCTGGACGCCGGTGCGCGTGGCGCAGCCCGAGGCGCGCACGCTCTTCGCTCCGCCCGGCCCCCCGGTGCGGGCGATCGAGGAGATCCGGCCGGTCAAGGTCCTGAAGACGCCGAAGGGCGAAACCGTCTTCGACTTCGGCCAGAACATGGTCGGGCACGTCCGCCTCCGGGTCCGGGGCGAGGCGGGCACGACGCTCACGCTGCGCCACTTCGAGGTGCTCGACAAGGAGGGCAACGTCTACACCGCGAACCTGCGGGCGGCGAAGCAGCAGGTGAGGTACACGCTCAAAGGGGGCGGGACGGAAACCTACGAGCCTCACTTCACGTTCCAGGGCTTCCGCTACGTCGCGGTCGAGGGCTGGCCGGGCGAGCCCGAACCGGGCGCCCTCACCGGGGTCGTCGTCCACTCGGACATGCCGGTCACCGGGCGCTTCGCGGTCTCGAAGCCGCTCCTCCAGCAGCTCCAGCACAACATCGTGTGGGGGCAGAAGGGCAACTTCCTCGACGTGCCGACCGACTGCCCCCAGCGCGACGAGCGGCTCGGCTGGACGGGCGACGCGCAGGTGTTCTCGCGGACCGCCGCCTTCAACATGGACGTCGCGTCCTTCTTCACGAAGTGGCTGGGCGACGTCGCCGCCGACCAGCAGGCGGACGGCGCGGTCCCCCACGTGGTGCCGGACGTCCTCACGAGACCGGAGAAGTCGGAGTCGGCCTCCGCGGCGTGGGCGGACGCGGCCGTGATCATCCCCTGGAACATGTACCTCGCCTACGCCGACACGCGCCTGCTCGAGCGGCAGTACCCGAGCATGAAGGCGTGGGTCGAGTACATGCGGAAGAAGGCGGGCGAGACGAACCTCTGGACGAGCGGCTTCCACTTCGGGGACTGGCTGGCCTTCGCGTCGACCGCGTCCGACTACCCGGGGGCGACGACCGGCAAGGACCTGATCGCGGCGGCCTTCTACGCCCACTCGACCGACCTCGTCCGGCGTGCGGCCAGCGTCCTCGGGAAGACGGAGGACGCGGCGGAGTACGCGGCGCTCCTCCCGAGGATCAAGGAGGCGTGGGTCCGCGAGTTCGTGACCTCGGCCGGCCGGGTCGGGGAGAACACCCAGACCGCCTACGCGCTCGCCCTGCAGTTCGACCTGCTGCCCGAGGCGATGCGAGCCGAGGCGGCGCGGCGCCTCGCGGCGGAGGTGAAGACCCGCGGCCACCTGACCACGGGGTTCGTGGGGACCCCGTATCTGTGCCACGTGCTGAGCCGCTACGGCCACGCGGACCTCGCCTACCGGCTGCTCAACCGCGAGGAGTACCCTTCGTGGCTCTACCCGGTGAAGGCGGGGGCGACCACGATCTGGGAGCGCTGGGACGGGATCAAGCCGGACGGCACGTTCCAGAACCCGGGCATGAACTCGTTCAACCACTACGCCTACGGCGCGATCGGCGAGTGGATGTACCGGGTCGTGGCGGGCCTCGAGCTCGACCCGGAGGACCCCGGCTACCGGCACGTGCTCGCCCAGCCGCAGCCCGGGGGGCGCCTCGCCTCGGCCGAAGCGCGGCTCGAGACGCTCTACGGCGAGGCGGCGTCCGGCTGGACGCTCGCCGACGGCAGGGCCACGGTGTCGGTCACGGTCCCGCCGAACGCCCGCGGCACGGTGCGCCTCCCCGCGGCGAGCCTCGCCGGCGTCACGGAAGGCGGCCTCGCGGTGGCGTCGGCCCCCGGCGTGCGCTCCGCCGCGCAGGACGGCGACGCGGTCGTGGTCGAGGTGGGCTCCGGGCAGTACCGCTTCGTCTACGACGGGACCGCCCTCTCCGCGCGGGTCCACCCCCCGGCGAAGCTCAGCACCCGCACGACCATCGGGGCCCTCCTCGCGGACACCCGGGCCCGCGCCATCCTCGAGAAGCGCCTCCCGGGCATCTCCAAGGACCCCCGCGTCGACCAGGCGCTGGGGATGACCCTGCGCGAGGCCGCTCCCTACGAGCCGTCCATCCTCACCCGGGAGCTGCTCGACGCCCTCGACGCCGACCTGGCGGTGATCGAGTGATGCCGGGAGGCACGGTCGTCCTCGTCACGAAGGAGACCCTGGGCACGGTCGCCGTGACGGACCGCGAGTTCGGGCTGCAGATGATGGACAAGCTCCTGCACTCGCTCGAGAGCCAGCCGGAGAGGCCCTCGGCGATCGTCTTCTACACGGAGGGCGTGCGCCTCGTGTGCCACGGCTCGAAGGTGCTGCTCGGCCTGCGGCTGCTCGAGGGCCTCGGGGTGCGCCTCGTGGCCTGCCAGAGCTGCCTCGAGCACTACGGCCTCGCGGGCGAGGTGGCCGCGGGCGAGATCGGCAACATGAGGCAGATCGTCGAGCTGCTGCTGGCCGCCGACAAGGTCCTGACCGTGTAGAGAGGACCTTCAGCCGACGTCCCGCCGCGCCGCCTCCACGAGGTCCCTCGCGATCGCGCCGATCCGCTCCTCGTCGGGCCCCTCGACCATCACCCGCAGCTTGGGCTCGGTGCCGCTCCAGCGGACGAGGACGCGGCCCTCCTGGCCGAGGCTCGCTTTCACCTGCTCGACGAGACGCTGGAGGGCGGGCATGTCCTCGAGCGGGCGCCGCGCGGGGAGCGTCACGTTCTCGAGCACCTGGGGCACGCGCTGCATCGCCTCGCGCGCGAGCTCCGAGACGGGCTTGCCGGTGCGGATCATGAGGGCGAGGACCTGCAGCGCCCCGATGAGGCCGTCCCCGGTCGAGGCGTGGTCGAGGAAGACGAGGTGCCCGGACTGCTCGCCCCCCAGGTTGTAGCCCCCCTCTCGCATCGCCTCGACCACGTAGCGGTCCCCGACCGGGGTCCGCACGAGCGAGATCCCCTGGGCGAGGAGGGCCCGTTCGAGCCCGAGGTTGCTCATCACGGTCGCGACCACGGTGTCCCGTCGCAGCTCGCCGTCCCTCTTCATGCGCGTCGCGCACATGGCCATGACCGCGTCGCCGTCGACGAGCTGGCCCTTCTCGTCGATCACGATCAGGCGGTCCGCGTCGCCGTCGAGGGCGATCCCGACCTGCGCCCCGCGGCGCACGACCTCGGCCCTCGCCTGGTCGGGGTGGAGCGCGCCGACGTCGCGGTTGATGTTCGTGCCGTTCGGGCGGACGCCGATCGCGTGCACCCGCGCCCCGAGCTCCGAGAAGACGAGGGGGGCGACCACGTAGCCGGCGCCGTGCGCGGCGTCGACCACGACCCGCACGCCGTCGAGGGTCAGGTCGCGGGGGAAGGTCGCCTTGACGAAGGCCACGTAGCGGCCCCGGGCGTCCTCGAGCTTGACCGCGCGGCCGATCGCGGGCCCCGTGCTGCGCTCGCCGAGCCGCTCCGGCTCGCGGATGAGCTCTTCGATCTCGGCCTCGACCGCGTCGGGCAGCTTGAAGCCGTCGCTCGCGAAGATCTTGATGCCGTTGTCGTCGTAGGGGTTGTGGCTCGCGCTGATCACGATGCCGGCGTCGGCCCGCATGCTCACCGTGAGGTGGGCGACCGCGGGGGTCGGCACCGGGCCGCAGAGGAGCACCCGGCCTCCCATCGAGGTCACGCCGGCGGCGATCGCGGTCTCGAGCATGTAGCCGGAGAGGCGGGTGTCCTTCCCCACGAGGACGCGGGGGGCGTGGCGCCGTCCCCTCCCCGCGACGAACGTGACGGCCCGGCCGAGGGCGAGGGCGAGCTCCGGCGTCATCGGGTGCACGTTGGCGACGCCGCGGATGCCGTCGGTCCCGAACAGCGACCGCGCGCCGGGGCGGGTGGAGGTCACGGCGACCTCCTCTCGGGCAGCGGGCGCGCGGAGACCTCCGGCGGACGGCTCTCGACGACCCGCAGTCCCTCGCGGCCGGGCGGCAGGTCGACCGCCACCGGGAGGCGCGCCGTGCGGGCGAGGTCCGGGGGCACGCTCACGTGGGGCAGGACGTCGGACGGCTGGAGCCCGCGCACGTGCGAGGCGGGGCCGGCCACCGCCACCGTGACCCGCGAGGGGGTGAGCCGGGCGGCCCGCCCGCGCACGGCGACGGGCAGCGCCTCGAACCTCCGGGTCTCTTCGACCTCGCGCACGACGGCGGTCACGCTCACCCGGCTGCCGCCCTCGAGGCGCAGCAGGGGGTCCTCGAGGCCCACTCCCCGGGGCTCGGTGACGGGGGAGGAGGCGCCCTCGACCGAGAGCGGCTCGGTGAACGCGCTCTCGATCTCCCGGACCCGGCTGCGGGGTCCCGCCACGCGAACCTCCGGCGGGTCGCTCGTGACCCCCGCCACCTCGTACCCCGGGGCCGGCCGCCCGATGACGCGCGGGCGGACGGGGATCGACTTGCGCTCCGTGCACTCGAGGTTGAGGGTCAGCAGCGACGGGGTGATCTTGACGACCCGGTAGCCGTGCGGCACCTGGATCATGCCGGGGGCGAGCTGGACGATCTTCTCCCCCTCCTTCGCGCCGGCGAGGTCGATCGCGGCGAGGACCTTCCCCGCGTCGAGGCTGTTGATGAGGCCGGGGGAGGCCCTCAGCCGCACGTCGACCGTGTTGACCGCGTCGCCGGTGAGCTCGAGATCGCGCGGGACGTTGCGCAGCTCGACGGGAACGGCGAGGCCGCGCTCGGCGGTCTGCTTGCCCGCGATCAGGAACCACAGCACCGCGGCGAGCACGACGCTCGCGATGCGCAGCCCGGCGTCCCCGCGGAGGAGCCTCACGGGCGCTGCTCCCGGGCGGCCGGCCCCGCCGCGGCCTCGGCGGAGGCGGGGGGCGGGGCCGGGGAGAGGCCGAGCGAGGCGAAGAGCGCCTTCTTGAGGGCGGGGCCGTCGAGCCCCCGCCGGATGCGGCCGCCCTCCACGATCGAGATCGTCCCCGTCTCCTCGGAGACGACGATCGCCACCGCGTCGGTGTCCTCGCTGAGCCCGATCGCGGCGCGGTGACGGCTGCCGAGCGTGCGGCTGAGCTCGGGGTTCACCGTGAGGGGGAGGAAGCAGGCGGCGGCGGCCACGCGGTTGCCCTGGAGCACGACCGCCCCGTCGTGCAGCGGCGTGGCGGGGTGGAAGATGCTGACCAGCAGGTCGTAGGTCACGACCGCGTCGAGCGCGATCCCGGTCTCGATGTAGCTGCGCAGGCCCATCTCGCGCTCGAGGGCCACGATGGCCCCGGTCCGCTCCGAGGCGAGGCTGGTCGCGGCGAGGACGATCTCGTCCACGACCTCCTCCTGCCGGCGGCGGGCCGCGCCCCCGAGGAACGGGGCGCGCCCGAGGTGGGCGAGGCCCTTGCGTATCTCCGCCTGGAACACGACGATGATGCCGAAGACGAGCACGGGGACGACGGTCCGGAGCAGCCAGTTGACCGTCTGCAGGTTGAAGATGGAGGAGACCCAGTAGAGGACGGCGAGGACGACGCCGCCGAGCGCGATCTGCACCGCGTGGGTGCCCCGCAGGAAGCGGAGCAGCTCGTACACCAGGAACGCCACGATCAGGATGTCGACGAGGTCCCACCAGCGGAACTCCGTCCCGGCGAAGAACGCGGCCACGGGCTCGGGGATCACGCGGCCCTCCCCGGCGTGGCCCCGCGGATCGCGTCGCACACCCGCGCGACCTCGGCCATCTCCGCCACGTCGTGCACGCGCACGACGTGCGCGCCCCCGAGGACGCACGCCGCGACCGCCGCCGCCGTGCCCATGAGGCGCCGTCCGACCGGGGCATCGAGCACCGCCCCGATGAAGCTCTTGCGCGAGGGGCCGACGAGGATCGGGCGGTCGAGGACGCGCAGCTCGTCGATGCGGCGGAGGACCTCGAGGCTGTGGACGGCGTCCTTCGAGAAGCCGATGCCGGGGTCGACGACCAGCCGCTCCCGGGGCACCCCGGCGCCCCTCGCCCGCTCGATCGCGGCCCCGAGCTCGGCCACGACCTCGGCCACCACGTCGCGGTACGAGGGCGCCGCGTGCATGGCGGCGAAGCTGCCCCGCAGGTGCATCAGCACCGCGGGGACACCGCGCTCCGCCACGAGGGACGCCATCGCGGGATCGTAACCGAACCCGCTCACGTCGTTCACCAGGTCGGCCCCGGCGTCGAGGGCGGCCCGGGCCACCGACGCCTTCGTGGTGTCGACCGAGATCGGCCCCCCCCCTCTCCTGCGGAGGCCCGCGACCACCGGGACGACCCGGGCGATCTCCTCCTCGGCGCTCACCGGCCGGGCGCCCGGCCGCGTCGACTCCCCCCCCACGTCGACCCAGTCCGCCCCGTCGGCGAAGAGCCGCAGGCCCTTCTCGACCGCGGCCTCCGCCGTGGCGAGGGCCCCCCCGTCGGAGAACGAGTCGGGGGTCACGTTGAGGACGCCCATCACGAGCGTCCGCTCGCCGAGCACGACGTCGGCGCCGCGGAGGGGGATGCGGTAGAGGCGGCGGACCCCGGTGTCGATCGCCCCCTCCCCTGTCGCCGCCTCTACGACGTGGGCCGCGGGTCCGCCACCGGGGGCGGGAGGATGGCGGGGCGCGCCTCGTCTTCGGCCCGGCCCTCCCGGGCCGGCGGCGCGGGCGTCGGCGGCCCGGGGCTGACGGGCAGGGCCTCGCCCGCGGCGAGCGCGGCGATCTGCGGCGCGTCGAGGACCTCGTGCTCGAGGAGGGCGTCGGCGAGCCTCACGAGGACGTCCCGGTGCTCGGTGATCAGGCGGGTGGCGCGGGCGTACTGCTCGGTCACGATGCGCTTGATCTCGGCGTCGATCTTGAGGGCGGTGGCCTCGGAGTAGTCCTGGTGCCGGTTGAACTCCTTGCCCAGGAAGATGGCCTCCTCCTTCTTGCCGTAGGTCAGCGGGCCGAGGGTCTCGCTCATGCCCCACTCGCAGACCATCTTGCGCGCCATCTCGGTCGCCTGCTCGATGTCGTTCTGGGCGCCGGTGGTGATCTGGCCGAAGGTCGTCTCCTCGGCGATCCGCCCGCCCATGCACACCGCGATGCGGGCCTCGAGCTGCTCCTTCGACCAGTTGTGCCTCTCCTCGGTCGGCAGCTGCTGGGTCAGCCCGAGGGCCATGCCGCGCGGGATGATCGTGACCTTGTGGATGGGGTCGGAGTGCGGCACGAGGATGGCGAGCAGGGCGTGCCCCGCCTCGTGGAAGGCGGTGACCTTCTTCTCCTCGTCGGTGATGATCATGCTCCGCCGCTCGGCGCCCATCAGCACCTTGTCCTTCGAGGACTCGAAGTCCTTCATGGACACGTACTTCTGGTTGTTCCTGGCGGCCATGAGGGCGGCCTCGTTCACCAGGTTCGCGAGGTCGGCCCCGGAGAAGCCCGGCGTCGCCCGGGCGAGCACCGCGATGTCCACGTCCTCGGCGAGGGGGATCTTGCGGGTGTGGACCTGGAGGATCCCCTCGCGCCCGCGCACGTCGGGCCGGGAGACGACGACCCGCCGGTCGAACCGGCCGGGCCGCAGGAGCGCCGGGTCGAGCACGTCGGGCCGGTTCGTGGCCGCGATCAGGATGACGCCGTCGTTGCTCTCGAAGCCGTCCATCTCGACGAGCAGCGCGTTGAGCGTCTGCTCGCGCTCGTCGTGCCCGCCGCCGAGGCCCGCGCCGCGGTGGCGGCCGACCGCGTCGATCTCGTCGATGAAGATGATGCAGGGAGCGTTCTTCTTGCCCTGCTCGAAGAGGTCGCGCACGCGGGAGGCGCCCACGCCCACGAACATCTCCACGAAGTCCGACCCCGAGATCGAGAAGAACGGCACGTTCGCCTCGCCCGCGATCGCGCGCGCCAGCAGCGTCTTGCCCGAGCCCGGGGGGCCCATCAGCAGGACGCCCTTGGGGATGCGCCCGCCCAGCTTCTGGAACTTCTGCGGCTCGCGCAGGAACTCGATGATCTCCTGCAGCTCGTCCTTGGCCTCCTCGACCCCCGCCACGTCCTTGAACGTGACCTTCTTCTGCTGGCTGGCGAGGAGCTTGGCCTTCGACTTGCCGAACGAGAGGGCCTTGTTCCCCCCGCTCTGCATCTGGCGCATGAAGAAGACCCAGAAGCCGATGAGGAGCAGGAAGGGCGCCCAGGAGATGAGCATGTTCGCCCAGGTCGGCGTGGTGTCGGGCTGGTAGGTCACGACCACGTTCTTCTCGAGCAGGCGGTCGGTGAGCTTGTCGTAGCCGAGGGGGGCGAAGGTCCGGAACGCCTCCTTGCCCGTCGTGTGGCCCCGGATCTCGTTGCCGGTGATGGTGACGTCCGCCACCTGCCCGGCGTCCACCTGGGCCATGAAGTCGGAGAACTTGACGGGCGTCTCCTTCTTCTGGAGCTGGGCGAAGTGCCAGGCGAGGAACACGACGACCAGGAGAGACATCCACAGCATCACGGTCTTGAACGTGGCGTTCACGCTTCTCCTCGACCTCTCGGGACGTCTCGCCCCGCCGGCGTCCCGCTCCCTCCCGGGCCCGGGAGGAATCCCTTATCTTAGCTTACCCCCGCCCGGCCCTCAGCGCCCGCGGGGGATCGTCCCCAGGAAGGGGAGCCCCCGGAAGCGCTCCATCCAGTCGAGGCCGTAGCCCACGAGAAAGCGGTCGGCCATGACCTCGCGCAGCGTGAACGCCGACCAGTCGGGGTGGACGTCGATCTTGCGGGCCTCGGGCTTGTCCACGAGGGCGCACACCCGGAGGCTGGCCGGGGCGTGCTCGTGGATGTGGGCCATCAGGTAGCTGAGCGTGATCCCGGTGTCGACGATGTCGTCCACGAGGAGCACGTCCTTCCCCTCGAGGGGCACCGACGTGGAGTAGACGATCTCGGTCAGCACCCGGCCGGCCGCCTGCTCGCGCTGGGACGTCACGCGGACGAGGTGCACGGTGAGGTCCAGGGGGATCCGCCGGATGAGGTCGGCCAGGAAGACCAGGCTGCCCTTCATCAGGCCGAGAACGCAGATCTCGCGGCCGGCGAGGTCGGCGCCGATCTGCTCCCCCAGCTCGGCCACCCGCCGGGCGATCTGCTCCTCGGTGTAGAGGACCGAAACCTGCTCCTTCATGGCTTCCCCGGGGATCATACGGCTTTCGGCTGCCCCGGGACACGCGTTTCGATCCGGATCTCGTCCCGTGTGAAGCGGGCTTCCCGTCCGCCGGGGAGGGGCAGGCGGCGGCCCGAGGGGGCCTTCGAGCGGGCGAGCCGGAGGATCCGCTCGACGTGGAGGGCGCCGACCCGGGCGAGCCCGCCCGAGCGGTGGAGGGCGAGGCGCAGGGCGGCGCGGGCGACGGGCGTCGGGGCCCGGCCCAGGCCGGCCCGGTCGATCGCGACCCCGCTCTGCTTCTCCTCGCGCAGGACCTCCCCCAGGAGCGCCTCGGCCTCGCCGCGGACGTGGGCCGCCTCGTCGGCGAGGAGCGCCGCCGTTCGGGCGAGCGCGGCGCGCACGGCCGGGTTGAAGCGCGCTTCGAGGTAGGGCAGCAGCTCGTGGCGGACGCGGTTGCGCCGGTGAGCGAGGTCGGCGTTCGAGGGATCCTCGCGCCAGAGAAGGCCGCGCTCGCGCAGGTGGGCGAGCACCTCCTCGCGCGAGACGTCGAGAAGCGGACGGACGAGGTCGCCCGAGCGCGGGCGCATCCCGGCGAGGCCCGTCGCCCCCGCGCCCCTCAGCAGGCGCAGCAGCAGCGTCTCGGCCTGGTCGTCCCTCGTGTGGGCGACGGCGATGGACGAGGCCCCCTCCTCTTCGGCCACGCGGCGGAGGAAGGCGTAGCGCTCGCGCCGGGCCGCCTGCTCGAGCCCCCCCCTCTCGCGCCGGGCGCGGGCGCGCACGTCGCTCCGGCCCGTGCGGAGGGGCACGTCGAGCGAGCGGCACAGGGCCTCGCAGAAGGAGGCGTCCTCCGCGGCGTCGGGGCGCAGGCCGTGGTCGAGGTGGGCGGCCACCAGCCGGAAGCCCCGGCGGCGGCGGAGCGAGGCGAGCGCGTCGGTGAGGGCGACGGAATCGGCGCCGCCGGAGAGGCCGACGACGAGGACGCTGCCGGGAGGGGGGGCGCCCGCGGCCCGCAGGCCCCGGTCGACAGCCGCGACGAGGAACGGCAGCCTCAAGCAGCAGCCTCCTCGGGAGGACGGGGCTGGTGGCGGTGCAGGGATTCGAACCCCGGACTCCGCGGATATGAGCCGCGTGCTCTAACCAACTGAGCTACACCGCCACGGGACGCCGGGGGCTTCGACGGCGGCGCTCCCGGACTCCTCAGTCTACACGAAGCGGGCCCGGTTTTCCCCGGGTGCTATACTTCTCGCCGCCCCGCCATGAAGTGCAGCGTCTGCGAGAAGGACGATCAGGAGGTCACCCTCCAGAAGTGCCCGATCTGCTTCAAGCAGGTGTGCCTCGACTGCGCCAAGCGCGAGTACGGGCGGACCTTCTGCAGCAAGCGCTGCGCCGACCAGTTCTTCTTCGGCGACGACGACGAGTAGCCCGTCGCCCGAGGGCCCCTTCCATGAGCTTCCCCGACGAGCGTCCCCGGCGGCTGCGCCGGACCGAGCGGCTGCGCGCGATGGTGCGCGAGACGACGGTGTCCCCGGCCCACTTGATCTATCCCCTCTTCGTGGCCCCCGGCGAGGGCCTGCGCCGCGAGATCCCGTCGCTGCCCGGGTGCTTCCACCTCTCGGTCGACGAGGCGGCGCGCGAGGCAGAGGAGGTCGAGCGGCTCGGGATCGGCGGGGTGATCCTGTTCGGCCTGCCCCGGGCCAAGGACCCGGTGGGCTCGGAGGGCTACGCCGAGGACGGCGTCGTGCAGCAGGCGGTCCGGGCGATCCGGGCGGCCTGCAAGGAGCTGCTCGTCGTGACCGACGTCTGCCTGTGCGAGTACACCTCGCACGGCCACTGCGGCGTCGTCGAGGACGGCGAGGTGCAGAACGACCCGAGCGTGTCGCTGCTGGTGCGGATGGCCGTGTCCCATGCGAGGGCGGGGGCCCACGTCGTCGCCCCCTCCGACATGATGGACGGGCGCGTGGGCGCCATCCGCGAGGGCCTCGACGAGGCCGGCTTCCCCTCGCTGCCGATCCTGTCCTACGCGGCCAAGTACGCCTCGGCCTTCTACGGGCCGTTCCGCGAGGCGGCCGACTCGGCGCCCCAGTTCGGCGACCGGCGGGGCTACCAGATGGACCCCGCCAACGTGCGCGAGGCGCTGCGCGAGGTCTCCCTCGACGTCGAGGAGGGGGCGGACGTGGTGATGGTGAAGCCGGCGCTGCCCTACCTCGACGTGATCCGCGCGGTGGCCGAGACGTCCGACCGCCCGGTCGCGGCCTACAACGTGTCGGGCGAGTACGCGATGGTGAAGGCGGCGGCGGCGCGGGGCTGGGTGGACGAGGAGCGGATGATGCGCGAGATCCTCACCTCGATCCGCCGCGCGGGGGCCGACGTCATCCTGACGTACCACGCGAAGGACTTCGCACGGAAGTCATGACGAGGTCCGAGGAGCTGTTCGAGCGGGGCCGGGCGGTCATCCCCGGCGGGGTGTCGAGCCCGGTGCGGGCGTTCAAGGCCGTGGGGGGGACGCCCCTGTTCGTGGGCCGGGCCGAGGGGGCTCGGTTCTGGGACGCGGACGGGCGGGCCTACATCGACTACGTGGGCTCGTGGGGGCCGATGATCCTCGGGCACGCCCACCCGGCGGTGCTCGCGGCGGTCCGGGAGGCGGCGGCACGCGGGACGTCCTACGGGGCGCCGTGCGAGGCGGAGGTGGCGCTGGCGGAGCGGGTCGTGCGCCTCGTGCCCTCGGTCGAGAAGGTGCGCTTCGTCTCCTCCGGCACCGAGGCGACGATGAGCGCGCTGCGCGTGGCCCGCGGCTTCACCGGCCGGCGGAAGATCCTGAAGTTCGACGGCTGCTATCACGGCCACGCCGACGCGCTGCTCGTCTCGGCCGGGTCGGGCGTCGCGACGCTCGGCATCCCCGGCTCCCCCGGCGTGCCCGAGGGCACGGTCGCCGACACGCTCGTCGCGCCGTTCAACGACGTGGCGGCGGTCGAGGCGGTGGTCGCCGCGCACGGGAAGGACCTCGCGGCGGTCATCGTCGAGCCGGTGTGCGGGAACATGGGCACGGTCGCGCCGAAGCCCGGCTACCTGGAGGCGCTGCGCGAGATCACCCGGCGCAACGCGACGGTGCTCGTCTTCGACGAGGTGATGACGGGCTTCCGCCTCGCCCTCGGCGGCGCGCAGCAGCTCTACGGCGTCCGGCCCGACATGACGTGTCTCGGCAAGATCCTCGGCGGGGGGCTGCCGGCCGCGGCCTACGGCGGCCGGAGGGACATCATGGCCACGGTCGCCCCCGAGGGGCCCGTCTACCAGGCGGGCACGCTCTCGGGCAACCCGCTCGCGATGGCGGCGGGCGACGCGCTCATCCGCCTCCTGGAGGAGCCCGGCACGTACGAGGCGCTCGAGGCGACGAGCGGCCGTCTCGAGGCGGGCCTGCGCCGGGCGGCGCGGGACGCCGGCGCGACCGTCACCGTCAACCGGGTCGGATCGATGATCACCGTCTTCTTCTGCGCGGGCCCGGTCGTCGACTACGCCTCGGCGAAGGCCTCCGACACCGGGCGCTTCGCCCGCTTCTTCCACGCGATGCGGGAGCGCGGGGTGTACCTGCCGCCCGCGCAGTTCGAGGCGGCCTTCGTGTCCCTCGCCCACGGCGAGGCCGAGATCGACGCCACGGTCGCGGCCGCCGCCGATGCGTTCGCGGAGGCGGCGCACCCGGCCTGACGCCTGCTCAGGCCGGCCCCCCCGCGAGCGCGGCGAGCGCTCCTCCGGCGACGACGACGCGCCCGGTCGCCCGGTGCTCCTTCCCCTGCAAATCGAAAGCTTGACTTTCGATTTGCAGGAGTCGAGGATGGCGCGATGCGATACTGCCCGCGACGGCTCGCCTCCGCCTTGAGGCGCGCCCTGCGCACCTTCCCGGCCGCCCTCGTCACCGGGGCCCGGCAGTCAGGAAAGACGACTCTGCTGCGCAACGAGCTGCCGCGGCACCGTTACGTCTCGCTCGAGCGGCCGGACGCGCGGGCCCGGGCCCTGTCGGACCCCGAGGGCTTCCTGGGCGAGGCCGGCACTCCCCTCGTCCTCGACGAGATCCAGTACGCCCCGGCACTGCTCCACCACATCAAGGACCGCATCGACGCCGATCGCCGGGCCGGCCGCTTCGTGCTCACCGGCTCGCAGACGTTCGCCCTCATGAGAGGCGTGAGCCAGAGCCTGGCCGGCCGCGTCGCGGTGCTGAGCCTCGATCCCCTCTCCGCCGGGGAAGCGGGGGGAACGCCGGAAGGAGCTGCCCCCGGCCGACTCCTGGCGCGCGTGTTCGGCCGGGGCGGCGCGCGGGCGCTTTCCGCGAATCCACCTGACGCTGCGGATTGGCTGCTGCGGGGAGGCTATCCCGAGCCACGGCTCAACCGGCGCGTGGACCGGGAGCTCTGGTTCGCGAGCTACGTCCAGACCTACCTCGAGCGTGACGTGCGGGACCTGTTGCGGGTGAGCGACCTCGAGTCCTTCCGCCGCTTCCTCTTCCTGGCGGCGACCCGGACCGGCCAGCTGCTCAACCTGGCCGAGCTCGGCGGCGAGCTGGGAGTCTCCGCCCCCACGGTGAGGCAGTGGCTCTCCGTGCTCCAGACGAGCCAGGTCGTCTACCTGTTGCGGCCGTACCACCGCAACCTCGGCAAGCGCATCCGGAAGAGCCCCAAGCTGTACTTCATGGACGTCGGGCTCGCCACGTTCCTGCTCGGTCTCCACACGCGCCCGGCCGTCCTCCAGGGCCCGAGCCTGGGACCGCTCCTCGAGACCGCCGTCGTGGCGGAGTGGGTCAAGGCCTTCCGCGGGTCGGGGCTCGAGCCTCCGCTGTCATTCTGGCGCTCGAGCGACGGCCGAGAGGTGGACCTCGTCATCGAGTACGGTGGACGCGCCCACGCCGTCGAGGTGAAGGCGACCGAGACACCGGTCCCCGCTCACGCGGCCAACCTGGCTGCCTTCGCTGCGCTGGCGGGCCCGTCGACTCGGACCGCCCTCGCCTGCCGGATCGGCACAGCCGTCGGCCTGCGGCCGGGGGTGCGAGCCGTGCCGTGGCACCTCGCGTGGTGAGATCACCTACTTCGGGGCGAACGCGCCCGCGGCCTTCGCCTCCTGGATGGCCTTGCGGTACTCGCGTTTCCTCTTCCGCTCGGCCTGCGGGTCCCCGGTCTCGAAGTTCGCCCCGAGGACGATCTCCCCCGCCTCGCGAATCGAGAGCAGGCCGCCCAGGGTGAGCGCCTTCGCCGGCACGTACCGGTAGCGCGCCACCTCGCGGTAGCGCGGGTCGACGCGGAACGAGGCGTCCTGCGCCGGCGTCGCGAGCAGCAGGAAGGGCTCGCGCGAGCCGGCGAGGCTCCACAGGTCGCACTCGGCCACGGCCGCGACCCGGACCTCGAGCAGCACGTCGCGGCGCACGCGGACGGGGTCGGTGCAGAAGGCCATGTGGAGGTCGGGCCGGTAGCGCCGCTCGCGCGCGACGTCCGCCACGATCGCCCGGTTGGGCTGGGCGGCGACGAAGGCGGGGAGGAAGAAGGCCACGAGGACCAGCCACGACGCGGCCACGACGATCGGCAGCGTGAGGAGGACCCGCGCCGGAGAGGGACGCCACGCGGCGGCGAGGCAGAGGACGGCGCCCGTGGCCACGACGAGCGCGAGAAGGGCCACGGCGGGCGGGCCGGGGAGCCACTCGGCGGGGAGGCGGGGCGGCCACGCGAGCGCGGCGCCGAGGCCCAGGGCGAGGAGGACGAGCGCGGCCCGGGACCACCGCCGGTCGGCCCGCCGCCACGGCACCGCGACGACGTAGCGCCCGACGAGCAGCGACAACGCCGGGTAGAGGGGGAGGAGGTAGTAGTCGATCTTGCCGCGCGAGAGGCTGAGGGGGACGAGGACGATCGCGACCCACAGGGCGAGCACGCGGGCGCGCGAGGCTTCCCCCTCGTCGGCCGAGCGCAGGAGGCGCCAGAGGGCGATCGGCAGGAACGGCGACCACGGGAGGCCCTCGGCGAGGTAGGCCGGGGGGTAGAACCAGAAGGGGCGTCCGACGTCGTAGGCCTCCCCGGCGAAGCGCTCGAGGTTCTCGCGGAAGAAGAAGTAGACGAGGGGCTCCGTGCCGAGGCGGCCCCCGACGAGGGCGAACCAGCCGAGGCCGAGGACGGCGAAGGCGAGAAGAGCGAGCCCGAGGCGACGGGGGCCCCACGGGATCGGCTGCCCCCGGTGCTCCCACAGGAGGACGAGCAGAGCGGCCCCGGCCACGACGAGCGCGACCGGCCCCTTGGTCGCGAAGCCGAGGCCGAGCACCGCGCCGAGGGCGGGCACGGTCCACGCGGGCGGGCGCGGCCGCCAGGCGAGGGCACCCAGGGCGGCGGCCGTCGTCGTCCACAGCGTGAGCAGCATGTCCGACATCGCCACGCGGGCGAAGGAGAGGAACGCGAGCGTGGTGGCGAGGACGAGCGCGCCGACGAGACCCGTCCGGCGGTCGAAGAGAAGCGCCCCGAGCCACGCCACCGCGAGGAGGACGCCCACCGAGGCGAGGACGGGCACGAGCCGCGCGGCGCCCGGCGTCGTCCCGAGGCCCTTCATGGCCGCCGCCATGAGCCAGTAGGAGAGGACCGGCTTGTCGAAGAAGGGCCGGCCCTCGTACCGCGGCACGATCCAGTCGCCCGTCTCCACCATCCCCTTCGCCGCGTCCAGGAAGTAGATCTCGGCCCGCTCGAGGGGGGCCGCCCCGAGGTGGGGCAGGAGGAGCGCGAGGAGGCCTGCCGCCAGGAGCGCGAGGCCGGCCGCGAAGCGGGGGGCGGTGAGAGGCGGGGCGCTCAGGGCCGGGCCGGGGCGGGCGCTGTCGCGCCCTTCTTGAGGTGGAGCTGACCGCACGCGGCGAGGATGTCCCGTCCGCGCGGGCGGCGCACCGACACCGTGACGCCGGCCGCGGCGAGGGCCTCCCCGAAGGCGTCCACCGCCTCGGGCGAAGGCGGCTCGAAGGGGATCTCGGGGGCCGGGTTGAGGGGGATGAGGTTGACCTTCACCCGCTTGCCCGCGAGTCGCCGGGCGAGCGCGCGCGCGTGCGCCGGCTGGTCGTTGATCCCCCCGAGCAGGACGTACTCGAAGGTCACGAGCCCGCCGCGCGGGACCCGGTAGCGCAGCGCCGCGTCGACCACGTCGCCGAACGCGTGCTTCTCCTCGATCGGCATGAGCGCGCGGCGCAGCCCGGGGTCGGGGGCATGGAGGCTGATCGCGAGGTTCGGCCGCACGGGCTCCTCGGCCAGCTTCTCGAGGGCGGGCAGGATCCCCACCGTGGAGAGCGTGAGCTTGCGCGGGGGCACGCCGAAGCCCTCCTCGTCCATCAGGATCCGCAACGACTCGACCGTCGCCTCGTAGTTGAGGAGCGGCTCCCCCATCCCCATCACCACCACGTTCCACGGGAAGGGGTCCCCCTCGCGTCGGTGCGGGTGCGTCGCCGCCGCCGGATGGTCCTCCATCACCGTGGCCACCTGGCCGAGGATCTCCCACGGCCTGAGGTTGCGCTTGTAGCCCGCGATGCCGGTGAGACAGAAGGCGCACCTCAGGGGACAGCCGGCCTGGGTGGAGATGCAGATCGTGCGGCGGTCGTCCTCGGGGATGTAGACGGCCTCGATCGTGGCCCCGTCGTCGAGCCGGAAGAGGTACTTGCGCGTGCCGTCGAACGAGAGGGTGCGCTCCTGGACCCCGGGCCAGCGCACCTCGTGGGTCTCGGCGAGCGAGGCGCGCAGCGGCTTCGGCAGGTTGGCCATCGCCGCGACGTCGCGCACGCGCCGGTGGTAGAGCCAGGCGTAGAGCTGCTTCGCCCGGAACGTCGGCTCGCCCCGCTGCGACACGAGACGGAGCAGCGCGGGAGCGCTCATCCCGAAGAGGTTCGCCCGGCTCATCCGGGCATCATACCGCGCGGGTCGGTGTAGGCTCTTGCGCCATGCCCGAGACCCGCGAAGCCCCGCTTCCCCTGCCCGTCCTCCTCGGCGAGGGCGCGTCGCTCCCCGAGTACGCCTCCGCCGGCGCCGCCGGCGCCGACCTGCGCGCGAGCGAGCCGGTCGAGATCGCCCCCGGCGCGCGCGCCGCCGTGCCGACCGCGGTGCGGCTGCAGATCCCGCCGGGGCACGTCGGCCTCGTGTGGCCGCGCAGCGGCCTCGCCGTGCGCCACGGCATCGACACGATGGCCGGGGTCATCGACAGCGACTACCGGGGCGAGGTGCGGGTCGTGCTCGTGAACCACGGCGAGGAGCCCTTCCGCGTCGCGAGGGGCGACCGCGTCGCGCAGCTCCTCGTGCAGCGAGTCGAGCGCGCCGCCTTCACCGCGGCGCCGGCGATCGACGAGACGGACCGCGGCGCGGGCGGCTTCGGCTCGACCGGCCGCTGAGGGCCGCCGCCCGGCCTCAGACCGCGTCCGGCAGCCACGCCCCAGTCGCCGAGGCGGCGCCCGAGAGGGCCCGCTGGAGCGCCGCGGCCTCCGCTTCGTCGAGGTCGACCACGCGGGCGGCGCCCGCCGCGGTGGCCACGGTCAGCGAGGCGATGCGCAGGCGCCTCTGGAACGGGCTCTGCTCGACGCCGACCCACTGGATCTTGCCCTCCGGCACGACCGCGATCCGGCGGTGGAAGACCCCGTCGCGCGCGAGGAGGTGGCCCGAGAGGCGCGCGTGGGCGAGGACGCAGTGGCGCCGGAGCGCGAACAGCCAGGCCGCGGGCACGAAGGCGGCGAGGGTGGTCCACCCCCACGGGCCGAAGGCCAGCGCCGCGGCGGAGGCGGCGAAGGCGGCGAGGAACAGCCCGCGGACGAAGCCCCGTCGGACGGTGGCGGGGCTCACCCTTCGCCACTCGACCGCGTCGAGGTCGAGGCCCGGGCGCAGGTCGCGGCAGAAGGCGGCGATGTCGCGCTCTCGCAGCAGCGGGCACAGCAGGGCGGAGCCCCCGCGCGCGCCCTCGAACGCGGAGCCCGCGGTGTGGGCCGCGACCTCCCAGAGGCCGAGGCGGCGTCGCAGCCAGGACGAGGAGAGGCCCAGCAGCTGGATGCGGGCGGGGCTCACCACGGTCTCGACGCGCGAGAGCAGGCCGTAGCGCCGGCGCAGGCGCCCGTCGGGATCGCGTGTCAGCTGGAAGCCGAAGGAGCCGACGACCGCAAGGAGGATGGAGAGGAGCCACCCCAGGACGAGCGTCGCCCCGAGGAGAACGGCCGCGGCGAGGGCCGGGCTGACGACCCCGAGGGTCTCGAAGAGCATCTGCCGGAGCGCCTCGAAGTAGCGGGGCAGCTCGCGGCCGAGGAAGAAGAGGAGGCCGGCGAGCGCCCCGAGGATCGCCCCCGCCCGGTTCGACGTCGCGCCGAGGACGACGAGGTCGGGCAGGCTCGCCTGCCAGACGACGACGGGAGCGGGGGCGGCCACCCCTGCTTCCGCGTCGCCGCGCCCCGAGAGCAGCTCAGCCTTGAGCCGGTGCGCGGCCTCGACCGACAGCACGGCGAGGTGGGCCTCGGCCTCCGGCCCCGCCGCGGTCTCGATGCGGAAGTCCACGACGCCCGCGAGCTGGTGCAAGGCGTTCTGCCGCAGCTCGACGTTCTGGATGCGGTCGAGAGGGATCGTGCGCACCTCCTGCGCCACGATCCCGCTGCGGATGACGAGCGTGCCGCCCTCCACCCAGTAGCGCAGGCTGAGGTATCGGGCGAGGGCCACGAGGGCGCCCGAGCCGGCGAGGAGGAAGATCCAGGTGCCGGGGTCCGCCCGGCGCCCCCCGAGAGAGCTCACGACCAGGAGCACGACGAAGAACCACGCGACGCGCCCGAGCACGCGGGCGAGCTCGAGGAGGACGGTGAGCGGGTGCAGGCGGCGCACCTCGACGCCCTCGCCGGGACGGATGCCCGCGTCGCTCACGCCGCGCGCGCCGCGCCGAGCAGCGCCTGGCGCAGCTCCTCCGCTTCCTCCGGGCGCAGGCCGGGGATCGTGAGCACGGGGCCGGCCGAGCCCGCGACGTGGAGCGACACCTCGACGAGGCCGAGCGCCCGGTCGACGGGCCCGGAGACGACGTCGACGTGCTGCACGCGGACCCGGGGGATCGAGCGGGTCACGCGGAAGACGACGCCGAAGCGCGCCAGGACGTCGTCTTCCCGCAGCGCCCAGCGCCAGCCCGCGTAGAGCCGCCGGGCGTGGACGAGGCCGAGCACGAGGGCGGCGAGGAACACGGCGAGGGCGAGCAGCGGCGGCGGCCAGGGGAGGAGCCGGCGCAGGCTCGCCTCGGCGAACGCGGTCGCCGCCGCGAGGAGCGCCGCGTTCGCCACCCGCACGGCCGCCCAGCCGAGCTGGACGCCCGGGTGCACGCCCCGCTCGAGATCCTCCCCCATCGCCCCCGGGCCTACGTCTTCATCCGCGTCCACTTCCGGTCGGACGCGGAGCTCTCGAGGACCGTCGCGATGAAGGCGAGCCCGGCGACGCCGTCGTCGACCGTCGGGTGGTCGGCCTTCGGCAGCGGCTCCCCCGCCACCTGCGCGCGGATCGTCTTGAAGCCCTCGCGGTAGACGTTGGCGAAGGCCTCGATGAAGCCCTCGGGGTGCCCGAACGGCGTGCGCATGTACTCGCGCGCGATCTCGCACACGAGGTCGGGGTTGCCGCGGGAGAGGCGGGTCTGGAACCCGGCGGGGTCCTTGAGCACGAGGTAGTTGGGCTCCTCCTGCCACCACTGCAGGCCCTTCTTCGTGCCGTAGACGCGGATGTTGAGGCCGTTCTCCTCGCCCGAGGAGATCTGCGAGGCGTAGAGGATCCCCTTCGCCCCGCCCTTGAAGCGGACGAGCATCATCGAGTCGTCGTCCAGCCTATGGCCGGGGATGAAGGACGACACCTCCGCGCACAGCTCCTCGATCTCGAGCCCGGTCACGTAGCGGCAGAGGTTCTCCGCGTGGATGCCGATGTCCCCGGTGCAGTTGGAGGGGCCGGCCTGCGCGGGGTCCATCCGCCACATGTTGATGCCGCTCGCCCCGCCCTCCACGAGCTGGGACAGCCAGCCCTGCGGGTACTCGACCACGACCTTGTTGATCCGGCCGAGCTCGCCGGAGGCCACGCGGTGACGCGCCTCCTTCACCATCGGGTAGCCGGTGTAGTTGTGGGTGAGGACGAAGGCGGTGCCCGCCTTCTTCACGAGGTCGCGCAGCGTCCGCGCGTCCTCGAGCGAGGTGGTCATCGGCTTGTCGCACACGACGTTGAAGCCGTGCTCGACGAAGCAGCGGGCGATCTCGTAGTGGGCCGAGGTCGTGGCCACGATCGACACGAAGTCGAGCCTCTCGCCGGCGGGCCGCTTCGCCTCCCGCTCCGCCATCTCCCGGTACCCCGCGTAGACCCGCGCGGGGTCGACCTGGAGAAGGGCGCCCGCCTTGCGGGACTTCTCGGGGTCGCGCGAGAAGCACCCGGCCACGAACTCCGCCTCGCCGTCCATGGTCGCCGCCATGCGGTGCACGGGGCCGATGAAGGCCCCCGGCCCTCCGCCCACCATCCCCCCCCGCAGCCTGCGCTCCTTGACGCTCTTATCCATCGCCTCTTCTCCCGAGGGCGTGAATCTCTCACGGGGCCCGCCCCCGCCGCAAGGAAACGGGCCGCTCCCCGGGGGTCGACGCGCTCGGCAACGGAGGGCTAACATGCTCGTTTGCCCTCCGGGGCCCCCCAAGAGGACCGAAGAGACATGGAGCCCGACCGCATCCTCATCACCGGCGCGCGGCAGCACAACCTCAAGAACGTCACGGTCGAGATCCCCAAGAAGAAGCTCGTCGTCCTCACCGGCGTCTCCGGCTCCGGCAAGTCCTCGCTCGCCTTCGACACTCTCTACGCCGAGGGGCAGCGCCGCTACATCGAGTCGCTCTCCGCCTACGCCCGGCAGTTCCTCGGGCAGATGGAGAAGCCCCTCTACGACTCGATCAAGGGCCTCGCCCCCACGATCTCGATCGAGCAGAAGACGGCGAGCACGAACCCCCGCTCGACCGTCGGCACGGTGACCGAGATCCACGACTACCTGCGCGTGCTGTGGGCCCGGGTGGGGCGGCTCACCTGCCACCGCTGCGGCCGGCCGGTGTCGCAGCAGTCGGCCCAGCAGATCGTCCACGAGGTCCTGCAGCTCCCGGAGGGGACGAGGTTCCTCGTCCTCGCCCCGCTCGTGAAGGAGAGGAAGGGCGAGCACCGCGAGGTGGTCGAGCAGGTCCGCAAGTCGGGCTTCACCCGCGTGCGGGTGGACGGCATCGTCCTCTCCCTCGAGGAGGACGTCCGCCTCGACAAGAAGAAGAAGCACTCGATCGACGCGGTGGTCGACCGGCTGATCGCCAAGCCGGGCCTCGGCCAGCGCCTCACCGACTCGGTGGAGACGGCGCTCAAGCTCGGCCAGGGCATCGTGGTCGTCGCCGCCGAGGGCGAGGCCGACCTCGTGCTCTCCGAGCACCGCGCCTGCCACCACTGCGGGATCTCCTTCCCCGAGCCCACCCCCCAGCTGTTCTCGTTCAACTCCCCGCAGGGGATGTGCCCGGAGTGCTCGGGCCTCGGCACCCGCATGGAGATGGACCCCGAGCTGGTGGTCCCGAACCCGGACCTCTCGGTCAACGAGGGGGCGGTGAAACCCCTCGGCGCGGTGGGGGAGGCGACGACGTGGGGCAGCGACATCGTCCGGGCGGTGGCCCGCGAGCGCGGGATCGACCTCAACCGGCCCTGGAAGGCGCTCCCCGAGGAGCACCGCCGGGTGATCCTCTTCGGCACCGGGGAGGAGAGGGTCAGCATCAAGGTCTCGAGCTCGTGGGGCTCGGGGGCGTTCAAGATGCGCTACGAGGGCGCGATCAACTCGATGATGCGCCGCATGCGGGAGACCAAGTCCGAGGAGATGCGCCAGTACTACCAGAAGTACCTCTCCTCGCGGCCGTGCTCGGCGTGCGAGGGCCGCCGCATCCGCCGGGAGGCCCTCGGCGTGAAGATCGACGGGAAGACGATCTGCGAGGTCACGGCGCTCTCGGTCGCCGAGGCCCACCGCTTCTTCGAGACCCTCGAGCTGCGGGGGGCGGAGGCGAAGATCGCGGCGGAGCTGCTCAAGGAGATCCGCTCGCGCCTGCGCTTCCTCCTCGACGTCGGGCTCACGTACCTCACCCTCGACCGCGCGGCGCCGAGCCTCTCCGGCGGGGAGAGCCAACGGATCCGCCTCGCGAGCCAGATCGGGTCGGAGCTCACCGGCGTCATCTACGTCCTCGACGAGCCCTCGATCGGCCTGCACCAGCGGGACAACAAGAAGCTGCTCGCCGCGCTCAAGCACCTGCGCGACATCGGCAATACCGTCGTCGTCGTCGAGCACGACCACGAGGCGATGGAGGAGGCCGACTGGCTGATCGACTTCGGCCCCGGGGCCGGACGACACGGGGGCGAGATCGTGGCCGCCGGCACCCCAGCCCAGGTGAGGAAGTCGAAGGCGAGCCTCACCGGCCGCTATCTCCGGGGCGACCTCGCGATCGAGATCCCGGCCGAGAGGCGCAAGGGCGACGGACGCAAGGTGACGGTCCTCGGGGCGCGCGAGAACAACCTCAAGGACGTCTCCGCCTCCTTCCCCCTCGGCCTCTTCGTGTGCGTCACCGGCGTCTCGGGGGCGGGCAAGAGCACCCTCGTCAACCACATCCTCTACCCCGCGATCGCGCGGGCCCTGCACGGGAGCGACCTGCCGGTGGGGGCGCACCGCAAGGTCGAGGGCCTCTCGGAGATCGACAAGGTCATCGACATCGACCAGAGCCCGATCGGGCGGACCCCGCGCTCGAACCCCGCCACCTACACGAAGCTCTTCGACCTCGTCCGCGACTTCTTCGCCGAGCTGCCCGAGGCGCGCATGCACGGCTACACGCCCGGCCGCTTCTCCTTCAACGTCAAGGGGGGCCGCTGCGAAGCGTGCGAGGGCGACGGCGTCAAGCGCGTCGAGATGCACTTCCTGCCCGACGTGTACGTCCCGTGCGAGGTCTGCCACGGGCGCCGCTTCAACGAGGCGACCCTCGCCGTGAAGTACAACGGCCTCTCGGTGGCGGACGTCCTCGACCTCACGGTGGACGAGGCCCTCCAGCTCTTCAAGAACCACCCGAGCCTGCGCCGCTCGCTCGAGACGCTGGCCGACGTGGGCCTCGGCTACATCGCCCTCGGCCAGTCCTCGCCCACTCTCTCCGGCGGCGAGGCGCAGCGCGTCAAGCTCTCCCGCGAGCTGTCGAAGCGCTCCACCGGACGCACGCTCTACATCCTCGACGAGCCCACGACCGGGCTGCACTTCGACGACATCAGGAAGCTGCTGCGCGTGCTCGACCGCCTGGTCGAGGGCGGGAACACGGTCGTGGTCATCGAGCACAACCTCGACGTGATCAAGACCGCGGACTGGGTGATCGACCTCGGGCCGGAGGGGGGCGACGCCGGCGGACGGATCGTGGCCGAGGG
>CAZLRF010000008.1:0-107851 GCA_964561785.1 uncultured Acidobacteriota bacterium | reverse complement strand
AGCCTCGGCCGGCGGAACAGCACCTCGCTCCCGGGCGGCAGGCGCCGCTCGTCGAGCCCCCAGCGCTCGAGCTCGCGCGCGTCGAACCGGAGCCGGCTCGAGCGGCTGCGGGCGGTCGGGATCGAGGCCGGCGCCTCGCCGGCGAGGACGCGACCCGTGAGGCGAGCGAGCTCCTCGCCGATCAGGGCGCCGTCGACCAGGGAGCCGCCGACGATGCCGCGGCCCAGGAAGGTGCCGGTGTGGCTGAAGATCGGTCGGCTGCTGAGGGGCGCCAGGGCGTCGATCACCTGCCGCCCGGTCAGCCCGCGGCCCCGCGCGTCGATCGTCACACTCGTGAAGTAGACGAAGGCGCGCGGGGACAGGCCGGAGATTCCCCTCTTCGTCTCCTCGAGCGAGACGTCGACGAGGCGGGTGACCCTGACCCGGTCGCCGAGGCGAGCGAGCGCCGCCTCCGCGACCGGGAGGTAGGGGTCGCCGCTCGACACCAGCACGACCTCGTCCGCGTCGGGGACCAGCCGGAGAGCGGCCCGCAGGCTGGCGTCCACGTCGATGCGCACCATCAACCCGGTCGCGCGACCGGAGGCCAGGGCCGCCCTCGCGGTGTCCGCGCCGGTGGCGCCGAAGACGATCGCGGGCGCCGGCCAGGGTGCGTCCCGCCAATCGAGCAGGAAGCGGAGGGCGGGGTCGCCGAGCGCCACCACGACGCCGGGCGGACGCTCACGGTACTTCTCGGCCAGGAAGAGCCGCAGCCGCGCGACGTGGTCCTCGGAGGAGAACCGCTCGAGGTCGAGGCCTTCCTCGAAGATGGACGGCGGCTCGGGAGAGACGGCGACGAGCGTCTCCCGCAGCGCCGAGGCCACCTCCACCCCGAACGGTCGGCCCGGCGTGCCGGTGTCCAGCACGAGCAGGTTGCGGCCCGCGGGCACGGCCGGGAAGCCGGTCGCGACGCAGAGCGCGAGGGCGCCGGTGCACCACGCGGGCGCCGGTCGCTTCACGCCGGACGCGCGATCGCGCGGATCTTCGTGATGAGCATGTCCACCGCCACGGCGTTGTGGCCGCCGTCGATTATAGTGACGACGCGCTACTAACGCGCCACGCGCAGGACGGGCAGGGGCTCGCCGGCCCTCGCGTACGGCCGGAAGCGGGGCTCGGTGAAGACACCGTAGAGCGAGGAGGGCTCGAGGACGAGGGCGGCCCGCACCGCGGAGTCCCGCTCCAGCGCGACGAGCAGCGACCCCGCGGGCATCTCGCGCGGGGCCGCTCTCTCGCAGCGGACCACCTGCCGCCCGGCGTACCGCGCGTAGATCGGGTCCTCCTCGTCCTCGAGGCGCACGAGGACGCACGGCTCCGCCGTCACGGTCCGCGGGGCGGCGAGGGTCTCGAACGGCAGGCCGTGCCGCTCGAGGAGGAGTCGGAAGTCCGCCGCCGCGCGCGGCTCGACCGCGTAGGCGCGAGGCGTGGCGACCGATCTCTTCACCGCCACGTCGGTCATCAGGTTCGCGGTGGGGATCTCGACCTTCCGGCCGGTCGCGACGTCCCGGACCGGGAAGCGGGAGACGGTGAAGCCCGGGTTGACCCAGAGGTAGTTCGTGGGGATGAACGGCCCGATCGGCCGGGACCGCGCCGTCTCGATCGCCGCGAGGTCCTCCGCGCGGTGGCGGTCGTCCCGCACGAAGCTCCACAGGATCGCGAGGTACGCGTCGACCCGCTTCGCGAGGTCGGCCGAGGGGTCGGCGACCGAGCGGCTCACCGCGGCCTCGACGATGAAGGACAGCCCGCCGTAGGCCCCGATGCCGTTGAGACCCGAGTCGAGGTCGGGGGCCGAGTGGCGCTGCTCCTCGTCGGGCGGCTGGCCTCCGACCGTGTAGCGGTGGTAGGCGTGGCCGGCCGCCTCGACCGCGGGCCGGACGTCGTCCACCCAGCGTCGCGCCGCCGCGGCCACCGCGGGGTCGAGCATCGGGTTGTTGACCCCGTCCATCGTGATGTCGGGCCAGGCCACGTAGCCGCGCTCGCGCCGGTCCTTCGAGTCGCGGGTGAACTCGTGGCAGTCGACTGCCACGTGGGGCCGCACCCGCCGGGCCACGCGGTGCAGCGCCTGGGTCTCGGGCTGCTCGAGCGCGAGGTGGTCCCGGTTGAGATCGGTCCCGGCCGCGTTCCTCCGGGTGCCGGCCTCGGCCCCGTCGGGGTTCACCATCGGGAACACCCAGAGCTCGACGCCCTCCGGCAGGAGAGCCGGGTCGCGCGCGACGTCCCGGATCAGGTCGAGCAGCGCGTCCTTCCCCGACACCTCGTCCCCGTGCTGCTGCGCGTAGAAGAGGAGACGCCAGCGGGGCGACCCCGCGCGCGCGAGCCGGACGAGGCGGACGTGGCGCCCCCGGGCCGTCGTGGCCTCCGAGGACACCGTGATCCCGGCCGTGCCGTCCACCGAGCCGAGGAAGCTCTCCATCTCGGCGTACGAGATCGTGCGGCGCAGGGAGCGGCGGTCCTCGGGCAGCTGCGCGGCGGCGACGCAAGGCGCAAGGAGAAGGAAGGCGGCCGGAAGGGTCCAGGCGGCCGCAGCGGAGCGAGGGCGGGCGGGTTGCATGGTCGGACGAAAGCTACGTTCCCGCGGGAGCGGCCGTCAACACGACAAGAGCGGGGTGAGCGGAGTTCCGACGGGCCCGAGGGTGGTGCTGAGAAACACAACGCCCGTAGAAATCCTCAGCAGTCCATTGAACTCATTACTCGAACGAGACTTACGCCCCGGCCACTCGCGGAGTCTTCGATGAGTGTCGAGGAACGCAGCATCGGGGCCTCTTGCCGGTGAGTTTCACATCGCCCCTGTTTTCTCCTTCGATTCAATGGTTTGCAAGCCTTTCAACACTCGAGGTGTGGCGCCGGCCCCGGTCTTGCCATGGGAGGGAGCGGAGGTGTGGTCATGACCGTCATTCTCGTCCTCGCGTTCTTCACCCTGCTGATCGCCACGGACTACGTGGTGACCCGGCGCCGGATCGCCCGGGAGTCGAGGCTGCTCGCCACCGCCGCCGGCGCTGCGGTCGAGCCGGCCTGGGTCGCCGGCTACCAGATGCCCGAGGCCCTCTACTACCACCGCGGCCACACGTGGGCCCGCCCGATCGACGCGAACACCGTCCTCGTCGGCGTCGACGACTTCGCCCGCCGCCTGGTCGGCCCCGCGGCCGCCGTCAAGGCGCCCTCGCGCGGCGACTGGCTGCACCAGGGCGGGCGCGCCTTCGCGCTCAGGATCAACGGCAAGGCCGCCGATCTTGTGTCCCCCGTCGAGGGCGAGGTCGTCGAGGTCAACCCCGAGCTCGCCGGCCAGCCCGGCCTCGCGAGCGACGACCCCTACGGCCGCGGCTGGGTGCTCAAGGTGAAGGCCCCCAACCTCTCCGCCAACCTCCGCAACCTGCTCACGGGCCGCCTCGCCCGCAAGTGGATGGAGGACAGCCGGGAGGCCCTCGAGCTGCGGCTCATGGCGCTCTCCGGCTCGGTCCTGCAGGACGGCGGCGAGCCCGCGGCCGACCTCGGACACCACCTTCCCAAGGCCGACTGGGAGCGCCTCGTCCACGAGTTCCTGCTCACGTAGGCGCCCTCGAACGACCCCACGGAGGAGACCTCGATGCTGGCCATGAACCCGAACCCGAAGTCGCGGGCCCTGCTCTTCGACATCACCCGCTGCGTCGGCTGCCACGCGTGCGCCCAGGCGTGCAAGGAGTCGCACGGCTTCCCCGGCACCGGCGAGGAGACGGAGCTCGACGCGACGACGTACACCGTGGTCCTCGACAAGGGCGAGGACCGCTACCTGCGCCGCATGTGCATGCACTGCGCCGACCCGAGCTGCGTCTCCGCCTGCCCGGTCGGCGCCTTCACCAAGACCGAAGTCGGCCCGGTCGTCTACGACGCCGACAAGTGCATGGGGTGCCGGTACTGCATGATCGCCTGCCCCTTCAACGTGCCCCGCTACGAGTGGGAGAAGCCGATCCCGGTCGTCCGCAAGTGTGACGGCTGCTACGAGCGGCAGAAGGAGGGCAAGCCCACGGCGTGCACCGAGGCCTGCCCGGCCGAGGCCACGGTGGGCGGCACGCGGGAGCAGATGCTGGCCGAGGCGAAGAGGCGCATCGCCGAGAACCCCGGGACGTACCACCCGGTGGTCTACGGCGAGCACGAGGTGGGCGGCACGAACGTGTTCGTGCTCTCCCCCGTCCCCTTCGAGCAGCTCGGGATGAAGACCGGCCTCGGCAACCAGCCGATGCCGAACCTCACCTGGGCCGCCCTCTCGAAGATCCCCAAGGTCGTCCTCGGGGGCGCGGTGGGGCTCAGCGCGATCTACTGGATCACCCACCGGCGCGAGGAAGTCGCGGCCGCCGAGCACGGGGAGGAGGAGTGACACCATGAAGCTGCCGAGGCCGCTGAAACCCTTCGAGCCCCTGCTCACGCCGATGCGCCCGCACGAGCGCTTCCACCCCGGCTTCTGGACGTACCTGTTCGGGGTCGTCCTCGCCGCGGGCGCGGTGGTCACCGTGCTGCGCTACTGGAAGGGCCTCGGGTACGTCACGAACCTCTCCGACAAGTTCCCCTGGGGACTGTGGGTGGGCTTCGACGTGCTGTGCGGGGTGGCCCTCGCCGCCGGGGGCTTCACGATCACCGCCGCCGTCTACGTGTTCAACCTGAAGCGCTTCAAGCCGATCGTGCGGCCCACCGTCCTCACCGCGTTCCTCGGCTACCTGCTGGTCGCGGTCGGGCTCATGTACGACCTCGGCAAGCCCTGGAACATCTGGCACCCGATCATCATGTGGAACCCCCGCTCGCCGATGTTCGAGGTGGGCTGGTGCGTGATGCTCTACCTCACCGTCCTCACCCTCGAGTTCTCGGGCGCGGTGTTCGAGAAGCTCGGCTGGAAGCGCGCGGTCAAGGTGCAGCACGCGGCGACGGTGCCCCTCGTGATCGCGGGGGCGATCATCTCGACGCTGCACCAGTCCTCGCTCGGCACCTTCTACCTGATCACCCCGGGCAAGCTCCACCCGCTGTGGTACACGCCGCTCATCCCCTGGATGTTCTACCTCTCGGCGATCGCGGCCGGCCTCGCGATGATGATCGTCGAGTCGCGCCTCTCCTCCCGCGCCCTCGGCCGGGGGCTCGAGATGCCGCTCGTCCGCTCGATCGGGAAGGCCCTCCTCTTCGCCCTGTGCTTCTACGCCACGGTGCGCCTCGCCGACATGGCCCGCCTCGGCGTGATCGGCGAGATCTTCACCGGGAGCCGCGAGGCCCGCTTCTTCCAGCTCGAGATGGCGATCGGGGTTATCCTTCCGATCGTGCTCCTCGCCCTCCCGGCGGTCCGCCGCAACACCGAGCGCCTCTACGGGGCCGCCCTCCTCGTGGTGATCGGCCTCGTGGTGAACCGCCTCAACGTCAGCCTCACCGGGTTCGAGGGGTCGATGGGCGGCCACTACGTGCCGGCGATCGCCGAGGCGATCATCAGCCTCATGCTCGTCGGGATCGGAGCGGCTGTCTTCACCCTCGCCGTCCGCTACCTGCCGATCATGGAGCCCGTCGAGGAGCCGGCGCCCCTGGCCGCGGCCGAGCCGTCCCCCGTGGGCGCGCCGGCCGCCCTTCCCGTGAGGAGCTGATCACGCCGCTTCGGACCGCAACCTCCATCGCGAGGCGCCTCCGGCCGTGGAGGCGCCTCGCCTTTCGTCTCGGCCTCGCCCTCTGCCTGGGCGCGGCCGCCATCCTCTGGGCGGCGGAGCGGCTCAGCCTGGAGCGCCAGCGCCAGCAGATGGAGGGCCTGTGCGGCATCTCCGCCGACCGGATCGCGGAGATCGTCCGCGGGGCGACCCGCGACGGGATGCTCCGCAACGACACCGAGAGCGTCCACCGGATCATCGAGAACATCGGGGCCCAGGAGGGCCTCCACCGCCTCCGCGTCTACAACAAGGAGGGCCGGGTCAAGGCCTCCTCCCTCCACGAGGAGGAGGGGCGGGTGGTCGACGTCAAGTCGCGGGAGTGCATCGCCTGCCACGCCGGCCCCGAGCCGATGGCCGGCCTCGAGCGCTCCGACCGCATCCGTGTCTTCCACGCCGCGGACGGGGAGCGGATCCTCGGCATCATCGCCCCCGTGTACAACGAGCCCGCCTGCACCGCCTGCCACGTGCACCCCGCGTCGCAGCGCGTCCTCGGGATCCTGGACGTGCAGCTCTCGATGACCGCGGTCGACGCGGCGCTCGCCGCGTCCGAGCGGGAGATGACGGCGGGGCTGGTCGCCACCGTCATCGCCGTCCTCGTCCTCGCGTTCGCCCTGCTGTGGGCGATGGTCCTGCGCCCGGTCAAGCGGCTGCGGCTGGCCATGGAGCGCGCGGGCGACGGCGACCTCTCGGTGCGGGTCCCGGTGCGCTCGAAGGACGAGATGGGCGGCCTCGCCCTCTCCTGGAACGAGATGACGGAGGACCTCCAGCACGCCCGCGAGGAGCTCGAGGGCCTGAACCGCACGCTCGAGCAGCGGGTCGAGGAGAAGACCCGGGAGCTCGAGCAGACCCACCGGCGGATGGTGGTGGTCGAGAAGATGGCCTCGCTCGGCAAGCTGGCCGCGGTGGTGGCCCACGAGATCAACAACCCGCTCGCCGGGATCAAGACCTACGCGCGGCTGCTGCGGCGGCAGCTCGCGGCGGGGACGGCGGCGGCGACGCCCGAGCAGGCGGCGGAGACCGACCGCGTGCTCCAGATGGTCGACTCCGAGGCCGGCCGCTGCGGCGACATCGTGCGCAACCTGCTCGCCTTCTCCCGGCAGGCGGAGGCGCACTTCGCGGAGGAGGACCTCTCGTCGGTTCTCGAACGCTGCCGCATGTTGCTCAGGCACCAGGCCGAGATGAACGGCGTCATCCTCGAGGTCCGTGCGGCCGAGGGGCTCCCGAAGGTCGTCTGCGACGCGGGGCAGGTGCAGCAGGTGGTCCTCGCCCTCGCGATGAACGCCCTCGAGGCGACGCCCTCCGACGGCCGGGTCACGGTCGAGGCCGCGCCCGACGGCGACGGGGTGCGGCTCGAGGTCGGGGATACCGGCGCGGGCATCCCGAAGGAGCACCTCGAGCGCATCTTCGAGCCGTTCTTCACGACCAAGGAGGCGGGCAAGGGCGTCGGCCTCGGCCTCGCCGTCGTCTACGGCATCGTCGAGCGGCACGGCGGGACGATCGACGTCGCCTCGGAGCCCGGCCGCGGCACCACCTTCACCGTCCGCCTCCCGGCCCGCCCGCCGGAGGCGCCCCCCGCGGGAGACGAAGCATGAGCGCGACGACCGGCGTTGCGCCGGGAACGCTGCGGATCCTGATCGTGGACGACGAGACGATCGTCCGCGACTCGCTCGGGGCGTGGTTCCGCCAGGACGGGCACTCGGTGGACGTGGCGGAGAGCGGCAAGGAGGCCCTGCGCCTCGTCGGCGCGAGCCGCTACGACATGGCCTTCCTCGACATCAAGATGCCGGGCATGGACGGCCTCGAGCTGCAGTCGCGCCTCGCCGCGGCCGACCCCGAGCTGTCGATCGTCCTCATGACCGCCTACGCCTCGGTCGAGACCGCGGTCAAGGCGATGAAGAACGGGGCCTACGACTACATCGTCAAGCCCTTCGACCCCGACGACCTCTCGATGCTGGTCAAGCGCGCGGCCGAGCACCGCTCGCTCAAGGCCGAGAACGTGCGGCTCAAGAAGAGCCTCGAGAGCCAGGCGCAGGCGCCGCCTCTGCTCGGCGCCTCGGCCGCCATGCGCCACGTGCAGGAGCTCGTCCTGACGGTCTCGCAGTCGGACGCGACCGTGCTCGTGACCGGCGAGTCGGGCACGGGCAAGGAGGTCGTGGCCCGCGCCATCCACGCCGCCTCGCCGCGCCGGTACAACCCGATGGTGGTCGTCAACTGCGGGGCGCTGCCCGAGGGGATCCTGGAGAGCGAGCTGTTCGGCCACGAGGCGGGCGCCTTCACGGGGGCACGGGCCCGGCACAAGGGCAAGTTCGAGGCGGCCGAGGGCGGCACCGTCTTCCTCGACGAGATCGGCGAGGTCTCGCCCAGGGTCCAGGTGGAGCTGCTGCGGGTCCTCGAGGAGAAGAAGGTGACCCGGCTCGGCGGCACGACGCTTGTCCCGGTCGACTTCCGGATCATCTCCGCCACGAACCGCGACCTCGAGGCGGCGGTGAAGGCGGGGACGTTCCGCGAGGACCTCTACTGGCGTCTCAACGTCGTGCACATCCACATCCCGCCGCTGCGCGAGCGGCCGGAGGACGTGCCGGTGCTCGCCGAGCAGTTCCTCGCCCGCTTCGCCCAGTCGATGAGCCGCAAGCCGATGCGCTTCTCACCCGCGGCCCTCGATGCGCTCGCCGCGTACCCCTGGCCGGGCAACGTGCGGGAGCTGCAGAACGCGATCGAGCGGGCGGTGGTGGTCGGGCGGAGCGAGGTCGTCGAAGCCTCCGACCTTCCCGTGCGGGTGACGCGGGCGCCCTCGGCGGGCCCGGGGCCGGGCTCGCTCGCCGAGGCCGAGCGGGCCCACATCGAGGCCGTGCTCGACGCCGCCGGCTGGAACATCACGAAGGCGGCCCGGATCCTGGACGTCGACCGGGTGACGCTCTACAACAAGATCCGCAAGTACGACCTCAAGAAGCCAGAGAGCGCGGGCTGAGGCGGCCTTGGTCGAGACGGCGCGTCTCGCCGAGGCGGTCGATCTCCTGCCCCTCGGGCGGCTGCCCGCGGGCACGCTCGAGCGCCTCGCCGCACGGCTGAGCCGCAGGGTCGAGCTCGTCTGCCACGTCCTCGCCCCGGCCGACGTTCCCGTCCGGCGCGTCCCCAACCGGGACCAGCTCGACGCGGGCGCCCTGCTCGAGGCGGTCGAGGCCCGCGCGGCGAGCGACACGCGCCTCCTCGTGGGGGTGGCCGCCGAGGACATCGCGATCCCCCTCTTCACGTTCGTCTTCGGCCTCGCCCGCCCGGGGGGCCGCGCGTGCGTCGTCTCGCTCGCGCGGACCGACCCCGCGTTCTACGGCCTGCCCGAGGACCCCGAGCTGCGCGACGAGCGCACGGTGCGCGAGGTGCTCCACGAGCTCGGCCACCTCGCGACCCTCGAGCACTGCCCCGACCGCGGCTGCCTGATGAGCTTCGCCGGCAACATCGAGAAGGTGGACACGCGGGGGGGATCGTTCTGCGAGGCGTGCCGGGAACGGCTCCCCCACTGGCTGCGGGGGCCCGAGCTTCTCCCGGACGTCGTGTGAGCGTCGTAAGGCAAGGCTAGCGCCCCAGGGAGATCTCGGCCTGGCGGATCACCATTCGGTGCGCTCGAGGACCCTTCTCGAGGCGGCCGCCAAGCCGGGATCGAGCCGCGTGTCGAGGACGGCGACAACGCGGTTCATGGCCTGGGTGACCGCCTCGGGCTCGTGACGGGCCGCGTACTCCTCGATGGCCTCTCGGAGGACGACCCCGCGCGGCTTCCGCAAGCGACGCGCGACGCGGGTGACTCTCGCTTCGACGACTCTCGGAAGCGCCTTCGCCTGATACTTCAAGCTCACGAGTATACGTCGAGGCCGGCTTCCGTTGCCTTGTTCCCTCGGGGAGGGACGCGACCGCACGGCGACACGCGGGGCGGGGCGTGGTGGTCGTCTACTCGGGCGACACGATCGGGGGGCCGTCCGTCCCCTTGAAGAGCTGGTCGAGGCGCTCGGCGAGGCGGGCCGCGCGGGCCTCGGCCGTCTCCTTGTGCTCGAGGAACGCGCGGGCCAGCTCGTCCTTCCCGCGCCCGACGATGCCGGTCACGAGCGCGAGCCGCATCACCACGAGCTCGGTCTCGCCCCCCGCCCCGGCCACGATCGGCCACGCCTGGGCCTCGAGGGCGGAGAGCGCGTGCTGGATCTCGCGCAGCTCGTAGCCCTCGACCGCCCGCTCCTCCGCCACCCGGCGCACGTGGGCGACGAACGGGGCGGGGCCGCCCGCGCGCACCGCCTCGAGGAAGGCCGCGACGAGGCGTTCGATCCTCTCGCCCCTCTCGCCGGCCGGGGCCTCTCGGTAGTGCGGGGCGTCTTGGGCGAGGAGCGAGGCCTCGAGGCCCGCGGCGAGGGCGGCGCGCCGGCCGGAGAGCAGAGCGTCGAGGGCGGCGTCCATGGCCTTCATCCTCCGGGGAGCCGATTCTACCGCGCGGCTATACTCGGGGCGTGCGGGTGGTGGTCGCGATGTCGGGTGGCGTCGACTCCTCGGTGGCCGCGGCCCTCCTGAAGGAGGAGGGCCACGACGTGGTCGGGGTGTCGATGCAGCTCCACGAGCCGACCGCGGGCGAGGGACCCTCGTCCGGCCGCTGCTGCTCTCTCGAGGACTTCCACGACGCGAAGGCGGTGGCGGCGCGCCTCTCGATCCCCCACTACGTGATGAACCTCGGGCGGAGCTTCCGCGACGGGGTCGTCTCGCCCTTCGTGCGGGACTACCTCGAGGGCCGGACGCCGCTGCCCTGTGCCCGCTGCAACACCGAGGTGAAGTTCGCGAGCCTCCTCGAGCGCGCCCGCTCGCTCGGGGCCGAGCGCGTCGCGACCGGCCACTACGCGCGCCGGGACGAGCAGGGCGGGCGGCGGCGGCTGCTGAAGGGGCGCGACGCCCGGAAGGACCAGTCCTACTTCCTCTTCGGCCTCACCCAGGAGCAGCTCGGCGCCGCCCTCTTCCCGGTGGGTCACCTCGAGAAGGCCGAGGTCCGGCGCATCGCCCGCGAGCGCGGGTTGCCGGTGGCGGACAAGGCGGAGAGCCAGGAGATCTGCTTCGTCCCCGACGGCGACTACGCCGCCTTCGTCGAGCGCGAGGCGGGGGCGGAGGACCGCTCCGGCCCCGTCCTCGACGCCGGCGGGCGCGAGATCGGGCGCCACGGCGGCGTCCACCGCTTCACCGTGGGCCAGAGACGCGGGATCGGGGTGAGCTCGCCGCAGCCCCTCTACGTGCTCGCGGTGCGCCCCGCCTCGCGCGCGGTCGTGGTCGGCGAGGACGAGGAGCTGCTCGGCGACCGCCTCGTCGCCCGCGACGTGGGCTGGCTCTCCGTGCCGGAGCCCCCGGGCGAGATCCGCGCACGGGTGCGGATCCGGTACCGCCACGCGGAAGCGGAGGCGAGGGTCCGCCCGCTCCCGGGCCGCCGCGCCGAGGTCCTCTTCGACGCGCCGCAGCGGGCGATCACGCCCGGCCAGGCCGCCGTCTTCTACGACGGCGCGGTCTGCCTCGGCGGCGGGTGGATCGAGTGAGGCTGCGCGAGGCGCTCTCGGCCCTGCGCCGCTGGCGCGAGGCCGCCGCGAGGCGCGACGCGATCGACGGCCTGCTCGCCCGCGCCCGCCCGGCGGACCCCTTCGAGGAGCGCCTGCGTTGGCTCGCGGCGGTCCTCGCCTGGGTCGCCCGCCCAGCCCGGATCGACGCGGGCGGGCCCACCCCCGCCCGCGCCCCGCAGATCACGCGGCTGCGCCACCTGCTGAACGTCCTCGACCGCAACCCGGAGTGGAAGGAGAACGTGGCCCGGGCCCTCCGCGCGACGCTCGCGGAGACGGACGAGCTCGAGCTGTACTGCGAGACGGGTCTCCCGAGGGAGCCGGCCTTTTGGAGCGAGGCCCGCGAGCGGCTCCTCGCGCGGCTGCTCCCCGTCGACCCCAACCGGCGCGACCTCGGCCGGATCCTCGTCTCGATCTTCCCGGACGAGGACGCAGTCGCCTGGCTGGAGGAGGTCGACGAGGAGACCGCGGCGCGCGCGGGCGCGCTCGTCGCGCAGGGCGCCCCTCCCGGGGAGGACGCGAACCCCCTGCGGCGCGACATGCCGGACGCGCTCGTCTGCCTCGCGTCGGAGATCGCGAGCGCGGGGCTCGCCTCGGCCTTCCGGCGCCGGGTGGGCGCCGCCTCGTTCCGCGACCTGCCCTTTCACGGCCTCGCCGCAGCGGCGGAGAGCGTGGCCCGCGCGGTCCGGGAGAAGGACGCGGCCGCCCTCGACGACGCCACCGCCGCCCTGGGGTCGCGCCTCGCCGCCTGCCGCCACGCGATGGCCGCCGTCCACGCGCACCTCGACCGGTACGGCGTCAGCACCCGGATGGTCTACCAGCTCGAGCGGATGGAGGCGCAGGTCCGGCGCGCCGAGCTGCTGCTCGGGCGGATCAGCGGGGCGGGGGGCGCCTCCGCCGGCGTCGCGGCGTTCGCACGCCTGGTGCGCGACGCGATCGAGGCCACCCGGCTCGGCGAGCTCGTCGAGCGCAACTCGCGGCTGCTCGCGCGTAAGGTGGTCGACCGCAGCGCGGAGACCGGCGCCCACTACATCGCGCGCAACCGCCGCGAGTCGCTCGCGATGCTCCGCTCGGCGGCCGGCGGGGGCCTCCTCACCGCGGTCACCGCCTGGGTGAAGCTCGGGATCTCGTTCCTCAAGACCTCGCCGTTCGTCGAGGGCTTCCTCGCCTCGGCCAACTACGCCCTCAGCTTCGTCGCGCTCCAGCTCGCCCACTTCACCCTCGCGACCAAGCAGCCGGCCATGACCGGGCCCGCCCTCGCCCGCCGCCTCGAGCGCGCCCACGAGCCGGGGGGCGTCGAGGCCTTCGTCGACGAGGTGTTCCACCTCCTGCGCTCGCAGGCGGCCTCGATCCTCGGCAACCTCGCGACGGTCGTCCCCGGCGTCGTCGCGGTCGACCTCGTCGCGCGCGCCCTCCTCGCGCGGCCGCTGCTCCCGGCCGAGAAGGCCGAGGCGACCCTCGCCTCGCTCTCTCTCTACGGACCGACCCCGGTGTACGCGGCCCTCACCGGCCTGCTCCTCTTCCTCTCGAGCCTCGCCGCGGGCTGGGCCGACAACTGGTTCGTCCTGCGCGAGCTCGAGGGGGCCCTCGCCGCGCACCCGCGTCTCGGCCGCGCCCTCGGGCGTCACCGCGCCGGACGCTTCGCCCGCTGGCTGCGCGAGAACGTGTCGGGCCTCGCCGGGAACGTCTCGCTCGGCGTCCTGCTCGGGATGACGCCGGCCTTCGGCCGGTTTCTCGGCCTGCCCCTCGACGTGCGCCACGTGACGCTCTCGGCCGGCTTCCTGGCCGCCGCGGCTTCGGCCCTCGGGCCCCGCTCGATCCTGAGTCCGCCCGTCCTCTGGGCGATGGGCGGCATTCTGTCCATGGCGGTGCTCAACGTCGGCGTCAGCTTCGCTCTGGCCGTGGCCACCGCCATGCGGGCCCGTGGTGTGCGCGCCCCCGAGCGCAGCGCCCTCGCCTCGGCCTTCTGGGGCCGGGTGAGGAGGCGGCCGGCCGAGCTGGTCGTCTCATCGGACTGATCGCCCCCGCCCATCGATCCCGCCGAATCCAAGGGTTCGGAGATTATCCAAGCCGTTGAACGGGCCGTGGGCCAAGCCCGCGTCGGAGTCTGCGTAACCCCCTTGATACCAACACATTGTCAGGGTCAGCAGTCTGGCACGCGATGTGCTGCACCGACGGTCAAGTCAGGCCCGCTCTCCGCCCACGGTCGCTGGACGGCCCGTGACGGGAGCACTCTTCAACCTCAAAGGAGGATCTTCGGATGCGTTTCAGAGACCTCGCGGCTGTCCTGGCCGTGGTACTCCTCGCGGCGATGCCCGCGGTGGCGCAGGAGGTGACCGGCTCGATCATCGGCGCCGTCAGGGGCCCCGATGGCGCGCTGCTCCCCGGCGCGACCATCACCGCCGTCGGCCCGATCGGCACGGTCACCGCCATCACCGACGAGAAGGGCGAGTACCGCTTCCCCCGCCTGCCCTCGGGCCGCTACAAGCTGACCGCGGCCCTCTCGGGCTTCGGCAACGCCGAGAGCAACGTCGACCTCAACGTCGGCGCGTCCCCGCGCGCGGACTTCACGCTGGCCCTCGGGACGGTCACCGAGACGATCAGCGTCGTCGGCGAGGCCAAGGCCATCGACCTCACGACCGCCTCGACCAGCACGAACATCTCCCGCGAGCGGATCGACTACATCCCCCGCGGCCGTGACTTCACGGACGTCGTCTCGCAGGCCGCGGGCGCCTTCGACGAGTCCCAGGCGGGCGGCATCTCGATCGACGGCTCCTCGGGCTCGGAGAACCGCTTCGTCATCGACGGCATCGACACGACCAGCCCCCAGACCGGCGTGAACTCCGTCCCGATGCGGGCGGACTTCATGGAGGAGGTCCAGGTGAAGTCGGCCGGCTACATGGCCGAGTACGGCGGCTCCACCGGCGGCGTCATCAACGCCGTGACCAAGAGCGGCTCGAACCGCTGGAGCGGCGGCGTCCTCGCGCAGTACGAGGAGCGCAGCTGGGGCGGCGACGCGCGTCCGATCCTGGTGGACAGCCTCACCGCCCCCACCTACGAGTACATCAACCCCAGGAAGGACGACGAGTCCCGGTGGGATCCCGGCTTCTTCCTGGGCGGCCCGATCGTCAAGGACCGGCTCTGGTTCTGGGGCTCCTACCAGCCGGGCATCCGCAACACGGAGCGCACGGTGACGTTCACGAACGGCGTCACCAACACGTTCCCGCAGGACTTCCAGGTCGACTATTGGACGGCGAACATCACCGGCAACGTGGGCGCGAAGCTGCTCTTCCGCGCCGGGGCCGCCTTCTCGCCCTACACGACCGAGGGCTCGCTCCCCACGCAGACCGGCCGCACGTCGCTCACGGATCCCTCCTCCTACACCCGCGGGTTCGAGGGCAAGCGCAACATCTACTCCGGCTCGGTCGACTGGATCGCGTCGCCCAAGTTCGTCGTCTCCGCCCGGGCCGGCCACTACCGGACGGACGGGGTGAGCACGGGCATCACCTTCCCCGGGCTCATCCACAACTTCTCGACGGCCAGCACGCCGGCGGGAATCGCCGCGCTGCCGCCGGAGTACCGGCAGAGCCCGGGCTACCTCTCCGACATCCTCGTCACCGACGCGCAGGCCCGTGACCTCTACAAGCGGAACTACCTCGGCGCCGACGCCACCTGGTTCGTGACCGGCGCCGGCGAGCACCAGATCAAGTTCGGCTACCAGGGCGAGTTCCTGTCGAACGACGTCCAGCGGGGCTACAACGCCGACCGCATCCTGTACTACGCCGGCCGCACCTACCGGACCTCGACCGGACAGACGGTCTCGGGCCAGTACGGGTACTTCCGGCTCCTGAACATCTCGACCCTCGGGGTCGTCGACACCCGCAACGACGCCCTCTTCATCCAGGACACCTGGAAGGTCACGCCCAAGCTGACCCTGAACCTCGGCCTCCGCAGCGAGCACGAGAAGATCCCGAACTACGGCAACGTGGGCCCGCAGAACCCGATCGACTTCGGCTTCGGCGAGAAGCTCGCCCCGCGCCTCGGCTTCACGTTCGACCCCGCGGGCGACGGCCGCTGGAAGATCTTCGGCTCCTACGGCCGGTACTACGACGTCATGAAGTACGAGATGCCCCGCGGCTCGTTCGGCGGCGACAAGTGGGTCGACTACTTCTTCACGTGGGACAACCCGAACTACACCCTGAACGCCGCGGGCTGCGCCACCGGCACGAACACCATCGCCGAGCGGCCGACCTGCGCCGCCGGAACGTTCATCGAGGTGCTCGACCGGCGCTTCAACTCGGCCGACCCCTCCGACCCGACGATCGATCCCGACCTCAAGCCGATGATGGAGGACGAGTTCCAGGTCGGCCTCAACCGCGAGCTCGGCGGCCAGTTCGTGGTCGGCGCCCGCTACATCTACAAGGACCTCAAGCGCGCGATCGAGGACGTGGGCATCGTGGTGCCCGGCATCGGCGAGGTCTACTACATCGCGAACCCCGGCGAGGGCGTCTCGCTGACTCTGGCCGACCCCGGCGTCCCGAACTTCCCGAAGGCCAAGCGCGAGTACCAGGCCCTGGAGCTGACCGCCCAGAAGCGGTTCTCGAACAACTGGGGCCTGTTCCTCAGCTACACCTACGGGCGCCTGTACGGCAACTACTCCGGTCTCGCGAGCTCCGACGAGGACGGGCGCACGTCGCCGAACGTCAACCGCTTCTTCGATCACATCGAGAACACCTTCGACAGGAACGGCCAGCTCGTCTACGGGCGCCTCGGCACCGACCGGCCGCACCAGCTCAAGGGCCAGCTCATCTACCGCTTCCCCTGGAACATGACGCTCGGCGTCAACCAGTACATCGGCAGCGGCATCCCGATCTCCGAGGAGGCGTTCGTCGGGGCCAACATCCCGTTCTTCCCCTACGGTCGCGACAACCTGGAGCGGGCCGACACGCTGTGGAACACGGACCTCTCGCTCTTCCAGAACTTCAAGCTCGGCAAGGCCAACCTGGAGCTCGGCCTCAACGTCCTGAACCTCTTCGACCAGGACGCGGTCACCCGCCGGTACAACAACCGGACGGTGGGCTCGGTGCCGGTCACGACCGAGCAGTTCTTCGCGGGCGGCTGGAACTACGAGGCTCTCCTCGCGGCGAACCCGAACATCCTGGACGTGAAGTTCAACCAGGCCGACGCGTTCCAGGCGCCGCGCTCGATCCGCCTGTCGATGAAGCTCTGGTTCTAGCGCACGTCGCGTGAGGTCGGTCCCCCCGGGGGCCGACCGACGCAGAGGGGGAGGGCCTCGGCCCTCCCCCTTCTTCTTTTCCCCTCACCCGTGCGGCCCACCCAGCCGCGCGCAGACGGTCACGCGCTCGCTGCACGTTTGCCCCGACACCGCACCGCTATCCGCGAGACGACCGCGGCCGCGCGGAGGGCGAGTCCGGTCCACTGGCATGTGTCACCGTTCGACGGTCTCGCGCGACGAGCACCTTGCGCCCGCGACTGCCCGCCGTCGTTCGCCCTGCGCTTCTCCGCCGTCGATCGTCCTTCCGCTGGTTGAGCCCCGAAGACTCAACTCGGTCCAAACCGAGTTGAGTCTTCCAATGAAGGCTCCCGCACCGATCGGAACGGCGGTCTCACGACTCGTTGAGGCCCCAGCCGCGTGGGCGACTGGCGTCGGCGATTGGCACCGGCAACGGCGTTGGGCGTCTGCGTGGGCGCCCGGCGTTCGGCGTCTGCGTCAGCTTCCGGCATCGGCCCGGTGCCGCCCTGCTACCGCGCGCTACCGCGCGCCCGCGCCGGCCACCGCCGCGTCGCGCCGCGGCGCGCGGGTCAGCTCGTCGAGGTCGGCGGGCCACCGGTCGAGCGGCGCCTGCAGGGCCGCCACGACGGGAGTGCCCGGGAAGGCGTCGGCGACCGTACGCAGGAGCGCCCGGGCGCGCTCGTCCTCCCCCGCGTCCCGGTCGTAGAGGGCGAGAGCCGCGTTCACGAGCGGGTGGCGACGCGCCTCCGGCGAGAGCGATCGGAGAACGCCCTCCGCCTCGGCGTAGCGGCCAGCGCGGCGAAGACTCTCGAGGCGCCACGCCCCGGCCTCGCCGTCGGGACGCAGGGCGAGGCGTCGGGCGGACAGGTCGAGGGCGCGGTCGAAGGAGCCCTCCTGGTGGGCGCGCACGACCTGGTCGAGGAGCGCGTCGAGGTACACGGTGGCGTACGGGCCGCCCGTCCCGGTGAGGCTTCGGCCGAGGAAGCCGAGCCGCGGCGCGGGCGCGACCTCGCGCGCGACCGCCGGCGGCCAGGGCTCGGCCGGCGCGAGGTCGGGTCGCGCGCTCGCCCACGGCGGGCGGGCCAGGGCCTCCGACAGGGCCCAGCCCTCGAGCCGTGACGCTCGTCGGAACCACGTGTAGAGCCGCCAGGGGTTGGCCCGCGGCTCGCGCTCGAGGGTGTCGAAGGGCACCACGGTCGTCCGTCCCGCGGCCGAGCGCGCGGTCGCGTAGAAGGGATACCGCCCGGCGTCCGCGTCCGACAGCTCCGGCCACGGCAGGTTGGTGACCCAGGTCGCGACCGGCGTCGGGTGCTGGAGGAGCGGGGGCGCGTTCACGGCGAGGCAGACCACGACGGCGGCGCCGAGGAGCACGCGCCGTCCGGGCGCGAGGGCGGTCGCGGCGAACGGGGCGAGGAGCGGGACGCCGGCGAGCGCGAGCCGCGGTCCCCAGCCCTCCATGCCGTGCCAGCCCCAGTACCCGGCGGCCGTCGCGAGCTGGACCGCGGTCACGAGGCCGGCCCCGAGGAAGGCGCGGGCCTCGGGCGCCGCGAGCCAGGAGCCGGGCCACGCCCCGCGCCACCGCCGGCCCGCCCAGGCGAAGAGCAAGAGGGCCGGCCAGAACAGGAGGAGGCCGCGGTTCGCCCCGACGAGAAGCCGCCAGAGGCCGTCGAGCCAGGGGTGGGTGAAGCGGTCGTCGGGGTAGCCGCCGAAGAGGCGGCCGAAGCGCGCGATCTCGAAGGCGGCCCACAGGGCGAGGGGCCCCGCCGCGCCCAGCGCGGCGTGCGCGAGGGCGCGGAGGCGGCGGCGCCGGTCGAGGGGATCGGCGAGCGGAAGGAGGGCGAACGGGGCCGCGGCGACGAGGCTGCTCTTGGCGAGGACGGCGACGCCGGCGGCGACGCCGGCGGCCACCTCGAGGCCGGGACGCGCGACCGGCGAGCGGGCGGACGAGAGCGCGGCGAGCAGCGCGAGGGCGAGCGCCGCGGCCTGGACGGGCTCCGAGAACTCGAGGTGCGCGTACGACCCGAGGGGCGAGGCGACGGACGCGAGGAGGACCGCGCCGACGACCTCGACGTCGCCTCCTCCCAGCCGGCGCGCGAGGGCTCCGGCCGCGGCGGCGGCGAGGCCGACGCCCAGCCACGGGACGATCAGGAACAGGGCCTGCGAGGACCCGGGCCCGCGCGCAGCCTCGACGCGAGGCGCGGCCCACGCCGCCGGCACCTGCAGGAGGCTCGTCGCCATGCCGAAGCGCGAGACGGCGTCGCCCTCCGGCCGCTCGATCGTGAAGTCCCGGCCCACCGCCTGGCCGATCCCGCCGGTCTCGACGAGGGCGACCGCGGTCCGGATCATCTGCCGCCCGTCCGCGACGAGGCCGACGTGGCGATCGTCGGCCACGGCGGCGAGCAGGAGGACAACGGCGAGGACGGAAACGACCAGGGGCCGGTCGACGCAGCCCTCCGAGCGAGCAGGCTCGAGGGTCCCGACGGGGACGACCGGCCGGCGTCCGGCTGCCTGCGACGGAGCCCCCGTCGGCGACGGGACTCCCGCCGGGGAGGCAGGCGCGGAGGACGGCCGTGCGCGGCGCTTCCTGGCCATGCTCAGCCCGGCCGCGGGCGCAGGCGCAGGAGCGCCTCGCGCGCGGCGGCCTGCTGGGCGATCTTCTTGGAGTGGCCCTCGCCCGAGGTGACGGTGCCGTCGTCGAGCCGGCACTCCACCCGGAAGCTCCGGCGGTGGCTCGGCCCCTCCTCGCCCACCACGAAGTAGCGAGGCACCGGCCGTCCCTCCCCCTGCAGGAGCTCCTGCAGCCGGCTCTTCGGGTCCTCGAGCTCGTCGTCGGAGGCCTCCGCCTCGCGCGCGAAGTCGGCCCGCACGAACCGGTGGGCCGCCTCGAACCCGCCGTCGAGGTAGAGGGCGGCGACGAGCGCCTCGTAGGCGTTCGCCCAGAGCGCCGTCTTCTCGCGCCCCCCCGTCTTCTCCTCGCCCTTGCCGAGGCGCAGGAGCTCGGGGAGCCCGAGCTCCGCCGCGCGGCGGGCGAGGCTGGGGGCGGAGACGAGCTGGGCACGGCGTCGGCTCTTGCGGCCCTCCGCGCCGTCCGGGTCGCGGCGGTGCAGGAGGTCGGTGATCACGAGGCCGAGCACCGAGTCCCCGAGGAACTCGAGCGCCTCGTTGTCCGAGTGGTGCAGCGTCGCGGTCTCGTTCGCGAGGCTCGCGTGGGTGAGCGCCCGGTCGAGCAGCGAGAGGTCGGCGAAGCGGTAGCCGAGGCGCTGCTCGAGCGCGCGCAGGGCGGCCTCGCGCTCGCCGGTCACGCCGCCGCCTCCTCGGGCACGACCTTCAGCACCACGAGGGTCATGTCGTCGTGGGGGAGGGCCTCGCCCACGAAGCGCCGCACCTCCTCGAGGATCCGCTCCTTGAGCTCCTCGCTGCCGAGCGCCGCCCCCTCCTCGAGGATCCGCTTGAGCCGGCCCTCCCCGAACAGCTCGGCCCCCGGGCTCATGGCCTCGGACAGCCCGTCGGTGAAGAAGAGGAAGAAGTCGCCGGGCTCGAGCGCCACCTCGTCCTCCGCGAGGATCTTCTCGAAGCGGGGCCCGGGGTCGAGGCCGAGACCGAGCCCCGGGGGGGTGAGGACCCGCGCGCGGCCGGTGCGGGCTTCGAGGTGCAGCAGCGGGCTGTGGCCGGCCCGGGCGTAGCGCATGCGTCGCTCGAGAGTGTCGACCACGGCGTAGGTCATGGTCACGAACGAGCGCGAGTCCATGTTCGCGGCGAGGATGCGGTTCGCCTCGGCGAGCAGGCGCGCCGGCGAGTCGTGGATGCGCGAGAGCGAGAGCACGAGCCCCTTGAGCTCGGCCATGTAGAGCGCGGCCGAGGTACCCTTGCCCGAGACGTCGGCCACCAGCACGCCCATCCGCGTGTCGCCGAGGGGCAGCAGGTCGTAGTAGTCGCCCCCCACCTCCGCCGCGGGGAGGCAGAGCGCCGCGACCCGAACCCCGGAGAGGCGCACGACGCCCTCGCCGGGGAGGAGGCTCATCTGGATCTGGCGGGCGATGCGCAGCTCCTCCTCGAGCCGCTCCTTCTCGACCTGCTCCTCCATGAGCTGCTGGATCCCGCGCGACATGAGGTTGAACGACTCCGCGAGCTCCCCGAGCTGGTCGCGCGAGCGGATGCGGATCGTGTGGGAGAAGTCGCCCTGGCGCAGCTTCTGGGTGCCCACGGACAGCTCGTGGACGCCGCGGGTGATCGAGCGGGCGAGGAGGAGCCCGAGGACGAGCGCCACCGCGTACACGACCACGAACACGGTGCCGAGGATGCCGAGCACGTAGAGCAGCACGTCGGGCACGGACCGGCCCGAGGCGTCGGTCGGCAGCTGGATCGGCGAGAGCCGCCGGACGAGGGAGAGCGGCTCGTACTGGAACGCGACCGGGAGCCCGTCGAAGGCGCTCCTCGCGCCCGTCTCCCAGTTCGTCTTCACCGGGAGCGCGACGAACAGGAACCACGACCGCGGCCGCGCGGTCACGCGCTCTCCGTCCTGCTCGAAGCTCACGCCGCTGCCCCGACGCACGCGGGGGCCGCGATCCTCAGGCGGGACCCGCTCGACCTCCATCTCGCTCGGCTGCAGGACGTGGATCCCGGTGCGCGCCTCGACGCCGCCGTAGAAGACCTCGTCGGCGGGCAGCTCCACGACGAGAGTCGCCCCGCCCTCCGTCCACGCCGCCCGCAGGATCTCGGCCGAGAGCTTCTCTTCCGGGCGCAGGCGGACGAGGCCGGCGAAGCCCGGCCCCTTCCACCAGGGCGGCACTGCCCTCGGGGCCTCCCCGTCCGCGGCCACGACGCGCCCGTCGCGCAGCAGCGTCCAGGCCACCTGCGGGTGCAGCTCCCGGGCGGGAGCGAGCCGTGCGGGGAGGACCCGCGCCGCCTCGGCGTCCCCCGCGGGCAGGCCGGCGAGCGCGGAGCGAGCGGTGGCCTGCAGCACCTCGCCCGCCCGGTCGATCTCCCCGGTCACGACCCGCGATGCGATGAGCCCGAGCAGCAGGACGATGGCGACCCCCATGAAGAGGGTGAGCAGGACCACGGGAACGAGGGCGATGAAGAGATAGGAGACGATGAGCTTCGTCCGGATCCGCCAGAGGAGGCGGCGGGAGACGAAGCGCAGTCCGCGAGCGAAGAGCCACAGGCCGAAGACCCAGAGGACGGCCTCGGCGAGGCCGACGAGGGGGTCGGGCAGCGCCCTGCCCGCCGTCGAGAGGAGCCCCTGCACGAGCGCGACCGCGAGCGCCCCGGCGACGACGCGGCCGGACCACCTTTCGAGGAAGAAGGCCCGGGCGCGGGACAGGGCGGGAACGGCCCTGGGGCGGGGGCCTTCGGTCAGGAGCGGCCGCATGCGAAGGCTGAATCTAGCACGCGGGAGCGGCGTTGACAGCCACGCCGGCCTTCGCTAGCGTGGCTTGCGGCATGATCCTCACGCTCCTCCTCCTCGCTCTCTCCGATGCCCCCGCCGACCTCGGCCTCTTCGGGGTGGTCCTCGGCCGCACCCCCGAGCGCTCGACGGCCATCCTCGCCTCGGGGGGGAAGACCCGGGTCGTCGCGGTCGGAGAGAGCGCCTTCGGCGGCCGCCTCGTCTCGGTGGCCGCCGACTCGGTGACCCTCGACTTCGGGGGCCGGACGGTGGAGCTGCGCCTGCAGTCGGCCCAAGCGGGCCTGCCCGGGACCCCGCTCCCCCGCCCCGCGCTGCCCGCCGGCGCGCCCCCCGAGGACCCGGAGACCCCGGCCCGCGACATGGATCGCGCCGAGGTGCAGCGGCGGCTCGGCGAGGAGATCCCGCGGATCCTCGCGGAGACGGCGGTCGCCCCCGTCATGGAGGACGGGCGCGTGGTCGGCGTCCAGCTCACCCGGCTCCCCGAGGGCAGCCTCCTGAGCGACGCCGGGCTGCGCCCGGGCGACGTGATCACGCGGATCAACGACACCGACATCGACGGGATGGCGACGCTCGTCGGCCTGTGGCCGCGGCTGCAGGCCGCGAGCGAGCTGCGCGCGGTCGTCCTGCGCAACGGCCGGCCGGTCTCGCTGCTCGTCGCGCTGCGCTGAGGCCCGCCCCCTCGCCCGCCCGGGCGATGTCGTCCATAATCGGGCCTCTCGCTCCCCGGGGGTTCCCATGGCCTTCGCCACCGACTGCATCCACGCCGGACAGGAGCCGGACCCGACCACGGGCGCGGTGAGCGTTCCCATCTACCAGACCTCGACCTACGTGCAGGAGGAGCTCGGGAAGCACAAGGGCTACGAGTACGCCCGCACCCACAACCTGACCCGCCGCTCCCTCGAGCGGAACCTCGCCGCCCTCGAGGGGGGCGAGGACGCCTACGCCTTCGCCTCGGGCCTCGCCGCGACGCAGGCGGTGCTGACGCTCGTCAGGGCCGGCCAGCGCGTGGTCGTCTCCGACAACGTGTACGGCGGGACCCACCGCCTCTTCACGAGGGTGCTCGCGAACTACGCGGTCGACTTCGCCTTCCTCGACGCGACCGACCCGCAGGCCCTCGAGCGCGAGGCGGGCCGCTTCGACCTCCTCTGGATCGAGACCCCGACGAACCCCCTCATGAAGATCTGCGACATCCGCGCCCTCGCGGACGTCGCGCACCGCCAGGGCGCCCTCCTCGTGGTCGACAACACGTTCATGAGCCCCTTCTTCCAGAGGCCGCTCCCCCTCGGGGCGGACGTGGTCGTGCACTCGACCACCAAGTTCCTGAACGGCCACTCGGACAGCGTCGGCGGGGCGGCGATCGTGAAGGAGGCGAAGCTCGGCGACTGGCTACGCTTCGTCCAGAACGCGGCGGGAGCCATCCTCTCGCCGTTCGACTCCTGGCTCGTGATGCGGGGGACCAAGACGCTGCACCTGCGAATGCCCCGCCACGAGGAGAACGCCTGCGTGGTGGCACCGTTTCTCTACCAGCACCCGAAGGTCGAGCGGGTCCTGTGGCCGGGCTTCCCCGACCACCCCGGCCACGAGGTCCACAAGCGGCAGGCGAGCGGCTTCGGGGCGATGATCTCGTTCGAGCTCGGCGGCCTCGAGGCGGCGAGACGCATGCTCGCCCGGGTGCGACTGTGCTCGCTCGGGGAGAGTCTCGGCGGGATCGAGACGCTCATCTCCCACCCGGCCACGATGACGCACGCGGGCTACGCGCGCGAGGAGCGCCTCGCGCTCGGCATCACGGACGGCCTCGTGAGGATCAGCGTGGGCTGCGAGGACGGCGCCGACATCGTGGCCGACCTCGAGCAGGCCCTCGCCGCGGTCTGAGCCGCGTCCTCTACCCGGCCTCGGACACGCTCTCGTCCAGCCAAGCGAGGTACGGCAGGTGGCCGTCCTCGACGTCGAGCGCCACGAGCTCGGGCACCTCGTACGGGTGGAGCGCGACGAGGGCCTCGCGCAGGGCCGCCAGGCGCTCCGTGCGGGTCTTGATCACGAGCAGGAGCTCCTCCTCCCTCTCGACCGCGCCTCTCCAGCGGTAGACCGAGACCACCCCGGGGACGACGTTGACGCAGGCGGCGAGCCGCCGCTCGACGAGGGCGCGGGCGATCCGCTCGGCGTCGCCGGCGGACCCCACGGTGCTGAGGGCGACCTTGTGCTCGCTCACCGGCGCGCCCTCGCCTCGATCGCCTTCCACTGCGCCGCGGTGAGCGGCACGACCGAGAGCCGGCCCTGGCGCAGGAGGGGGCTCCCCTCGAGCTCGGGCATCGCCCTCATCTCGGCGAGGGTCACCGCGCGGGCGAGCCTCGCGCGCGGCTCGACGTCCACGACCACGAGCCGCTCGTCCCGCGCCTTGGGATCGGGGTAGGCCTCCCGCACGACCTCCGCCGTCCCCACCGCGGCCTTCTCGCCGCCGGTGTGGTAGACGAGCACCCGGTCGCCCTTCTTCATCGCACGCAGGTTCCGCAGCGCGACCGGGTTCGCGACCCCGTCCCACCGCGCGCGACCCTCGCGCTCGAGGTCGTCCCAGGAGTACTCGCCCGGCTCGGTCTTCAGCAGCCACATGGTCGTCCGCCTCCCCGCGGGCATCTTAGCGCGCCCGCCGGGCCCCCGGCGGAGGGGCAAAAAAGGCTTGACCGGCGGCGGACGCCGTCGTAGTCTTACAGTGCAATTAAAAAATTGCACTGTAAGAACACCCGATGACCCCGGACGAGATCCGCGAGCGCGTGAGGGCGAGGCTGCAGGAGCAGCGCGAACTGGTGGGCTCTCTGCTCCGCCAGCGCGCCCAGCTCGCGGGCTCGCTGTTCGTCCGCTACGGGGTGTGCGGGAAGGAGGGCTGCGTCTGCCGAACCGGACAGAAGCACGGCCCTTACTACGTGCTCTCGACCCGCAGCGCGGGGCGGGGCGGCTTCTCGTACCTCGACGCCGAGCGCCTGGGCGAGGCCCGCGCACTCGTGAAGGCCTACCGGGAGTTCCGCGCCGACATGAGGCGGCTGCGCAAGGTCAACGAGCAGCTCGTGGTCCTGCTCCGGCGCTTCCAGGAGGCGTCGATGCGGCAGGGCAGCCGCCGGGTCGGGGTCGCCCCGCTCGCTCATGCCTGAAAAAGTGAGCTACAATAAGATTTTATCGCCTGTAGTTAAAGCAAAGGATCAGGTTGTGGAGCGCGAGGAGGGAACGCGAAACGAGCCTCGGGCCCGCCGGAAGGCCTGGGTGCTCTGCACCGCGATCGCCCTCATCGCCCTCGCGGTCGGCTCGGTGTTCGGGGACCGCGGGATCCTCAACATGCTCAGCAAGCGGCGCCAGGTGGACCTGCTGCGCGCCGAGATCGAGGAGCTGCGCGCGGAGAACGCGAGGCTCGCCGCGGAGGTCCGCGAGCTCGGCACGAGCCCCCGCGCGATCGAGCGGCTCGCCCGCGAGCAGCTCGGGCTCGCCCGGGCGGACGAGGCGGTGTTCCTGCTGCGCGAGGAGCCGCCGGGACGACCCTGACGCGCGAAAACCCTTGAGGGGAGCGCCCGGAATGCGCTTCGCCCTTGACACGAGCGCGCAAAACGCGCTTAGATGAGCCCCGCGTTCGCGACATTCCCAACGGATAGCGCGGTCGTGACGGGCTCGCTGGCCGTTCCACGACCCTGAGGAGGATGGAACTCGATGGCAAAGGCGATGACGAAGTCGAAGATCGTGGCGGCGGTCGCGGAGAAGGTGGGCATCACGAAGAAGCAGGCCGCCCTCGTTCTCGAGACCCTGGCGCAGATGTCGTACAAGGAGGCCAAGAACGGCTTCACGTTCCCCGGCGTCGGGAAGCTCGTCGTCCGCAGCTACAAGGCGCGCATGGGCCGCAACCCGCAGACCGGCGAGGCGATCAAGATCCCGGCCCGCAAGCGGCTGAAGTTCGTGGTGGCCAAGGCCGCCAAGGACGCCGTCCTCGGCGCCAAGTAGGCTCTCTCGGCTTCCTGACGCGAAGGGCGCGGGACCCGCGGTTCCGCGCCCTTCGTGTTTCTGCCCCGGGTTTGCGCCCGTGGCGGCCGCCCCGTACAGTGACGCCCATGCCCGCCGACCCGCGACCGCTCGATCCCCGCCTCGAGGCGGTGGAGGAGCGCGTGGTCGACCTCGTGCGCGGCCTCGCCCGCGAGACGGGCGGAGCGCGGGCCGAGCGCGCCGTCTCCCCGACCGCCTCGCTCGAGCGCGAGGTCGGCCTCGGCAGCCTCGAGCGCGTGGAGCTCCTCGCCCGGCTCGAGCGCGCCTTCGGCCGCGCCCTCGACGACGGCGCCCTCGGCCTCGACACCGCGCGCGGCCTGGCGCAGGCGCTGCTCGCCGCGGCCCCCGAGGGGCCCCTGCGCCTGCCCGAGCGCGACGAGGCGGCCGGCGCGGCCGCCGACATCGGCACCGGCGTGCGGACGCTTCCGGAGTCGCTGTTCCGCCACGCGCGGCTCGACCCCGGCCGCGTTCACGTGTTCCTCGAGGGCGACGCCGCCGCGGCCGGCGAGGAGGAGGCGGTGACCTACGGCCGCCTGTGGGACGCCGCGGCCGCGGTCGCGGGGGGCCTGCGCGAGCGCGGCGTGGGCCGCGGCGACACCGTCGCCCTCATGCTGCCCACCGGGCTCGACTTCCTCCGCTCGTTCTTCGGGGTCCTGCTCGCCCGCGCGGTCGCGGTTCCCATCTACCCGCCGGTGCGCCTCGACCGGCTGCAGGAGTACGCCGCGCGGCAGGCCGGCATCCTCGCCGACGCGGGCGTGCGGCTGCTGGTGACGATCCCCCGCGCGCGGCCGGTCGCGAGCCTGCTCACGCCCTCCGTGCCCACCCTCGCCGACGTCCTCACCGCCGACGACCTCGCGGCCGCGGGCGCCCCCGTCGCCGGGCCCGAGGGCGACGGGGCCGACGCGGCCTTCATCCAGTACACCTCGGGGAGCACCGGCCAGCCGAAGGGCGTGCTGCTGACCCACGACAACCTGCTCGCCAACCTGCGGGCGATCGCGGCCGGCCTCGAGATCCGCCCCACCGACGTCGGCGTGAGCTGGCTGCCGCTCTACCACGACATGGGCCTCATCGGCGCCTGGCTCACGTGCCTGCACCACGGGCTGCCGCTCGCCCTGCTCTCCCCGACCGCGTTCCTCGCCCGCCCCGAGCGCTGGCTGTGGGCCGTCCACCGCCGCCGCGGCACGCTCTCCGCCGCGCCCAACTTCGCCTACGAGCTGTGCGCGCGGCGCGTGGCGGACGAGGCGCTCCTCGGCCTCGACCTGCGCTCCTGGCGCGTGGCCCTGAACGGAGCCGAGCCGGTGAGCCCGGCCACGATCGACCGCTTCGTCTCCCGCTTCGCCCCGCACGGCTTCCGGCGCGAGGCCATGATGCCGGTCTACGGCCTCGCCGAGTGCTCGGTGGCCCTCGCCTTCCCGCCAGTCGGCCGGGGCCCCCTCGTCGACCGCGTGGCGCGCGAGCCCTTCCAGCGGGACGGCCGCGCGGAGGCGGCCGCGGCCGGCGACGCGACCGCCCTCGAGTTCGTCTCGGCCGGCCGCGAGCTGCCCGAGCACGAGGTGAGGATCGTGGACGACGAGGGCCGCGACGTCGCGGAGCGCGTCGTCGGCCGCCTCGTCTTCCGCGGCCCCTCGATGACCGCCGGCTACTACCGCCGGCCCGACGCCACCGCCGCGGTCACCCTGCCCGGCGGGTGGCTCGACAGCGGCGACCTCGCATACCGCGCGGACGGCGAGATCCACGTCTGCGGGCGGAGGAAGGACCTCGTCATCAAGGGCGGGCGCAACCTCGTCCCCCAGGAGATCGAGGAGGCGGCGGCCGGCGTGCCCGGCGTGCGCCGCGGCTGCGTGGTCGCCTTCGGCGTCGACAGCGCCTCGCTCGGCACCGAGGCCCTCGTGGTCGTCGCGGAGACGCGGGCCGAGGACCCGCGGGAGAGGGAGGCCCTCGCGGGGGCGGTCACCGAGCGGGTGGCCGAGGTCGTCGGCGTCCCGCCGGACCAGGTGGTCCTCGTCCCCGCGGGGGCCGTGCCGAAGACCTCGAGCGGAAAGATCCGGCGGGCCGACACGAAGGCGGCGTTCGTCGCGGGGAGGCTCGGCCGTCCCGCCGGCACGACCCTCGGCCAGAAGGCCCGCCTCGCCGCCGCCGCCTCCCGCGGCGCGGTCTCGGCGTGGCTGGCCCGGGCCGGGAGGGGCCTCTACGGGGCGTGGCTCGCGCTCGCGCTGCCGGGGATCGTCCTCCCGGCGTGGCTGCTCGCCGCGCTGGTGCCGTCGCGCCGTCTCGCCTTCGCCCTCTCGCGGCTCGCCGCGCGGGCCGGTCTGCGGGCGGTGGGCTGCCGCCTGGACGTGGAGGGCCGGGACCGCCTCCCCCGGCGTGGCCCGCTCGTCCTCGCCTGCAACCACGCGTCGTACGCGGACGTGGCGGCCCTGCTCGCCCTCCTCCCCACGAACGTGCTCTTCGTGGCCAAGCGCGAGGTGCTCGGGTACCCGGTGATCGGCACGTTCGTCCGCCGCTGCGGGCACCTGACCGTCGACCGCTGGGACGCGGTGCAGAGCGTGGCCGACGCCGACCTCGTGGCCGCGGCCCTCGCGCGCGGCGAGGACGTCCTCTTCTTCCCCGAGGGCACCTTCGTCGCCGCGACCGGCCTGCGCCCCTTCCGCCTCGGCGCCTTCCGCGCCGCGGCGGCGGCGGGCGCGAGCGTCGTCCCGCTCGCCCTGCGGGGGACCCGCCACGTTCTCCGCGGGGACTGGGGGCTGCCCCGCCCCGGGCGGGTCTCGCTGTGGATCGGCGAGCCGGTCGCGCCCGAGGGAGAGGACATGGCCGCGCTCGTCAGGCTGCGCGACCGCGCGCACGACGCGATCGCCGCACGCTGCGGGGAGCCGCGCCTCGACCTCGTGGCCGGAGGGCCGGAGCGATCGGCGTGAGCGACGGGGCGAGGACGCTGCGGCTCGAGGACGTGGAGAGGGCGCGCACGCTCCTCGCGCGACACCTCCGCTCGACGCCCCTGCGCGAGAGCCATCTCGTCCCCGGGCTTCTGCTGAAGCTCGAGTGCTGGCAGCCCACGGGCTCGTTCAAGGTGCGGGGGGCGACCCACCTCCTCGCGACGCTCGACGAAACCGAGCGCGCGCGGGGGGTCGTGGCGGCCTCGGCCGGCAACCACGCCCTCGGCGTGGCGTTCGCCGCCTCGCGCCTCGCGGGCGCGGTGAGGGCCACCCTCTTCGTGCCCCGGACCGCACCGCGGGCCAAGCTCGACAAGCTGCGCCGGTTCCCGGTCATCGTGCGCGAGACCGGCGAGACGTACGACGACGCCGTCGACGCGGCCCGGACGTTCGAGCGGGAGACGGGGGCGGTGTTCGTCCACGCCTACGAGGACCCGCGCACGGCCGCGGGCCAGGGCACGGCCGGCCTCGAGATCGCCGAGGAGTGCGCGGAGGCCGGCGCCGTGCTGGTGCCGGTCGGGGGCGGCGGGCTCCTCGCGGGGGTCGCCACCGCGGTCAAGGCGCTCGTCCCCGGCATCCGGGTCGTGGCGGTCCAGCCCGAGGCCTCGCCGGCCCTGCGCGAGTCGCTGCGCCTCGGGCGTCCCCTCCTCACCTACCCGGCCGCCCCCACGCTGGCCGACGGCCTCGCCGGGGGCGTCGGGCAGATCGCGTTCGACCACCGCCACCTCGTCGACGAGGTGGTCACGGTGAGCGAGGCCGAGATCGAGGACGCGATGGCCGGCCTCCTCGCCGCCGACCAGGTCGTGGCCGAGGCCTCGGGCGCGGTCGGGGTCGCGGCGCTCCTCGCGGGCAAGGTGGCCTCGGCTGGGCGCGGCCCCGTCGTCGCGATCGTGACCGGCGGCAACGTGGACGCCCGTCTGCTCGCGCGGGTCCTCGGCGCGCGCTTCGGGGATGGCCGGTGAGGGTCGCACCCAGGCACGACCGCGTGTTCCCCCGCGTGGTCGGCGCCGCGGCGGCGGGGGCGGGGGCGGCCCTCGGCGGGCTCGCGGGGGGCTGGCCCGGCGCCGGGGCCGGCCTCGCCGCCGGGGTGGGCGTGGGCCTCGCCGTGCAGCGCGCCCTCGGGCGGCGGTCGGCGCGGCGGCAGGCCGCGCTCGCCCTCCCATTCCCCGAGCGGTGGCGCGAGCTCCTCCTCGAGCGGTACGACCACTACGAGCGGCTCCCGCCGGAGTGGCGACGGCGCTTCGAGGACGACCTGCGGATCTTCCTCCTCGAGAAGCGCGTCACCGGCGTGGGCGTCGAGGTGACCGACGAGCTGCGTCTCCTCGTGGCCGCCTCGGCCGTGACCTTGAGCGTGGGCTGGCCCGAGTACGAGTGGGACCAGCTCACGGAGGTGCTGCTCTACGCCCAGAACTTCGAGCGCGACCACTACTCGTTCGACCCCGAGAGCGACTTCGTGGGCGAGGCCCCCGGGTGGGGCACCGTGATCCTGTCCGTGCCGGCCCTCGAGGAGAGCTTCGCGGTCCCCGATGACGCGTACCACGTGGGCATCCACGAGTTCGTCCATCTCCTCGCCCCTGACGAGGCCGACGCCGCGGGCGGCCTTCCCGCCGGCCTCGGAGAGGCGGGGGGGCGGGCCTGGTCGATCGCGGCCGAGAAGGAGATGGAGCGCCTGCGCCAAGGCCGCCGCTCGGCCTTCGACGAGTACGGGGCGCACGACCCCGTGGAGTTCCTCGGGGTCGCGGTGGAGGCCTTCTTCGAGGTCCCCCAGGTGGTGCGCCGCCGCCACCGCGAGGTCTACCGGATCCTCGCCGCCTCCTTCGGCCAGGACCCCGCGGCGTGGGACGACGAGCGCGGCCTGCGGGAGTGACGATGCGCCTCGACCTGCGCCTCATCCGGCTCCACCCCGGCCTCTCCCGGCGCAAGGCGCGCGAGGTGATCGAGAAGGGTCAGGTCACCGTGGACGGGGCCACCGTGCGCGAGGCCGGGCAGGACGTGGGGGACGGCGCGGCGGTCGTCTTCGACCCGAACCGCCGGGCGCTCCCCCGCGCCCGCTGCACCCTCGACGTGCTCTACCAGGACGAGCACGTGATCGTGGTGGACAAGCCGGCCGGCCTTCTCACCGTGCCGACCGAGGGCGGCGCCGACGAGGACACCGCCCTCGCCCGGGTCCGGGACTACGCCCGCCGGCTCGAGCCGCGCGGCGGCTACGCCGAGCGGGTCCACCGGCTCGACCGGGACACGTCGGGGGCCGTGGCCTTCGCCCTGTCGCGAGAGGCCCGCTCGGGCCTCATCGACACCTTCCGCCGCCACCGGATCGAGCGGCGCTATCTCGCGGTGGTCGAGGGCGAGCCGCCCGCGGAAGAGGGCACCATCGACGCGCCGATCCGCGAGGAGTGGGTGAGCGGCCGGCGCGGCGTCGCGCGGCCGGGAGAGCCGGGGCGAGAGGCGCGGACGCACTTCCGGGTCCGCGAGAGGTTCCCCGGGGGGGCGCTGCTCGAGGTCGAGCTCGAGACCGGCCGGCAGCACCAGATCCGCATCCACCTCGCCCACGCGGGGATGCCGATCGCGGGCGACCCCGTCTACGGGCGCGCCGCCGCGGCACACCCCACGCGCCGCGCCGCGGCACGGCGGCCGCTCCTCCACGCGTTCCGGCTGGCGTTCCCTCACCCGATCACCGGCGAGCGGGTGGCCGCGGAGAGCCCCGTGCCGGAGGACTTCCGGCGGGCGCTCGCCGCGCGACGCGGGGGCGCTCCGCGGCGGGGACCGCGGCCGGGCTAGGAGAGCGCGGAGAGGATCTCGAGCAGGCCCATCGGCGAGTCGTCGAAGTGCACGCCGACCTGGAAGGAGAGCCCCTCGAGGCGGGCCCAGATGGCCCGGCCCGGGACCTCGACCGACGCCGTGCGGGCGCCGTCCTGGATCGGGGCCTCGAACACGACCGCGACGCCCGACCCGCGGTCGATGTCCTCCCCGACCCGCAGCCGGCAGCCGTAGGGGGAGAGGTCCATCGCGGTGGCGGGCCTCCAGTCGCCGTTCGCGCGGTAGCGCACGGTCAGGAGGCACGCCTTGCGGGCGGTGATGCGCCGGTTGCTCCGGCTCGTGGCGAGAGTTTCACCCATCGGTTTCTAGGAAAGAAGAAGAGCACCCGGGAACGGAGGGATGGCGGGAGTATAGACCCGGCGCGGCCGGCGTGTCCATCGATCTCCCGTGCTATCCTGAAAGCGTCGACGATGACGAAGCGTCTCCCCATCCTCCTCCTCGGGGCCCTCGCCGCGGCGTGCGGCGGCGGATCGAGCGGCCCCTCCGGTCCCAGCTCCCCCGCCCCGCCCGCGGGCTCCCCCGTGAGCGGTTTCGTCTTCTACGACGAGAACGCCAACGGGGTCGCCGACCCCACGGAGAGCGTGCGCCTTCCGAGCGTCGGAGTGACCGTCGGGGGCGTGACGGGGTCGACCACCGGCGGCGGCGCCTTCTCGCTCGCCAGCGTGCCGAACGGCCCGCAGACGGCCCAGGCCCGTCCCGACACCCTTCCCGCCTACTTCACGCCCGGGCCCGCCGCCGCGGTGACGGTGCCCCCGAGCGGGCAGGTGGCGGTTCCCGCGACGCTCCAGCTCGGGTCGCGCGCCCGCCCGAACGGCTACCTCGCCTTTGGCGACAGCATCACCTGGGGACAGGGTTCGAGCGACGGCGCGGGCTACCGCCTCATCCTCCAGGGCGACCTGCGGGCGTACTGGGGAAAGGCGACGGTCGACGCCGACGCCGTCCCCGGCACGAAGAGCGACAAGGGCCAGTCCCGGCTCGGCCCCGCCCTCGCCGCGTGGCGGCCCGCCTACCTCCTGATCCTCTACGGGACGAACGACTACAACGACGGCGAGTGTCGCGCCGACTTCCCGTGCTACACGATCGACGCGCTGCGGTCGATGGTGCAGCAGGCCCGCGACGCCGGGGCCTGGCCCGTCCTCGGCACGATCCCCCCGGTGAGCCCCGCGTACGCCGACCGCAACCCGGAGGAGCGCAACGACTGGGTCCGGCGGATGAACGACCTCGTGCGCGCCATGGCGCGCCAGGAGCGCGTCCAGGTCGCCGAGGTCCACGGGAACTTCCTCAAGCAGGGCAACCTGGCGTCGCTCTTCGACGACTACGTCCACCCGAACGACGCCGGCTTCCGGATCATCGCGACCTCGTTCTTCGAGGCGATCACGAAGCCGCTGGCCGTGTCCGGCTCGGGTCGGACGCCGGTTCTCTTCGTTCCCCCGGGGCCCTGAGGCGGTGGCCCACACCCGGGCCGAGGCCGAGGCCCTCCTGTTCGAGTTCACGCAGGGCGACGCGCTGCGCAAGCACGCCCGGGGCGTGGAGGAGGCGATGCGGGCGTACGCCCGCTGGTTCGGGATCGAGGACCCGGCCGAGGTCGAGAAGTGGGGCGTCGTGGGCCTCCTCCACGACTTCGACTACGAGCAGAACCCCACCGAGGACACGCACCTGCACGTCGGCTGCCGCGTCCTGCGCGAGCGGGGCTTCCCCGAGGAGATCGTCGAGGCGGTCGCCTCCCACGCCGACTACATGGGCGTCGCGCGCGACACGCCGATGAAGAAGGCGCTCTACGCGTGCGACGAGCTCGTCGGTTTCATCGGGGCCTGCGTCAAGGTGCGCCCCACGAAGAGGGTCGCCGACCTGCCCGTCGACTCCGTGACGAGGAAGCTCAGGGACAAGGCCTTCGCCCGCTCGGTCGACCGCGCCTGCGTCTACGGCGGAGCGGAGGCGGTGGGGCGTCCCCTCGAGGAGCACGTGGCCTTCGTGATCGCCGCCCTGGTGCCGATCGCCGACGAGATCGGGCTCTAGCCGGACGCACCCGGCGCACCCCGGCGTATCATCTCGGCGATGGCCAGCCTCGTCCAGGACGTGTGGCTCGGCTTCGAGCCGCGCCTGCGCGCCCTGCGCCTCGCCCCCTGGGAGGAGCCGCGGGTCCGGGTCCTGTTCCACCTCGACGCCTTCGCCTCGCTCGAGGACCCGCGCGTGCGGGGCCTGCTCGAGGCCCTCGGCGGGCGCCTCGACGTCCTCGCCTGGGAGCCGCGCCCGCCCGAGGGGAACGGGGGCCGCCCCGGGCCGGGGCTGCTCGACGACGCGCGGCGCCTCGCGACGGACGGCGCGTCGCGCTTCGGCGCGCTGCCCCTCGTCCTCGGCGGGATGGGGCTCGGGGGGTGGCTCGCGCTGGCCGCGGCGTCCGCGCCGGGCGTGCGCGCCGCGTTCGCCCTCGCCCCCTCGCTCGCCGGGGCGGGCCCCGAGCCCGGCTCGCCGCTGCGCGCCGCTCTGCTCGCCGCGCTGACCCGGCCCCCCCTCGACGTCCCGGCCCTCGTCCTCGAGGGCCGCGAGAGACCGCCCGCCGAGGCGGAGGCCGTCGCGCAGTGGGTCGCCCGCGAGCCGCGCGCGGCCCGCCTCGCCGCGCCCGGGAGAGACGACGCGCTTCTCGTCCCGCCCTGGCCGGAGGCCCTCGCCGCGTGGGCGGAGCGAGCCGCCGCCCCCGGGGAGGCCGGCGGATGACGCCTCCCGTCCCCGTCCACCGGCTTCTGCTGCCCGTGGCCGTCCTCGCGCTCCTCCTCGTCGCGGGCACCCTGGGGTACCAGGCGGTCGAGGGCTGGGGCTGGTTCGACGCCCTGTACATGACGGCGATCACGATCACGACCGTGGGGTTCCTCGAGGTGCACCCCATGGGGCCCGAGGGGCGCGTCTTCACGATGGCGCTCGCCCTCGGCGGGGTCTTCACCGCCTTCTACGCGGCCGCGGAGTTCATCCGGGCGGTGGTGACGGGCGAGATCGGCAAGGTCCTCGGGAGACAGCGCATGGAGAGCCGAATGGAGAAGCTGGACGCTCACCTCGTCGTGTGCGGATTCGGCCGCATGGGCCGCCTCGTGGCCGAGGAGTTCTCCGCGACCGGAGAGGCCGTCGTGGTCGTGGACCGCGACGCGCGGGTGTTCGAGGGCTTCTCCATCCCCAACGGCATCCCGCTCGTGGGCGACGCCACCGACGACGAGGTCCTCCGCCGCGCGGGGGTCGAGCGGGCCCGCGCCCTGGTGGCCGCCGCCGCGTCCGACGCGGACAACGTCTTCGTGACGATGAGCGCGCGGCTGCTCAACGAGAGGCTGTTCATCGTGGCCCGGGCGGAAGGCGAGGGCGCGGAGGTCAAGCTGAAGCGGGCGGGGGCGAGCCGGGTCGTGTCGCCCTACAGCATCGGCGGCCACCGGGTGGCGCAGGCCGTGCTGCGTCCCGCGGCCATGGACTTCATCGAGCTCGCGACCCGCACCGGCCACCTCGAGCTGCAGATCGAGGAGGTCGAGCTCGGCGCGGCGAGCCCCCTCGCGGGACGCGCGATCAAGGCGACGCCCATCCGGAGCGAGCTCGGGATCATCATCGTCGCGGTGAAGAAGCCGGGCGGGAAGATGGCCTTCAACCCCTCCCCCGACGCGCTCCTCGAGCCGGGCGACCTCCTCATCACCCTCGGCCACCGCCAGCAGCTCGACCGGCTGGAGGCGATGGCCTCCGGGCGCTGAGGGCTAGCGCCCGCGGGCGGGCGGCCCCGGCGCGACCGCCGCCCCGAACACCAGCACGACGCTCGAGGCGTAGGCCCAGAGCACGAGCCCGACCGCGAAGGCGAGCGGGCCGTAGAAGGCCTGGAGCTGCAGGCGCGGCAGGTTCCAGACGAAGGCGTACTTCGAGAGCTCCCACAGGACGGCCGCCCACAGCGCGGCTCGCAGGGCGGTGCCGAGCGAGACGCGAGCGCGGGGCACGAGGCGGTAGACGAGCAGGAAGAGGGCGAAGCTCAGCAGGAACGCCCCCGCCTTGGCCGCCGGTCCCGCGAGCGCCGGCCAGCCCTTCCCGAAGCCGCGCACCACGAGGGTGAGGCCGACCGAGACGAGCGCGAGCGCTCCCCCGGCCACCGTGAGGAGGAAGGCCAGCAGGCGGCTCTTCCAGAAGCTGCGGGGGCCGCCGCCGCTCCAGACCCGATCGAGCACCAGCTCGACCGGGAGAAAGACGCCGGACGAGCCCCACACGACGAGGCCGAGCGACAGCAGCTCGAGCGAGCGAGCGACGCGGGTCATCTGCCGCAGCGACGCGGCGATCGTCTCGCCCCCGAAGGGGATGAGCTCGGCGAGGAGGAGGGAGAGGACGTGGGAGGTCCCCCCCGCCGGCGAGAGCCTCTGCCCCGCGGCCACGAGGACGAGCAGGAGCGGGAACAGGCACAGCAGGACGTTGAACGCGATCGCGGCGAGGAGAACCGCGACCTCGCGGGAGACGAGGAGGAGGACGGCCCGCCTGAGCCGCGCGAAGAGCCCCGGGCCCGACCGCACCCGCCTCGCCCGCGCCAGAAGCCACCCTCCTTCGCGGCCCCTCGCGCCGCGGCGCGGGATTCTAGCACCCGCCCCCGGCACGACCGGCGGGGCCGGGGGTCGGCCTCGCCCCTTACGTGCTGCGTCGCGTGTCCCCGGGCTCGTCGCCGGTGGCGGCAGGCAGCGCGGGGTCGGAGGACCACTCGCTCCAGGACCCCGCGTAGAGCGAGCCCCGCAGCCCCGCGAGGTGCAGCGCGAGCAGGTCGTGGCAGGCGTTGACGCCGGAGCCGCAGTAGACGACCGGCTCCTCGGCGGCCGCCCCGAGCGCCTCGTAGCGGCGGCGCAGCTCGGCGGCGGGCAGGAAGACCGGCTCGGCGTCCGTCGTGAGGTTGCCGGCGAACGGCGCGCTGCGCGCTCCGGGCACGTGGCCGGCGCGGGGGTCGACGGGCTCGGTCTCGCCGCGATAGCGGGCGGGGGTGCGGGCGTCGAGGACGAGCCGACGCCGGTGCTCCGCGACCATCGTCGCCTTGTCGACCACGAAGCCGGGGCGCAGGCGCCCCTCGAAGACGGCGGGGACGACGCACGGCGCCTCGGCCGAGAGCGGCCGCCCCTCCGCCGCCCACTTCGCGATGCCGCCGTCGAGGACGGCGACCGCGTCGTGGCCATGGGCGCGCAGCAGGTACCACAGGCGGGCGGCCACCGCCCCCGAGGCGTCGTCGTAGGCCACCACGCGCGCTCCGGGAGAGATCCCTGCCGCGGACATCACCCGCGCCACCTGCTCCTCGGACGGCCACGGGTGTCGCCCGGCGGGCCGGCCCCGCCCCCCTCCCGGGGCCGAAAGGTCCTCGTCCACGTCGAGGAACACCGCGCCCGGGACGTGGCCCGCCCGCCAGGCGTCGCGGCCCCGGCGGGCGGGATCGAGGGACCAGCGCACGTCGGCCACCACGAGGCCCGGCTCGCCGAGGCGCCGGGCCAGCCAGTCGGTGTCGACGAGCGCGTCCATCCCCCTACTTCATCTTCGTGAGCGGGTGGGGGACCTTCTTGTAGCCCTTGGCGATCGCGAGGACGTCGAACGCGGAGGCGGGGATCGGGCCCTTCTTGATCTCGACCGCCTCGCGCGAGGAGTCGATGCTCTTCCCCATGACCTTCATCGAGGACGACTCCGCGATCGTGAAGCCCTCGATCTTCTTCATCTCCTCGACGATCTTGTCCATCCCCTGGAACATGGGGTTGTTCGCCATCGTGGACGCGGCGCCGGCGAAGGAGGCGAACCTGCGGTAGTCCACGTTGGGCGCGGGAAACTGCAGGGCGGTCGTGGCGCAGCTGTCGATCTTCAGCATCTGCCCCATCGTCATCGTGTAGTCCTGGCAGGTGTAGCCCGCGACCTGCCGCGTCCCGCCTTTCGTCACCGCGACCGAGGAGCCGAGGCCGCCCATCATCTTCTCCATCTTCTCCCGCACCGAGGGCGGCATGGCGGCCATCTGCTGCTTCATCTGCGCGCTCGCCTCCTCCATCTTCGCCTGGGCCGTCTTCATCGCGGCCTCCATCTCGGCGAACGTGATCTCGGAGTACTCCTTCTTCTTGTGGTCGATCGAGGTGATGCGCCCGGCGGCGTACTCGACGATCGTCTCGCTCTGCGCGTCGCCCGTGCGCAGCTTCTCGCTCGAGTAGTAGCTCGTGGAGGTCCCGCCGCCCCCCTCCCCGGTCGTCTTGAAGACGATCGTGAGGTCCTCCGCGGAGGCGGGGGTCGCGAGCACGGCGGCCGCGCAGGCCGCGGCCAGGGTGAGGCGTGTGGTCGTCATCTTCTTTCCTTCTCCTTCGAGGAATCGTCCGGCACCGAGCGTACCACGGAGGGTATACTCCCTCCGCGCGGGCTCCCGTGCGGGCCGTCACAGGAGCGCGGGAGCGAGGAGGCCGGCGTGCCGAAGCCCGAGCGACAGCTTCTCGTCTGCGTCAACTCCCGCCCGCCGGGCCACCCGAAGGGGTCGTGCGCGGAGCGCGGCGCGGAGTCTCTCTTCGACCGGGTGAAGGCGCTCGTGCGCGAGCGCGGGATCGACGGCCGGGTGATGGTGAACCGCACGTACTGCCTGAAGCACTGCCGCCGCGGGCCCGTCCTCGCCGTCCAGCCCGACAACACCTGGTACGCGGGCGTCGCCGAGGCGGACCTCCCGGAGATCTGCGCGAGCCACCTCGAGGGGGGCAAGCCCGTCGAGCGGCTCCTGATGCCCGACGTGCCCTGGGAGTGACGCGAGCTATGCGGGGGACCGCCGCGCGGGGCGCCGGGCCCTCCTGAGGTGGACCGCGTTCAGCTCGCGGACGAAGCGCCGGACCGGGATCCCGGCGTCCTTCAGGAACTGGCTCACCTCGCGCACGACCTCGAGGAGGACCACGGGGTCGTCGATCGCCTCCCGGTGCACGACGGTGCGGCGGTGGAGTCGGCCCTCGCGGATGAGCTGGCGCACGAGGCTGACCCGGGCCGGGCTCCAGAGGCGGTGGCCGTTGCGGTTGCGCGGGGGCTCGGGGACCTTCTTCGCGTAGAGCCAGTTGAGCAGCGTCTGCTTGCTGACGTTCAGCTCGCGGGCCACCTCGAGCGTCGTGAGGTACTTCATCCGCCGTCGATTCTCACCGTCCGTCCCGCCCCCGTCAACGCCGCGCGACGCTCCTACTCGATCCTCACCTTGCGGCGGCTGAGGGTGCGCGAGCCGTCCTCGGCGAGGGCCGAGGCCCGGAGCACGTAGCGGCCGGGTGCGGTGGGCGCGGCGAGGACGATCTCGCGGGTCAGCGTGCCGAGAGCGGCGATCTCGAACGGCGCCGAGGCCCGGGCCGCCTCCCGGCCGTCCTCCGCCTCGAGGGTCAGGCGAAGCTCGCCCCTCTTCGCGTAGTCGAGGTCGTTCACCATCATGACGCGGAACGTCCGGGCCTTCCCCCCCTCGAGCCGCGGCTGGAAGAACGCGAGGTACACGCCGAGCGGCTTCATCGCCTCCCCCATGTAGTCCTCGAACCAGGGGTTGAGCCGCAGCGCCTTCACGTCCTCGAAGTGGTCGGCGGTGAAGACGCCGGGGTAGCTGCAGGTCAGGTACACGAAGTGGAGGATGCCGGCGTAGTGGCGGTGCGCCCGCCAGTACTCGGTCTTTCCCGCGAGGAGGTACGCGTTCGCCTCGAGCCGCTCCTCCTTCGTGGAGCCCGGCCCGAGGAGCTTCGGGTAGAGCTTCTCCGTCAGCAGGGTGGGCTCGCCGTCGCGCCGCAGCCAGAGCCACCCGTACTCGTTGAGGACGTTCGCGCGCGCGGCGAGCGGCGGCTCCTTCGGGCCCGCCGGGCGCCGCTCGAGGTCGCTCATGCGGAAGGCCTCGCCCCCCATCGCCTCCCCGTACATGAGATAGGGGTGGTCCTCCACCGGGTCGTCGGGGCCCGCGGGGAGGTTGTAGCTGTTCTCCCAGGGCCGCCCCGAGAGGTCGAGCGAGCGCACCGCGGGGATGATCGCGTCGCCGAACACCGGGTCCCTCGTCTCGTTGTTCGCGTCCCAGATCGCGACGCTCGGGTGGTTCCAGCTGTCGCGCATCCAGTCCGAGTACTGGCGGATCATCTCGGGCACGTCCCAGGTGCGGTTCGGCCACTGAGGCCACGCGGGGTCGCCCGTCCAGACGAAGAACTCGTGCTGGACGAGGAGACCGGCCTCGTCCGCGATCTCGAGCCACCGGTCCGGCACCGGGCCGATGCAGAAGCGGAACGTGTTCCAGCCGAGCCGCTTCGGCAGGTCCACGAGCAGGCGGCGCACCCACGCCTCGTCCCAGGGCCGTTCCCCCGACTCGGGGTCCTCGAAGAAGCGGTGCAGCGTGATGTTCGAGCCGCGCAGGAAGTAGGGCCGGCCGTTGAGAAACGCGCGCCGGGTCGCGGTGTCGAAGCGGAACTCGCGCATGCCGAAGCGCGTCGCCAGCGAGTCGCCGCCGGTCCGCGTGTCGAGGACGTAGAGGAAGGGCGTCTCGGGCGACCAGAGCCGCGCGCCGGGGAGCGGGATCGTCTGCCGAACGGCGCGCGACTCGCCGGGGCCGAGGGTGATCCGCTCGGCCGGGAGGGACGCCACCCGCGCACCCCCCTTCCACTCCCGCACCGCCTGGACGAGATCGAAGGCGAGGGGGGCGCTCCCGCGGTTCGCGAGCCTCGTCTCGACGAGGACCTCCGAGCCGGCCAGGCGCGGGGCGATCTGGACGGTCTCGATCACGGGGTTGTCGGAGAGCTCGACGGACACCTCGTCGTAGATTCCCGGCGTCCACGCGAGCTTCTCGAAGTCCGTCCCCGCCGGGTAGCTCGCGGGCAGGACGCCCGGGTGGGCCCCGACCCTCACCACGAGGACGTTGTCGCCCTGCCAGCGCATCGCCGGGGTCAGGTCGAAGAGGCCCGCCGAGAAGCACCCGGCGTACTCGCCCACCTTGCGGCCGTTGAGCCACACCGCGGTGCCGAACTGCGCCTTGCGCACGCGCAGCGTCGCCACCGCCCGCCGGGCGGGGGCGGCGAACGAGCGGCGGTACCAGAAGTAGTTGCGCTCCTGGCGCGAGACGCCGGGGGCCGCGACGCGCGCGGAGTCGGGCAGCCGCTTCTGCGCGATCTTGTTGTTGACGAGCTCCACGGAGTCGAAGGCGTCGACGTCCGGGAACGGGGGCGTCGCGTTGTGGACGAGGCCGGGCACCGCGACCGTGGACGGGAACGCCCGCGGGAAGGGCTCGGCGGCGATGCTCTCGCCCACCTGCCAGCGGCCGTTCAGAGAGACGGTGACGCGCTCGGCGGGGGCGGCCGGAGAGGCGGCGCCGAGGAGGGCGAGGGGGAGGAGCGAGAGGGTGGGGATGCGAGCGAGCATGGCATTCATCAGGGCTCTCCCAGGGAATCGGAGATCCTGTCGGAACCCCGCGGGGATCCCGACAGGGGCTTCACGGCTCGAAACCGTCCCACAGCCCCGCGAGGCGCGCGGGGTCGGAGACCCACTGCACGGCATCGGGGTTGCGGGCGAAGGTGCGGTAGATGGGCTCGCCGGCGACGAGCCCCAGCTCGGGGTAGGGCCGCGCCCGGCGCTCGACCAGGGGCCGCTCGGCGTAGCGGGGGTTCGGTGCCCACTCGACGCGGCCACTCGAAGCGAGGAGCGGGAAGAAGGCGAGGCCGCCGCGGGCGCGCACCTCGGCGTACTCGAAGTCGTACTGGCGGTCGCACCAGGCGCCGAACGTCATCGGCTCGCCGGGGTCGGCGCTCACCGTGGCGTGGGCCCACCCGGGCGGAACGACGACGACCTCCCCGGGCCCGGCCTCGATGGCGAAGCAGCGACCCGGGTCGTCGGCCGCCCGCTCCTGCACGAAGACGATCGCCCGCCCGCTCCAGATCTCGTAGAGCTCGGGGGGCGACCAGCCGCTGTGGGGCGCCACCGCGTGGACGTGGCCCTGGCTACGCACCGGCTCCTCGCCGAGGCGGCCGGCGGCGTAGGTGACGACCCCGAAGAGCAGGAAGCGGCGCCGGAGCTCCTCGCGGTGCTCCTCGCGGCCCACGTCCATGGCGATCGCGTACACCGGGTCGGGGCCCGGGCACGCGGGGTCGCGCAGGCTCGGGCGGATGGCGTCGAGCCGCCGCAGCTGGGGCGAGGGGCCGAAGACGCCCGGACCGTAGGCGAAGCCCATCGGCTCGCGGAGGGGCCGCACGTCGAGGCCGGCGTCGAATGCGCTCACGCCCGGGTCCTCACGAAGGCCTTGATCGTGGCGCACCGCCGGCCCTCCGCCTTCCCGTGGGGACGCACGGTGTAGGGCCCCACGACGGCGGGGACGACGAACGTCTCGGCGTAGTGGACCACGAAGGGCTCGAAGGCCCCGCCCGGGCTCTCCACGACCGCCTCCTCCCCTTCCACGAGGTTCAGCACGTTGACCCCTCCGCCCGTGTCGTGGGGCACTCGCCCGGTGAACCAGTGACGGCGCGTCTCGATGAACTCCCGCTCGTGCAGGCCCGTCCGCTCCTCCCGCCAGGTCTCCCCCGCCCCGAGGGGCTCGATGCGGTTGACGAGCTCGCGCTCGACCCAGGCCGTGGTGCGCTCCCACTGGACGTTCGCCGCGCCGTGGTCGAGGTGGACGGGACGCGGGCGCCCGTCGAGGCCGGGTCGGTCCCAGTCCCAGAGCTTGAACGTGAAGATGTAGGGCGTCGCGCTGATCTCGAGCACCATCGCGTCCTTCCCCGAGCAGTGGACGGTGCCGGCGGGGATGAGGAAGTGGTCGTGCCGGCGGGCCGGCCACCGGTTCACGTAGAGCTCGGCCGGGAAGGAGAAGCCGCCCTCCTGCGCGCGGCGCAGGTCGCGCACCATCGCCTCGGGCTCGATTCCCTCCCGCAGACCGAGGTAGACGCACGCCCCTTCCCCCGCGTCGAGGAGGTAGTAGCTCTCGTCCTGCGTGTAGTGCATCCCGAAGCGGTCCTGGATGTACTCGGTCAGGGGGTGGACCTGGAGCGAGAGGTTGCCCCCGCCCATCGTGTCGAGGAAGTCGAAGCGGATCGGGAACTCGTCGCCGAAGCGGGCGTGGACCGCCTCGCCGAGCAGCTCGCGGGGATGGCGGAAGACGAGGTCGAGCGCGGGCAGCTCGACCCGCGTGCCGCCGAAGTCGAGGAGCAGGCTGTTCTCCTCGGGCACGCAGTCGAAGCACCAGCCGTAGTTCGGCGCGTCCCGCGGCAGGTCGCAGACGTCCTTCATCCACTGCCCGCCCCAGGGCGCGGGATCGAAGAAGGGCACCACGCGAAACGGCCGGCGCACGGTCGCGGCGAGGCCGCGGCGCAGGTCTTCCCCCGCGATCATCCTCGGCGCGCGGGGGTCGTTCGTGTCGAGCAGCCAGTCCGCCCGGCCGAGGAGCCGGCGCTTGAGGCGGTCGGCCGCCCGCCAGTCCACGAAGAAGCCCCTCTTGTAGAGCTTCGCGGGCCGGTCCCGCTCGTCGTGGCTGCCGAGGCTCGGCGCCTCCTGCCGCCTCTGCCTCTGCTGGATCTCCCACCGGGCGAGGTCGGCGTAGACGAGCACGTCAGGTTCGGCGAGGAGCGTGGCCGCCGGCCCCACCACGAGGACGAGGCCCGCCGCGCGGTCCACCTGCCCGCGCAGGAGGGCCCGGCGCCCGGCGTCGAGGAAGTCCTCGAGCGAGAGGCCGTTCATCCGGCCGAAGACGGGGTCGTCGCCGAGGTGCGGCGCGCACATGCGCTCGATCTCGGCCGCGTCCTTCAGGGCCCGGCGCGTGTCGACCACGAGCGCGGGGCGTAGCCCACCGCCCAGGGCCTGCCCCACCTCGTCGAGGCGCACGCCGGGATAGCACTCGACGGCCACCACGCAGCGCCGGCGGGTCCGCAGCCCGGCGAGGCGCGAGACGATCGCCGGCCAGCCCGTGTCGCACCGGGACGCCGGCCCCGCCGGCGTCGCGGGGTGCTTGTCGTAGCCGCCGCGCTTCTCCACCCTCACGCCCCTTCCAGGAGGGGCACGGCGCCGAGCAGCGCCGCCCGCTCCCCGAGCCTCGCCGCGCGCACGGCGACCTTCCCCCACGGCGTCCATGCGTGGCGGTGGACGTGGGCCTCGATCGCCGGGAGGACGAGCGCCGCGGAGCGCATCACGCCCCCTCCGACCACGAGCCGCTCCGGGTCCCACGCGTGGACCATCGACACCGCGCCCGCGGCCCAGACCCGCAGGCAGCGCTCGCGCACCGCAAGCGCCACCTCGTCGCCCTCGTCCGCCCGGGCGAAGACGGCCTCGAAGCCGAGGCGTGGCTCCCGCGCGAGGGCGCTTCTCTCGAAACCCGGGGTCTCGCGGCACACCGCGCCGAGCGCCCACGTCGAGGCCTCCGCCTCCACGCACCCGACGCCGCCGCACGTGCAGGGCCGGCCTTCGAAGTCGGCCACGAGGTGGCCCCCGAGGACGCCGGCCTGGAAGTGCCGCCCGCGCAGCAGCCGCCCGCCGACCATCGCCGCCCCCCCGATCCCCGTGCCGAGCGTCATCATCACCACGTCGTCGCAGCCCCGGGCCGCCCCCGCATGGCGCTCGCCGAGGAGGGCGAGGCGCGCGTCGTTCTCGATCCGCAGGGGCACGCCGAGCTCGCGGCGCGCCCACGAGGCGAGGTCGAGCCCGGGGGCGTCGTCGTACTTCGCGTTCGTGGAGAGCACGCGGCCCGCCTCCGGGTCGACGAGGCCGCAGAACCCGAAGGCGAGGCCCCGGCAGTCGCGGACGGCGACGCCCGCCCTCCCCGCGACGCGCCGCAGGGCCGCCGCGATCGGGAAGAGCGCCTCGACGAGGCCGCCCGCCGCCTCGAGCGACACCGTCTCCTCCGCCGCGACCTCGAAGTCCGCGACCACCGCGCACGCGGCGTGGCTGCCCCCGAGGTCGACGGCGAGCGCCTTCACCACGACCGCTCGATCTCCTCCAGGCTGCGGCCCTTCGTCTCCGGCATGACCCGCCAGATGAACAGGACGTTGAGCACGCTCGCCGCGGCGTAGATCGAGAACGCCCCCGCCGGGCCCACCGCCTCCACCAGCGAGAGGAACGTCGCGGTCACGAGGATGCAGGCGAGCCAGAGGCAGAGCGTGGCGATCGACATCGCGCGCCCGCGGATGCGGGTCGGGAACAGCTCCGAGATCACGACCCACACGCCCGGGCCGAGGCCCACGGAGAAGGAGGCCACGTAGACGAGGATGGCGCCGAGGACGAGGAGCGCGGGCGGCGGCTCCCGGAGGAACAGGACGGCGAGGACGCCGAGGGAGACGGCCATGCCGGAGGAGGCGGTCATCATCAGCGGCCGGCGCCCGAGCCGGTCGATCGTCGAGATCGCGACGAGCGTCATCACCACGTTGACGACGCCGATGACCACGTTGGCCCCGATCGCCGCGGAGTCGCTCTGCCCTCCGACCTGCTCCTTGAAGATGAGCGACCCGTAATAGATGACGGTGTTGATGCCCGTCACCTGCTGGAAGACGGCGAGGAAGATCGCGATGCCGAGGGGCTTGCGCAGCCTCTGGCCGAGCAGCTCGCCGAGCGTCCCCGGCTCCGCGGCGAGCGTCTCGCGGATCTCGGCCAGCTCGGCGACGGCCTGTGCCCGGCCGCCCACCCGCTCGAGGACGGCCGCCGCCTCCGCCTCGCGCCCCGTCTCCACGAGGAAGCGCGGCGACTCCGGGACGAAGAGGAGGGCCACGAGGAACGCGACCGAGGGCACGGCGGCGGAGGCGAACATCCACCGCCAGGAGGACGGCCCGCCGAACGACAGCAGCCAGTTGACGAAGTAGGCGAGGAGGATCCCGCTCACGATCGCCATCTGGTTGAGCGAGACGAGCCGGCCCCGGATCGCGCGCGGGGAGATCTCGGCGATGTAGAGCGGGGCGAGCACGGAGGCGACGCCGATCGCGACCCCGCCCGCGAGGCGGGCGGCCACGAACTCGGCGAGGGTCCGGGGCACGGCCGCCCCCACCGCGGAGGCGGCGAAGAGGACCGCGGAGACGATCAGGATGCGCCTGCGGCCCAGGCGGTCGGTGAGCCAGCCGGCGACGGCGGCGCCCGCGGCGCAGCCCACGAGGAGGCTGGACGTCGCCCACTCCGTCTCGCGCGTCGAGAGCGAGAGCTCCTGGCGCAGGAAGATGAGGGCGCCGTTGATCACCGCGGTGTCGAAGCCGAAGAGCAGGCCCGCGACCGCGGCCACCGCGGCGATGAGCGTGGCGTAGCGGCTCCTCATGCGCGCCTCACCTCGATCCCACGATCGAGGAAGGGCCGCACGTCCTCGTCGCTCGCGTCCTCGTCGGTGATCAGCACGTGGACCTCGCTCGTCGGGCAGATGAGGCAGCGCGCGACCCGCCCCAGCTTGCTGCGGTCGGCCACCACGATGCGCTCGCGGGCCTGGGCCGCGAGGGCGCGGTTGATCGCGGCCTCCTCCGGGTGGAGGCAGGTGAGGCCGCGCTCGGCGTGGATCGCGTTCACGCCGAGGAAGGCCTTGTCGAGGAAGACGTCGCGGACGGCGGCCGCGGCGGGGGCGCCCACGAGGGAGAACCAGCCGCCCCGCAGGTAGCCACCGGTCACGAGGACGGTGAGGCCCTCCCGGTCGCACAGCTCCATCGCCACGTTCACCGTGTTCGTGACGACCGTGATGCCCTTTCGGTGGCGCAGGCTGCGGGCCACCTGCGTGGCCGTCGTGCCCGGGGTGAGCCCGACCGTCTCCCCGTCCCGCACGAGCTCGGCCGCGGCGAGGCCGATGCGCCGCTTCTCCTCCGCGTGGCGGACCTCCTGCTCGCGGAAGGACGAGTCGAACGAGAGCGCCTCCCACGCGACGGCGCTCGCCGAGCGCGCCCCGCCGTGGGTGCGGCGGACGAGCCCCTCGCGCTCGAGGCGGGCGAGGTCCCGCCGCACGGTGGCGAGCGAGACGCCGAGCCGCGTGGAGAGGGCCTCGACCGAGACCTCGCCCTCGCGGAGGACCTCTCGGATGATCGCGGCCTCGCGCGCGGTCACGGCCCCTCCACCAGGCGGTCCCACACCTCGAGGTACCGCTCGGGGCGGGACACGATCGCGAGGCCGTCGAGCCCGCCCGCCAGCGCCGGCCGCCCGCGCCGGATCCCGAGCTCCGGGACCTCGTGCGGGCGGAGACGGCGGGCCGGGGGCACGTGGACGTAGCGGGGGTTGGGCTCGAGCGAGCCGTCGGAGAGCACGTAGTGCGCCGTGCCCTGGAGCGCGCGCAGCGGCTCGTACAGCAGCCGCGCCTCGAGGGCGTAGACGGCGCCGAACACCATCGGCCCCTCGCCGAGGTTCACGGTCGCGTGGGCCCAGCCGGGGGGGACCAGCACCTTGTCCCCCGGGCCCGCCTCGACCACGATCACGTCCCTCACGTCGGCCGTGGCCGAGTCCTGCATGTACACGAGCCCCCGCCCGAGCCAGAGCTCGTAGAGCTCGGAGTAGGCGACGCCGGTCGTGGCGGGCGCCGAGTGCACGTGCCCCTGCGAGCGCAGCGCCTCGCCCCCGAGCGCGCCGTGGTTGTAGACGACGGCGCCGTAGCCGAGGCCGAGGGCCGAGAGCGCCTCGGCGCGGCCCGGCACGCGGACGTCCATGTAGATCGCGTAGAGGTGCTCCGGGCCCTCCGCCCCGGGGTCGCGCAGGAGGGGGCGGATCTCGTCGAGGCGGCGGATCGTGACCGGGGCCGTGCTGATGCCGGGGCCGAAGCGGAGCGAGAGGCTCGGCTCGTCGAGCGCGACCGGAAACCCCGCCCGCTCGCTCAAATCGATCATTGTGATGCGCGTTCTAGCACGAGACGAGCAGGAATGCCAGAGTTTTTTGGACCATGCCAAACCCGACCGACGGCGAGCATGTGTCAGAATGCCCGTTCGGCACCATGGAGCGCATGAGCATCGAGGTCGTGCCGGGGGAGGGTCCCCCTCCCCGGCGTCGTCGGGCGACACGGCTCCTGCTGCTCGCGGGGGCCGCCCTCGCCTCTGTCGGGCTGTGGGCCCGCGGGCGGCCGGAGGTCGTGGCCTGGCAGGTGGCGGCGGACCACCAGCGCTGCTTCGGCCGGCGCCACCTGTCCGCCCGCGTGTGGAGCGAGGACCCCGCCGAGGTCCGCGAGTGGCTGGAGTCCCGGGGCACCCCCACTCCCGTCCTGCCCCGGTTCGCGCACGCGGCCGCGCTCGTGGGCGCACGCTACTGCCCGCTCGAGGACCGCGTCGCGGCCCACGTCTACTACGGCGGCGACGGCAGCGGGGCGGTGTCGGTCTTCCTGGTGCCCGGCCCGGCGCGGATCGGCGACGGCTGGTCGGGGTCCGCCCGCGGCCTCCACGTCCGGCTGCTGCGCGCCGCGGGGCGCGTCCTCGCGGTCGTCGGCGCGAGCGAGCGCGACGTCGAGCTGACGGCCCGATCCTTCGCGACGACCGTGGCCGCGCGGGGCGTCCCGCACGGCCACGTCGGTTGACCCGTCCTCGCCGAATTGCTAACCTGAACGTCGCGTCCTTGGGCCTGTAGCGCAGTTGGGAGCGCGCCTGAATGGCATTCAGGAGGTCACGGGTTCGACTCCCGTCAGGTCCACCATCCCCCCCTCCCCGAGTCAGTCGATCGCGACACCGATGGCACGCAGGACTCCGCGCTCGACCTCCTCGAGGAGAGCCGCCGGCAGCGGCCCGCCGAGGGCGGCCTCGCCGAGAAGCGCCTTGGGCAAGGTCGTGATCTGCTCGCACTTCAGGACCGAGTCCTGGCGCAAGCCTCCCGAGCCCTTCCGGAGCCGCACGTGGGTGGGGGCGGGCCGGAGGGTCGTGCTGGCCGGGATGACGAGGACATCGCCCGCCAGGCGGTTCCGGGCGTCGACCGACACGACGAGCGCCGGCCGACGCTTCGGTCCCGGCTCACCGGGGATCGTGACCCAGTAGAGACAGCCCCGCTGCGGCGCCGCGTTCACGACCAGGTCTCGCCGAGAGACCGTGAGCCGAGGCTGGCCCAGGCCGCGTCTTCGGCCCGCTCGACCTCGCCCAGGGAAGCGTAGTAGCGCTCCGTCTCCTCCTCGAGCGCCTGCCGACGCCGGTCACGGAGCCAGCGCCCGAGCGCCTGCTCGAAGATCTGGCTCCGGGTCGCCTCCCGTGCGACGCGCTGGCACCGGCCGAGAAGCACGCGGTCGACCGTCACCGTCACCCTGGCCTTCGCCATGGCTCATACCTCTCGTGTGATGATACATCATACGAGAGCGAGCGGCCCGGGGGCGCCCGAACTCAGCGCGCGTGGATGCGCTCGAGGGCGGCGATGGCGGCGCCGCGGGCCCCCGCCATGTCGAGGTGGGGCACGACCTCGAACCGGGCGACCGCGGCCTGCTCCTCCTTGAGCGCGGTGTTCTCGCGGACCTTGCAGATGAACCACTCCCGGAAGTGGGGCGCCGCCTCGACGACGCCGCCCCCGAGGAAGTAGGCGTCGGGGTCGGTGAAGTTCGCGGCGATCGTGAACAGCCTCCCCACCGCCTTCGCCTGCTGCTCGAAGATGCGCAGCGCCATCTCGTCGCCGCTCTCCCCGTAGCCGCGCACGAGCTTCGCCGCGCGGGCGATCGACTCGCTGCGGTTGAGCTCGTGGCCCGGGTAGCGGGAGAGCCAGTAGGGCAGGAGGTTCTTCTCGATCCCGGTGAGCGAGGCGACGCTCTCCGCGTCGGCGTCGAAGCCGCAGTTGCAGCGCGGGAGCGGCTGGCCCTCCTCGAGGAGACCGTACATGGGGACGTGGACGTGGCCGAGCTCGCCCGCGAAGCCCGACGCCCCCTTGATCACCTGCCCCTTCTCGATGACCCCGCCCCCGAGGCCCGTGCCGATGATCGCGGAGATCGAGCCCCGCTGCGCCGCGAGGGGGCCGAAGAGCTGGTAGTGCGCGTACAGGGCGGCGGCGTTGCCGTCGTTGTTGTAGACGACGGGAAGGGACAGGCGCCTCTCGAGGGCGCCCCGGAAGTCGAAGCTCCTCCAGCCGGGGTGGGCGAAGTTCGTGGATCCCCGCGAGGACACGACGCCCTCGGCGCTCGCCGGCCCCGGGGTGTCGAGCCCGACCGCCCGCACCCGGTCGCGGGGGATGCCCGTCCGGCGCAGCACGTCCTCGAACGAGAGGACGAGCGCCTCGACCGCCACGTCCGGCCCCTCGGTCACGCGGCTCGGGCTCTCGATGAGCTCGTCCACCAGGAACCGACCCGAGGGATCGAGCACGGTGGCGTTGTTCTTGTTCCCCCCGTTGTCCAGCCCCACCACCACCCAGCCCTCGGTCGGCATCGGCTCTCCTCTCCCGAAAGCGGGAATTCTAGACTAGGATCCGCGCGAAGCGCCGGTCCCGTCCCGGAGGAGCCCATGAGAGCCCTGCTCGCGGCCGTGCTCGCGGCCGTGCCCGTCCTCGCCGCCCTCGCCCAGGAGACGCCGCCCATGCTCGAGAGCCGCCTCGAGGTCCTGACCGTCGCCACCGGCGAGCGCGAGGTGGTCCACGCGGCGAAGGCCCACTTCGAGGCCCCGAACTGGTCGCGCGACGGCCGCGTCCTCGTCTTCAACCAGGACGGCCGGATCCTCACGCTGGGGCTGCGCGAGCGGGTCCCCCGGCTCGTCGACACCGGCTTCGCGACGCGGTGCAACAACGACCACGGCCTCTCCCCCGACGGGAAGTGGCTCGCGATCAGCGACCAGTCGCAGGAGGACGGCCGGTCGCTCATCTACGTCCTGCCCGCGCTCGGCGGCGTCCCTCGCCGCGTGACCGCGAAGGGCCCCTCCTACTGGCACGGCTGGTCCCCGGACGGGAAGACGCTCGCCTACTGCGCGGAGCGCGGCGGCGAGTACGACGTGTACGCGATCCCGGTCGAGGGAGGCGAGGAGACGCGGCTGACGAGCGCCCCGGGCCTCGACGACGGGCCCGACTACGCCCCGGACGGGCGGATCTGGTGGAACTCGGTGCGCACCGGGGTGATGAAGATCTGGCGGATGGACCCGGACGGAAAGAACCAGACCCAGATGACCCGCAACGAGGAGTACGCGGACTGGTTCCCCCACCCCTCCCCGGACGGGAAGCACGTGATGTTCCTGTCCTACGACCGCTCGGTCGAAGGGCACCCCCCGAACAAGGACGTCGTCCTGCGCCTCATGCCCGCCGAGGGCGGCGAGCCGAAGGTGATCGCACGCCTCTTCGGGGGACAGGGCACGATCAACGTTCCCTCGTGGTCGCCGGACTCGACCCGGTTCGCCTTCGTGAGCTACCGGCTGCTCGGGCAGAGATGAAGCCCGCCGCGGCCGCGCTCCTTCTCGCCGCCGCTCTCGCCGTCGCCGCCCCGCCGCCGGTCGACCCGCCGCCGGTTCCCGGGCCGGACGAAGTCGCGGAGACCCTCGTCCTGATCGGCGACGCCGGCCATCCGGCGCACGGGGGCGAGCCCGTGCTGATCGCGCTGCGGCGCCAGCTCGAGGAGAGGGGCGGCCGGGCCACGGTCGCGTTCCTCGGCGACAACATCTACCCGACGGGTCTGCCCGCGCCCGGGCAGGCGCACCGGGCGGAGATGGAGCGGCGGATCGACGACCAGGTCGACGCGGTGCGCGGCCTCGCGGCGCGGACGGTCTTCATCCCCGGGAACCACGACTGGGAGAAGGGGGGCGAGGGCGGCTGGGAGGCGGTGCGGCGGCAGGAGAGGCGGATCGAGGAGCGGGGAGGGCCGTCCGTCGTCCACCTTCCGAACGACGGCTGCCCCGGCCCCGAGGTCGTCGACCTGTCCGGGAGCCTGCGCCTCGTGGCTCTCGACACGCAGTGGTGGCTGCACGACCACGCGCGAGCGCTCCACCCCGACTCCGCCTGCCCCGCGGACTCGGAGGAGGAGGTGCTCGCCGCCCTGCGCGAGGCGCTCGCGTCCGCCGGGGAGAGGTCCACGGTGGTCCTCGCCCACCACCCCCTCGTGAGCGGGGGGCCGCACGGGGGGAAGTTCGGCTTCAAGCAGCACCTGTTCCCCCTCACCGACGTCAAGGGGAAGCTGTGGATCCCCTTGCCGGTCATCGGCTCGCTCTATCCGCTGGCCCGCTCGGCGGGCGTGAGCCCCCAGGACCAGGGCCACGGCCGCTACGATCGGATGCGCAAGGCGCTCGCGGAGGCGGCGCGGGAGCACCCCCCGCTCGCCTGGGCGTCCGGCCACGAGCACGTGCTGCAGGTGATCGAGAGCCCGCGCTGGGGCCGCGTGCTCGTGAGCGGCGCCGGGATCTGGGGCCACGTCACCCACGTGAACGACGTGCCGGGCTCGCTGTACCGCGCGGCCCGCTCCGGGTTCATGCGGCTCGACGTCCTGCGCGACGGAACCCGCCGGCTCGGGGTGGTCGAGGTCGAGAGGGACGGCTCCTACCGCGAGGCTTTCGCGAGGCGCCTCGAGTAGGATGGGGCCGAGTCCCGCCGGGCGGCGGCGGCGGGCCGCGCGAGCTCCTCCCGGCGGTCCTTGTAGAGGGCGGAGATCGCCCCGTCCGCCGACACCTCGAGCGCGGCGAGGTTCGCCCCGTAGGCCTCTCCCATGCCGACGTCGATGCCGAAGACGCGGCCGCCGAAGCGGGCCGAGATGCGGCCGTCGCCCGTGACCGAGTGGCCGACGACCACGGCCCGCGCACCGAGCGAGCCGAGCACCGCGTCGACCTGCGGGCCGAGGATCGACTCGTCGTCCTTCGCGAGGCCCCGGTACCACAGGGGGCCGTTCTCCCCGGCGGCGAGGGTCGAGGCGGGCTCGCGCAGCGTCGCGTCGAGGTCCTGCGTGATCTCGCGCGTCACCCGGGCGTTGATCTCCGCACACCCGAGGGCGGCCACCTCGGGGGTGAGCCCCCCGTGCACGAAGACGACCCCGTTGACGATCGCCATCGCCGGCCGCTGGCGCAGCCACTTGCCGTAGCGACCCTCGGACGAGAGCTCCCGCGCGCGCTCCACGAAGCCGAGGGGGACCTGGGCCGCGACCTTCTCGCGGTGGGCCGCCTCGTCGAAGGGCTCCCCCGCCGCCTTCGCCCGCTCCCTCGCCCGCTCGGTCGCGGAGCGGACGAACGCCTCGCGGTACGCTTCGGAGTCCCGTGTGCGGAAGCGCTCGTACTCCTCGGCGTTCACGTAGCGCAGGTCGCCGATGAGGTTCATGACCTCGTGGTTGCCGAGCAGCGCGTGCACGCGCCCGCCCGCCTTCTTCGCCTCGCCCTCGAGGCGCATCACGAGGTCGAGCACCTTCCGGGTCTCGACGCCGCGGTCGAGGAGGTCGCCCGTCTGCACGAGGTGGGCCTTGCCTCCCGACCAGCGGTTCTTCGCATCCACGATCCCCGCGAAACGCAGCACCTCGACGAAGTTGTCGAACGAGGCGTGCACGTCGCCGACCGCCACGACCCGCGGCGCGGGCGGGACCCGGCAGGGGTCGTCCTCGGCCGCCGCCCCGGCAGCGAGGAGCGGGGCGAGGAGGAGGAGGGCGGCGCGGGGGGCTCGGCTCACGGTCACCTCAGAACGGGAACACCGCCGCCTCGCCCCTCTCGCGGGCGGTCCGCTCGAAGTGGGCGACGATCCGGTCCCTCCGCTTCAGGATACCCCGCATCTGGCCGTCGCTCAGGAGCCAGGGCCGGACACGCTCCTTCAGGCCCGCCTCGTCGAGCGCCTGGAGCCGCCCGAACAGCTCCCGGTCGATGCGGGTCATCTCCTTCTCGAACGGCATCCTGTCCACCGCGAACGCGCGCGAGTGGTCGATCAGGATCACGTTCCACGCGCCGTCGACCAGCATGTTGCCCGCGTTGCGGTCGATGTTCCCCACGAGGTTGTCGAACACCCGCTGGCGGCAGACCTGCTTCGCCCACTCGATCGGCTGCGGGCAGAGCTTCTGGTCCACGTCCTTCAGCAGCCGGCACCCCTCGACCCAGAGCTGGGCCGAGGCGAGCTCGCCCTCGACCCGGCGCTCGATCGTGACCGGGACCATGTCGAGGGACAGCAGGCGGTCGAGCTCGTAGGCCGCGATCTCGGACTTGTACGCCTCCCAGAAGCCCGCGCGCTGCCCCATCGGCAGGTGCTTGACGACCACGCTCCCCGCGAGGCCGCCCTTCGCGAAGAAGGCCCGCTTGGGCTTCGTCACGCCGACCGGGACCTCCTCCACGCGCTCGATCGGGGCGGTGCGCAGGAACTCCTCGAACTCCGCGTGCCGCCCCACCCAGACCTTGGCCGAGGTCGCGGCCTCCCCGGGGACGGCCGGGGGGGCGGGGGCCGCCTGGCCGAGAAGCGGGAGCGGAGCGAGCCACGCGAGCATCACGACGAGCGCTCGTCTCATTCGGGACCGTCCTTTCCGGGGCCGATTCGAGCGAGAGTGTACACTGCCCCCCGCCTCTGCTTTAATCCGCGACGTCCATGCTCCGGGCCATCGAGAGGCTGCTGCGGCTGCAGCGGGGAGACCTCCCCCGGGGGCTGCTGCTCTTCGCCCACCTGTTCCTCGTGGTGGCGGCGTACCTCGTGGGCCAGATCGCGCGGGACGCGCTGTTCCTCGGCCGCTTCGACGCCTCGCGCCTGCCGTTCGTCGACGTGTCCCTCTTCGTCGTGGTCGCGGCCGTGGTGGCACTGTACGTCCGGGCCGGCCGCCGGCTCTCGCTCGACCGCCTGCTCGAGGGCAGCCTCCTGCTCTTCGGCGGGGTGGGGCTCGTCCTCGCCGCGCTCGCCCACCGCGCCTCGCCCACGTGGCTCTTTCCCGCGGTCTACCTGTGGGTGGGAATCTTCGGCGTGCTCGCACCCGCCCAGGTGTGGACCCTCGCGAACTACGTCCTGCGGCCGCGCGAGGCGCGCCGCCTGTTCGGCTTCGTGGGCGCGGGGGCGACGCTCGGGGCCACGTTCGGCGGGTTCGTGTCGAGCGCGCTCGCCCGTCGCTTCGGGGCGGAGAGCCTGCTCGTGCTGATGGCGGTCCTCCTCCTCCTGGCGGCCGGGGTCGTGGGTGCGACCTGGCGGCGCCGCCCCGAAGACGTCGCATCGTCCTCGTCCGGCGAGGAGAGAGCGGGGCTGCGCCGCAGCCTGCGCCTCGTGGTCGAGTCGGCCCACCTGCGGGCGATCGCCGCGATCGTCGTGCTCTCCTCCTTCGTGACCGCGGTGGCGTCGTGGCAGCTCAAGGCCACGGCACAGCAGACCCTCGGCGGCAAGGACGCACTCGCCGCCTTCTTCGGGACCTTCAACGCCTGGGTCGGCGTGCTCTGCGTCCTCACCCAGTTCCTCCTCACCGCGGGGATCCTGCGGCGCCTCGGCCTCGGCGCCGTCCTGTTCCTGCTCCCGTTCGGGATGCTCGCCGGCTCGGCGGGGCTGCTCCTCTCCGGAACCCTCGCCGCGGCCGTCCTGCTCAAGGGGATCGACAAGGTCCTGCGCTATTCGCTCGACCGGCCGGCGGTCGAGCTGCTCTACCTGCCGGTGCCCCCCGCGTCGAAGCTCGCCGCCAAGTCCTTCATCGACACCGTGGCCTGGCGGGCGGGGGACGGCCTCGCCGGGCTCGCCGTGCTCGCCTTCGCCACCGTCGGCGGCCTCGGCCCGGTCGCGCTCGTCGCGGTGAACCTGCCCTTCCTCGTGCTGTGGATCCTCCTCGCCGCGCGTGTCCACCGCCGCTACGTCACCACCCTGCGCGAGAGCCTCCTCCGGCACCGGCTCGACGCCGAGCGGGCCAGCGCTCCCGTGCTCGACCGGGAGACGACGGAGGCCATCGCGGCCCGCCTCGAGGCGGTCGACCCCCGCGAGATCCTGTACGCCCTCGACCTCGTCGCCGTGGGCCGCGACGCGAGCGCCGTCCACCCCGCGGTCCGCGGCCTCCTCCGCCACCCCGACGCCGAGGTCCGAAGGCGCGCCCTCGCGATCCTCGGCGAGAGCGGCGACCGCTCGGTCGTGCCGACCGCCGAGGCGCTCCTCCGCGACCCCGAGCTCGAGGTGCGCACGGAGGCGCTCCTGTACCTCGCACGGCACGCCGACGTCGATCCCCTCTCCCGCCTCGGGGACCTCGGGGACGTCCCGGACTTCTCGGTGAGGGCGGCCGTCGTGTCCGTGCTCGCGCGGCTCGGCGAGGAGCGCCTCGAGGCGGCCCGGCCCCTCTTCGAGGCGATGGCGGAGGAGGCGGGCGAGGAGGGCCGGCGGACCCGGCTCGAGGCGGCGCGGCTCGCCGAGCGGCTGCCCCTGCCCTTCGAAGGAGCGCTCGCCCGGCTCGTGGCCGACCCCGACCCCGAGGTCGCGCGGACCGCGATCCGGGCCGTGGCGCGCCACGGGGCAGCGCCGTTCGCCGACGCGCTCGCCGCCCGGCTCACCGCGCCGCCTCTCGCCGCCGACGCGGCCGACGCCCTCGTCAGCGCGGGCGCGGCCGCGGTGCCCGCGGCGGCGCGCCTGCTCGCCGATCCCGCCGCGGCCCCCGCCGCGCGGCGCGCCGTCCCCGCCGTCCTCGAGCGAGTGGGCACCGAGGAAGCGGCGGCCGTGCTCGCCGAGCACCTCCTCGACGGCGACGCCACCTTGCGCCTGCGCGTCCTCGTGGCCCTCGGCCGGATCCGGGACGAGCGTCAGTCGGTCCCGCTCGACCCCCGCCTCCTCGAGGCCGCGCTCGGGGCCGAGGTCCTCGGCCACTACCGCTCGTACCAGGTCCTCGGGCAGATCGGAGGCGCGGGTCAGGAGCCGGTCGTCCGCGGCGTGCGCGCCGCGATGCGCGAGGAGCTCGAGAGGGTCTTCCGTCTCCTCGATCTCATCGTCCCGCGACGCGGCTTTCGCTCCGCGTGGGTCGCCCTCCAGTCGGGGAACACGGTGATTCACGACCAGGCCCTCGACCTGCTGGAGAGTGTGCTCCGCCCCGAGATGCGGGCCCTCCTCGTGCCTCTCGTGGACCCCGAGGTGGGCGAGGCCGAGCGGATCCGCCTCGCCCAGAGGCTCGTGGGCGCGCCCGTCGAGAGCCCGGAGCAGGCGGTCGCCGCTCTCGCCTCGACCGGGGACCCGTGGCTGCGCTCCTGCGCGGCCTGGGCGATCGGGGCCCTCGGGCTCGTGTCGCTCGAGGGCCACCTCGACGCCTGGCGCGAGGACCCGGACCCCCTGCTGCGGGAGACCGTGCGCCAGGCCCGCCTCGCGCTTCAGGAGCGAGGGCCGAGGTAGCGCAGGGTCAGGATCGTGATGTCGTCGGACTGCGGGGCGTCGCCGGCGAACGCGCGGACGGCCCCGAGGAGGCCCGCGGTCAGCGTGGCCGGCGGGGCGCCCGGCATCGACGCCAGGGCGCAGACGAGCCGCTCAGCCCCGAAGAAACCGCCCACCCCGTCCTGGGCCTCCGGCACCCCGTCCGTGTAGAGGGCGAGCGCGTCGCCCGGCCCGAGCCGCAGGCGGTTCACCGGGTAATCCGACGCCTCGATCAGCCCGAGCACCCGGCCGCCCTCGCCGGGTACCAGCCTCGCGTCGCCAGTGGCGGGAACGAGGACCGGCGGGTCGTGTCCCGCCGAGGCGAAGGTCACCTCGCCGCTCGCGAGGTCCAGGACGCCCAGCACGGCGGTCACGAACATGCCGGCGTCGTTGTCGCGGCACAGGCTGCGGTTCACGCGGTCGAGGACCCGGCCCGGGTCGCCCTCGCGGGCGGCCATGGCCTCGAAGACGGTCTTCGTACGGGCCATGAAGAGAGCCGCGGGGATCCCCTTCCCGGAGACGTCGCCCACGAGGAAGAACACTCGCCCGCCCTCCCGGAAGTGGTCGAACAGGTCCCCGCCCACCGTGCGCGCGGGAACGAGGGTCGCCTCGAGGTCGTAGCCCTCGGCGGGGCCGCCCGCCGACGGCCGCGGCAGCATGTCGATCTGGATGCGCTTGGCGACCACGAGCTCGCTCTCCAGGCGCTCCTTGGCCGCCGTCGTCTCGCGCAGGTCGCGGATGTGCTCCTTCAGCGAGTCGCGCATGACGTGGAACGCGCGGGCGAGCGACCCGACCTCGTCGCTCGAAGCGACCGGCGGCAGCGGGGCGTCGAGGTCGCCCCGTGCGATCGCGAGAGCGCTCTGCGAGAGGCCGGCGAGCGGGCGGGTCAGCCGCCGCGACAGCGTGACGACGACCACGACGAGGAGCGCGAGCCCGCCGAGGGCCAGGAGGCCCTGCACGGTCCGGAGGTCCCTTACCGCGGCGAGGAGCTCGTCCTCGGGGTAGAGGGCGGCGAGGGACCAGCCCGTGCGCGAGAGCGGCCGGTACGTCAGGCGGAAAGACACGCCCTCGAGCTCCACCCGGGCGAAGCCCGTCTCCCCCTCCAGCATGCGGCGCACGACCGGCGCGAGCCGCTCGCGGGCCTCGGCGCTCGCCCCCGCGAGGACCGTCGCCGCGGGAGAGAGCCGCTCGCGGTCGGAGGAGGCGATGACGTGGCCCGAGCGGGAGAGGAGCAGGCCGAACCCCCGGCGACCGAGCTCCACCTCCTGGACGATCGAGTCCAGCCTCCGCAGGCGAACGTCCGCGGTCACGACCCCGGCGGGCGCTCCGCCCGTTCCGAAGGGCACGGAGAACGTCACCATCCACGCCTCGCCTCCGGACTCGTCGCGGTACGGCTCCGTCCAGCGCGGGCGGCGCAGAGACAGCGCCTCTTCGAACCACTCCTTGTCCCAGTAGCGGTAGGCGTCCGAGGCGAGGTCGGCCCTCTCCGGGGCGCCGGTGCCGCTCGCCGGCCAGTGGTAGTAGAGGGCCTGCCGATCGCCCCCCGGGCCGGGGACCCACGCGATCGCGCCCCCGTAGACGTCGCGGTTGCCTTCCACGAAGCGCCGCAGCAGGCGGTCCGCGTCCTCCCGGCCCGGCGAGAGGACCGACAGCGCCTCGCCGAGCGCGAGCGTCCTCTCCTCGGTCGAGTGCAGCACGTCCTCGACCCGGCTCACCGCCGCCTCCACCTCGTTCGCCGCCTCGCGCTCGGCGGCGGAGATCGCCATGCGCCGGGCGAGGCGGTTGGAGACGACCACCGTGGCCACGTACACCGCGCCCACCGCGAGCAGGGTGAACACGATGAGCCGCGCGGTCAGGCTGCGGAAGCCCCCGGGGGAGGCGGGGAACGGCGTGGATCCCGGCATGGCAGCCGGGAGTATTCCACGAATGCCCGTTCGGGCCCTTGACGGCGTCCCTCCCGCAGCCTATCATTTAACCGTCTAGTTGATTAAATCAAATGAGCAATGAGGTGCAGATCCTCCCCGCGGCCCGGGAGAGGCGCGACCCGGAGGCGACGCGGCGGGCCCTCCTCGAGGCGGCGGCCGCGCTGTTCGCCGAGCGCGGGTACGACGGGGTGGCCACGGAGGAGGTGGCGGCCCGCGCCGGCGTCAACAAGGCCCTCATCAGCTACCACTTCCGCGGCAAGCGGGGCCTCTACGTCGCCGTGCTCGAGTCCACGTTCGCGCAGATCGCCGCGCGCCTCGAGGCGACGGACGAGCGGGCGACGAACGCGCACCAGGCCCTGCGGGGCCTGCTCGAGGTCTTCGCGCGCCTGGCCCGCGAGCGTCCCGGCTTCCCCACCCTCTTCCTGCGGGAGGTCCTCGCGAGCGGCATCGAGCCCGCGGTGGCGCCCTATCTCCTGCGCATCGTCGGGGTCACGAGGCGCCTCGCCGGGCGCGGCCGGCGCGAGGGCCTGTTCCGGAGGGTCGATCCGCTCCTCCTGCACTTCGCCCTCTTCGGCAGCCTCGTCTTCTTCTTCGCGACCGAGCCGGCCCGGCGCGCGGCCGCCGCGGAGGGCCGCGTCCCGTTCCCGATGCCGGACCCGACCGCGTTCCTCCGCCACCTCGAGGAGCTCACCGTGAGGGGGCTCGCCCCGGCCCCCCCCCGCCGCAAAGGAGCCCGTCCATGACGCCCCGATCGAGAGCCTTCCGCCTCCGCCTCCCCCTCCCCCTCGCCCTCGCCCTCGCCGCCCTCGGCGGCGCCGCGTGCCGCGAAGGGGACGACCCGAACCTGATCGTCGCCTCTGGCCACGTCGAGGCGACCGAGGTCCTCGTCTCGACCAAGGTCGCGGGACACGTCGAAACCCTGTCGGTCGACGAGGGGCACGTGGTCGCCGAGGGCCAGGAGCTGGCGCGGATCGACACCACCGAGACCCGCCTCGCCCTGGACGCGGCGCGGGCCGAGCGGGCCCTGGCCGACGCGGAGCTGCGGCTGCGCCTCGCCGGCTCCCGGGTCGAGGACGTGAGCGAGGCGCGGGCCCAGGTCGCCCGCGCCGAGGTCGACCTCGACGGGGCCCAGAAGGACCTCGACCGGATGGAGGGGCTCCTCGCCGCGGGCTCCGGCACCACGAAGGCCCGCGACGACGCACGGACGCGGCGCGACGCGGCCGTGGCCGCCCTCGACGCCGCCCGGCAGCGGCTGCGGCGCCTCGAGGCCGGCTTCCGCGCCGAGGAGAAGGACGCGGCCCGGGCCCGCCTCGCCGCGGCCGAGGCCCGCATCGCCCAGCTCGAGCAGCAGCTCGAGGACGCGCTCGTCCGCAGCCCGGTCGCCGGCGTGGTCACCGCGAAGCTCGCCGAGCGCGGGGAGCTCGCCGCACGCGGGACCGGGATCGTGGTGGTGACCGACCTCCCGAACGCCTGGCTCAACGCCTACGTGGCGGGGCCCGATCTCGCCCGCATCCGCCTCGGGCAGGCGGCCGAGGTCGTGACCGACGACGGCCAGGCCCGCAAGGGCCGCGTCTCCTACGTGGCCTCGCGCGCCGAGTTCACTCCGAAGAACGTGCAGACCCGGGACGAGCGGGTGAAGCTCGTCTATCGCGTCAAGGTCGCGCTCGAGAACGCGGACGGGCTCTTCAAGCCCGGCATGCCGGCCACCGCACGGCTGCGGGCGGAGATCGCGCGCCCGTGAGCGGCCCCTCCGCTCCCGCCGGGACGCCGAGCGCGGACGCCCTGGTGAGCGCCCGGGCCCTGACGCGCCGCTTCGGCGCCGTCACCGCCGCCTCCGACGTGGGCTTCGAGGTGCGCCGGGGCGAGATGTTCGGCCTCATCGGGCCGGACGGGGCGGGCAAGACCACCACGCTCCGGATGATCCTCGGCCTGCTCGAGCCGGACTCGGGCGATGTGCGGACGTGCGGCCTCTCGCCCCGGCGCGAGCGGCGGAGGCTCTCCTCCCGGGTCGGCTACCTGTCGCAGAAGTTCTCGCTCTACGGCGACCTGACCGTCGACGAGAACGTGGCCTTCTTCGCCGAGATCCACGACGTGACGGAGTACCGAGGCCGGCGCGAGGCGCTCCTCGACATGGTGCGGATGACGCCCTTCCGTGACCGCCTCGCCGACCGGCTCTCGGGGGGGATGAAGCAGAAGCTGGCCCTCGTCTGCACGCTGGTCCACACGCCGGAGCTGCTCGTCCTCGACGAGCCGACCACCGGCGTCGACCCCGTCTCCCGGCGCGACTTCTGGAAGCTCCTCGCCCGCCTCCAGCGCGAGGGGCTCACGCTGCTCCTCACGACGCCCTACCTCGACGAGGCCGAGCGCTGCACGCGCGTCGCCCTCATGGACGGCGGCCGCGTTCTCACCGTGGACAGCCCTGACGCGCTGCGGGCGTCCGAGGAGGGCGTGATGGTCGAGCTGGTCGCCGAGCCGCGCCGGGAGGCCGCAGACGTGCTGCGCCGCGCGCCGGGGGTCGCGGAGGTCGAGGTCTTCGGCGAGCGGCTGCACGCGCGCCTTCCGGGCGAGGGCCCAGGGCGCGCGGCGGCGGCCGCCGCGGCCCTCGCCGCCCGCCTGGAGCAGGCGGGACTCCGCGTGCACTCCGTCCGTCCGACCACCCCGTCGCTCGAGGACGTGTTCATCGGCCGCATCCGCGCCCGCGGGGAGGCCGCCGCCGAGGTGAAGCCATGAGACCCCCCTGCCTCCTTCCGCTCGTCTTCGGGGCGGCCCTCGCCGCCGCCCAGGAGGGCCCGGCTCCCGCGACGACGGCGGCGGAGGTCGTTCGCCTGACCGCCGACGAGGCGGTCGCGCGGGCCGTCGCCGTGTCGCCCCGCCTCGCGCGGCTCTCCGCCCTCGAGGCCGCCGCCGAGGCGCAGGCGCGCGGGACCCGCGCCGAGCGCTGGCCGCAGGTGGACCTCGGCGCCGGGTACACGCGCCGCTCCGAGGTCCCCGAGCTCGCGATCTTCGCCCCGACCGGCGACCCGACGAAGCCGGTCGAGCGCGTCGTGGTGTTCCCGAACATCCAGGACAACTGGCGCGTGCGCGCGGGCGTGACGCTGCCCCTCTACACCGGCGGTCGTATCGGGGGGCAGGTCGAGGCGGCGGAGCAGAACCGTGCCGCCGCGGGGGAGGACCTGCGTGCCGGCCGGGCCGACCTCGCCCTCGAGACCCGGGGCGCCTACTGGGCGCTCGTGACGGCGCGCGAGGCCGAGCGGGTCCGCCGGGAGGCGATCCGCGCGCTCGAGTCCCACCTTCGTGACGCCCGCAACCGCCAGCGGCTCGGGATGGCGGCGAGCAACGAGGTCCTCGCCGTCGAGGTCGAGCGCGACCGCTCGGAGCTCGAGCGCCTGCGCGCGCAGGTCGAGGCCGAGGTGGCCGAGGCGAACCTGCAGCGGCTGCTCGCCCTGCCTCCCACGACGCGGATCGAGGCGTCGGAGCCCCTGGCGGCCGCCCCCTCCGCCCCCCTCCTCGTCGAGGCCCTCGTGGCCGAGGCCCGGGAGGCGCGGCCCGAGCGGCGGGCCCTCGCCGCCCGCGTGGCCGCGGCGCACGCGGTCGCGGGCGCCGAGCGGGGGGCGCGCCTCCCGCAGCTCGCGCTCGCCGGCGGCTACGCCTGGGCGAACCCCAACCGCGACATCGTGCCCCCGACCGCTGAGTGGAAGGACACCTGGGACGTCGGGGTCGGGCTCTCGTGGAACGTCTTCGACGGCGGGAAGCGCTCGGCGAGCGAGGCCCGCGCCCGGGCCCAGGCGAGCGCGCTGCGCGCCCAGCTCGACGAGCTCGACCGCGCGATCCGCCTCGAGGTCACGCAGCACGCCCTCGAGCTGCGCACGGCCGAGGCCCGCCTCGCGGTCGCCGAGCGCAGCGTCGTCGCCGCCGCCGAGAGTCGCCGGGTCGCGGCCGACCGCTTCCGCGAGGGCGTCATCCCCTCCTCCGAGCTCCTCGACGCCGAGCTCGCCCACGAGCGCTCCGCCCTCGCGCGCACGGAGGCGCTCGCCGCCCTGCGGCTCGCCGCCGCGGGCCTCGAGCGCGCGGTGGGACGCTAGCCGTGGCCCTCGCCGTGGAGACCCGCGAGCTGACCCGGCGCTTCTCCGGCTTCACCGCGGTCGACCGCGTCTCGCTCGGCGTGGGCGAGGGCGAGATCTTCGGCTTCCTCGGCGCGAACGGGGCCGGCAAGTCCACCACGATCCGCATGCTCTGCGGGCTCCTCGCCCCGACGTCGGGGACCGCCCTCGTGCTCGGGGTCGACGTGGCGAAGGACCCGGAGGGCGTGAAGCGCCGCATCGGCTACATGAGCCAGCGCTTCAGCCTGTACGACGACCTGACCGTCGCCCAGAACCTGCGCTTCTTCGGGGGCGTCTACGGCCTGCGGGGCACGGAGGCGCGCGAGCGCGAGGCCTGGGCGGTCCACATGTCGGGCCTCGAGGGCAAGGAGGGTCGCCTCACGGGCGAGCTGCCCGGCGGGTGGAAGCAGCGGCTCGCCCTCGCCTGCGCCGTCCTCCACCGCCCGCGCGTCGTCTTCCTCGACGAGCCCACGAGCGGGGTCGACCCCATCTCGCGCCGCCGCTTCTGGCGGCTCATCGACGAGATGGCCGCCTCCGGCGTCACCGTCTTCGTGACCACCCACTACCTCGACGAGGCCGAGTACTGCCACCGCCTCGCCCTCATCCACGCCGGCCGCCTCGTGGCCCTCGGCACGGTCTCGGAGATGAAGCGCGTCTTCGCCGGCCGCTCGGTCCTCGAGGTCGTCGCCCCGCGCGTCGGGGAGGCCCTCGAGGCGATCGGCGAGGAGCCGTGGGCCCTCGAGACGTCGGTGTTCGGGACCCGGATCCACGTCGTGGTGCGCGAGCCGGAGGAGGGGCGGCGCGCGATCGAGAGGCGGCTCGCGGCGGCGGGGAACCCCGCGTCGTCCGTCGAGAGGATCCTGCCGTCGCTCGAGGACGTCTTCATCCACCACGTGGAGGCGGCGGAGGCCGAGCGCGGGGGGGCGGGGGCCCGGGGGGCATCGCGGTGAGGCGCTTCGCCGCCGTCGTGGTCAAGGAGGTGCGCCAGGTCCGGCGTGACCCCTTCTCCCTGACCATGCTGATCGCGCTGCCGGCGTTCATGCTCGTGCTCTACGGCTTCGCCCTGAACTTCGACGTCCGGCACGTGCGCCTCGCGGTCCAGGATCGCGACCGCAGCGCGGCCAGCCGGGAGCTCGTCGCCGGGCTCACCCACTCGACCTACTTCGACCTCGTGGCCACCCCCGCCCCCGGCGACGACCTCGAGGCGCTCCTGCAGCGGCGGGTGGCCCGGGCGGTTCTGGTCGTCCCGGAGGGCTACGGCCGCGGCCTCGCCGCCGGGCGGGCGACGAGCGTCCAGCTTCTCCTCGACGGCGCCGACTCGACCACCGCCCAGACCGTGCTCGGCTACGCCCGCGCCCTGGTCGCGGAGCAGAACGGGGCCCTCGTCGCGCAGGCCCTGCAGCGCGCGGGCCGGCGGAGCGAGCCCGTCCTCGTCCTCGAGCCGCGCATCCTGTTCAACCCGGAGCTCGAGTCGACGAAGTTCCTCGTCCCCGGGCTCATCGGCTTCCTGCTCATGCTGACCGCGGTCCTCTCGACCGCCCTGTCGGTGGTGCGGGAGAAGGAGCGGGGCACGATGGAGCAGCTGCGCATCGCGCCGCTGCGCACCGGGGAGCTGATCCTCGGCAAGACGGTCCCGTACCTCGCGATCTCCCTCCTCGCGACCCTCATCGTCCTGCTCGCGGCGCGCGTGCTCTTCGGGGTCGAGGTCCGCGGACCCCACCTCGACCTCCTCGTCGCCGTGCTCCTGTACCTCTTCGGCGCGCTCGGCTTCGGGCTCCTCATCTCGACCCTCGCCCACACCCAGGTCCTCGCCTTCCAGGCCGGCCTCATCGCGTCCATGCTGCCGGCGATCCTGCTCTCCGGCTTCATCTTCCAGATCCGCGTGATGCCGGCCCCCCTCCAGCTCGTCACCTACCTCGTCCCCGCCCGGTACTTCCTCGTGATCCTGCGAGGAATCATCCTCAAGGGCGAGGGCCTCGCCACCTACTGGCCGCAGGTCGCCGCGCTCGCCCTGTACGGCCTCGCCACGGTCGTCCTCGCGTCCGTCCGCCTCGCCCGGCGGGAGGCCTGACGTGCACGTCCTCTGGCGCGTGATCGTCAAGGAGTTTCTCCAGATCCGCCGGGACCGCCGGATGATCCCGGTCATCTTCGTGGCCCCGGTGGTCCAGGTCTTCGTGTTCGGCTTCGCGGTGAACACGGACGTCACGAGCGTGCTCACCGTCCTCGTCGACCAGGACCGGAGCGCGGCGAGCCGCGACCTCGCGAGCCGCTTCGTCGAGTCGGGCTACTTCGAGATCGTCGGCGCCGCCGAGCGTGCCGACGACGTCGACCGGTGGCTCGTCACGTCGAGGGCCCAGCTCGGGCTCGTGGTCCCGTCCGGCTTCGGGCGGGACCTCGCCGCGGGCCGCCCGGCCCGGCTGCAGCTCGTGGTGGACGGCTCGGACGCGTCCTCCGCCAACGTCGCCCTCGGCTACGCGTCGTCGCTCGCCCAGGACCTGGGCGCGCAGGTGCAGGAGCGCCGCCTGCGGGAGAGCGCGGCCTCTCCCCGCCCGGGCCAGGTCGTCCTCGTCCCCCGCGTCTTCTACAACCCCGACCTCCGGAGCCGGTGGTTCTACGTCCCGGCGGTGCTCGCCATGATCCTCATGATCATGACGATGCTGCTCTCGGCGATGGGGGTGGTCCGGGAGAAGGAGATCGGCACCCTCGAGCAGATCATCGTGACCCCGATCCGCGCGTGGCAGCTGCTCGTGGGGAAGCTGCTCCCGTTCGCGCTCATCGGCCTTCTCCAGATGTGCCTGGCCACGGCGGTGACCGTGTGGGGCTTCGGGGTGCCGCTGCGGGGCTCGTTCGCGCTGCTCCTCGCCCTCACCGCGCTGTTCATCCTGAGCACCCTGGGGCTCGGCCTGTTCGTCTCGACCCTGGTGCGGAACCAGCAGCAGGCCATGATGGCGGCGGCATTCGGGGCGATGGTGCCGATGATCTACCTGTCGGGGCTGATCTTCCCGATCGACAACATGCCCCCCGCCATCCAGCTCGTCACCTACGCGATCCCCCTGCGCTACTACGCCGCGATCCTCCGCGGCGTCTTCCTGCGCGGGTCGGGCCTCGCCGTGCTGTGGCCGGAGGCCCTGGCGCTCCTCGTCATGGGCACCGCCATCATGGCCGTCGCGTCGATGCGGTTCCGCAAGAGGCTCGATTAGGCAGAGCCGCGGCGGCGGCGGAGCGCCAAGGCGGTAAAATGGGGCGATGCGCATCGACCGAGTGCCCACCCCGGGGTCCGCCGTCCTCGCCGCCGTGCTGACCGCAGCCGCGTGGCTCGCTCCCGTCGCGCGGGCCCAGTCGCTGCCGGGCCTGCCGGCCCGGGAGCCCACGCCGGCCCTCTCCCCCTCCCCCGCGCCGGAGTCCGCCCCGGAGTCGAAGGAGTCGCCGCGCGCCTCCGCCCGCCACTTCCTCGAGCTCACGGCGCGCAAGGGCGACTACAAGGGGGCCGCCCGCTACCTCCAGATCCCCCCCGGCGAGGAGGCGAGGGGCCCGGAGCTGGCCCGGCGGCTGCGCGCCGTGCTCGAGCGGCGGCCCGAAATCGCCCTCGACGCGCTCTCGCCCCTGCCCGAGGGCACGACCGAGGACGACCTGCCCGCGGGGGTCGACCTGGCGGGCCTCGTGCCGAACGGCGAGGGCGGCCACGACCCGGTCTTCCTCGTCAGGACGCGCGACGCCGAGGGCCAGCACTGGGCCTTTTCCGGCCAGACGGTCTCGCGGATCGACGACTGGTACGACGCCCTGCCCGACCGCTGGGTGCGGGACTGGGTCCCGGAGCGCCTGCAGCGCTACGGCCCCGCCGGCCTCATGTGGTGGCAGTGGATCGCCGTGCCCGTTCTGGCCGCCGTCGCCCTCGCCCTCGGCCGCATCCTCGGCGGTCTCACCCGTGCCGTGCTCTTCCGCGTGACGCGCCGGACCGACACGCACTGGGACGAGCGACTGCTCGAGAAGGCGGGCCCCGCCCTCACGCTCCTGTGGGCCGTGGCCGCGGCGGCCGCGCTGCTCCCGTGGCTCGCCTTGCTCCCGGCGGCGGATCGGCTCGCCCGGTCGTTGCTCGGCGCGATCGCGACCCTCGGCGTCGTGTGGGCGCTCTGGCGCTCGGTGGACGTGTGGGCCCGCTACCTCTCCGAGCGGCCGGGGGTCGCGGACAACCCGTCCGCCCGCTCGCTTCTCGCCCTCCTGCGCAACTTCGCCAAGGTGTTCCTGGCGGTCGGGGGCGTCCTCGCGACCCTCTCCGCCTTCGGCTACCCGGTCGCGACCGTCCTCGCCGGTCTCGGCATCGGCGGTCTCGCCCTCGCCTTCGGGGCCCAGAAGACGATCGAGAACCTCTTCGGCTCGTTGGCCCTCGCGATCGACCAGCCGTTCCGGGTGGGGGACTTCGTGGGGATCGAGAACTTCACGGGAAACGTCGAGCGGATCGGCATGCGCTCGACCCAGATCCGGACGCTCGACCGCACGCTGATCACCCTCCCGAACGGAAAGCTCGCCGACATGCGGATCGAGGACTTCGCGTCTCGGGACCGCATCCGCTTCGCGTGCACGGTCGGCCTCGTCTACGGCACGACCCGGGAGCAGCTCGAGCGGATCATCTCGGGCCTCGAGAAGGTGCTGCGGGACCACCCGCTCATCTGGCCCGACACCGTCGTCGTGCGCTTCGCGGCCTTCTCCGCCTCTTCGCTCGACGTCGAGGTCCTCGCGTGGTTCCGGACGTCGGACTTCGGGGTGTTCCGCGACTGCCGCCAGGAGGTCCTGTTCGGCTTCATGCGGGTCGTCGAGGAGTCCGGCTCGAGCTTCGCCTTCCCGACCCAGACCGTCCACCTGGTCGCCCCGGCGGGCGCAGCCGCGAGGGCCTAGCCGGCCTCACCCGGTCGGGGTGTAGACGGCGTCGAACGGCGAGGCGCCCGCCCGGCGCGCGACGCCCCGGTCGGGGTTCGCGGCGAGGCGCTCGAGGACGTGGAGCACGGTCTCGACCTCGTCCGGCGCTCCCGCCGCCGCCGCCACCTCCTCGCAGGTCGCGCCCTTCTGCCCTCGGTCCCGGAGCGCGGCGAGGACCCTTCGCTGGAGGTCGAGGACGGCGGCCGCCGCCTTCTTCCCCGCCTCGACCCCCGGCTGGTGGTAGGCGTTGATGCCGACGAGGCTCGCGTAGAGTCCCACCGCGCGCTCGTAGAGCGCGATCAGCAGGCCGAGGCTGCGCGGGGAGACGTCCGGGATCGTGAGGGTGAGCGAGGGTCGTCCGCTCTCGAAGAGGGCGCGCCGCGTGCCGAGGAGGAAGCCGTCGAGGAAGTCCCCGCTCGTCGCTCCCGGCTCGACCTCCAGGCTCGCCGCTTCCCGGTCCTTCAGCACGCGCACGAAGGTGACGAAGAAGTCGGGCGTGCCGTCGCGCAGCTGCTGCACGAAGGCGTGCTGGTCCGTCGAGCCCTTGTTCCCGTAGACGGTGAGGCCCTGGTGGACCACCCGCCCGGCGAGGTCCTTCTCCTTGCCGAGCGACTCCATGACCAGCTGCTGGAGGTAGCGGCCGAAGAGGAGGAGCCGGTCCTTGTAGGGGAGCACCACCATCGCCTTCGTCCCCCGGCCCTCGCCGATCGCGTGCCACGCGAGGGCGAGGAGCGCGGCCGGGTTGCGCCGGAGCTCGCGGCGGCGGGTCGCCTCGTCCATCGCGGCCGCGCCTGCGAGCAGCGCCGTCACGTCGATCCCCTGCAGGGCCGCGGGCAGGAGGCCGACCGCGCTCGTCACCGACGTGCGCCCGCCCACCCAGTCCCACATCGGGAAGCGCCCGAGGAAGCCCTGGGCGACGGCCTGCCGGTCGAGGGCGCTGCCCTCCTGGGTGATCGCGGCCGCGTGGGCGGCGAAGTCGAGGCCGCGGACCCGGTAGGCGGCCGCCGCCTCCACCATGCCGTTGCGGGTCTCGGGAGTGCCGCCGGACTTCGAGATGACGACCGCGAGGGTCTCGGCGAGCCCCTCGCCGAGGCCCCCGAGGACCCGGTCGAGGCCGTCGGGGTCGGTGTTGTCGAGGAAATGCGGGACGAGGCGGTCCCTCGCGCTCCCCAGGGCGTCCGCCAGGAGCTGGGGGCCGAGCGCCGAGCCGCCGATGCCGACGACGAGGACGTTCCGGAAGCTTGCCGCCGTCGGCGGCCGCACCCGGCCGTCGTGGACGCGCGCGGCGAAGTCCCGCACGCGCCCCACCGTCTCGCGGATCGCGGCCGCGATCTGGGGGGTCGGCGCCTTCTCCGGCGCGCGCAGCCAGTAGTGGCCGACCATGCGCCCCTCGTCGGGGTTGGCGATCGCCCCCGCCTCGAGCGCGGCCATCGCTTCGAGCGCCTCGCCGAGCGCCCCCTCGCGCTCGGCGAGGGCGGCCTCCGCGATCCCGGCCCGGCTGAGGTCGAGCCGGAGCCCGAGGCCGGGATCGTCGAACAGCAGCGACTTGTAGCGCTCCCAGAGCTCGCGTGGGGTCATGGCGGGCCTCCTCGTCCGGCGGGACGGCATTCTACAGCCGCCTTGCGGCGACGGGCGGATCGGCCGCACACTGGTCCTGGAGGCTCGCCCCATGGCCCTGCGGCGTCTCGCGCTCGTCCTGCTGACCGGCCCTGTGCTCTCCTGCGGCGGAGGCTCGTCCCCCACCTCCCCGAGCACCGGCTCGTCCGCGGGCGCGACCAGCTGCACGACGGTCGGCCAGTGCACGTTCGTCCGCGACGTCCTGCAGTCGTACTACTACTGGTACAAGGAGCTGCCGAACCCCGACCCCGCGTCGTTCGCTTCGCCCGAGGCCTACCTCGAGGCGGTCCGGTATCGGCCCCTCGACTCGAGCTTCAGCTACGTCACGTCCAAGGCCTCGAGCGACGCGTTCTTCTCCGAGAGCCAGTTCATCGGGTTCGGCCTCTCCTACAAGGCGACCGGCCCGAGCGAGCTGCGCCTCGTCCAGACGTTCCCCGGCAGCCCGGCCGCGGAGGCCGGGATGGACCGCGGCGACACGCTGCTGACGATCGGCGGCAAGGCGGTGGCCGACCTGCTCCGCACGGGGGAGATCGGGACGATCTTCGGGCCCGAGCAGGAGGGGGTGTCGCTCGCCTTCACCTGGCGCGACCTGCAGGGGCGGGAGAAGGCGGCGACCCTCGTCAAGCGCAAGGTCACGATCCCCACCGTCTCGCAGACCGCCGTCCTCACCGCCGGCCCGTCGCGGGTGGCCTACGTCCACTTCCGCAACTTCGTCCGCCCCTCGGTCGAGGCGCTGAACGCCGCCTTTTCCCAGCTCCGCGACGAGGGGGCGACCGAGCTCGTCCTCGACCTGCGCTACAACGGCGGCGGCCTGGTGGACGTGGCCCAGCACCTCGCCGGCCTCGTCGCGGGGGCGCCGCTCGTCGGCCAGGTCTTCGTCCAGTTCACCCACAACGACAAGCAGTCGAGCCGCGACGTCGCCTACCGGTTCGAGGCGAAACCGCAGGCCCTCGGGGTGAGCCGCCTGGTGGTCATCGCCACCCGCGGCTCCGCCTCCGCGAGCGAGGCGGTCGTGAACGGCCTGCGGCCGTTCATGGACGTGAAGGTGGTCGGCGAGAGGACCTTCGGCAAGCCGGTCGGCCAGTACGGCTTCGACTTCTGCGACAAGGTGCTCTTCCCGGTGTCCTTCGTGGTCGCGAACGCGCGCGGCGAGGCGGACTACTTCGGCGGGATCCCCGCCGACTGCGCGGCGGCGGACGACGTGGACCGCGCGCTCGGGGACCCCCGCGAGGCCTCGCTCGCCGAGGCCCTCTACGTCGTGCGCAATGGCCGCTGCAGCGGCGCCGCGGCGGCGCAGGCCGAGGTGCAGGCCCGCCTGCACGCGGCGGTCCCGGAGATCCGGACCGACGGCTGGCGCCAGACCCTCAACGCCTGGTAGCGGTCCCGGAAGGGCGGGCGGGGTCGGCCGGGCGAGCGACCGAGAGGCGGTGCGACCACGCCCGCCGAAGGCCTACTGCAATGCCTCGTGGACCTTGCCGACCATCTTGGCCCCGGGGTTCACGAGCGTCTTGTCGCCCTCGTCCTTCCACTTCGAAGGGCAGACCTCGTTCGCCTTCCTGGCCATGTAGACGTTGGCCTTGAACTTCCGCATGAGCTCGTCGATGTTGCGGCCCAGGTTGTAGAAGTTGACCTCGCTGTTGAGCAGCACACCTTCGGGGTTGATGACGAAGGTGCCGCGCAGGGCGAGGCCGGTCGCCTCGTCGTAGACACCGAACATCCGCGAGACCTGCCCCGTGGGGTCGGCGGCCATGGGGTACTTGACGTTCGCGAGCTCCTTCTCGCTCTTCTTCCAGGCCAGGTGGACGAACCTAGCGCCCGGGGGCCACGCCCGTCGCCTCTTGCTCGAGAGCGGCGAGGAGCGAGCGGGCGGCGGGGTCGCCGGGGGCCGCCTGGGCCAGCCTCTCCGCCCACTTGCGGGCCTCGCGCAGGCTGCCCCGCTCGCGGTTGATGGTCACCAGGGCGACGAGCAGGCTCCGCGCGCCCGGGGCGCGCCGGTGCGCCGCGCGCAGCGCGGCGAGCGCCTCGTCGGGGCGGCCCGCGGAGTGCAGCCCGATCGCGTGGGCGTAGGCGAACTCGGGCGAGGACGGCGCGAGCTCGGCGGCGCGCGCGAGCGCGGCCAGGGCCTCGGCCGGCCGCTTCTGCCGCACGAGCAGCAGGCCGAGCGCGTGGTGGACCGACGCGTTGCCCGGGTCGACCTGCAGGGCGCGCCTCAAGAGGGCCTCGCCCTCGCCGTCCTTGCCCTCGCTCCGCAGGAGGTCGGCGAGGTTCACGAAGGCGGGGACGAACCACGGCGCGAGGCGCAGCGCGGTCTCGTAGTGGCGCCGCGCCTCCTCCGGCCGCCCCCGCCTCGCGGCGACGATGCCGAGGTTCACGTGCGACTCCGGCCGCTCGGCGTTCGACCGCTGCGCGAGGAAGAAGTCGTCGAGCGAGCGATCGAAGGCCGCGCGGGCCTCGGTCGCCAGGTGCTCGTCGGGCACGTCGGCGAACGCCCCGACCGCCTCGACCCGCACCGCGCGCACGGGGTCCCAGAGGAGGTGGACGCCGGTCCTCACCCGCTCGCGCGGGGGCAGCGCCTCGAGGGCGGAGACGACCCCGAGGCGCACCAGCGGGTCCTGGTCCTTCGCCGCCTTCTCGAGGGCGGGGAGCGAGTCCGGGCCGAGGTGCGACGGGAGGAGCGAGACCGCGGTCGCCCGCACGATGCCGGGCTGCTTCGCGTCGAGGGCGACGCCGAGCAGCAGCGGCTCCGCCCCCGGCTGGAACGTCCGCCCCGCGAAGAGGGCGGTCGCGTAGTGGGGCTTCTCCTGCTGCCCCCCGGGGTACCACCGGCTCACCGCCCGCGCCGCCCACTCCGCCGTGCGGTCGCGGTGGCAGTCGTTGCAGGCGTTCGGGGCGTGCTGCCCTCCGAGGGCGACCGTGAGGTCCGGCCGCGGGGCGCGGAACGAGTGGTCGTGCCGGGGGTCCACGACCATGTACGTCTCGGTCCGCATGTGGCAGGCGACGCACGAGGCGCCCTTCCCCTTCTCGCGGTGGAAGTGGTGCTTGCGCGTCGCGAAGCGCTCGGGCTGGTGGCAGGAGGAGCAGACGTCGTCGCGCCCCACCTTGACCTTCTGGGTGTGAGGCTCGTGGCAGTCGGAGCAGGTGACGCCCTTCGCGTACATCCGGCTCTGCAGGAACGAGCCCCAGTTGTAGACCTCCTCCCGCATCTGGCCGTCGGCGTAGTAGAGGCCCTCCTCGAGCAGCGCCGGGCGGTGGGTGTCGGCGAGGAGCCGCCCCGGCCGGTACTCCTCGGTCAGCAGGGCGCGCCGGCCGTGGCAGCGGGCGCAGGTCTCGACCTCGAAGCGGGTCTCGAGGAACTTCGTCGGCCGCGCGATGCCCCGCTCCTCGTCCATCTCCCACTCCCGGCTGCGGCGCTCGGTGAAGCGCACGATGAGCCCGGGGTCGCCCTGGGGCTCCTGGCCGCGCGCCTGCGCCCGGCGCGCCCAGTCGACGTGACGCGCGCCGGCGCCGTGGCAGGCCTCGCACGACACGTTCACCTCGGAGAACGTGGTCGAGAAGCGGTCCTCGGCCAGGCGGTAGCCCTTGCGCAGGTTCGTCGAGTGGCACTCCGCGCACTGCGTGTTCCAGTTCTGCGAGGGCTTCGTCCAGTGGAGCACGTCCCGGTGGTCGACCCGCTCGCCGGGGTAGAGGTGGAACCAGCGCTGGCCGCCCTCTTCCCTCGGCCGGCTGTCCCACGCGACCGAGAGCGCCTGCAGGCGCCCGCCCGGCAGCTCGACGAGGTACTGCTGGAGCGGGGTCACCCCGAACGCCCAGGCGACGGGGAAGTCCGCGAGCGTCCCGTCCGGGCCGTCGGTGCGCACCACGTACCGGCCGTCCTTCCGGAAGAAGCGGCTGGTGGCCCCCTCGTAGGTGAAGCGCGCGTCCTCGAAGTCGCCGAGCACCGTCTTCTCGTTCGGCGGCTGCATCGCGAGGTCGTGGTGGGAGCCGCGCCAGGCGGCCGTCTCCTCGGCGTGGCACTGCGCGCACGAGTCGACACCGACGTAGGAGACGGGCGGAGGGCCGGTCGTCCGGCCCTGGCCCGGCGGGGGCAGCCACACGATGAGGGCCGCCGCCCCCGCGAGGAGGGCGAGGACGACGAGGCCGAGCAGGCGGCGGCGCGCGGCGGGCTTCATGCGACGGGAGCGTCCATGGCTCTCCTGGGGCGAGGCGCGCCCTTGGGAAGATCGGCTGACGCCATTATAAAGGTCTCGTGGCCGACGCCCCCGACCCCGCCGACGGCCCCGCCCTGCGCCTGCCCGGCTGGGCCTGGGCGGCGCTCGCGGTCGTCCTCGGCTTCGTCTACCTGCGCGGGGTCTCGGACGACCCGCTCCGCTGGGAGGAGCCGCGCCGCGCCCTCGTGGCCGCGGAGATGATCCGCCGGGGCGACTACGTGGTGCCGCGCCTGCTCGGCGAGCCCTACCTCAACAAGCCGCCGATGCACTCCTGGATGATCGTGGCTCTCTCGGGGAGAGACGCGAGGCGCGTCGGGGCGCTCCCGGTGCGGCTGCCGAGCCTCCTCGCGACCGCGGCGATCGCCCTGCTGCTCTTCGCGCTCGGCGCCGGGGCGCGGTCCTCCCCCCACGCCCTCCCCGCCCTCGTGTTCCTCACGCTCGGCATCGTCCCGCAGTACGGCCGACCCGGCGAGATCGACCTCCCGTTCACCCTGTGGACGACGGCCGCCCTCGCCGCCTTCGAGCTGGGGCGCCGCCGGGGCTCGCCCGCCGTGCAGTGGGCGCTCTCTCAGGCGCTGGTGGCGGGTGGCGTCCTCACCAAGGGCATCGCGCCGCTGTTCTTCCATCCCCCCGCGCTCCTCCTCACGTGGCGGCGGCGCCTGCCGTGGCGTCCCGCCGCGCTCGCCGCGGGAGCCCTCCTCCTCGCCGCGCTCGTCGCCGCGTGGGTGGTGCCCTACGCCGCCTCGGGGCCGGTTCGGGCCCTCGGGGCACGGCTCGCCGCCGAGGTGGCGCAGCGCACCACCGAGGCGGGAGCGGGCGAGGCGGCGCGTCACGTCCTCGCGTACCCCCTGGTTCTGCTCGCGGCGGCGGCGCCGTGGTCGCTCGTCCTCGCCGCCCTTCTCTCGAAGCGCGGCCGGGCCGCGCTGCTGCGCCTCGTCGAGGACCCCTGGCGGGCGCTGTGCGGGACGGCCGTCCTCTGGGGCGCCGTCGTGTTCCTGTTCGTGCCGGGGACGCTGCCCCGTTACCTGATCCCCGTTCTCCCGCCCTTCTCCGTGCTGGCCGCGGCGGTTCTGCTCCGCCTCGACCGCCCGTGGGGGCGGACGGCGCCGTGGGCCGCGCTCGCCGCGGCGTGGGCCGTCCTGGCCCCGCTCGCGGCGCGCCGCGAGCTCGCCGGCCTGCCCTCGGCCGAGGCGGCGGCGCTGGCGAGCGCGGTGGCTGCTCTCGGCCTGGTCGCGATCCTGTTCGGCGCGACGGTGGCCCGGCGCTTCGGGGGGGCGACCGGCGCGCTCCTGACCGCCGGCCTCCTCTACGGCGTCGCGTTCGCGGGCGTCGCCGAGCCGCGCGCCGCGCACCGTCACCACGCCTTCGTGGCCGCGGCCGAGGCCCTCGCGCCGCGGGTGCGGCCGCAGGTCCCGCTCGTCGTCGCCGAGGGAACCGACCGACGCTTCACGTGGCCGCTCGCCCGGCGGCTCGACCGGCTCGTGGTCGAGCGCCCCCCGCAGCCGCCCTACGACTTCGTCTGCCCCGTGGGCGTGGCGCCCCCCGGCCGCGGCCGCCTCGTGGCCGCGAGCGGGGGCTTCACCCTGTGGCGGGTCAGGGCTTCGCCGCCGGGGGGAGAACCGCCGGGTGGTGACGGGCGATGAGGACCAGGTTGCGCGTGTAGACGAGGAACCCGAACGCCTGGCCGAGGATGAACACCGGGTCGCGCCGCCAGATCGCGTAGGCGAGCAGCAGCGCCGAGCCGCCGAGGCTGAGCCACCAGAACGCGGTGGGCACGATGCTCTGCTTGCGCCTCTCCGAGGCGATCCACTGCACGAGAAAGCGGGACGTGAACAGGAGCTGCCCCGCGAAGCCCACCGCCAGCCACAGCTTGCTCATCTCTCGATCTCGTAGCGCACGCTCCGCGAGCGCAGCCAGCGCATCGCCATCAGGTCGAGGAGGGTGCGCAAGGCGCGGTTGCGCAGGTTGTACTTGGCCACGCCCGCCCGCCGCGGCCGGTGGCCGACCGGCACCTCGACCACCCGCAGGCCCTTCCAGACGAGCAGCGTCCCGAAGAAGCGGTGGACCCCGTCGAAGCGGGGCAGGTCGAGGACGTGCTCGCGCCGGACGGCCTTGAGCGAGCAGCCCACGTCGGCGAGCCCGTCCCCGGTGACGGCCCGTCGCACCGCGTTCGCCACGCGAGAGGACGCGCGGCGCAGGACGCTGTCGCGCCGCTTCACGCGCACGCCGAGCACGGCGTCGTGGCCCTCGAGCCGCCGCAGCAGCTCCGGGACGTCGCCCGGGTCGTTCTGGAGGTCGGCGTCGAGGGTCACGATCACCTCGCCGCGCGCCGCGGCGAACCCGGCCAGGAAGGCGGCCGACTGGCCGGCGTTCCGGCGGAAGCGGACGACGCGCAGGGCGGGGTGCCGGGCGGCGAGGGCGTCAAGGACCTCGCGGGTCCCGTCGGTGCTCCCGTCGTCGACCACCACGATCTCGAAGGGCCGGGCGGTCGACTCGAGCGCGGGAACGAGCTCCCCGAGGAGAGCGGGCAGGTTCTCCGCCTCGTTGTAGGCGGGGACGACGACCGAGACGGCGGGCTCCATGGGCGCCCGAGAGTCTACCCGAAGGCCCTCAGCGCTTGCGCATCCTGATCTCGGTGCCGCCCCGGTCGAACGACACCTCGTCCATCAGCTGGTTGATGAGGTAGATCCCGCGCCCGTGGTGGCGGTAGATGTTCTGGCCGACGGTGGGGCTGGGGATGTTGGCGGGGTCGAAGCCGGGTCCCGGGTCGCGCACGACGATGAGCATCCCCTTCGTGTCCTCGCAGGCCACGCACACCTCGACGCTCTTCGTCTCGTCGTGGGCGCAGCCGTGGCGGATCGCGTTGGCGAGCGCCTCGCGCAGCGCCGTCTCGATCTCGAACTCCTTGCCCTTCGAGCACTCCATCGCGTGCACCTCGCCCATCACCTGCTCGACGGCGGGGGTGATGGCGTCGAGGCGCCCGGGCACCTGGATCCGCAGGCGGGTCTGGAGGTCCTCGGCGTCGAAGTCGCAGTGCGGCAGCCGGTGGGCGGTCATGGGAGTGTCAGGGCGTAGGATAACCGAAGACGGCCGGCTTCCTTCAGCGCCGCCCGGAGGCGGCGGAGACCCAGGCCTCGAACGCCGGCGTCGACCACTCGGCGAAGGACCCCGCCCCCGTGCCGACGACGAAGCGGGCGGCGAGTCCGGCGCGGACGGCCTCGATCCGCCCCCGTTCGGGACCGAGGGTGAGCAGGGTCGCGGCGAGAACGCCGGCCCAGGCCCCGTCGGCGTCCACCACGCTGACCTCGGCGAGGCCGCCGGCGGCCGGCACACCGGTCGAAGCCGTGGCCACCGACGCGTCGCGCAGCGCGAGCACGAGCGCCACCTTTCCCGCCTCGGGGGCCGCGACCGCCACCCGCCAGCCCTGGCGGTCGAGGCGCCGGCCCCGCACCGCCACCGCGCGGCCGATCTCGACGAGCACGTCGGGCTGGCCGAGGGCGACGAGCGCGGCCGCCACGCGGTCGGCCGCCCAGGCCCCGGCGACCGTGGAATCGGCCACGACCTCGACGAGGCCCCCGGCCAGGGCGCGTGCCCGCTCCAGGAGGGCGCCCAGCGCCGCCCGCTCCCGGGCCAGCCGGGCCGGGTCGACGCTGGGACCCGCCCCCCGGGCCCCGGCGGGCTCCCCCGCGGGTGCGAAGAGCCGGTCCGCGAGGGCCAGCTCACCCTCGATCGCCCGCCGGACGCGCTCGTTCTCGGCGGGATCGCCGGGCGCCATCACGAGGCGCACCGTGTACTCGCCGCCGCGCCAGGGCCCGGAGAAGCTGAGGGTGGCGCGCGCCGGGGGCTCCGGCGGCTCGGACCGGGGAGCCCCGCGCGCGGCGAGGGCCGCCGCGGCGAGGGTCGCGAGGAGGGGAAGGCCGCTCACCCCCGGAGTCTAGCCGAGTCCGCCGGTGCTAGACTCCGGAGGTTCGCCCCGAAAGCAGGGAGACCGAGAATCGTGCGAAACGCCTTCGAACGCTTCTTCGCCGCCGTGAGCAGCAACTGGATCAGCCTCTCCGGGTCCGTCCTCACGACCGCCGCCGCATTCCTGTTCCTCCTCCTGTTCTTCATGCACGCGGTCAGCGAGCACGGCGGCGGGCCCTACCTCGGCATCCTCACGTTCCTGATCCTCCCCGGCATCTTCCTCCTCGGCCTCGTCCTCATCCCGGTGGGCCTGTTCTTCGAGCGCAGGAGGAGGCGAGAGAGGGAGGCCCGCGGGGAGGCGGAGGGGCCCCGGTTCGGCGTGCTCGACTTCAACAACCCCGCGACGCGCAAGGCCGCCCTCGTGTTCCTCGTCGCGACCGGGGTGAACGCGCTCATCCTCGGCGTCGGCACGTACAAGGGCGTCGAGGTCATGGAGTCGACCGAGTTCTGCGGCAGGGCCTGCCACTCGGTCATGGAGCCCGAGTTCACGACCTACCAGCGCTCGCCCCACGCCCGTGTCAAGTGCGTGGAGTGCCACATCGGCGAGGGTGCGGACTGGTTCGTGAAGAGCAAGCTGTCCGGCTCCTGGCAGCTCGTGTCCGTCGCCTTCGACCTGTACGACCGGCCCATCCAGGTCCCCGTCCGCAACCTCCGGCCGGCCCGCGAGACGTGCGAGCAGTGCCACTGGCCGAACAAGTTCGTCGGCGACCGCTTCCGGGTGAACACCCACTTCTCCGAGGACGAGGCGAACACCGAGACGAAGACGGTGCTCGTGGTCAAGGTCGGGGGGCGCATGGCCGGGCGCAGCCAGGGGATCCACTGGCACGTGGACCCCGACCACGTCGTGCGGTACCGCTCGGACGAGAAGCGGCAGCGGATCTTCGAGGTCGAGGTCGAGACGAAGGACGGGAAGAAGGAGCGCTTCGTCTCTCCCCTCGCCTCCTCGCCCGAAGCGCAGAAGGCCGCCGAGTGGCGCACCATGGACTGCGTCGACTGCCACAACCGGCCGAGCCACATCTACCGGGCCCCGGAGCGCGAGCTCGACGCCGCCCTCCTCGACCGCCGGATCGATCCCTCCCTGCCCTTCATCCGCCGCGAGGGGCTGCGCGCGCTCCAGGCCGACTACCCGAGCCACGAGGCGGCGCGGGAAGGGATCGCCCGGGCGATCGCGGCGTTCTACGCCGAGTCGTACCCCCAGGTCGCCGCCGAGAGGAAGGACGCGGTTGCCGCCGCCGGCAAGGCCCTCGGCGACATCTGGGCCTGGAACGTCTTCCCGAGGATGAACATCACGTGGGGCACCTACGTGAACCACATCGGCCACACCCCCGACATGAGCACGGAGGTCGGCTGCTTCCGCTGCCACAACGAGGAGCTCAAGACCGCCGAAGGACGGGCGATCTCGCAGGACTGCTCGAGCTGCCACTCGCTCCTCGCCCAGGAGGAGGCGGACCCCGAGATCCTGAAGACGGTCCTCGGCAACTGAGGTTGCACGAGGGCGGGCGTTCACGCATCATCACCGGAGCGACCCACTTTACCGGGAGGATCGATGGCCAAGGCCCGCAGGACGACGCACCGCAGCACCGCCGGAAAGAAGCTCTACGCCGTTCGCGACGCGAGCGGCCGGTTCAAGGACATCCAGACCTACGAGCGCGCCCACCGGGCCGACCTCGCGAAGACGTCGAAGGCCGAGGCGGCCAAGGGCAAGAAGAAGGCGGCGAAGAAGGCCGCCAAGAAGAAGGTCGCCAAGAAGCGCTAGCCGACGGCCGCGTCGCCGGCCCGGCACGCCGCCGGGCCGGCCGCCCGTCCCCCGCCCATGCTGCCCTGGATCGCGCTCTTCCTCGCCACGTTCCTCGGGATGGAGGGCGCCGCCTACCTCATGCACAAGCACCTGATGCACGGGCCGATGTGGGTTCTCCACGAGTCGCACCACCGCCCGCGTCAGAGCGCCTGGTTCGAGCTCAACGACCTCTTCGGCATCTTCTTCGCGATCCCGTCCATCGTCCTGATCTACCTCGGCACCCACGGACACCCGCTGCTGCTCGCGGTGGGGCTCGGGATGACCGCGTACGGCGCGGCCTACTTCGGCTTCCACGACGTCCTCGTCCACCGCCGCGTCCGCCACTCGTGGGTGCCGAGAAGCGCCTACCTCCGCCGCCTGATCCGGGCCCACCTCATCCACCACAAGACGCTCACCCGGGAGGGAGCCGTGTCGTTCGGCTTCCTGTACGCCCCCGACTTTCCCGCGGCGCCCACCCGACCGGCGTAGCGCCGCCAGGAGGCGCCATGCGCGCTCGTCCGCCGCTCGCCGCCGCCCTCGCCCTCGCCCTCGCGCTGTCACTCCCGGCCGTCCCGCTCGTCGCGCAGGCGCTCGTCCTGCCCAAAGTCGAGCTCGAGTACGACCGGGAGGCGGACTTCTCCGCGTTCTCGACCTACAGCTGGAAGGACCCGGCGGCGGCGGCGAAGGACCCCCAGATGCACACCCGCATCATCTGGTACGTGGAGCGCGAGCTCGAGAAGAAGGGGCTAAGGAAGGCCGCCGCCGGGGGCAGGGGCGACCTGTTCGTCCGCTACTACGCCAAGGCCCACGAGGGGCTGAGGGGCACCCCGACGCAGGGGGAGTCGCACCTTCCGGGAGGGCCGGGGCAGCTGACGACCGGCGTCGACTTCTCGAAGGTCCTCGAGGGGACCCTGATCCTCGAGCTGCAGCGGGCGTCCGACGAGAAGCCGGTCTGGCGCGCGGGGACGAGCTACAAGTCGATCGACAAGAAGCGCATCGACGCGGAGACGGCTTCCGCCGTGCGACTGCTGATCGCGAAGTACCCGCCGCCTGCGCCCTGAGGCGGCCTCAGCGCCGCAGCGTCAGGACGAGGCTCGGGTCGAGCGGGTAGCGTCCCGTCCGCTCGCCGTAGACGGCGAGCCCTCCGCCCAGAGCCTCGTCGACCTCGAGGCGGATCACGACCTCGCCGGCCGCGGCCGCGGCGCCGAGCGCCTCCGTCGGCACCGCGACCGAGACCAGCTCGCCGTAGGAGCCCGCCTCCCGCAGCTTCCCGTCCCGCTTCTGCGCGTGCCAGGAGAGCAGCCCCCGGTGGTCGGCGGGATCGTCGGGCAGGTCGACGAGGCCGGCCGGGCGGCCGTTGACCCTCACCCTCACCGCGCTCGGGTGGCGCGCGCCGTCGGTCATCGGGTAGGCGTTCGGGTTGGCCCCGGGGTCGTGCGTGCCCCGGCCGCGCATGAAGTCCCCCTGCACGTGGCTTCCCTCGGGGCGGTCCTTGCCGAACAGCTCCTTCGCCCCGAGCTCGGCGAGGAACGACGCGCCGGCCACGTCCTCGACGCGGAGCTCCTTCGGCCACGCGAGGCGGTACTCGAAGAAGCCCTGCCCCGCCCCGTTCTGCTTGCCCCCGTCCATCGCCTCCCACGCCCGCACGCTCCAGCGTGCGGCCGATCGCGCGGCGGGCGCGACGCGCAGCACGCGCAGCGCGGCCCCGTCGGCGACGACCGCCTCGTCGCGGGAGGAAGCGCCCTCGCCGACGACGAACGCGGTGAAGTTGCGGTGGAGCACGCGGCCCGACGCGTCCTCGAGCCGCGCGCGCAGGACGGCCAGCGCGCGCCGCTCCGGCATCGGCACCGCGACCGGCTCGAGCGCCCGCGAGGTCCACGGGGAGAACGGCACGCGCCGCTCGCCCCGCCACCACTCGCGGAAGCGGCCGAGGTCGTCGTGGCCCACGAGCTCGAGCTTCAGCACGAGCTCGCCCCCCACGGCCGCGTCGGTGGGGAACGATGCCCACAGCGGCACCGACACGGTCTCCCCGGGCTTCGCCGCGGTCGTCGGGTACGCCCCGACCGCGACGTAGAGCGGCGCGTGCCAGTCGCGGACGGACATCCCCGGCACGAGGTCCTGGAGCCCCGCGTCCTTCGCCGAGCGGTCGGCGCGCACGTAGCCGTTCCACTCGTTGATCACGTCGTGGTGCTCGGTGTACAGCCACCCCGCCACCTTCGGGTGCCTCCGGAACGCGTCCATCATCGCGTGGTAGTCGTAGCTCCAGTCGACGTCCCCGGTGGAGCCCTCGTAGCCCCAGACGTTCCCGCACTCGCTGTTGAGCATGGGCTGGGTTGCCTGCTTCCGCCCGCCCACGAAGTTCCACTCGGAGCCCGGGAACGTCTTCGCCTCCGCCTCGTCGAGCGCCTCCTTCCACCTCCAGCCCGGCAGGTACAGGTGCCAGGAGTTGAGGTCGGTCTTCACGTGGCCCCCTCCGCAGCAGGGCGAGTTGTCCTCGACGAGGCGGGTGGGGTCGAGCCGCCTCGCGAGGTCGTACGCGGACTCCACCCAGTCGAGCGTCGCGGGGAGCACGGCCCGCTTCGCGGGGTCCTCCGGGTCCTTCGACACGAGGCCCCACTGCTCGTTGAACAGCACCCACGAGAACACCGACGGGTGGTTGAAGTCCCGCCGCACCATGCCGCGCAGGGCCGTCTCCCAGTCCGCCCGCATGGCGGCGTCGGGCTCGCCCCAGCTGTTCGGCACGTCGGCCATGACGAGGACGCCGAGCCGGTCCGCCCAATAGAGCTTGCGCGGCACCTCGACCTTCACGTGGGTGCGGATGGCGTTGAGGCCGAGGCGCCGGGCGATGAGGATCTCCTCGCGGACCGCCTCGTCGCTCGGCCAGCTCCAGAAGCCGTCGGGATTCCAGGACTGGTCGAGGGTCATCTGCAGGTAGACGGGCTTCCCGTTGAGCGTCACGTAGGGGTGACCGAGCCCGGGGAGCGGCCCGGTGCCGATGTCCCGCAGGCCGAAGTACGTCTTCACCCGGTCCTCGCCTCCGGCCGCGGCGAGCGTCACGGTCGCGTCGTAGAGGTGCGGGTCCTCGAGCGACCAGGGGCGCACGCTCTCGCCGAGCGGCACCGTGAGGCGCGCCTCCCTCACTCCGGCCTCGAGCGCCTCGCGCCCCTCGGCGAAGGAGGGGTCGGACGGACCCCCGGTGGCAACGCGCACGCCGACGCTCGCGCCGACCGGCGCGGGGTCGGAGAGCACGACCTTCACCTCGACCCGCTTGCGGAGGAGGCTCGGGTGGATCTCGACGGCGCCGACGTGCACCGCCGGCCGCGCCTCGAGGTACACGGTCTGCCAGATCCCGCGCGCGTTGCCGTAGCCCTGCTTGCCCTCGAGCTTGAACGCCCGCGCCGCGTCGTCGACCCGCAGGACCAGCCGCTGCTCGGTTCCGGGCCGCATCGCGGGCGTCAGCTCCAGCTCGAAAGGCGTGTAGCCGCCCTGGTGGCCGCCGAGGGGCGAGCCGTCGAGCCAGGCGTCGGTCCTCCAGTCCGACGCCCCGACCACGAGGAAGACGCGCCGGCCCGTCCAGGCCTCGGGGACGCGGACCGTGCGCGCGTACCAGGCGATCTCGGCCTCGTCGGGGACGCCCGAGAGCCTCGAGCCCCAGGGGAACGGGACGAGGATCCGGAGCGGGAAGCCCGACGGCGCCGTGTCGAACCAGCGCTCCCGCAGGCCGTCGTTCCGGCCGTCGAAGCGGAAGGACCACTCGCCGTTGAGGTTCGCCCACTCGGCCCTCTCGAAGTCGGGGCGCGGGTGCTCCGGCAGCGGGAGCGGTCGCTCGGCGGCGGCGGGCGAGGCGAGGGCGAGGGCGAGGAGCAGGGCGCGGTGTCGCATCGAGTGCCTCCGGGCGTCCCGCACGCTACGCCGCCCGGCGCGACGGCGTCAAGGCGACGTTCGGTTCACCGCGCGTCGCCCTCCGCCGGCACGAGCACGGCCCACACGGGCCGGTGGTCGCTCGCCCCGCGGTTGTCCTCGACCACCCCGACGGATCCCGGCTCCGGCGAGGCCTCGAGCCCCCGGGCGAGGACGTGGTCGTACGAGAGCCCCGCGAGGGGGATCCCGAGGAGCGCGAAGCGGGCGGTGTCTCCCACGTCGCGCGTGACCCAGGCGAACCCGGCCCGGGCGAGCTCCTCGAGCTTGCCGTGCGAGTTGAAGTCGCCCGCGATGACGACCGGCCCGTCGTGCGACGCCGCGTCGGCGGCGAGGGCCCGCAGCTGCGACACGCGCGAGCCGCCCGAGACGGCGAGGGGCGAGGGCAGGTGGACCGAGTAGACGCGGATGCGCTCTTCGCCGCGGACGACCACGGCCGAGGTGGCGGAGCGCCGCAGGCCGCTCACCCGGGCGCCGTGGGGAAGGACCACCTTGCGCGGCTCCTCGAGCGGCCAGGGCGACAGGACCGCGGAGCCGAAGTCGCGCTCGTACTTCGGGTGGACGCCGCTCGGGAAGTACACCGAGCTCATGTCGAGCGCGCGCGCGATGCGCTCGGCGCCCGGCGCGTCCATCTCCTGCAGGGCGAGGACGTCCGCTCCCCGCAGGGCGGGCGTCTCCCGCAGGACCTCGATCGCGCGGTCGATCTCGAGGGCGTAGGCGACGTTGAACGTGACGACTCGCAGCTCCCGGAGGGCGTCCCCCGACGGCGGGGGGCTTTCGCGCGGGCGCACGTGGAGCGGGCCCGCGGGGTCGAGGTAGCTGACCGCCCTCGCGCAGCCGGCACCCGCCGCCGACAGCAGCAGCGCGGCGAGGAGCCCGCGCGCCCTCACGCGGGCTAGCCGCCGCCGACCTTGCGCGGCAGGCTCGTCTTCCCCCCGAAGCCGTGGGTGTTGGTGGCCGTCTTCTTCCACGGCTGCCGGGTCTGGTGCCGGGGAGCGCGGGCCGGGCCGCTCGCCTCGGCCTCCTTCGGCTCGCCCGACGGCGGGGCCTCGGCCTCGGCCTTCGCCCGCGCGGCCCGCGCCTTCTCCTCGTCCTTCCCGAGGCAGCACTGCTTGTACTTCTTCCCCGATCCGCAGTGGCAGGGATCGTTGCGTCCCAGGTTGGGATCCACGCGTTGCCTCCGTGACCCCACTGTACCGCGCCCCCCGGTCTCGCGCCAGCGGTCGGAGGTCGCGCAAAACTCACGCCTGGCCGCGCGTTGTGTCAAGATGGCCTCGATGGCGCAAGACTTGCCGAGGAACACCGGACTTGCGCGGGAAGCGGCAGAGGCGAACGACCTGCGGGCCGCGGTCGAGCAACGCGAGCGGGAGCTGCGGATCCTGGCCGAGATCGGCCTCCGGCTCCACGGCGAGGAGGACGTCCAGGCAATTCTCGACGGGACGCTCGACGCGCTGCTCGCTGGCCTGTCGCTCGAGACGGCCTGGGTGTTCCTGGAGGACGAGAAGGACGCCCGGCTCAGGCTCGCCGCGCACCGCGGCCTCTCGCCGGCGTACGTGGAGGAGGCGCGCGGGCGGGGCCTCGGCGAGTGCCTGTGCCGGCAGGTCATGGCCACGGGCCACGGCGGCCAGGCGCGCAACCGCACCGACTGCCCGCGCATGCCGACGATCGCCGCCTCGCTCGAGCGGCCGGTGACCCATGCGTCCGTGCCCCTCGCGTTCGACGGCACGACCCGGGGCGTCCTCAACGTGGCGGCCCGGCCCGGGGAGAGCTTCGACGAGGCCGAGCTGCGTTTCCTCGAGACGGTCGGCCGCCAGCTGTGTCTCGCCGTGGAGGGCGCGCGCCACCTCAAGGCGGAGCGCCTCTACAACCAGGAGGCCCGCGCCCTCGCCGCGCTCAACAAGGGCATCGGCGAGTCGCTCGACCCCGAGGCCGTGCTCGAGGCGGTCGGCCGCACCGCGCTCGAGATCCTCCGCGTCGACCGCGTCCACATCCTCCTCGGCTCCGACCCGCGGGCCCTCACCGTCGCGCACCTCGCGGGGCTGCCCCACCCCGAGCTGCGCAGGGGCCAGGTCCTCGACCTCGCCGCCCTCGGCGAGAGCCTCCACCGCCGCGCCCTCGAGGAGCAGGTCCGGCTCGAGACCGAGGACTGGAGCCGCGACCCCCGGGTGAACAAGGACATCGCGCGCCGCTGGGCGGGGGCGGCCGCGCTGCTTCTCCCCCTCGTCGCGCGCAAGGCCACCCTGGGCCTCCTCGTCCTCACCTCGGAGTCCCCCCACCACTGGACCGAGGACCAGATCGACGTCGGGGAGGCGCTCGCGTCCCAGGCGTCGGTCGCGCTCGAGAACGCGCGGCTATACGAGAAGGCGCGGCGGGCCTACCGCGACCTCAACGAGGCGCAGGCCCGCATCATCCAGAGCGAGAAGCTCGCGGTGGTCGGCACGTTCGCCTCCGGCCTCGCCCACGAGGTGCGCAACCCCCTCAACTCGATCGCCCTCCAGCTCTCGATCCTCGAGCGCCGCGTCGCGCCGCTGCCGGCGGGCGTCGCCGGAGAGATCAAGGAGCTCGCGGGCGTCATCCGCGAGGAGGTCAAGCGCCTCGACAACCTCGTCGGCGACTTCCTGCAGTTCTCGCGCAGCAATCGCGTGCAGTACCGCCCGACGAGCCTCGACGCGCTGGCCGACGAGGTGGTCCGCCTCCTGCGGCCCGAGGCGCGCGCCGCGGGCGTGACCCTGCGCCGGCAGCGGGTCGGGGACCCGATGCCGGACCTGCGCGTCGACCCCGAGAAGATGAAGCAGGTGGTGATCAACCTCGTCCAGAACGCCATCGAGGCGATGCCGGAGGGGGGCGTCGTGACCGTGGAGAGCGGCCTCGTGGACGGCCGCGCGGTCCTCGTGGTCCGCGACACGGGTCCCGGCCTCCCCGAGGGCCTCGACGTGTTCCAGCTGTTCGTGACGACCAAGGCGCGGGGCACGGGGCTCGGGCTCAGCATCGCGCAGCAGATCGTGCTCGAGCACGGCGGGGAGATCGCCGCCGCGAGCGTGCCGGGCGAGGGCGCCACCTTCACGGTGAGCCTGCCCGTGGAGCGGCCCCGCGAGACCACGGAGGACGAAGCATGAGCGTGAAGGGCCGGATCGTGGTCATCGACGACGAGGTCAACGCCGCGGCGGCGCTCGAGACGCTGCTGCGCGAGGACGGCTACGACGTCGCCCGGGCCCACGACGCCCGCTCGGGGCTGATGCTGCTCGAGAAGCACGACCCGGACGTGGTCCTGACCGACCTGCGGATGCCGGGCATGGACGGCATCGAGCTGCTGGCGAAGGTCAAGGAGATCCGGCCCGAGACCATGGTCATCGTGATGACTGCCTACGGCACGGTGAAGACCGCGGTCAAGGCGATGAAGCTCGGGGCGGAGGACTACCTCGGCAAGCCCATCGACGTCGAGGAGCTCGAGGTCGTCCTCCAGAAGGCGCTCGAGAGGAAGGGCCTCCTCGAGGAGGCGCGCTCGCTGCGCGAGCGGCTCGAGCACAAGTACCGGCTCGACAACCTGGTCGGGGAGAGCCCGGAGATGCTCTCCGTGTTCAAGACGATCCGGCAGGTCGCCCCCTCCTCCGCCTCGGTGCTCCTCCTCGGCGAGAGCGGGACGGGCAAGGAGCTGTTCGCCCAGGCCCTGCACCAGAACTCGCCGCGCCGGAGCAAGCCGTTCGTGAAGGTCGCCTGCGCGGCGCTGCCGGAGACGCTTCTCGAGAGCGAGCTGTTCGGCCACGAGAAGGGCTCCTTCACCGGCGCCGTCTACACCCGGGCCGGCCGCTTCGAGGCGGCCGACGGCGGCACGCTCTTCCTCGACGAGATCGGGGACATCTCCCCCACCGTGCAGGTCAAGCTCCTGCGCTTCCTCGAGGAGCGCGAGTTCGAGCGGGTGGGCGGCAACCGCACGTTCAAGGTCGACGTGCGGATCGTGGCCGCCACCCACCGCGACCTCAAGAAGAAGCTCGAGGACGGCAGCTTCCGCGAGGACCTCTTCTACCGCCTCAACGTCATCGAGATCCACATCCCGCCGATGCGCGAGCGGCCGGGGGACATCCCCCTCCTCGCCCACCACTTCCTGCGCAAGTACGCCGAGGCGAACGGCAAGGACCTGAAGGGCATCTCCGACGAGGTGCTCGCCCTGCTGCTCTCCCACCCCTGGCCCGGCAACGTCCGCGAGCTCGAGAACGCGATGGAGCGCGCGGTCGTGCTCTCCGACGGGCCCGTCCTCACCCCCGCCCACTTCCCGACGCTGCGCAGGGCCGCGGGGACCGAGCCGCCCCGGGGGTCGGCGGCGGGCGGGGCGCTCGGCGTGAGGATCCCGGGCAGCACCCTCGCCGACCTCGAGCGCGAGGCGATCCTGCGCACCCTGGAGGCGGTCGGCGGCAGCACCTCGAAGGCCGCGTCGATTCTCGACATCTCCGCGCGCAAGATCCAATACAAGCTCAAGGAGTACCAGCAGGCGGGGGTCATCACGCACCGTCGCGGTGCCTCCGGCACCGCGACGGAGTAGCCGCACCCGAGGGTTCGCCGAACTGGCGCGAACCCGAGGGCGTTGGTCCGTTACGCAGAGCCTTCGAGAGGGCCTTCCGACCGGCTCTGCGTAACGACCAACGACGCCTTCGCGCGCCTGTGGGCGCGCTCAGGTGCGCAACAACGCCCTCGGGGACCTGTGGGTCCCCGAGGGAGCGCGGCCATACCGCGCCTCGAGGATGTGGCGCGGCCCCTCCGCCGGGTCGGGAGGGCACTTGCCGGTCAGGAGGAAGTCGAGGTGGGCCCGGATCGCGGAGCGTCCCGGATGGCCCTTGATGCGGCAGTGCTCGGCGCCGTCGCGCCAGAACAGAAGAGTGGGCACGAACGAGAGGTGGTAGCGCGCGGCCAGCCAGCCCTCGGCCGAATCGGTCACGCGCACCACGAGAACGCGGTCCCGGAACTCCCGGGCCACCTCGTCGAGGACCGGACGCAGCTCCTCGCAGGGGCCGCAGCCCGGGGTCTCGAAGACGACGAGAGCGGGGATACCGGAGGACAGGATCCGGTCGAGGACCAGGGCGCTGGTCCGGATGGGAGCATCGAGCGCCGCTCTCATGCTCACCTCACGAGGGGGGACAACCGCTCCCTCCCCCGGATGATAGCCCCCGGCGGCCGTCCGCGCCAGGAAAAAAACGACGCCGGGGCCTCAGGAGGCGAGCAGCTCGCGGATCCGCGAGAGCAGCGCCTCCACCTCGAGGGGCTTCGGGAAGAACGCCGAGGCGCCGTCTCCCCCCGGGAGGCGGGCGGCCTCGGCCTCTCCGCGGGCCGACACGAGGATCACCGGGGTGCTCGGGAGGACACGCTTCACGGCACGGAGCAGCCCGCGCCCGTCGAGCCGCGGCATGTGGAGGTCGGTCAGGACGAGGTCCGGCCGCCACGACGACAGGAGGGAGGACGCCTCCTCGCCGTCGGCCGCGACCGTCGCATCGTAGCCCTCGTCGGCCAGGATCCGCGCCACGGCCGCACGGGCGTGGGGGTCGTCGTCGACGACGAGGACGCGCCTGTGGGCGGTGGTCACAGCCTCGGCAGCCCGCTCCATGACGGGCTCCCCAGCAATCGGCGTTCCCCCTGCGCCCGTCGGCCCAGCCCCGTCCCTGGACCCCACGGGAGGGACCGGCTGCGCCCGCCCGCCGCAAGAAATCGCCCGAGCCGCTCGCCTCCCGCAAAGCTTGCGGGGAGAGCGGGTTTCGTGAGCGCCTTCGACCCCCTCGGCGGTTGGCCCACATCGTGCAAAGCCCGAGGCGGCACCATCGTAACCTCGAGAGGAACGAGACAAATGGCCACGAGAAACATGATTGCGGTCGATGGGAACGAGGCGGCCGCCTCGGTCGCCCATCGCGTGAGCGAGGTCATCGCGATCTACCCGATCACGCCCTCCTCGAACATGGGCGAGTTCGCCGACGAGTGGTCGGCGTACGGGAAGAAGAACGTCTGGGGCATCGTTCCCGACGTGGTCGAGATGCAGTCCGAGGCGGGCGCCGCCGGCGCCGTGCACGGCGCGCTGCAGGCCGGTGCCCTCACCACGACGTTCACCGCGTCGCAGGGCCTGCTCCTGATGATCCCCAACATGTTCAAGATCGCGGGCGAGCTCACGCCGTTCACGATGCACGTCGCCGCCCGCGCGGTGGCCACCCACGCCCTGTCGATCTTCGGCGACCACTCGGACGTCATGGCCTGCCGCCAGGTGGGCTTCGCCCTCCTCGCTTCGGGCTCGGTCCAGGAGGCGCACGACCTCGCCCTCGTCGCCCACGCCGCGACCCTCGAGGCCCGGGTCCCCTTCCTCCACTTCTTCGACGGCTTCCGCACCTCCCACGAGGTCCGCAAGATCGAGCGGCTCGAGGACGACGACCTTCGCTTCATGATGCGCGACGACCTCGTCGCCGCGCACCGCCAGCGCGCGCTCACCCCGGACCGCCCGGTCCTGCGCGGCACCGCCCAGAACCCGGACGTCTTCTTCCAGGCCCGCGAGGCGTGCAACGGCTTCTACCTGGCCTGCCCCGACATCGTCGAGAAGACGATGGCCCGCCTCGCCGAGCGCACGGGCCGCGCCTACAAGCTGTTCGACTACGTGGGCCATCCGCAGGCCGAGCGCGTGATCGTCATGATGGGCTCGGGAGCGGAGGTCGCGCACGAGACCGTCGAGCACCTCGTCGCGAAGGGAGAGAAGGTCGGCCTCGTGAAGGTGCGCCTGTACCGGCCGTTCTCCCTGAAGCACTTCGCGGCCGCGCTTCCGAGCACCGTCCGCGCGATCGCCGTCCTCGACCGGACGAAGGAGCCCGGCTCGGTCGGCGAGCCGCTCTACCTCGACGTGGTGGCCGGGATCCGCGAGGCCCGCGAGGCCGGCCAGAGCGCCCTCGCCGTCGACCCGATCGTGATCGGGGGCCGCTACGGGCTCGCCTCCAAGGACTTCACGCCCGCCCAGGTCAAGGCGGTCTACGACGAGCTCGTCCGCCGCGAGGGCCCGCGCAACCACTTCACGGTGGGCATCGTGGACGACGTGACCCACACGTCGATCCCGGTCGATCCCGACTTCGACATCGAGTCGGACGAGCGCGTGCGCGCGGTCTTCTTCGGCCTCGGCGCCGACGGCACGGTGGGGGCCAACAAGAACTCGATCAAGATCATCGGCGAGGAGACCGACAACGACGCCCAGGGCTACTTCGTCTACGACTCGAAGAAGTCGGGGGCGATCACGATCTCGCACCTGCGCTTCGGCCCCGGCCCCATCCGCTCCTCGTACCTCGTCAAGAAGGCGGGCTTCGTGGCCTGCCACCAGTTCGGGTTCCTCGAGCGCTACGACATGCTCGACTACGCCGTGCCGGGCGGCACGTTCCTGCTGAACGCCCCGTTCCCGAAGGAGGAGGTCTGGAAGAACCTGCCCCGCCGGGTGCAGGAGCAGATCGTCGAGAAGAAGCTCAAGCTGTACGCGATCGACGCCTACGACGTGGCCGAGAAGACCGGCATGGGCGGCCGCATCAACTCGATCATGCAGACCTGCTTCTTCGCGATCTCGGGCGTGCTCCCCCGCGAGGAGGCCATCGCCCAGATCAAGAAGGCGATCGAGAAGACCTACGGCAAGAAGGGCGCCGAGGTCGTCCGGCGCAACTTCGCCTCGGTCGACGCCACCCTCGAGAACCTCCACGAGGTCCCGGTCGGCCCGGTGGCGAGCACCCTGAAGATGCGGCCGACCGTCCCCGAGAAGGCGCCCGAGTTCGTCAAGCGCGTGCAAGCCGTGATCATCGAGGGAAGGGGGGACCTCCTGCCCGTCTCCGCGTTCCCCGTGGACGGCACCTGGCCCACCGCCACCGCCCAGTGGGAGAAGCGGGCGATCGCGCTCGAGATCCCGGTGTGGGACGAGAAGATCTGCATCCAGTGCAACAAGTGCGCGTTCGTGTGCCCCCATGCCGCGATCCGCGCCAAGGTCTACGACCCCGCCGACCTCGCCGGAGCCCCGCCGACCTTCAAGTCCACCGACTTCAAGGGCGTCGAGTTCAAGGGGAAGAAGTACACGATCCAGGTCGCGCCCGAGGACTGCACCGGCTGCAACCTCTGCGTCATGGTCTGCCCGGCCAAGGACAAGGCGAACCCGAAGCACAAGGCGATCGACATGGCGCCGATGCCTCCGCTGCGCGAGGCGGAGGCGAAGAACTACGAGTTCTTCCTCGCTCTGCCCGAGCCGAAGCGGGAGGAGATGAAGCTCGACCTCAAGGGCACGCAGTTCCTCACCCCGCTGTTCGAGTACTCGGGGGCCTGCTCCGGCTGCGGCGAGACGCCCTACATCAAGCTCATGACGCAGCTGTTCGGCGACCGCGTGCTCGTCGCGAACGCCACCGGCTGCTCGTCGATCTACGGGGCCAACCTGCCCACGACCCCCTACGCCCAGGACCGCAACGGGCGCGGCCCCGCCTGGTCGAACTCGCTGTTCGAGGACAACGCCGAGTTCGGCTTCGGCATGCGCCTCGCGATCGACCAGCACATGGAGCAGGCGGTCGCTCTCGTGAACGGCCTCGCCGGCAAGCTCGGGGACAACCTGGTGAAGGGACTCCTGGAGGCCGACCAGTCGACCGAGGCGGGCATCGCCGCCCAGCGCGAGCGCGTCCTGGCGCTCAAGCAGGCGCTCGAGAAGATGCCCGGGGCGGAGCCGCAGCGGCTCGTCCAGCTCGCCGACTACCTGGTCAAGAAGAACGTCTGGATCGTCGGCGGGGACGGCTGGGCCTACGACATCGGCTACGGCGGCCTCGACCACGTCCTCTCCACGACCCGCGACGTCAACATCCTGATCCTCGACACCGAGGTCTACTCGAACACCGGCGGCCAGGCCTCCAAGGCCACCCCGACCGGCGCCGCGGCCAAGTTCGCCTCGGCGGGCAAGGAGGTCGGCAAGAAGGACATCGGCCTCATGGCCATGGCCTACCGCCACGTGTACGTCGCGCGGGTCGCCTTCGGGGCCAAGGACGTGCAGACGGTGAAGGCCTTCCAGGAGGCGGAGAGCTACAACGGGCCGTCGCTCATCATCGCCTACAGCCACTGCATCGCCCACGGCTACGACATGGCCTACGGCTGCGAGCAGCAGAAGCTGGCCGTCGACTCCGGCGTGTGGCCGCTGTACCGCTACGACCCCCGCCGGGTGGCGCAGGGCCAGCCCCCGCTCGTCCTCGACTCGGGCGACCCGAAGGTCTCCGCGAAGCAGTACATGCGCAACGAGACGCGCTTCCGGATGGTCGAGAAGCTCGACCCCGTGCGCTTCCGGAAGCTCGCCCTCATGGCCGAGAGGAACACCCGCCAGAACGTGGCGGTCTACAAGCAGATGGCGGGGATCCTGGTCCCCCAGGTGTCGGACGCCGAAGCCGAGGCCGAGCCGGCCACGGCGAAGAAGTGAAGGAGGAGGGACGAACATGGACCTCAGCACGACCTACCTCGGCCTCAAGCTGCCCCACCCCCTGATGCCGGGGGCCTCGCCCCTCGTGGACGACCTCGACACCGTGCGCAAGCTCGAGGACGCCGGCGCCGCCGCCATCACCATGCACTCGGTCTTCGAGGAGCAGATCACCCGCGAGCAGGTGGCGACCTTCGTCCACACCGAGGCCCACGGCCAGTCCTTCGGCGAGGCGCTCACCTACTTCCCGAGCCCGGAGGCCTTTCACCTCGGGCCCGACGAGTACCTCGAGCACCTGCGCAAGGTGAAGCAGGCGGTCTCGGTGCCGGTCGTCGGCTCCATCAACGGCTACACCGTCGGCGGCTGGCTCGAGTACGCGAAGCTCGTCGAGGAAGCGGGGGCCGACGCCCTCGAGCTCAACGTCTTCTCCCTCGGCAGCAACCCCCAGGAGTCGGGCGCCCAGCTCGAGCTGCGCACGGTCCAGATGGTCCAGGCCGTGCGCAAGGCCGTCCGCATCCCGGTCGCGGTCAAGCTCTCGCCGTACTACACCTCGCTCGCCCACTTCGCGTCGAAGCTCGACGAGGCGGGGGCGGACGGCCTCGTGCTCTTCAACCGCTTCTACCAGCCCGACATCGACGTCGAGGAGCTGCAGGTCCGCCGCCAGGTCCACCTCTCGAGCTCGGCCGAGCTGCCGCTGCGCCTCACCTGGCTCGCCATGCTGTCGCCGAAGGTGAAGGCCTCGCTCGCCTGCACCGGCGGCGTCCACACCGTGACCGACGTCGTCCAGTCGGTCATGGCCGGCGCCCACGCCATCCAGCTCGTCTCCTCGCTCCTCAAGCGCGGCCCGTCCTACCTCGCGACGCTGCGCCAGGAGCTCGCCCAGTGGCTCGAGGAGCACGAGTACCACTCGCTGCACCAGGCCCAGGGCAGCATGAACCTCGAGGCCTGCCCCGACCCCCAGGTCTACAGCCGCGCCAACTACATGCTCGTGCTGCAGTCGTGGCGCGATAGCCACTGACTCACCGGCTCGTTCGGCGCCGCACCCTCGGCGCCCCCAGACCTGCGGGGCGCCGGGGGACGTGAACGATCCGTCGGCTGTCCGTCCCGCAGAGCCCCGGGAAAGCCGTCCCCCCGGCCCCCTCCCCGGGCCTTCGCGCCTTGCGCCTCGCCCTCGCTCGTTGGGTGATGGTATGATGTCGCCATCATGATGGTGCGTACGCAGGTGACCCTCGACCCCGAGCTGCAGCGCCGGGCCCGCCAGCGTGCGGCGAAGCTCGGCGTTTCCTTCGCGGAGTACGTCCGGCAGGTCGTCGCGCGGGATCTCGGGGCCGGATCGGCCCGGCGCCCGGCCATCGAAGCGGTGTTCGACCTCGGCTCTTCGCGCGGCGCGGACGTCGCGCGGGAGAAGGACGAGATGGTGGCCGCGGCCTTCGCCTCCCGCCGGAAACGCCGATGAGCCTGTTCGTCGACACCTCGGCCTGGTACGCGGCCGCCGATCGCGGCGACGCGAGCCACGAGCGGGCCAAGGCGGTCCTGGGCAGGGGCGAGGGCCTCGTGACGACCGACCACGTGCTGGTCGAGACCTGGGCGCTCCTGCGGCATCGGCTCTCCCGTGCAGCGGCGGAGCGGTTCTGGGGCGGCCTGCGGGACGGGGCGGCGGAGCTCGAGGCCGTGACCCCGGCCGATCTCGCCGTGGCGTGGTCCATCGGGGAGTCGTTTCCCGACCAGGACTTCTCGATCGTCGATCGGACCAGCTTCGCCGTGATGCAGCGCCTGGGACTGCGAAGGGTCGCGGCGTTCGACGACGACTTCTCCGTCTACCGCTTCGGCCACGCCCGGCGACAGGCCTTCGAGGTCCTCCGCTAGGCCGTCGCCTCCTTCCCCGCGTCTGCCTCAACTGCGAGACAATGCGGGAAGGCTCTTCACCATGACGCTCCGCCGCCTCTCGGCCCGCCTCGCCGTCCTCGCCGCCGTCGCAGCCGTCGCCGTTCTCCTCCGGCTGACCCTGCTCGCCCCCGAGCCCGTCCCGGTCCGGGTGGTCGCGGCGGAGAGGGGCCGCGTCGAGGAGACGGTCACGAACTCGCGGGCGGGGACCGTGAAGGCCCGTCGCCGGGCCAAGCTCGCCCCGGAGACGGGCGGCCGGGTCCTCGACCTGCCGCGCCGCCGCGGGGCGCTCGTCCGCAGGGGCGATCTCCTCCTCCGCGTCGACGACGCGCTGCAGAAGGCCCAGCTGCGGCTCGCCGAGGACGAGCGCAAGGCCGCCCTCGCCCAGAGCGACCAGGCCTGCCTCGCCGCGGAGCGGGCGGAGCGGGACCGCGAGCGCACGGCCGCCCTCGCGAAGGACGGCCTCGTCTCGGCCCAGGTCCAGGACCGCGTGGACAGCGAGGCGAGCGCGCTCGCCGCGGCCTGCCGGGCCGCGCGGGCCGCCGCGCAGCGGGCGGCGTCGGCGGTCGCCCTCGCCCGCGCGCAGCTCGGCAAGACCGTGCTCCTCGCCCCGTTCGACGGGATCGTGGCCGACACCTTCATCGAGGTCGGGGAGTGGACGTCCCCTTCCCCGCCCGCCCTGCCCATCCCGCCCGTCCTCGACCTCATCGACACGCGGTCGATCTACGTCAGCGCGCCGATGGACGAGGTGGACTCGGGTCGCATCCGCAGGGGGCTGCCGGCGCGGCTCACCGTCGACTCCCAGCCCGGGAAGCACTTCGCCGCCCGCGTCGTCGAGGTGGCCCCCTACGTGACCGACCGCCTCGAGCAGAACCGGACGGTCGAGATCGAGCTGGAGCTCGAGGACGCCGCGGTCGCGGCCGCGCTCCTCCCCGGCACCTCGGCCGACGCCGAGGTGATCCTGAGCGCGAAGGACGGCGTCCTGCGGGTCCCGACCTCGGCCCTCCTCGAGGGCGGCAAGGTGCTCGTCCTCGAGGGCACCGTCCTCGTCGAGGTGCCCCTGCAGCTCGGGCTGCGGAACTGGGACTTCACCGAGGTGACGGGCGGCCTCGCCGAGGGGGCCCGCGTCGTCGTCTCGCTCGACCGGCCCGAGGTGAGGGCGGGGGCGAAGGCCCGCGCGCAGGGGCCGGCCCGTCGCTGAGCGGTCGCCGATGATCCGCCTCCAGGGCATCTCGCGGACGTTCGACGTGGGCGGGGAGCCCGTCCACGCCCTCGTGGACGTCGACGAGGAGATCGCGGCCGGGGAGCACCTCGCGATCATGGGCCCGTCCGGCTCCGGCAAGTCGACCCTCCTTCACATCCTGGGCTGCCTCGACCGGCCCGACCGCGGCGTCTACGAGCTCGTCGGCCGCGACGTGGCCCGCCTCGACGAGGGCGAGCTGAGCCTCGTGCGCCGGCACACGATCGGCTTCGTGTTCCAGTTCTTCCACCTCGTGCCGCGGCTGAGCGCCCTCGAGAACGTCGAGCTGCCGATGGTGTTCGCCGGGATCGACGCGACCGAGCGACGCGAGCGCGCCCTCGCCCGGCTGCGGGCGGTGGGGCTCGAGCCGCGGGCCGCTCACCGGCCCGACCAGCTCTCGGGGGGCGAGCGGCAGCGCGTGGCGATCGCCCGGGCGACGGTCCTCGAGCCGAAGCTCCTCCTCGCCGACGAGCCCACCGGCAACCTCGACACCGCCTCGGGCCGCCACGTGCTCGAGATCCTCGAGCAGATGAACGCGGCCGGCCTCACGCTGGTCGTCGTCACCCACGACCCCGCGGTCGCGCGGCGCGCGCGGCGCGTCCTCGTCCTGAAGGACGGCCGCGTCGTCCACCGCGGCCGGGGGGCCGACATCCACGAGGCGGTCGAGGTCCTCTCCGCCGCGGAGAAGGACGGGTGAGCCCGCGCGACGTGCTCGGCTTCGCCGCGCGCGCCCTGCGCGGCCACCGGCTGCGCACGGGGATGAGCCTGCTCGGCGTCGCGATCGGCGTCGCGGCCGTGGTCACCCTCACCGCGCTCGGCGAGGGGGCGCGCCGCTACGTGATCGGGCAGTTCGCGGCGGTGGGGACGAACCTCGTGATCGTGGTGCCGGGCCGGACCGAGACCACCGGCGGGATGCCCGGGATGGGCGGGGTCCCGAACGACCTCACCCTCGAGGACGCGCGGGCGGTGCTCCGGCGCGTCCCCGAGGTCGACCGGGCCGCGCCCATCGTGATGGGCACGGAGACCGTGGCCGCCGGCGAGCGGCGACGACAGGTCGCCCTCGCCGGCGGCACGCACGAGATGCTGGAGGTCCGGAGGCTGTCCGTGGCGAGCGGCCGCTTCCTGCCCGAGGTCGAGTGGGACCGCAGCGCGGCGGTGGCCGTGCTCGGCCAGACCGCCGCCCGCGAGCTGTTCCCGGGCCAGGACCCGGTGGGCCAGGTCGTCCGCATCGGTGACTGGCGCATGCGGGTCGTGGGCGTCCTCGGCCCCCGCGGCCAGCAGCTCGGGGTGGACATGGACGACGTGGCGATCGTGCCGGTGGCGACCGCGATGAAGATGCTGAACCGCTCCTCGCTCTTCCGCCTCCTCCTGCAGGTCCGCACCCACGCCGACCTCGCCCGGGCCAAGGAGAAGGTCACCCGCGTGATCGCGGAGCGCCACGGCGAGGAGGACGTGACCGCCATCACCCAGGACGCGGTGCTCGGCGCCTTCACGAAGATCCTCGGCGCCCTCACCCTCGCCCTCGCCGGGATCGCGAGCATCTCCCTCGCGGTGGCCGGGGTCGGGATCATGAACGTGATGCTCGTCTCGGTCTCGGAGCGCACCCGCGAGATCGGCCTCCTGAAGGCCCTCGGGGCCGACCGCCGGCAGATCCTGCTCGCCTTCCTCGCCGAGGCCGTCCTCCTGTCCTCCCTCGGGGGCGTCCTCGGTCTCGCCCTCGGCTTCGCCGCCGTGCAGGCGCTCGTCGCCTACTACCCCGCCCTGCCCGCCTCGCCGCCGGCGTGGGCGGTCGCCGCGGCGCTCTCGCTCTCCGTGGCGGTGGGCGCCGTCTTCGGCGTCCTTCCCGCCCGCCGCGCGACCCGCCTCGACCCCGTGGCCGCCCTCGCGGGGAGGTGACGTGCGCGACCTCCTCCGCCTCGCGACCGGCGCCCTGCGCGCCCACCGCCTGCGCTCCTTCCTCTCCGCGCTCGGTATCGCGATCGGCGTCGCCGCGGTCATCCTCCTGACGTCGATCGGCGAGGGCACCCGCGTGTACGTGGTGTCGCAGTTCACGCAGTTCGGGACGAACATCCTCGCCGTCAACCCCGGCAAGTCGAAGACGATCGGGATCCCGGGCGTCCTCGGCGGGACCACCCGGAAGCTGACGATCGACGACGCGGAAGCGCTCTCTCGGGTCCACGGCGTCGAGACGGTGGTGCCGGTCGCGATGGGCCTCGCCCGGGTGGCCGCCGGCGAGCGGGGACGCAGCGTGACGGTGATCGGGGCCACCCCCGACCTGCCGACCCTCTGGCGCTTCGGCGCCCGGCAGGGGTCGTTCTGGCCGAAGGGCGACCCGCGGCGGGGGGCGCCCCTCGCCGTCCTCGGCCCGAAGCTGGCCCGGGAGCTGTTCGGCGAGCGAAGCCCTCTCGGCGAGCTCGTCCGCATCGCCGGCGGGCGCTTCCGCGTCGTCGGGGTCATGGAGCCGAAGGGCCAGATGATGGGATTCGACATCGACGACGTGGCCTACGTTCCCGTGGCCTCCGCGATGCAGCTGTTCGACCAGGACGAGCTGTTCGAGATCGACCTCATCTACGCGAACGCGCGGGAGACGGCCCGCGTCGAGGCGGAGGTGAAGCGCGTCCTCACGCTGCGCCACGGGCACGAGGACTTCACCGTCACCTCCCAGGAGGCGATGCTCGACGTGTTCGGGAAGGTGATGGACGTCGTCACGATGGCGGTGGGGGCGATCGCGGGGATCTCCCTCCTCGTCGGCGCGACAGGCATCCTCACGATGATGTGGATCGCGGTCGGGGAGCGCACGAGCGAGATCGGCCTCGTGCGCGCCCTCGGGGCGAGCCGGGCCCAGGTCCAGGCCCTCTTCCTGGCCGAGGCGGCGGCCCTCGCCGCCCTCGGCGGCGTGGCTGGCGTGGCGCTCGGGCTGGGCCTCGGGGCGGCGCTCCGCGTCGTCGTGCCCGGCCTCCCCGTGGAGGCCCCGATGCGCTTCGTGGTGGCCGGCCTCCTCGTGAGCGCCGCGACCGGCCTCGTCGCGGGCGTCGCCCCCGCGCGCCGCGCCGCCTCGCTCGACCCGATCGAGGCCCTCCGCGCGGAGTAGCTCGTGACCGAGGCCCCGCTCCTCCGCTTCGCCCTCCCGGACGGCCGCCCGGCCACGCTCCTCCTGCGGGAGGACGCGACCGTCCTCTCGGTCGACGATGTCCTCGTCTCGTCCTGGGACCTCTCGGGCCGCCCGTACGCCCTCGTCCGCGAGGGCGGCACCTACCGCCGCGGGCTCGACGGGGGCCTGCTGCGCAAGCGCGAGGCGGGCGCTTCGAGCCCGCGCCTGCGCGAGAGGCTGAACGCCGCGGAGGGAGAGACGGTCGTGGAGGCCGCCCGCCGCGACGCCGAGGCGGCGCTGTCCTCCCTGGTCCCTCGCCTCGGGAGCGGCTCACCATCCGCCGCGGGCGACACGGCCGAGGCCGTCCGCCGCCTCGGGGCCGTCGTCGCAATGGACGCCGCCGCCCTGCGCGAGGACGCGCGGTGCTTCCTCGCCGCGAGCGGCCCCGTCGGCATCCTCCCCCCCGACCAGTACCTCTCGCTCGCCGTGCGGGTCACCGAGGGCTGCTCCTGGAACGTCTGCACGTTCTGCCGCCTGTACCGGGACGTGCCCTTCCGCTTCAAGGACGAACAGGAGCTGCGGCGCCACGTGGCCGCCCTGCTCGCCCACCTCGGCCCCTCGATCGCCCTGCGCCGCTCCGTCTTCCTCGGCGACGCGAACGCGCTGTGCCTCTCCCACGAGCGGCTGCTCCCGCTCGTGGAGACGATCGCGCACGAGCTGCCGGGCCGGCCGCTGTTCTCCTTCGTCGACGCGTGGACGGGGCGACGGCGAACGCCGTCCGAGTGGCGCGAGCTCGCCCGTCTCGGCCTCGCGCGCGTCTACGTCGGCCTCGAGAGCGGGGACCCGGTGCTGCTCGGCTGGCTCGAGAAGCCGGGCTCTGCCGCGGACGCCGTCGAGCTCGTCGGCGCGCTGCACGAGGCCGGCCTCGCCGCGGGCGTCGTCGTGCTCCTCGGCGCGGGGGGCGAGCGCTTCTCGGCCTCCCACGTCGCGCGCACCGCCGGAGTCCTGGCCGCGATGCGCCTTCGCGCGGGCGACATCCTCTACTTCTCCGAGTACGTCGACGACCCCGGCCTCGCCTACGGCCACCGGGCCGCATCGGCCCCGGACCTGCGTCCGCTCCCGCCGGAGCGCTGCGCGGAGCAGCGCCGGGCGATCGTCGAGGCCGTCCGGGGAGGATGGGGGAAGAGCGGGCCCCGCGTCGCGACCTACGACATCCGGGAGTTCGTGTACTGACGCCCCGATCGGGCTCGCTCGGTGATATCGTGGCGAACCCGATCGATTCTGGTGTCTCTGGAGAGCCCCGGTGAAAGCCCATCCCCCCCTCCGTCCCCTCGCCCTCGGTCTTCTCCCCTCTCTCGCCCTTCTCCCGTTCCTCCTCGCGCCGCCCCCGGCCCCGGCGCAACCCCCTCCCGAGCGCCGTGCGCCTTCCCTGCCCGGCCCGCAGGGCGAGGGGGTGACGCTTCTCCCCAACGGCTGGCGCATCGCCCCCGCCGGGCGCCACCTCGACGCCGGCGACCTGCCGCTCGCGATGGCCCTCCACCCCGACGGCCGGCACCTCGTCATCACCAACAACGGCTGGTCGAAGCCCAGCCTTCGCGTCGTGGATCTCGAGCGGCGCCAGGTGGTCCAGAAGATGGCGCTCGAGCACGCGTGGCTCGGTCTCCTGTGGCAGTCCGATGGTACGCGCCTTCTCTCCGCGGGCGCCGCCGACAACTCGGTCCTCGAGGTCGAGTGGCGGCGCGACCGGCTGGTTCCCGGCCGCACCCTCGTCCTCGCCCCCCCGCAGAAGGGCGGACGGCCCGAGACGATGCAGAACCCCGGCTTCGTGGGCGGCCTCGCCCTCTCCCCCGACGCGAAAGTGCTCTACGCCGCGCAGGTCTACGGCGAGGCGGTGGCGGCGGTGGACCTCGCGACGGGCGCGGTGCTCGCGCGCACGAGCCTTGCCGCCGAAGCCTACGCCGCGGCGGTGCCGCGCGACGGCTCGGCGGTGTACGTGTCGGTGTGGGGCGGCTCCCGGATCGCGGTCCTCGAGCCCCGGACCCTGCGGCCCCTCGCCGACATCGCCGTCGGCGAGCACCCGAACGCGATGGTCTTCTCGAAGGACGGGAAGCGGCTCTTCGTGGCCTGCGCCAACACGAATGCGGTGTGGGTCGTCGACCTCGAGACCCGCCGGGCGGTCGAGCGCATCGGGGTCGCCCTCTCCCCCACCGCTCCCGCGGGGTCGACGCCGAACGCCCTCGCCCTCTCCCCGGACGGCACGACCCTCCTCGTGGCGAACGCGGACAACAACACGGTGGCCGTGGTCGACGTGACGCGGCCCGGCGAGAGCCGCTTCCGCGGCTTCGTCCCCACCGGCTGGTACCCGACCGGCGTCCTCTTCGACCCGCGCGGCGAGCGCATCCTCGTCCTGAGCGGGAAGGGCCTCGCGGGCGCGGCGAACCCGCGGGGACCGTCCCCGGACGCGGTCCGGGCCGACCAGCAGTACGTCGGGGGGCTCCTCAACGGGGCGCTGTCGATCCTGCCCGTGCCCGACGAGAAGGCGCTCGCCGCGATGACCGCGCGCGTCTTCGCGATCAGCGCCTACAACGAAGGCCGGCGCCTCGAGCCCCCCGGGCGGCCCGAGGGCTCGCCGATTCCCGGCCGGGTCGGCGACCCCTCGCCGATCGAGCACGTCTTCTACGTGATCCGGGAGAACCGGACGTACGACCAGGTGCTCGGCGACCTGCCGAGGGGCAACGGCGATCCGAACCTCACGCTTTTCGGCGAGGAGACGACCCCCAACGCCCACGCGATCGCCTCCGAGTTCGTGCTCTTCGACAACTTCTACGTGGACGCCGAGGTCAGCAACGACGGCCACGCCTACTCGACCGCGGCGTACGCGACGGACGCGGTCGAGAAGCTCTGGCCGACCCTCTACGGCGGCCGCGGGGGCATCTACCTGAGCGAGGGCGGCCACGAGATCCGAAACGCCTACGGCAACCTCGCCGCCCCCGCCGACGGCTACATCTGGGACTTCGCAAACCGCGCGGGCGTGTCCGTCCGCAGCTACGGCGAGTTCGCCTCGTGGGAGACGAAGGGCGGGCCGGTCGTGCCCACCGTTCCCGGCCTGCAGGGGAAGGTCCACCCCTCGTACCCGCCCTACGATCTGTCGATCCCCGACAGCGACCGCGTCGACGTCTGGCTCGAGGAGTTCCGCCGGTTCGAGGAGGAGGGTGGGCTGCCCCGCCTCAGCATCGTCCGCCTCGGCAACGACCACACCGAGGGCACGCGCCCCGGCGCCCTCACCCCGCGGGCGATGGTCGCCGAGAACGACCTCGCCCTCGGGCGCCTCGTCGAGGCGGTCTCGAAGAGCCGCTTCTGGCCGAAGTCGGCGATCTTCGTCCTCGAGGACGACGCGCAAAACGGCCCCGATCACGTCGACGCCCACCGCTCGGTCCTCCTCGTCGCGAGCCCCTGGACGCGGCGGGGCGCGGTCGACTCGACCCTGTACACGACGTCGGGCGTCCTGCGGACGATCGAGCTCGTCCTCGGCCTGCCCCCGATGAGCCAGTACGACGCGGCGGCGACGCCCCTGTTCGCCGCGTTCCAGGCGACGCCCGACTTGCGCCCGTACGACGCGCGCCCGGCCCGGATCGACCTGCGGGAGAGAAACCGCGAGGACGCGCCGGGGGCGGAGGCCTCGCTGCGCATGAACATGATCGAGGCCGACCTCGCCCCCGAGCGCGAGCTCAACGAGATCCTCTGGAAGTCGGTGAAGGGACGAGACGCGGTGATGCCCCCGCCGGTGCGCGCGGCCTTCGTGCGCCCGGTGAAGGAGGACGACGAGGAGGACGGCGAGGGCCCGGACGAGGACGGCGACGAGCGCTGAGCGGGGTCGCGCCTACACCACGGCGGTCCCTGCCGCGTCTTCGGCCCGCAGCAGGCCGGCCACGGTGTCGAGCCCGCGGCCCAGGCTCTCGCGCGAGCGCGCGGCCCCGAGGCACAGCCGCACCGCGTGGGGCGCCGCCTCGCGCCCCACCGCGAACGCCTCGGCCGGCGTCACGAGCACGCCCCTCGCCCGCGCCTCCGCCGCGAACGCGTCGCCCCGCCAGCGCTCGGGCAGCCGGAGCCAGAGGTAGTAGGCCTCGGGCCGCGCGAGCACGTCCGCGCCGCGCAGGCGCGCGGCGGCCATCGCCTGCCGCTCGCGCGCCTCCTCCCGCCGCGCCAGGAGGAGCGCGTCGGCCGTGCCGTCGCGGATCCACAGCGAGGCCACGGCGGCGGTGAGGGGCGCGACCGCCCACGTGGTGGCCCGCAGGCTCGCGGCGAGGCGGGCGACCATGGCGGGGGGCGAGAGCAGGTAGGCGACGCGCAGTCCGGGGGCGAGCGTCTTCGACGTGCTCGTGAGGAAGTAGGTGCGCTCGGGGGCGAGGGCGGCGATCGGGAGCGGGCGCTCGACGGGGAGCAGGCCGTGCACGTCGTCCTCGACGATCGCGAGGTCGTGGGCGCGTGCGACGGCGGCGATCTCCCGGCGCCGCGTCTCGGGCATGACGGCCGTCGTGGGATTGTGCAGCGTCGGGATGAGGTACACGGCGCGGGCGCCGCCCCTGCGGCACGCCTCCTCGAGCGCGTCCGGCCGAAGGCCGTCGGCGTCGACCGGCAGGGCGTGGAGGCGCAGGCGCAGCAGGCCGGCCACGGCCTTGAGGCCGGCGTAGGTGAGCGACTCGGCGAGCAGTGTGTCGCCCGGCTCGAGCAGCGTGGCGAGGGCCACCGTCAGCCCGTGCTGGCTGCCGGTGCAGACGAGCACGCGCGCGGGGTCGGCCGCGATGCCGGCCCGTCCGATCCACAGGGCGCCCGCCTCGCGGTCGTCCGGGTTCCCCCCCGCGGCGGGATAGTCGAGCAGCCGCGCCGCATCGCCGCGCCCGGTGAGGCGGGCGAGTGCCGCGAGCAGCGCCGCCCGCTGCGGCCGCGAGGCCGGCTCGGGCGGGTGGTTCTGGCCGAGGTCGACGACCCCGTCGTCCGTCTCCTCTCCCCCCGGACCGCGAACGAACGTGCCGCGGCCGACCTCCCCTGACACGAGACCGCGCCGGGCCGCCTCCGCGTAGGCTCGGCTGACCGTCCCGACCGTCACGCCCAGCCGGTCGGCCAGCTCGCGGTGGGTCGGCAGACGCCCGCCCTCGCGCAGCTCGCCCCGCGCGAAGTCCTCGGCCAGCGCTTCCACGATGGCCAGGTAACGGGGTCCGGAGCGACCCTCGATCCGCGGACGCCACATTGTCATGGTCACAATATAGCGATTGACACCAGTAGTTTCCAGCTCTACATTGAAGCGAGACGAACGGCACGACCCTATTGTCTCCATACAATTTCGACGGGAGCGTAGAGATGGGCGAGAAGCAGACGGGGACGCTCAGGCTGAAGACGGGCCTCGCCGAGATGCTGAAGGGCGGCGTGATCATGGACGTCACGACCGCGGACCAGGCGAAGATCGCCGAGGATGCCGGCGCCGTCGCGGTGATGGCGCTCGAGCGGGTCCCCGCCGACATCCGGCGCGACGGCGGCGTCGCCCGCATGGCCGACCCCGAGGTCGTCACCCGGATCATGGAGGCGGTCTCGATCCCCGTGATGGCGAAGTGCCGGATCGGCCACTTCGCCGAGGCCCGCGTCCTCGAGGCGCTCGGCGTCGACTTCATCGACGAGAGCGAGGTCCTCACCCCGGCGGACGAGGCCCACCACGTCGACAAGATGGCATTCAAGGTGCCCTTCGTCTGCGGCTGCCGGGACCTCGGCGAGGCGCTGCGGCGCATCGGCGAGGGCGCGGCGCTCCTGCGCACGAAGGGCGAGGCCGGCACCGGCAACATCGTCGAAGCGGTGCGCCACATGCGCACGGTCACCTCGGGGATCCGCCGACTGGCGTCGCTCCTGCCCGAGGAGCGGATGGCCGAGGCGAAGGCGCTCGGCGCACCCTACGAGCTCGTGTGCCTCGTGGCCGAGACCGGGAAGCTCCCCGTCCCCAACTTCGCCGCGGGCGGCATCGCGACCCCCGCCGACGCCGCGCTCATGATGGCGCTCGGCGCCGAGTCGGTCTTCGTCGGCTCCGGCATCTTCAAGTCGCAGGACCCGGCGAAGCGCGCGAAGGCGGTCGTGCGCGCCACGACCCACTGGCAGGATCCGAAGGTCGTGGCCGAGGTCTCGCGGGGCCTGGGCGAGGCCATGCCCGGAATCGAGATCCCCGCGATCCCCGAGGCCGAGCGGCTCGCCACCCGGGGCTGGTGATGCCCGGGACGTTCGGCGTCCTCGCGCTGCAGGGCGGCTTCGCCGCTCACGCCGCGGCGTTCCGCGACGCCGGCGTCGAGGCGCGCGAGGTCCGCCGGGTCGCCGAGCTCGAGGGCCTCAGCGGCCTCATGATCCCCGGCGGCGAGAGCACCACGCTCCTCAACCTCATGGCGGACGAGCCCTGGTTCGAGGCCGTCCGGCGGCTGCACGACGAGGGGGCCATCGTGGCCGGCACCTGCGCCGGAGCGATCCTCCTCTCCCGCGAGGTGCGCCCCCACCAGCCCAACCTCTGTCTCCTCGATGCCGTCGTCGAGCGCAACGCCTGGGGCCGGCAGGTCGACTCCTTCGAGACGCGCGTCGAGGCGCCCGCCCTCGGGGGGTCCGTCGAGGCCGTCTTCATCCGCGCCCCGCGCTTCCGGGCCCTGTTCCCCGACGTCGAGGTCCTGGCCCGCCACGAGGGCGAGCCCGTCCTCGTGCGCCAGGGCCGAGTGGTCGCCGCGACCTTCCACCCGGAGCTCACCCGCTCGCGCGCCCTGCACGCGTGGCTCGGCGAGCTCGCCCGCCACGCCCCGGCACGCGCCGTCTCCCGCGCGAAGCGCCCCGCCCATTCCCCGAGCCCGAGCCGGCTGCCCCCGGAGGCGAGGACGACCGCCTCGTAGCGGCCCTACAGAGGCGCGGCCATGTTGACCTGGATCCAGTAGTCCTCCCGCGGCGCAGCGGGGAACCGCACCTCGCGCGCCGCGTCGGTCATGCACCGCCCGACCCCCGCGTCGAGCTCGGTCACCACCTCTCGCGCCCGACCCTCTGGAGACAGGCGCACGAAGACCGAGAACACCGTGGGGATGTCGCCCGGCTCCGGGAGGCACTTGTTGAGCAGCGGGATCATCACCTTGTCGGTCTCCGCCGAGTTCTTCCGGATCCAGTCGCGGCCTTGCGGTGACTCCGCGTTCGCGCGCGCCGCCTCCTGGGCCTTGCGCACGCGGGCGGCGAGGTCCTCCTGCGCGAGGCCTGCCCCGGCCCCCGCCAGCGCGAGAACGAGCCCGACACCGAGACGCCACACCCCTCTCATTCCGCCTCCTCCGCTCAGACGTGCTGGTCCACCCGGACCGGGTTCCCGTCGGGGCGACGCCGCGAGGCCCTTCACCGCCAGGCTGATCGAGAACGCCCCGAGGTCCATGGTCGCTCCTCTCGTCCGCGCTCAGCGTGCCGCGGACTCCGCCCTTGCCGTGCGAACCCGCCGCATGGTCGCTCCCCCCGAGAGTGCCCGGCCCGGCTGGCTCGTCGGCTCGGCCTGCCGCTCGAAGCACGAGGGCTTCGTCAGCTTCATCCCGCCGTTGGCCGGCGCCGCGTCACTCGCCCCGATAGGCTGCCAGCTGCTGCTGCGTGTCAACCCGATGGCGAAACCGCGTCACCCGGTGCGTGTCGTCGAAGTACCAGATGTGAACCTCGTCCTCCTCGACGATCCGCTTGCCGGTGGCTCTGACGATGGCCTCGAGATCCAGCAGCACGACGACGACGCCCGGGCCCTCCAACAGCGTCTTGGGTACCAGCTTCCGAATCTCGAGCGCACCCAGGCTCTCGAAGAAGTCGGCCGCCCCTGCCCGACCATGACGTTGTTTCAGCCACGGGACCTCGGTCGATCCCGCACCGTACTCCCAGTCGACCGATTCAGACAGACGATCGAGGATGGTGGGAACATCGCCCCTGCCAAAGGCGGCATAGATCTCCTGTACGGTCGTCAGATTGCCCAAGCAACCTCCTCGCCATCCGGCGGCTCTTCAGCCCTCCTTAGCCTCGACCCTGCACTGGAGTCAAGCTGCGCAGCTCCGGCGTTCGCCCGGCATCGTCGGCTTCGAGTCCCCGGTCGGCGGCGGCGTCGCCCCTCCACGGCTGGCCCACCCCTGACCACCGACCCCCCGCTGCTTCGCCGGCCACGCCGATAGCCAGCCACCCTGTGGCTACAGGAAGACGCGCCAAAGAATCAGCGCCAGCGCGACAGCGTACATCGTGCCACACACCGGGAAGATCCGGTCGGCGAGCCACCTGGGGAGGAAGATGTCCGTCACGGCGCCTCTCAGCGCCCCCTGACGCTCGGCGAGGATCGTCAGCGGACACTTCCAGCCCGACACCATGAGAACCACGCTTTCGACGAGGAGTAGGACCACGGCGATCCAGGTCCACGTGGTGATCCGGTCGGCGACTCCGCTGAACAGCGCGTAGACCGTGCAGAGGCTCAGAAGCCAGAAGATGAGGGTGTGAACGAGCTTGATCTGGAAGATCGTGACTCTCACCGCGTACGCCTCACCTGCGAGTTCTGTCGAACACGGCGTTGGCTCTCCGACGCGGCCCCCGGCACCCTTGACCTGAGCTTCTCAACTCGACCGCAGGCACGGCAGGCACTGGTGGCCGGATTGAGCGACGTCGCCCACGCTGGCCGACCCCATCCGCATGTGTAACGGGACTGCCCTCCGGTAGAGATGCGCGAGGCCGGTCCAGCTGCCCACACCCGTGGCGATGAACGCCTCGTCAACCCCATCCCCCTGTTGGACGGCGCCGCACTCAAGTCTTCGCCTGCCTTGCTGCTCCGCACAGCCGGTCCGCTCCATACACCGCGACCATCCCGGTTGCGTACGCAACGATGTCCCAGAGATCGAAGCGACCAGCGAAGACTCCCCGGGGCCACACTGCCTGGCTCAGTTCGGTGCCGACACTCGCCAAGAGCAGCACCGTAGCCGCTCGCTCCGGTGTGCGACCAACCCACTGCGTGGCTCTGGGAAGC
>CAZLRF010000007.1:0-114739 GCA_964561785.1 uncultured Acidobacteriota bacterium | reverse complement strand
CTTTTTTGGGGCGCCCCGTGGTTCCCCGCGGGGGCCCCTCAGGCGGGCGAGGCGAGGACGAGCTCCTCGATGGCCCGCGCGACGCCGTCCTCGTCGTTCGAGGGAAGGGCGGGCAGGCCGAGGGCGAGCAGCTCGGGGTCGGCGTTGCCCATCACGAAACCGTGGCCCGCCCGCTCCAGCATCTCCCGGTCGTTCCAGTTGTCCCCGATCGCGAGCGTCTCGGAGGCGGCGATCCGCCAGCGCTCCTGCAGGAACGCGAGGGCGCCCGCCTTGCCCACGGCCGGGTGGAGGACGTCGAGGAGCACGACGCCCGTCGCGGGGTAGACCGTGCGCTCGATGCGCGCGTCGGCGCCCAGCCTCGTCGCGACGCGGGGGGCGAGCGCGTCCATCTCCCCCCGGGACCCGCCGAACATCACCTGCAGGGGCTCCTCGGTCTCGAGCGCGGCGACGAGGTCCGGCACGAGTCGCACCTCCGCCTTCGCCCGCTCCAGGTAGTACGAGACGAGCCCCGAGGGGCGGGCGGCGGCGTCCACGAGGAGCCACCCCTCGCCCGCGGCGCCGCAGTGGAGGACGGGCTCGGATCCAGCAGAGCGGCCGGCCTCGATCACGCGGCGGGCCGTGGGCCGGGGGAGGGGGAGGCAGCGCAGGACCGCTCCGTCCTCGATCACGAGCGCCCCGTTGTGCAGGACGAGGGGGACCTCGCCCCCGAGGTCCTCGGCGACCCGGCGGGCCGAAGGGTGGCGCCGGCCGGTGACGAGGACGACCCGCACCCCGAGGGCCCGCGCCCGCTCGACCGCGGCCCGGGTGCGCGGCGAGATCGTCCGGTCGCTCCGCAGGAGCGTGCCGTCGATGTCGAGGGCCACGAGGCGCACGCCGCGCGCCACGGCCTCACTCCCCGGTCCACACCTCGACGCGCTCGATGGCGTCGCCGGGGCGGATGCGTTCGACGACGTCGAGGCCCCTCACCACCTGCCCGAACAGCGTGTACGCGCCGTCGAGGTGGGGCTGGGGGGAGAGGGTCACGAAGAACTGGCTGCCGCCGGTGTCCCGGCCGGACAGAGCCATCCCCACCGCGCCCCGGCCGTAGGGCCGGCGGGTGATCTCGTCGCGCAGGGCGCGGCCGGGACCGCCGTTGCCGTCGCCCCGCGGGCAACCCGCCTGCACCACGAACGTCGGCTCCACGCGGTGGAAGACGACCCCGTCGTAGAAGCCCGCGCGCGCGAGGTCCACGAACGACGCGGCGGTGAGCGGGGCCTCCACGACGTCGAGGTGGATCTCGATCGCACCGTGGCGCGTGTGGAGGAACACGCGGGGGGTGTAGAGGGCCACCCCCGGGCGCGGCGCGTAGGGGGCCATCGCCTCGCGGTAGTCGAGGGCCGGGCGGCGCACCTTCTCCGGGCCCGCCTCCCCCGCCGGGCCGGAGAGCCGGGCGAGCAGAGAGAGGGCCTGTGCGCGCACGGCGCGCGAGGGATCCTCCCGCGCCGCCTCGGCGAGGGCGGAGCGGGCGACGTCGTCGGCCTGCACGGCGAGGGCCCGCACCGCGGCGAGCCGGGCCTCGAGCTCCCCGGGGCCGTCGGCGAGGCCGCGGCGCCACGCCGCGGCGAGGGCGGGCGAGGCGGAGACCGCGCCCAGCGCGGCGATCGCGTCCGCCGCGCCCACCCTCACGCCGAGGTCGGCGTGCTCGAGGTGGCGCGCGAGCGTGTCGAGCGCGTCCCTTCCCCGCGCGCGGCGCAGGCCGTCGAGGACCGCGGGCAGGACGCGCGGGTCCTCGTCCCGGAGCATCGCGTGCAGGACGCCCACGCCCATCTCGTCGCCCACGCCCCCGAGGGCCCCGGCCAGGGCCGCGCGGACCCACCAGACGGGGTCGGGATCGAGTCCGGAGAGCACGAGCGCGAGCTCGCCGCGGTCCGCCCGCGCGAGGGCGGCGAGGGCGGCGGCCCGGACCCACGGGCTGCGGTCGCCGACGAGGGCCACGAGCCGGGGGCGCAGCGCGGGTTCGGCCGGCAGCGCGGCGAGCGCGAGGAGGGCCTCCCGGCGCACGACGTCGCTCTGCGACTGCAGGGCCGCGGCGACCGCCGGGGTGCCTCGCGGGTCGCCGAGCGCACCGAGCGCGCGCAGGCCGTGGACGACCACGCCCTCGTCGGGGTCGCGGAGGAGGGGGAGGAGGAGCGGCACCGCGGAGGCGTCGGCGAGGGCGCCGAGGCCGCGGGCGCCGAGCGCGCGCGAGAGAGGGTCGGAGGACTGAAGCGCCTCGACGAGGACGGGACGCAGCTCCTCGCTCGCGAGGCGCATCGCCACCCACGTGGCCGCCCACCAGTCGAAGCGCGGTCGCGCGGCGTCGAGGAGGGCCAGGCGCGCGGCGCCCGCGTCGCGCAGGCGAGCGAGGGCGAACAGCGCGAGCCGCTGCTCCGCCCAGGTGTCGTCGGCGCTCCCGGGATCGTCGCCCCTCACGGTCATGCGGGTGATCGTCTTCGGGAGCGAGTCGACGAGGGAGCGGGCGATCGCGGCCGCGGCGCGCGGGTCGCCGATCCGCGAGAGCGCCTCCGCAGAGCGGCCGCGCACCGCTGCGTCCGGGTCGGCGAGGGCGGCGAGGAGGCGGTCCGCGGCGCGCGGGTCGCCTGCGAGCCCGAGCGCGAAGGCCGCCACGCGACGCACCTCCACCTCGGCGTCGTTCATGAGGTCGACGAGCGCGGGGACGAGCGAAGGGTCGCCCACGCGGCCGGCGGCGAGGGCGGCGCGGCGACGCACGCCGGCGTCCCTGTGTCGCAGCTGCTGCTCGAGCTCGCCCCCGCCCGCCGAGCGGGCGTCCTCGAGGGCGAGGGTGCGGCCGAGGACCTCGAGCCGGGACGGCGGGGGCGGGGCCTCCGTCTTCGCGGCGGGAGCGGGCACGGCGGCGAGGGCGGCGAGGGCGGCGAGGATCGGCGTCCGTCCCACCATGGACCGATTATAGCGGGCCGCCCGGCGACGCTCGCCCTCAGGCGACCGCGAAGAGGTCGCGGCCGTCCTCGAGGCCGAGCCGCGCCGCCTCCGCGCGGATGCGCTCGCGCGCCCCTCTCTGTCCGACCGCGGCGAGGTGCAGCGCTCCGCGCAGCCTCGCCGCGTCCGCCACCGCCACCACCGGCGCACCGTGCAGCGTGGTCCCGATCCGCGCGGGGTCGACCTCGACGAAGGCCTCGATCGCGTGGCCCGCGCCGCGCAGGGCGCGCGACCAGGCCTTGCCGAGCGGCCCCGCTCCCCACAGGACGACCCCGCGGCCCCCCGCGAGGGGCCCGCGGGCGAGCGCCTCGAGCTTGCGCGCCAGGAAGCGCGGCGGGGCGTAGCGCGGGTCGGTGCGGGTCAGCCGCCCGGGGGAGTCCCGCCACTCGACGAGCTCCTCCTCGAGCTTGGCGAAGCGCAGCCCGGCGTCGAAGGCCCGCAGCCACAGGTCGTAGTCCTCGGGGCCGCCCGTCTCGCGCCAGCCCCCGAGGCCCGCGAGAGCGCTCGTGCGCATCGCGACCGAGGGGTGCACGAGCGGCGACTCCACGAATCGGTCGCGGGCGATCGCGTCGTGGTCGAGGAGCGCGTTCTGCCACTCGACGTAGGCCTTCATGCCTTCTCCGGGGGGCCCGTCCCCGGGGCCCACGAGGCGGACGCGCGAGCCGAGCACGTCGACCGAGCGGTCGCGCTCGAGCCGCTCGACCTGCTGGCGCAGGCGGTCGGGGTGCGAGACGTCGTCCGCGTCCATGCGCGCGACGATCGGGGCCCGGGCCCGCGCGAGCGCCGCCTGGAGGGCGGCCACGAGGCCGCGGGGGGGCGAGTGGAGGACGAGGAGCCGCGGATCCTCGCGGGCCCGCGCGTCGAGCGTCGCGCCGCCTCCGTCGCGCGAGCCGTCGTCGACCGCGATCACCTCGTGGTCGGCGAGGGTCTGCCCGGCCAGCGAGTCGAGGCAGGCGCCGAGCGTCGCCGCCGCGTCGCGCACCGGCAGGAGCACGCTGACCCGGGGCACCGCTTCAGCCGTGGCGGCGCACGAACTCGCGCGCCCCCTCGATCGCCGCGGCGGCGTCGGGCCCTTCCACCACGGACACCGGCGCCGCCGCCCCCGGCCGCCAGCCCTCGCGCGGGGCCCGACGGATCTCCACCAGGAAGCCCTCGTCCGTGCGGGCGGGCTCCGAGATCTCCCAGATCCAGTCGTCCCGGCGCACCGTCGAGTGGATGGCGCCCGCCGGCCACAACGACGGGACCGGCTCGAGCGACGCCTCGCGCCGCACCATCCGGTCGATCGCCCTCTGCCCCGCCTCGGGGAGGAAGAGGAACTCGATCCCGTAGCCCATGTAGGGCCAACCCACCTCGGGCGCCTCGCGCACGATCCTCCCGAGGACGCGCACGCGCCCCTCGGGCTCGGGCAGGTCGATCTCGAGGTCGAGGTCCTCGGCCTCGATCCGCACCGGGCTCGCGAGGAGCATCCCGTGGACGCACAGGTTGCGGCTGAGGCCGTAGAAGTGCTCGCCGGGGGCGCTGCGGCGGCTGCCCACGACCTGCACGTGGACGGGGATGCGGGCCTGCACCCGGCGCGGCACCTCGAGCAGCTTGGCCGCCCAGCTCTCGAGGACCCAGCGGTCGAGCGGGCGGCGCAGGACCGCGTTCGCCCCCGCCCCGAGCACGACGCCCTCGGTCCCGACCGGTTCGGTCGCGGGGATCACGGCGAGCAGCGAGACGCGCCGGCCGGCCGGTCCCTCGCGGATGCGCTGGATGGCCTCGACGAGGGGGATGTCGGGCAGGCGGGGGCCGAGGACCACGAGCGCGGCCCCCTCCGCCAGGAGCGCGTCGAGCAGGGCCCGGGCGGAGTCGGCTTCGACCACGAGCTCCGGCTCGCGCTGGAGGAAGCGCACCTCGAGCCGCAGCTCCCGCGCGTCGAGCCCCGCGACCAGGATCCGGCGTGGCATCGCCCTCAGCTCACCACGCGCTGGCGGCTCCGCCGGAAGCGGAACGCGCGCTGGAAGACGTCGGGGAGGATCGTCTTGAGCCCGAGGAGCGACGGCACGCGGTCGTAGTAGAGAACGACCCGCGCGTCCTTGCGCCCCCCCGCGTCGATCTCCCGGACGAGGAAGCCGTAGCCGCCGATCCCCAGGACGGCGCCCTTCGCGATCTCGCGGCGGGCGGCGTTCTTGCCGTAGGTGACCACGAGGACTCGGGGCTCGAGGAGCCGCCGCCGCAGGGCATCGTCGAAGGCGAGGTGGGCCTTGGCCCGCACGAAGTCCACCGCGGGGATCCCCGCGCGCTCCGCGACCGGGCGGGTGAGCAGCCGCTCCGCCTCCGCGGGGGCGAGGCTGCGGGCCGCGTAATCGAGGTTCAGCGCGTGGATCTTGTCCTCCCGCGAGCCGGCGTCGGTGGCCGTTTCGAGGGCGCGGCGCATCGCGTCGAGGTCGAGGGGCAGCAGCGCCGCGTCGCGCGGGTCGAGCCCGGAGGTGTCGAGACCCGCGCCCGTGAGATCGATCCCTCCCCCCTGGAGGGTGAACGTCGCGGCGGCGCTGCGGGCGTCGGCGGCGAGGCTCAGCCCCTGGGTGGACCACGTGCCGTCGGGGGCGCGGTGGATGCGGTCGACCGCCACGTGCACCGGGTGGGCGAGGGACAGCTCGAGGATCTCGAGGTCCCCCGGCCCGGGAAACGAGCGCACGAGCAGGCCGAGCAGGGCGACCAGGATGAGGAGGAGCGGCAGCACGAACCACAGGAAGATCCTCAGCTCGATCCCCGCGCGGGGTGGGGCGGCGATGCGCCTCACGACCGGCTCGATCTTCGCGAGCCCCTCGTGGGGCGCCACCCGGTAGACGAACTTGCGCAGGAGAAGGCCGTCGTCCTGGAAGAACGCGGCGAGCGTCTGGGCGAGCGGGGCGGCCGCGGCGCCGTTCGCGGCCTGCACCATGTCGAGGACGAAGCCGGGCGACTGCTCGCGGTCGCGCCCCGCCACCTCCCCCGGGGGCCGGCCGACGAGGATGACGTAGAGCGGGATCCGCATCTCGCCGAGCAGCTCCACCGTCTTGCGGGCGGAGTGCGTCCTCGCGTCCCACCCCGGTGGCACGTCGGGCCAGTCCGCGGGGTCGGGGTCGACGATCGCGTCGGTGAGGAGCACCATGCGCACGTCCGTGCCGCGCGGGTAGCCCGCGGCGAGGCGCCGCGCCGTCGCGAAGGCGTGGTAGAAGTCGGTCCACTGCCCGTCGTTGCGGTAGCGCGTGACGTCGTCGACCGCGATCTCCGACTTTCCCCCGAACAGGACGAGCCGGTAGCGGTGGCCCTTGAGAAAGGAGAACATCCGCTCGAGCGCGGTGAGGCGCTTCTCCTCGGGGTCGAGGGGGGGAAGCGAGGCCGAGTTGTCGACGAGGAAGAGGATGACCGGCCCCTCGCCCGGGGGCGGCGGGGAGGGAACGCCCACGCCCGGCTGCGCGGGGCCCGCCTGGAGCGCGAGTGCGAGCAGGGCGGGCAGCATGCCGAGAGGGGATTCTACACCGCCGTCGGCGGCGGGGCCGGCCCGTATAATCGGGCCATGAAGGCCGGCATCCTCGGGCTCTCTCTCGCGGGCAAGAGCACGCTCTTCCAGCTGCTGACGGGGACGCCCGCCCCCGCCCCCGGCGCCCGCTCGGAGGCCCGGGTGGGGATCGCCCGCGTGCCCGACCCCCGGGTGGGCCGGCTCGCTGCGATCTTCCACCCCAGGAAGCAGACCCTCGCCACCGTCGAGTACGTCGACGTGCCGGGGGTCGCGAAGGGCGAGGGCTCGGCCCTCGTAGACCTGCCCGCGCTGCGCGGGGTGGACGCCCTCGTCCACGTCGTACGCGGGTTCGAGTCGGACGCCGCACCCCACCCCGAGGGCTCGGTCGACCCCCTGCGCGACGCGAAGATGCTCGAGCTCGAGCTGATCCTCGCCGACCTCGGCACCGTCGAGCGACGCCTCGAGAGGCTCGCGGCGAGCATCAAGAAGGCGCGCAAGCCCGAGGACGAGGCGGAGCAGGCCCTCTTCGTGCGCCTGCGCGAGGCCCTCGAAGCGGAGAAGCCGCTGCGCGAGGCCTCCCTCACCCCCGAGGAGACCCACCGGCTGCGGGGCTACGCGCTGCTCTCGGGCAAGCCGATGCTCCTCGTCGCCAACCTGGGCGAGGAGGACATGAGGGACGCGGCGGGGGCCCTCGAGCGATCGGGCCTCGCCGAGCTCGCAAGGAGGCCCGGCCTCGCGGCGTGCGCCGTCTCCGCCCCGATCGAGGCGGAGATGGTGGACCTCGCCCCGGCGGATGCCCAGGCCTTCCGCGACGACCTCGGCCTCGCCGAGCCCGGGCTCGACCGCGTGATCCGCTCCACCTACGAGCTGCTCGGGCTCGTCTCGTTCCTCACCGCGGGCGAGGACGAGTGCCGGGCGTGGACGATCCCGAGGGGCACGCGGGCCCAGGCCGCGGCGGGCGCCATCCATTCGGACATCGAGCGGGGCTTCATCCGCGCCCAGGTCGTGGCGTTCGAGGACCTCGTGGCCGCGGGCTCGATCGCCGCCTGCCGCGAGCGGGGCACCCTGCGCCTCGAGGGCCGGGACTACGAGGTGAAGGACGGGGACGTGGTCGAGTTCAAGTTCAACGTCTGAGCCCATGGCGCTCTGCCCGGCCTGCCGGCGCCCGGTCGCGGTCGCGCGCGCGGCTTGCCTCTACTGCGGTGCCGCGCTTCTCCCCGCCACGGTCTCCGCGCAGGCCGGGGCGGAGCCCGCCTTCGGCGCGCCGCCTCCTCCGGCCGCGCCGGGGGCGGCGCGGGAGCTCGTGATCGTCGATCTCGCCGGCGCCGCAACCGGCGCCCTCGCGGACGCGCTCGCCGTCTCCCCCTACGAGGCGACCCTCCTCGTCCGCAGGGGGGGCCTGCACCTGCACCGCGCGTGCGAGCCCGACGCGGCGCAGGCCGAGGCGACGCGCCTCGCCGGGCGCGGCCTGCGCGTCGTTCGCGTCCCCGAGAGCGAGGCGCGGGTGCGGCCGCGGCGCGCCGTGGGGGGCGAGCGCCGGGACGACCTCCTCGTCCTGCGGACCGAGGAGGGGCTCGTCGAGGTCCGCCGGGGCGACGTGCTGCTCGTCGTGCGGGGGGCGATCGTGCGCGAGTACCAGCCCTCCGACCGCCGGCGCAAGGTGAGCACCGCCCGCCTCGAGGAGGGCTACCGCGTCCACCTGCACCTCCTCTCGCCAGGGGGAGGCGACGTCCCGCGGCCCGTCGAGTGCGATGCCGCGAGCTTCGAGTTCGGCTTCTCGGTCACGGGCTCCGCCCGGCTGGAGCTCGACGCCTGGGTGGACACGGTCGCCGAGGAAGCGGCGCGGGACGACGGCTTCCGCCGCCTGCCGCCCGCGCTCGCGCCCGCCTCCCCCGAGCCGCGGAGCGCGCTGTCCGCCGCGGGCTCGCTCCGGGGCGGCCGAGAGGGGAACGCGCCGGTCGTCCTCGACAACGCCGAGCAGTTCCGCTTCTACTCGGGCTGGCGCGCGGCGGTCGAGCGCCGGCGCTGAAGCCGGGCGGGCGGCTCCCGCCGCCCGCGCCGGGCGTGCTAGGGTCACCGCATGCGGCGCGGCCTGCCCCTCCTGCTCCTCGCGCTCGCGCCCCTCGTCGCCTATGCGCCGGCGCTGCGCGAGGGTCGGCTTCTCGCGCCGGGGGACGGGGTGGCGCTGCACCTGCCGCTGCGGGCCGAGGCCTGGCAGGCCTGGAACCGGGGCGAGGTGCCCTCCTGGAACCCCTCCGCGTTCTCCGGCTCCCCCCTGCTCGCCTCCTACCGCCCCGGCGCGCTGCACCCGCTCACCGTCGCCCTCACGCCGATCGCCCCGTTCGCCGCGTTCCAGGTCCTCGTCCTCGCCTCTCTCGGCCTCTTGGGGCCGCTCGTCTACCTCTACGTGCGACGGCTCGGGGCAGGGGCGATCGGGGCGTCGCTCGCCGCCCTCGGCTTCGCCCTCGGCCCCTACCTCGTCGCCCACCTCGGCGACACGTCGACCCTCGTCGCCGCCCCGGCGCTCCCCCTCGTCCTCCTCCTCGTGGAGGAGGCCCTCGCCGCCCCGCGCCGGCGCACGGCCGCGGCGCTCGCCGGCGCGGTCGCGGTCCTGCTCCTCGCGGGCTCGCCGGAGGCCGCGGGGGCGGCGGCGCTGCTGGTGGGCGCGAGGCTCGGCCTCGCCCTGCTCGGGCGCGGGCGAGCCCGCGTGGGCCCGGCCCTCGGCGCGATGCTCGCCGGGATCCTCCTCGCCGCCCCCCAGCTCGTCCCGACGCTCGTCGCTCTCGCCGAGACGGGGAGCGGCGCCGCCGGGGCGACGCGCGCCGCCCCGAGCCTCGCGGGGGCGGCCGGCCTCGTCGTCCGCTACGTCTCGCACTCCCCCGCGCCCGTCTTCGCCCTCGCCGCGGTGCCCCTCGTGGGCCGCGTCCCCGCCCTGCGCGCGACCGCGACGGTGGTCGCGCTCGTGCTGGTGCTGTTCGCCGCGCGGGGCCGGCCCGACGCCGCGGGGGCACTGCCCCTCGCCCTCGACCTCGCGCTCGCGGTCCTCGGAGGGCTGTCCCTGTCGGCCCAGTGGGAGGCGCGCGGCGCGCCACGGGGCCGGCGGCTGCGCCTGCTCGCCCTCATCGCCGCCCTCTCCTCGGCGGCGGGGCTCTCGGTGGCGACCACCGTCACGGGGCCTCTCCCCCTCGAGCTGGCCGCCCCGGTCGGACTCCTCGCCCTGAGCCTCGTCCTCTACTTCAGTCTCGCGGAGGCGCGCGACCCGGTCGCGGCCCGCGTGTTCCTCCTGCCCCTGCTCGCCTCGTTCCTCCTCCAGCCCTCCGGCCGGCAGGCGTGGGCGGGCGCCCCGACGCCCGGCGAGCTGCGAGAGCCGACCGCGACCCGCGCCGCCATCGACCACGTGATGGGCCCGCGCCTCTCGGAGCGGACCCTCACCCTCGCCACCGCGTGGCCGGAGGGGCGCGAGCGCGATCTGGCGTGGGCGAACCTCGCGTCGTTCACCGCCCGGCGCAACGTCAACGGGTACGACCCCCTCGCACCGCGCTCGCGGCGCGTCGTCCTCGACGGCATGGGCAAAGACGGGACCGTACCCCCGGCGCTCCTCGACACGGACCCCGGCCGCCTCGAGCTTCTCGGCGTGCGCTTCGTCCAGGTCGCGACCTCCGCGCTCGCCGCGCCCGCCGGCCCGGACGGCCTCGGCGGCGCGCTCGACGTGGTCGTCGAGCCCCCACGTCCCCACCTGTTCCCGCTGCCCCTCACCCGGGCCACCGAGGTCCGTCTCGTCAGCTACCTCTCGGGCGCGGTGGCCGCGGCCCAGGGGCAGATCGTCGCCGAGTGCGTGGCGCGCCTCGCCTCCGGGCGGGAGATCTGGATGCCGATCAAGGCGGGGGTCGACACCGCGGAGTGGGCCTGGGAGCGCGAGGACGTGCGCGCGAGCGTCCGCCACTCGAAGGCCACGGTGCACGCGAGCCATCCCGCCCCCGGGGGATTCACGGGGCACCAGTACCTCGCCGTCCTGCGCCTGCCCGGCCGCTTCGCCGTCACCGCCCTGCGCTTCCGGGCCTGGCCGGGCGCTCCCCCCCTGTGGATCGTGCGGGCGGGGCTGCGGGACGCCGAGACCGGCCGCAGCGTCGGCCTCTCGACGGCCTCCGCCTACCTCAGCGACGAGGTGCGCCTCGCCGCGGCGGCGCTCACGCCCCGCGTGTCGCTCTTCGAGGTGCGCCGGGGGATCGCCCCCGCCCGCGTCGTCGAGTCGCTGCGCCTCGCCCCGGACGAGGCGCGGCTGCTCGAGCTGCTGCGCGCGCCGACGCGCCTCGGGGTCGACGCGAGCCGCGAGGCGGTCGCGACCGAGGCCGACGCGAAGGACGTGGAGCTTCCGCCGGGCAGCCGCTCCTCGCCCGCCGACCTCGCGCGCGCGGCGGGCGGGAGGATCGTCGTCCGCGCGCAGGGGCCGGGCCTCCTCGTGCTCGCCGAGGGCCACGACCCGGGGTTCGAGGCCACGGTGGACGGGCGGAGGGCCCGGGTGATCCGCGTCAACGGCGACCGCATGGGCGTGGTCCTCCCCCCCGGCACCCACCGCGTCGTCTTCGATCACCACGCCCGCGGCCTGCGAGAGGGCGTCCTCCTCGCCGCCCTCGGGGCGGCCGGCCTCGGTCTCGCCCTCGCGCGTCGACGTGTTTGACCCCCGTCGAGCGTGCGTGCTAGCTTCGCTCGTTTGTCGCCAGAGGCTCCCATGAGCGCAGGACGACCCGGCCTCAGCATCTTCTTCCCCGCCTACAACGACGCGGGGACGATCGCGAGCCTCGCCCTCGTCGCCCACATGACCGCCCGCGAGCTCACCGACGACTACGAGGTGATCGTGGTCGACGACGGCAGCCCCGACCACACGGGGGCCCTCCTCGACGAGATGGCCCGGCACTTCCCGTGGCTGAAGGTGGTCCATCACCCGGTGAACCGGGGTTACGGGGGCGCCCTGCGCACCGGCTTCGAGACGGCGTCGAAGGAGCTCGTCTTCTACACCGACGGGGACGCCCAGTACGACCCGCGCGAGCTCGCCCGGCTCTGGGAGGCGTTCTCCCCGGCGGTCGACTTCGTGAACGGCTACAAGATCTCGCGCAACGACCCTCTGCACCGGATCGTGATCGGGCGCGTCTATCACTGGTTCGTCAAGCTCGCCTTCGGGCTGCGCCTGTCCGACGTGGACTGCGACTTCCGCCTGATGCGGCGCAGCGTGTTCGAGAAGGTGCGCCTCACCCGCTCCTCCGGCGTCATCTGCGTCGAGCTCATGAAGAAGGTCCAGGACCACGGCTTCCGCCTCGCCGAGGTGCCGGTGCACCACTTCCACCGCAGCTACGGCAAGAGCCAGTTCTTCAACGTCCCGCGGGTGCTCCGGACGCTCGTCGACCTCGCCCGCCTGTGGGGGGAGCTGGTCGTGGGCCGGCAGCACCTGCGGCCGGGGACGAAGCACTCTTTCCCCGCGAGGGAGGCGGTCCGGGGATGAGCGCCCCCCCCGCGGTCCCCTTCGTCGACTTCAAGGCGCACGTGGCCGCCCACCGCGGCGAGATCGACGAGGCGATCGCCCGCGTGCTCGACTCGGGCTTCTTCGTCCTCGGACCGGAGGGGGAGGCCTTCGAGCGGGAGCTCGCGGCGGCCCTCGGCGCCCGCGACGCGGTGGCGGTCGCGAACGGCACCGATGCGATCGCGCTCGCCCTGCGCGCGCTCGGGGTGGGTCCGGGGGACGAGGTGGTGACCACCTCGCTCTCGGCCGCGTTCACCGCCCTCGCCGTGCTGCAGGCGGGGGCGCGCCCGGTGTTCGTGGACGTCGACCCACGGACCCTCACCCTCGACCCGCAGCGCGTCGCGGAGGCGATCACCCCGCGCACGCGGGCGATCCTCCCCGTCCACCTCTACGGACACCCGGCGGACATGAACCCCATCCTCGAGCTCGCCCGCTCGCGCGGGATCGAGGTCGTCGAGGACGCCTGCCAGGCCCACGGCGCCCTCTACCGCGGGCGGCCGGTGGGGACCCTCGCCGGCGAGCGGGGGGTGGGCGCGCTGTCCTTCTACCCGACCAAGAACCTGGGTGCCCTCGGCGACGGCGGGGCGGTGCTCGTGAACGACCCCGCTCTCGCCGCACGGCTGCGCCGGCTGCGCAACGGCGGGCAGAGCGACCGCTACCGACACGAGGAGCCGGGGGTGAACAGCCGCCTCGACGAGCTGCAGGCCGCGCTCCTGCGGGTGGGGGTCCGCCACCTCGCACGCTGGACCGCACGCCGGCGGGAGATCGCGGAGCGCTACGAGCGCGGGCTCGAGGGGGCGGGGGTCGCGCTCCTGCGCGAGCAGCCCTGGGCACGCGCGGTGCGCCACCTCTTCGTGGTGCGCCACCCGCGCCGCGACGCCCTCGCGGCGGCGCTGCGCGAGCGGGGCGTGGCAACGCTCGTCCACTACCCGATCCCCCTCCACGTGCAGCCCGCCCTCGCCGGGCTCGGCGGCGGGACGGGAACGCTCCCCGTGGTCGAGAAGGCCGCCTCCGAGATCCTCTCGCTGCCGCTCTACCCGGAGCTGACCGACGCGCAGGCGCAGCGGGTGGTCGAGGCGGTCGTGGACGCGGCCGAGCGGTGCTAGCATCCACGGTCGTATGACCGATCATCGCGCCGCTCAGCTCTCGAGGATCGAGGCTCGCGCCGCCCGGGTCGGGGTGATCGGCCTCGGCTACGTCGGGCTTCCCCTCGCCCTCCTGTTCGAGGAGGCGGGCTTTGCCGTCGTCGGCTTCGACGTGGACCGGACGAAGCCCGAGGCGCTCCTCCGGGGCGAGTCCTACATCCGCCACATCGGCAAGGAGCGGGTGGCCCGGGCGTTCGCGGGCGGGCGGATCTCGGCCACCACCGACTTCGACCGGCTCGCCGACTGCGACGCCGTGCTCGTGTGCGTGCCGACCCCCCTCGGCCGCCACCGCGAGCCCGACCTCTCCTACGTGCGCTCGACCGCGGACGAGATCGCGCGGCGCCTGCCCCCCGGCCAGCTGGTGGTCCTCGAGTCGACGACCTACCCGGGCACGACCCGCGAGGAGCTGCTCCCGCGCCTCGCCGCGGGGGGCCGCGAGTGCGGGCGCGACTTCTTCCTCGCCTTCTCCCCCGAGCGGGAGGACCCCGGGAACCGGAGCTTCCACACCCAGAACATCCCGAAGATCGTGGGCGGGATGGACGCCGCCTCGCTCGAGGTCGCCTCCGCCCTCTACGGCGCGGCGGTCGACACCGTGGTGCGCGTCTCCTCGCCCGAGGTCGCGGAGGCGGCGAAGATCCTCGAGAACGTCTTCCGCTCGGTGAACATCGCCCTCGCGAACGAGATGAAGCTGGTCCTCGACCGGATGGGGATCGACGTGTGGGAGGTCATCGAAGCGGCGAAGACGAAGCCGTTCGGCTTCATGCCCTTCTACCCCGGCCCGGGGCTCGGGGGCCACTGCATCCCCCTCGATCCGTTCTACCTCGCCTGGAAGGCGGCCGAGCACGGGACGTGGGCGCGCTTCATCGAGCTGGCCGGGGAGATCAACACCTCGATGCCCCAGCACGTGGTCGAGCGGACGGCGCGGGCGCTCAACCGGCACGGCAAGAGCCTCAAGGGGTCGCGGATCCTCGTCCTCGGCCTCAGCTACAAGGCCGACATCGACGACGACCGCGAGTCGCCCTCGTTCGAGATCATCGAGCGGCTGCGCGCGGCGGGAGCGGAGGTCGCCTACTGCGACCCCTACATCCCGGTCGCGCGGAGAGGACGCGAGCACGACATCGGCCTCTCCTCGGTGCCGTGCACGGCGGAGGAGTTCGCGCGCCACGACGCGCTCGTCGTCTCGACCGCGCACTCCGACTTCAAGGACGCGCGGCTGTACGCGGGGGCCCGGCTCGTCGTCGACACCCGCAACCTGATGGCGCCCCTCGGCCTCGGCGGGACGGGGGCCGCGGGCCCGGAGGTCTTCCGGGCGTGAGGGCAGCTTGAGGATCTTCGTCCCCGGACGCATCTGCCTCTTCGGCGAGCACTCGGACTGGGCGGGCGGCTACCGCCGCATCAACGCCGACGTCGAGAAGGGCTACACCCTCATCTGCGGCACGAACCAGGGGATCCACGCGGAGGTCGAGCCCCACCCGACCGCGCTCGTGCTCACCTCGACGACCCCGGAGGGAGAGACGCGGGGTCCCCACGAGATCCCGCTCGAGCCGAAGGCGCTGCTCGAGGAGGCCCAGCGCGGGGGCTTCTTCTCGTACGCGGCGGGCGTCGCCTACCAGGTCCTCACGAACTACCGGGTGCGGGGCCTCGTCATCCGCAACTTCAAGACGGACCTGCCGATCAAGAAGGGGCTGTCCTCCTCGGCCGCGATCAGCGTCCTCACCGCCCGCGCGTTCAACCGCGTCTACGACCTGCGTCTCACCGTGCGGGGCGAGATGGAGCTCGCCTACCAGGGCGAGATCACGACGCCCTCCCGCTGCGGCCGCATGGACCAGGGCTGCGCGTTCGGCGACCGCGCCGTCCTCATGGAGTTCGACGGCGACCGCCTCTCGACGGAGGAGGTGCGCCCGGCGAAGGAGCTGCACTTCGTCATCGTGGACCTCAAGGCGAGGAAGGACACCGTCGAGATCCTCAAGCGGCTGAACCGCTCGTACCCCTTCGCGGAGGGGGAGGTGGAGCGGGGCGTCCAGGAGCTGCTCGGACCGATCAACGCCCGCGTCGTCCGCCAGGCCAAGGAGGCCCTCGCCGCGGGCGACGCCGAGCGTCTGGGCGCGCTCATGGTCGAGGCCCAGGCCTTCTTCGACCGCTACGCGACCCCCGCCTGCCCCGAGGAGCTCACCGCTCCCGTGCTGCACCGCGTGCTCTCCCACGAGGCCCTGCGCCCCCACGTCTTCGGCGGCAAGGGCGTCGGCTCCCAGGGCGACGGATCGGCCCAGTTCGTGGCGCGCAGCGCGGCCGACCAGCAGGCGACGATCGAGATCCTCGAGCGCGACCTCGGCGTCGCCGCCCTGCCCCTCACCCTCGGCACCGGCCCCCGCGTCACGCGGGCGCTCATCCCGGCCGCCGGCTTCGGGACCCGGCTGTTCCCGGCGAGCAAGGCCACGAAGAAGGAGCTGTTCCCGGTGGTCGACCGGGACGGGATCGCCAAGCCTGCCATCCTCCTCATCGTCGAGGAGGCGCTCGAGGCGGGCATCGAGGAGGTCGTGATCGTGGTCCAGGAGAGCGACCTCCCGGACTTCCAGTCCTTCTTCAACCAGCAGATCTCGATCGAGAACTACAACAAGCTGCCCCGCCACTTCCAGGACTACGCACGGCGGATCCTCGAGATCGGCCGGCGGGTGAGCTTCGTGACCCAGGCCGCCCAGGAGGGCTTCGGCCACGCGGTGTTCTCCGCCCGCGAAGCACTCGGGGAGGAGCCCTTCCTGCTCATGCTCGGCGACCACCTCTACCGCTCGACGAGCGACGTCTCCTGCGCCCGGCAGCTCGTGGAGGCGTACCAGCGGTCGGGCACGAGCGTCGTCGGCCTGCGGCGCACCCCGGAGGGCGAGATCGGGGCGTTCGGGGCGGCGACCGGGGTGTGGCTCGAGCCGGAGCGGCTCCTCAACATCACCGAGTTCGCGGAGAAGCCGACCGCGGACTACGCGCGCGCCAGCCTGCGGGTGCCGGGCCTCCCGGACGGGGAGTACCTCACGGTCTTCGGGCAGTACGTGATCAAGCCGCAGCTGTTCGCCTATCTCGAGGAGCACATCCGGCACAACGTCCGCGAGCGGGGCGAGTTCCAGCTCACCTCGGCCCTCGACCGGCTGCGCCAGGAGGACGGCTTCCACGGCCTCCTCGTGCAGGGGATGCGCTTCGACATCGGGCTTCCCGAGCACTACCTCGAGACGCTGCGGACCTTCCGGCAGTGAGCGTGTCCGGCACGGAGAGGACGCTCGTCGTCGTCCCGACCTACAACGAGCGGGAGAACATCCGCCCCCTCGTGGAGGAGCTGCTCGCCCTCGCGGACACGATCGACGTGTGGGTGGCCGACGACGGCAGCCCGGACGGCACCGCGGACGCGGTGCGCGCGCTCGCCGCCTCGCACCCGGGGCGCGTGGAGCTCCTCCTGCGCGCGGAGAAGGGGGGGCGGGGCGCCGCGGTGATCGCCGCGTTCAAGCGCGGCCTCGCCGACCCCCGCGGCTACCGTTCGTTCGTCGAGATGGACGCGGACTTCTCGCACCACCCCCGCGAGCTGCCGCGGCTGCTCGCCCGGCTCGGCGAGTGCGACATGGTGGTGGGCTCGCGCTACGTCCCGGGCGGGGGGTCGTCGGAGTGGGGCTTCTGGCGGCCGCTGCTCTCGAGGCTCGCCAACCACTACGTCGCCCTCGTGGCGGGCGTGCCCATCCGCGACACGACGAGCGGCTACCGCGCCTACCGGCGCGCGGTCCTCGAGGAGACGGAGTTCGACCGGATCCGGATCCGCGGCTACGTCGTCCACGGGGAGATGGCCTACCAGGCCTGGGTCCACGGCTTCCGGCTGGGCGAGGTGCCGATCCACTTCAGGAACCGGGCGCGGGAGGCCTCGAAGCTCTCCTTCGAGGAGATCTACATGGCCCTCGTCAACTTCGCGCTGCTGCGCTTCCGCTACGGCTGGACGCCGCGCCGGCGCACCCGGGGACACGACCACGCCTGAAACGCGCGGGCGGCTCGCGGTCTGGGGCGGCGGCCCGGCCGCCGCCGCCCGGCGGTGGCAGCTCGAGGGGGCGCAGGTGGTCGCCTGGCCCGGGGCCCCCGTGAGCGTTCTCCGCCGCGAGGGGGTGAGCTTCCGGACGGTCGAGGACGTGCTGGGCGCGGAGGGGACCCGCGGCGCGGACGCCGCCGCCCGGGCGTGGGCGCGGGTGTGGGCGCGGGTGCCGATCTCGGACGGCCGCAGCTTCCGCGATCTCGTCGCCTGGCGCGGCGCGTCGCTGCTGTGGTGCGCCGAGTCCTTCCTGCGCGAAGAGACGGCCGGACCCCGCTGCGCGCGCATCATCGAGATCGCCCTGCAGCTGCTCGAGCGGACCGGCGCGACCGAGGTGGACGCGGCCCATCTGCCGCCGGCCGACGCCCTCCTCCTCGCCCGCGCGTCGACCCTCCGCGGGGTCCTCTACCACGGCCCGGAGCGCGCGAAGGCCCGCGCGCTCCGTGTGGACGAGCCCGGGACCCCGCGGGGAGCGAGCGGCCTGCTGGAGCGGCTCCTCGCGCCCGGCTCGGCCCCACCGCCTCCGAGCCCGCTCGCGGGACGGACCGGGGCGGAGCCGGCGGTCCTCGTCGTCGCCGACGACGAGGCGGCGCTCGGCGCGCTCTGTCCGCTCGCCGCCGCGGCCGCGGACGGCCTGTGGCGAGCCGTGCTCGGCGCCACCCTGGCGGAGCTCCCGCGCTTCGAGACCCGGCGCGTGCTCGGCGCGCTCGCCGAGGCCGGGAGCCGGCTGCGCGAGTGCTCGAGGAGGCTCCGCGGCACGCCGGGCCTCGCCGACTCGTACGTCCACCGCGGGGTGCGCTTCGCGGACCTCGCCGCACGCGATCTGCCCGTCCTCCTCGAGGGCCGCCTCCCGCGGGCCGTGCGCCGGCTGGAGTCCGCGGTGGAGCTCCTCTCGTCCTGGCGGCCCTGCGCCCTCCTCGTCGACGTGCGGGACACGGACGAGCGGCGGACCCTCGTGCACGCGGCGACCGTGGCCGACGTGCCCGCGGTCGTCCTCCTGCGGGACGAGGAGGCGGCGGCGGAGCCGTTCCGCGCGGACGGCGGGCCCCAACCCGCAGCCGCCCTCGCGTGGGCGCCGGGGAGCGACCCCGCCCTCGTCGTGGCTCGGCTGCGCGAGGCCGCGCATGGTAGGGTGGAGGCCCGATGAAGACGGCCAGCCTCTCCCTCGGCAGCCGCTCGCTCGGCGAAGGGCAGCCCTGCCTCATCGCCGCCCACGTGGGCACGGCCCACGAGGGCGAGGCCGACGCCGCGCTGCGCCTCATCGAGGCTGCCTTCCAGGCGGGGGCGGACGCCATCGTCTTCCCCGTCTACCGCACGGCGGACCTGCTCGCCCGCCGCCACCCGGAGCGTCGCGAGATGGAGCAGGCGGAGCTCGGCGAGCGCGAGTGGCGCAAGGTGCTCGCCGCCGCCCGGGCGTCGGGGCTGGCGGTCGTGGCCGAGGTCTACGACCTCGCGGGCCGGGACCTCGCCGCCGAGGCCGGCGTCGACGGCTACCAGACCCACCCCTCCGACCTCGACCACCCCGACCTGCTGCGGGCCCTGGCCGAGGCCGGCCGGCCGCTGCTCCTCGGGGCGGGGGGGGCCGCGGACGCGCAGGTGCGCGAGGCGCTCGACGCGGCGGGGGGCTCGCCCGCCCTCCTCCTCGGCCCCGCCACCGCCCCCGCCGCCCCGGAGGAGCTGCGCCTCGGAGATCTCGCCCCGACGCGGGACCGCTTCCGGGTGCCGGTGGGGCTGCTCGACGGGACCGACGGCGGCTCCGCGTTCGCGCTCCTCGCCCCCGCCCTCGCCGCCGCCCACGGCGCCGACTTCGTCGAGAAGCGGCTCACCCTCGACCGCAGCCGCCGGGGACGCGACTGGGCGGCCGCGCTCTCGCCCGAGGACTTTTACCGGATGGTGGAGCTGCTGCGTCTCTCCGAGCGCTCGCGGGGCGACGGCGAGGCGCCCGCCGGGCGACGGCGGGGCCGGTCGATCGTGGCCGCGTCGCTCATCGGCCGCGGCGACGTCCTGACCCGCGAGACGCTCTCGTTCAAGCACACCGACGGCCGCTTCGAGCGGGGCCTCGCCCCCGCCGAGGCGCACCGGGTCATCGGCCGGCGGGCCGCCCGCCCGATCCAGGCCGACGAGACGATCACGGAGGACATGCTCGAATGAAGGCCCTCATCACCGGCGGCGCGGGTTTCGTGGGAAGCCACCTCGCGGAGGCGCTCGTCGCGCGCGGCGACGAGGTCCACGTGATCGACGATCTCTCGACCGGCTCGATCGAGAACATCGAGCACCTCAAGGCGAGCCCCCGCTTCCACTACACGGTCGACACCGTGCTCAACGAGCCCGTGCTCGCGGAGCTCGTGGACCGCGCGGACGTGGTCTTCCACCTCGCGGCCGCGGTCGGCGTGCGCCTCATCGTCGAGAGCCCGGTCCGCACGATCGAGACGAACGTGCACGGCACCGAGATGGTGCTGAAGCTCGCGAACAAGAAGCGCAAGAAGGTGCTCCTCACCTCGACCTCGGAGGTGTACGGCAAGGCGAACCGCGTCCCGTTCCGCGAGGACGGCGACCTCGTGCTGGGCCCGACCTCCAAGGGGCGGTGGAGCTACGCCTGCAGCAAGGCGATCGACGAGTTCCTCGCCCTCGCCTACCACAAGGAGAAGCGCCTGCCGGTGGTCGTCGCGCGGCTGTTCAACACCGTGGGCCCGCGCCAGACCGGCCGCTACGGCATGGTCGTCCCGAGCTTCGTCAAGCAGGCGCTGCTCGGCCACCCGCTCACCGTCTTCGGCGACGGGACGCAGACCCGCTGCTTCACCTGGGTCGGCGACGTCGTCTCCCAGCTCGTCGCGCTCGCCGAGGAGCCGCGGGCGACGGGCGAGGTCTTCAACGTCGGCAACGACCGCGAGGAGGTGTCGATCCTCGATCTCGCCCGGCGCGTGGTGGCGCGCGCGGGGTCGCGCAGCCCGATCGAGCTCGTCCCCTACGATCGGGCCTACGAGGCGGGCTTCGAGGACATGCACCGCCGGGTGCCGGACCTCTCGAAGCTGCGGGCGCTGACCGGCTACGAGCCGAAGGTGCAGCTCGACGAGATCCTCGACCGGGTGATCGAGCACGTCACCTCGGACGCCAGCCGCCCGTGAAGCCGGCGGAGTACCGCCGGATGTTCGAGGCGGAGGAAGACCAGTGGTGGTACGTCGGGCAGCGGGCGATCGCAGCGGCTCTGCTCGAGCCGGCCCTCGCCGGGCGGGAGCGGCAAGAGCTGCGCCTCCTCGACGCGGGGTGCGGGACCGGGATGAATCTCCTCGTCCTCGCCGCGCTCGGCCGGGCGGTCGGGGTCGACCTCGCCCCGCAGGCCCTCGCCTTCTGCCGCGAGCGGGGGGTGCGCGCGGTGCGCGCGAGCCTGCTCGCGCTGCCGTTCCCCGACGCCGCCTTCGACGCCGTGACCTCGTTCGACGTGCTCTACCACGCGTGGGTCACCGACGACCGCGCGGCCGTCGAGGAGATGGCGCGGGTGGTGCGCCCGGGAGGTGTCGTTCTCGTCCGCGTGCCCGCGCTGCGCGCGCTGTGGGGCGCCCACGACGTCGAGGTGCAGTCGCGCCACCGCTACACGCGCGGGGAGCTCGTCGAGCTGCTCGTCTCGTCCGGCCTGCGCGTCGAACGCGCCACCTACTGCAACGCGCTGCTCGTCCCGCTGCTGCTCGCGCGCCGGACGATGGACCGCCTCCTGGACCGCGAGGGCTCGGACGTGGGCTTCCTCCCCCCGCCCCTCGAGTGGGCCTTCCGGCGTGCGCTCCTCGCGGAGGCCGCTCTCGTGCGCCGCGGGGTCCGCTTCCCGGTCGGGGCGAGCGTCGTCGCCCTCGCCCGACGCCCCGCGCCCGCTCAGCGGCGGGCGAGCACCGCGTAGTCGAGCGGGGCGAAGAGCAGCGCGTTCAGGCGCTCCGCGTTCTCGTTGAGGACCCGCGTCGCCGGGGGGGGCAGGGCGCCGCTCGGGAGCAGCGCGAGGCGCACGTCGTCCGCGACCGGGGAGCGCATCTCGACGCGGACCTCCGAGAAGCCGGCGGCGGCGACGAGGAAGCGCAGCGTCTCGGGGTGGAGCGGCCGCTCGTGGGTCAGGTCCCGGACGTAGACCTCGAGGAAGGCGAGGGCGGAGGCGGCGTTCACGGTCTCGAGGACGAGGAGCCCTCCCCGCCGCAGGACCCGGTGGGCCTCCCCCAGGAGCGCGGCGAGCACGGGGGGAGGGAGGTGCTCCACGACCTGGGCGGCGAAGACGCCCCCGAGCGCGGCGTCCGGCTGGGCGCGCAGGAACGCCACGAGGTCGCCCTCGACCACGTCGAGGCCCTTCTCGCGGCACTCGCGGACCACGTTCGCGTTGGTCTCGACCCCCCGGGCGGCCACGCCGCGTTCGCGCAGCAGGGCCAGAAACTCCCCGCGCCCGCAGCCGAGGTCCGCCACGGGGGAGAGCCCGGCGAAGAGCTCGGCATAGGACTCCTGGCGGGCGCGGATCTCGTCCCGGCTGCCGCGGAAGCGGTTCTCGAACGCGGTGTAGGCGGAGGCCTCGGCCGCGGCCTCGGCCGCGCGCGCGAGGGCGGGGGGCGGCGCTCCTGCGACGAGGCTCCCCCGCACCGCGCGGACCTCCTCCGAGACCGCCTCCACGCGGTCGCGCAGGGCGAGCAGCCCCTCCACCCGGTCGCCGATCTCGTCGAGCCGCCGCGCGAACGCCTCGAGCACGGCGTGGGCCTCGGTGGGCGCGGCGGCCAGGCGCGCCGCGTCGCGCGCGTCGACGGCCGGCTCCACGCGCTGGGCCCAGGCCACGAGCGCGCCGGCGAGCTCCCTCAGGCGCGCGTGGAAGGCGGCGGTGCGCTCGAGGTGCGTGTTGAGCAGGCGGACGAGGGCGGCGTTGAAGCGCTCCTGGCGCTCCACCACCGGGCCGAGCGCTTCCCACGCCCGCGCCCGCAGGGCCCCCGACCATCCGCCCCCCGCGGGGCGCGCCGGCGAGGGCCACAGCGCGTTGAGCTGCTCGAGCTCCGCGCGGACCGCCGGCGCGTCCTCCTCGGGCAGCGCGAAGGACGCGAGGTGGTCGAGGGCGGCGAGGGCCTCGGCGTAGGCCTGCTCCTCCTCGGCGAGACGGCGGCGGTGCGGCTCCGCGACGCGGTCCTGCGGGGTGTCGGCCACGCCGGATTGTAACGTCCGCTCCCAGCGGGCGGGTAGAATGCGGGAGGCTTCTCGGGATGGCGTCACGGTGAGCGACAGGACGACGCACGGGCGGGCGGCGCTGCCCGCGCCCCCGGACGGGGCGGCGGTGAACGCGGCGTGGCCGGCGGAGCCCGCGCCGCCCCGGGGGCCGTGGGGCGCCCTCCGCCGGCTCCTCGACCGCCTGCTCGCTCCCCGCTTCGCCGCGCAGCGCGAGTTCAACGCGCGGCAGGTCGAGCTCGACAACCGCATCCTCGAGTACCTCGGCGAGCGGTTCGCCGCGACCCACGAGGGCTACGACCGCCTGCTCGGGGAGATCGGCCGCCGCCTGGACGAGGCCGACGAGCGGCACCGGCGTCTCGAGGCGGCGCTCGTGGCCCACGTGCGCGACGTCGTCGAGCGCGTCGACCTCGTGCTCGAGGAGGCGACCCGGGGCGGGAACGCCCGTGACCGGGCCCTCGAGGAGCTGCGGGAGCGCCTCGCGCGGATCGAGGAGGCGCTCGGGCGGCGCGGCACATGAAGAGCGTCCTCGTCTGCGCCGCCCAGGCGCCTTTCGTGACCGGCGGCGCGGAGCTCCTCGTGCGCGACCTCGCCGCCGGCCTGCGCCGCCGGGGCTTCCGGGTGGACGTGGTGAGCGTCCCCTTCCACGCCCACCCGCCCCGCGACACGGTGCGCCAGGCGCTCGCGTGGCGCCTGCTCGAGCTGCGGGAGACGGACGGGGCGCGGCCCGACCTCGTCATCCCGACGAAGTTCCCGAGCTACCTCGTGCGGCACCCGCGCAAGGTCGCCTGGGTCTTCCACCAGCTGCGCGAGGCCTACGACCTGCACGGCACGGCGTTCTCCGCGTTCTCGGACGCGGCGGAGGACCGCGCGGCCCGCGAGGCGATCCACGCGATGGACCGGACCGCCCTCGGCGAGTGCCGGGCGCTGTTCGCGATCTCCCGCAACGTGGCCGACCGCCTCGTCCGCTTCAACCGGCTCACCGCGGAGCCGCTCGCCCCTCCGCCCCCGCACCTCGGCCGCTACCGCACCGGGGAGTACGGCGGCTTCCTCCTCTGGGCGGGCCGCCTCGAGCCGATCAAGCGTCCGGACCTCGCGGTGCGGGCCCTCGCCGCGGCCCGTCCCGACCTCCGCCTCAGGATCGCGGGCCGCGGGCCCCTCGAGGGGGAGCTGCGCCGGCTCGCGGACCGCCTCGGCGTGGGCGAGCGGGTGGAGCTGCTCGGCTGGGTCGGGGACGAGGAGCTCCTCGAGCTCTACGCGGGGTGCCGCGCGGTCCTCTACGCGCCGCTCGACGAGGACTACGGTTACGTCGCCGCCGAGGCGCTGCTCTCGGGCAAGCCGGTCCTCACGACGCACGACGCGGGGGGGCCGCTCGAGCTCGTCGAGGACGGCGCGAGCGGCTTCGTGTGCCCCCCGGAGCCCGAGGCCCTCGGGGCGGCGGTCGACCGCGTGGCCGCGCTCCCGGAGCGGCGGCTGCGGGAGATGGGCGAGCACGGGCGTCGGCGCGCGGGCCACCCCGGCTGGGACGCGGTGGTGGACCGCCTCACGGAGACGCTGCGTTGAAGCTCGCCGTTCACTCTCCTCGCGCCCGGTCGCCCTGGTGGGCGGGGGTCCTCGCGCGGCTGTCCTCCGAGGCGACGTGCGCGGTGGTCGCGGGAGAGGGCGACGCGCCGCAGGGCGTCCCCGTCTACGACGTGGCCGACGACCCCGCCCACGGCTTCGTGTATCGCGCGCTCCTGCGCCGCCCGGGCCTCGTCGTGCTCGAGGACTGGTGCCTGCGCCGCCTCGTCCACGCGGAGACGGCGGGGCGGGGCGACGCCGCGGCCTACCGGCGGGAGGCGCGGTTGTGCCGCGGCGAGACGGGCTCGTTCGTGGCGGAGCAGGTGCTCGCCGGACGGGGCGGGGCGCTGCCCGCGCTGCTGCCGTGGAACGAGCGCGTGCTGGCGGCGTCGCTCGCCCTCGGCACGACGCGCGAGGAGGTGCGCTCGCGGGCGGCCCCGCGGCTCGGGGAACGGCCGGTCCGCCTCCTCGCCGGGGACGACGTGCAGGCCGCGGCCGGCGAGCTGCTCGCGCTCGCGGCCGAGGTGGACCGCGACGGCGAGCGACTGCAGCGCGCGGCCGGGACGGACCGCGCTCCCGAAGGGACGCTGCTCGGGCTCCTCCTCGACGAGCTGCGTCCCGCGGCGCTCGCGCTCGGCCTTCCCGCGGCGCCCCCCGACGCGCGCGAGATCGTGGTCGGCCTCGTCCCGGAGGGCCGGTGAGTCGCGGGATGCTGTCCGTCGTGATCCCCGCCTACAACGAGGCCCGGCGGCTCCCCGCGACGCTCGCGCGCCTCGACGCCCACCTCCGCGACCGCGAGCACGAGATCCTGGTCGTCGACGACGGCTCGACCGACGCCACCGCGGAGGCGGCGCGCTCGGCCCCGGGGCCGGTGCGTGTCCTGCGGCACGAGCCGAACCGGGGCAAGGGCTACGCGGTCCGCCGGGGGATGCTCGCCGCGACCGGGGCGCGGCGGCTCCTCAGCGACGCCGACCTCTCGACGCCCATCGAGGACCTGGCGCTCCTCGAGGCGGCCCTCGACGCCGGGAGCGACGTCGCGATCGGCTCGCGCGCCGTCCGCGGGGCCCGGGTCGAGGTGCACCAGGGCGTCCACCGCGAGGCGATGGGACGCCTGTTCAACTGCCTCGTCCAGGCCCTGCTCCTGCCCGGTCTGCACGACACCCAGTGCGGCTTCAAGCTCTTCACCGCGGAAGCGGCGGAGACCGTCTTCGGCGCGTCGACGCTCGACGGCTTCTCCTTCGACGTGGAGGCGCTCTACGTGGCGCGGCGGCGGGGCCTCCGGATCGCCGAGGTGGGCGTGAGGTGGCGCAACGACGCGGCGACCCGCGTGCGCCTCCTGGGGGGGGCGGCGGCCTTCGCGGACGTCCTGCGCGTGCGCGTGCGCGCGTGGCGCGGCGCCTACGGCGTCCCGGGCGGCGGCGGCGGCGCGACGTAGCGCACGTCGGAGCGGGCCCGCAGCTCCTTCACCCAGGCTTCGATCCGCTCGTCGAGGGCGCGGCGCTCGAGGCGGGAGCGCAGCTCGTCCTGCGCGTCCTCGAACGCGGGGCCGGCGGCTCGGCCCGCCTGCTCCTCCTCCCACGCCTTGCGCACCTCGTCCTCGCCCACCCGCAGCTGGGGCCGGAAGCGGAACTCCACGTACTTGAAGATGCCGATCTGGCGGCGCACCAGCCGCCGCAGGTCCGGCTCCGTCACCGTGTCGCGCAGGGCGGGCCGCCCCGCGAGGAGGAGCATGACGGCCTGCTGCTCCTCCTCGGGCGTGACCTCCGCCTGGGGCAGCCGCGCCGCCTCGGCGTGCATGAGCCGCTCGTCGATCGCGGCCTCCCGCGCCGCTTCCTCCCCGAGGCCCCGCACGGCCGCGAGCGTGCGGACGTCGCTCAGGAGGAGCGGGCGCTCGTCCACCACCGCCAACACGCGCTCGACGGTCTCGACCCGCGCCGGGCGCGGGCTGTCCTGGGCGGAGGTGACGCCCGGGACGAGGGCGGCGAGGACGAGGGCGAGCCTAGAACGCATGGCCGATCGTCAGGTGGAAGCGGGAGCGGCCCTCGTCGCCCGGAGCCGGGTCCAGGATGTAGCCCCAGTCGAGGCGGACGGGGCCGATCGGCGTGCGGTAGCGCACGCCCACCCCGGTGGTCCAGCGCAGCTGGGAGAGCGCGAGGTCGCGGGACTCGAGGAAGACGTTCCCGTTGTCGACGAACCCCGCGAGCTGGAAGCCGCGCGTGAGGCTGTAACGCAGCTCCGCCCCTCCGAGCGCGATCGCGTTGCCGCCGGTCGGGTAGAGCTTCCCGTCGGTCCCCACGACCTTCGGGCCGAGGCTGTCGAAGGGGAAGCCCCGGGGCCCGTAGTCGCCGCCCCCGAAGAAGCGCTCGGGCAGCGGGAGCAGGGGCGCCTCCTCGCCGAAGGTGGAGGCGAGGCCGAGGCGGCCGGAGAGCACGAAGACGAGGTCGCTGCGCAGCCGGCGCACCCCCGCCGCCTGGAAGAAGCCCTTGACGTAGCTCACCCCGCCGAGGGCTCCGAGGGAGAGCTGGACGTCGGCCCCGAGGAAGAACCCGCGCCGGGGCTCCAAGGGGTCGTCGCGGGTGTCGAAGATGAGCGAGGCGGACGGCCCCGAGACGGCGTAGGTCCGGTACTGCCGGTCGATCTCCTCGATCGGCACGTCGATGTCGAAGACGTTCGTGTCCTGGTAGAGGTAGCGGGCGATCACGGTGGTGCGCGCCCCGAGCGCCCGGGCGGCCTGCACGATGGCGGCCTTGCGGTTGTAGTCGAAGCTGGTCCGGTCCTCCTCCTCCCAGAAGGCGCTCAAGAACGAGTCGAGCTTGCGGCCGAACAGCCAGGGCTCGCGCAGGTTGACGAGGCCCCGGCTGCCCCGGAAGCTCCCGCGGGCGAACAGGGTCGCGGAGCGACCGACGCCGCCGAGGTTGCGCCGGGTGAGCTCGACGCTGCCGCGCAGCCGGTCCTGCTCCGACCAGCCGACGCCCCAGGACCAGGTCGTCCGGGGCGCCTCCTGCACGTTCACCACGACGTCCCGGCGGCGCGGGCGCTCCGGGTCGAGCTCGGCGATCCTCACCCGCTCGAAGATCCCGAGCCCGGAGAGCCGGCGCTGGCTCTCGAGCAGCCGCTCGAAGGAGAAGGGCTCCCCCGGCTTGAGGACCATCTCCCGCTCCACGGTGGCGGGCTGGGTGTGCGCGAGCCCGGCCAGCACCAGGTGCTCGACCACCGTGCGGGGGCCGGGCTCGACCACCAGTACGACCGCGGCCTCGTCGCGTCGCTCCGAGAGCGCGACCTCGGGGCGGACCCGGGCGTCGAGGTGGCCGGCCCGTCGCCAGACGGAAAGGAGGCTGTCCCGGCTGCGAGCGACGTCCCGAAGGCGGTAGGGGAGGCCGGCTCGCACGGCGAGCTCCGCGGGTTCCTCCCGCGCCGCGCCCGGCGGCAGCGCCGGCCCCTCGATCTCGACCCGGCTCACGACCGCACGGGGGCCGGGCCGGGCGAGAAAGACGACCGGGACGGCGCCTGCCCCCTCGGCGACCTCGACGTCGACCTTCGCCTCGAAGTGTCCCCTCTCCTCGAGGCGGGAGACGAGCAGGCGGGCGTCCTCCTCGAGCGCCGCGTCCACGAGGGGCCGGCCCGGCTGCGCGGCGAGTCCCTCGAGGAGCAGCGGGTCGGCGTCCCGCAGCTCGACCCGGGCGACGGTCGTCCGCGGACCCGCCCGGACCTCGTAGACGATCGCCTCGCCGCGGGCGCGGGCCTCGCTCGTCGCGACGACGGCAGCCTCCCGATGGCCCTCGGCGCGCAGGTGGGACTCGATCCGCTCCGCCCCCGCCTCGAGGCTGTCGCCCGTCGCCCCGCCCTCGCGCACGAGGTCGCGCACGGCGCTCACGAGCCTCGCGGGAAGCTCCGCCCCACGGACCTCCAGGCTCCTGGCCGGCCCGGGCTCGACGTGGAAGGCGAGGTCGACGAGGCCTCGCCCGGGGTCGTAGGTCTCGAGGATCTCGACCGACGCCTGCCAGTACCCGGCCCCCGACAGCCGTCGGCGCATGGTCTCCCGCGCGGACTCCGCCCGCTCGCGTCGGAAGACCTCGCCTCGGCGGGGCGCGACCAGCGCGTCGAGGCCCAGCGAGGCGACGGCGGCGGCCCCCTCGACCCCTGCGCGGCCGACGCGGACCTTCGGCCCGGCCCGGACGCGCAAGACGGCGTCCGCTCCGCCGGGCACGCGCACCGCCTCGGGCTCGACGAGGGCCTCGAGGTGGCCGCGCTGGGCGAGGGCGAGGGCGACGTCGCGCGCGGCCCGCTCGAGCCGCGCCGGCCACAGCGGCTCGCCTGCGCGCAGCCGGGCGATGCGAGCCGCCGCGCGGGCGCCCAGGACCCGGTCGCCGGCCACGCGGACCGAGACGAGCAGCGGCGCGGGCACGGGGCGGAAGACGACCAGGTCGCCCTCCTCCCCCGGGTCCCGCCGGACCTCGACGATCACGTCCTCGTAGCGGCCGGTGGCGATCATGAGCTCGACCGCCCGCCGGACCGCCTCGCGGTCGAGCGGCCTCCCCCGCACGAGGGAGACGAAAGGCGCGAGTCGCTCGGCGTCCGCGGACTCGACCCGCACCTCGCGGACGAAGCTCTCGACCGCGGGACGGGCCGCCTCCTGAGGGAGGACGAGGGCGAGGGCGAGGGCGAGGCAGGCCGCGGCGGGCATCACCGGGACTCGCGGACCCGCACGTCGAGGGCCCAGCCGCGCTCGACGCCGGTCTTGGCCTGGCCGGGGTCGGTCCAGGTGAGGAGGAGGGAGAAACGGTCGGTGAGCGTGTACTCGAGGGCGAGGATCCGCTCCTCGGTCCCCCGCAGGTCCTGGGAGTAGAGAACGTTGAGATCGGGGGAGAGCCGCTTGCCGACCGTCACGCGCGCGGTCGGCGTGGAGCCCGCCCCCCGCAGCAGCGACGGGTCGATCGAGAAGCGGTTGAGGCCGAACAGACGCTCCGCCTCCCGCTCGAGGCCGACCGACTCGGACAGCCGGCCGGCGGCGAGGGTCGCGGCGCCCGCCGCCGCGAGCTGCGCCTGGCTCTGGCGCGCCTGGGCCTGGGTCAGGTTCGCGACCTCGCTCTCGTCCTGGCCGGCGAGCAGGGCGAGGATCTGCAGCGAGGACAGCGGCGGGTCGGAGGTCAGGGTGGGGGTCGCCCGCTCGAGGGTCCCGGCGACGCGCAGCGTCACCCGGTAGGACCGGATGCGCGTCTCGGCCTCGATGTCGAAGAGCGGGTCGAGCCGCTGAGGGTTGACGAAATCGAGGACGCCGCGCTGCACGACGTACGTGCGCCCCTGGAAGTAGAGCCGGCCGCGGTCGATCTGGGCCCGGCCCGTCACCACGGGCGCCCGCGTCGTGCCCCGCAGGGCGAGGTCGGCGCTCGCGGCGAGCGTGGCGAGGTTGTTGTCGATCCTCACCGTCCCGGGGGCCCGCAGGCGCAGGTCGAGCTGAGTCCCCTCCTCGAGCGCTCCCGCCTGCGGAGCAGGCAGCGCGCGCCTCGCCCCGAGCAGCTCGGAGGCGACGTCGTACCTCCTCGTGTACAGGGCCTGGCGCACGTCGACCGTGCCCGTGACCCACTGCTCCCCGCCGCCTCCGAACAGACGCAGCTCGGCGTCGACGAGGCTGCGCAGGCCCTCCGGGTAGCGCAGGGCGAGCCCGCGACCGACGGGGCGGATATCGTAGGACGCGAGCCGGCCCCCCGCGTAGGCGGCCTGGCCCTCGATCGTGAGCCGGCCGCCGGCCAGGGTCCCCGCCACCCCCTGCAGCTCGGCCGCCCGCTCGGTGAAGCGCACGCGTCCTTGCAGACCGGCGACGCCGTGCGGGAAGCCGCGGACGCGCACCCCGGCGCCCTCGAGGTCGAGCGTGCCGAGCAGACGAGGGTGGGCCCGCGTCCCGGACACGTCCACTGCGAGGCGGGCCGCGCCCGTGCCGCGCAGGCGGCGCGTGAGCAGGGAGAGGGCCCGCAGGTCCGCCCGGCCGCGCACGGAGACGGCGAGCGGCCCGTCGCCGAGCACGTCGCCGCCCCCGGCCACCACGAGGTCGGTCCCCTCCCCGGCCAAGTGGAAGTCGGCGAGCTCGAGGCGTCCCCCCGACAGCGTCAGGCGCACGGGCTCGCGCGAGCGCAGGGGGAAGTCCGGCAGGAGGAGCTGCAGCTCGGGGACCTCGGCCTCCGCAAGGACCTCCTCCGGCCGCTCGAGGGGGCCGCGCAGGCGCACCTCACCGGAGACGAGGAGCGCGAGGGCGGCGGGAACGGCGGGCTGCACGACGCGCAGGAAGGGGTCGAGGCTCGTTCCTCGCGCCCGCAGCGAGAGGTCCGCCGCGTACGGGGGGGCCGCCCCCACGGACCCGGTGAGCGAGAGATCGACGCGGGCCGAGCGGCATCGGCCGGACAGGGCGACCCGCCCGTCCCCGGTTCCGACGAGCCGCGCGTCGAGGGCGCCGATTCCCTCGTCGCCGAAGAACAGTCGGGGCGAGGCGAGCGTCGCCCGCATCCGCGGGCGCGTGAGGGTGCCCTGCATCTCGAGCCGGCCGGAGAGCCGGCCGCCCCAGGCCAGCTCGGCCTTCGGCGCCGGGACGAGGACCCCGAAGTCGACGTCCTCCATCTCGCCCGAGCCGTCGTAGACGCCGTCGTCGCTCACGCTTCCCCGGAACCGGAGTCGGCCGCCTCCGAGCCGGACGTCACCGCGGGTGACCTCGGCGAGGCGGCCCTTCCACCGCGACTCGACCTCGGCGACCTCGTAGGGAACCGTGTACCAGCGCCCCCCCCGCGCCTCGCCCCGCGCCTCGCCCTCGGGCGCGCTGCGCCGCCCGCGGATGCTCGCCTCGCCGGTGACGCGGCCCGTGGCCTCGACGTCCCACTCCATGAACGTCACGAGGTCCTCGGCCGGCCATGCGGAGACCCGGGCCCGCCCGTCGATCGCGTCCCTCTGGCCGAACCACCCGATCTCCGCGCGGCCCGTCCACGTGACCTCGCCCTCGCCCTTGCGCAGGACGAGGGGGCGCGACTCGACCGCCTCGGCTGCGGTGTCGAGGGTCCCCGACCAGTCCGCGCGGCCCCACTCGACACCCGCGTAGCGGATGTCCTCGCCTTCGAATCGTCCCTCGAACACCGGCCAGCTCACGGTGCCGCGCCACTGCCCCCGGAAGCCGCCGCGTCCGGCGAATCCGGCCGGCTGCGCCTCCGGGTTGCCGAGGGCCCGTCGCAGCCGGGTGAGGACCGCCTCGGTCGCGGCGAGGTCGTCCGTCTCGCCCTCGATCTCGAGGCGGGCGCGGTCCTCGGCATCGACCTCGCCGGCGATCCGCGCGGACATCGCGGGGCCGCGCAGCTCCACGCGCTCGTAGGCCTGCCGCCCGTCCTCCGCCCGCCAGTCGAGCCGGCCCGCGAGCGGATGGCGTCCGTCCGCGCGCTCGGCGAGGTCGACCCCGATCCTCCCGCTGACGCGGCGGGTCGACCCCTTCGGCCAGCTCACGTCGACCTCGCCCGTCGCCGCGGTGCCGATCCCCATGTCGCCCCAGCCGAAGATCAGACGGAGCAGGCCCTCCCCGTCGGCGTCGCGCAGGGGACCGCGAAGGTGGACGGGACGCCCGGTCGCGGTGGGGGGCACGTCGATCGCGAGGCGCGCCCCGCCTCCGAACGCCTCGACGTCGAGGTCCCGCATCACGAGGCCGTCCGTGCCGTCGTAGGAGAGCCACGTCGCGAAGCGGGGGACGGCTGCGCCCATGAACGCGCCGTCTCGTCCCTCCATCCGGCCCTCGATCCGCAGGCGCGAGCCGTCGATCGAGAGCAGGCCCGTCCACGCCGCCCGCCCCGCGAAGCCGAGCCCGGAGCGGAAGACGTGCCGCTCGAGCACGGCGAGGTCGACCGGCCCCTCGAGGGTGAGCTGGCCCTGGGGTCTCCCCGGGAGCCGGATGCGCCCGCGATAGGCGAGGTTCGTGCCCTCCGCCACGAGCCTCGCCCCCTGGACGTCGACGACTCCCCGGTGGACGAGCACGTCGATCTCGGTGCCGACGGGCAGCTCGGGGGCCGAGCCCATCCGCAGCCGGCCCGGGCCGAAGGAGACGTGGCCGGCGAGCCCGCCCTCGGCCCGCCCCACGAGGCGTCCGCGGAAGTCCGGCAGGTCGAGGTCGAGGGGGACCCGCTCGTGGTTGAGGAGGAACTCCCCGCCCACGATGACGAGCCGCTGGATCGCGACCTGCAGGCCGCCTCCGCGTCCCCCGCCCATCTTCGGGATGTCGTCGCCGCCGGGCCCGAGGGGCGGCCCCGGGAAGGCGTGGATGCGCAGCTTCAAGCCCTCGACGCGCAGGCGCGAGAGCACGACCCGGCCGCCCTGCAGGGGAGCCAGGCTCGGCCGGAGGCGAATGACGGGGACCTCGAGGAACGGCGGCGCGTCGGGCGTCAGGCCCCCCACCCGCAGCCCGCGCAGCTCCAGCTCCGCCGTCGCGACACGCACGCGCAGCGCCTCGACCCGGACCGGGCGCTTGAAGTAGCCCGAGAGGGCGTGCTCGACGGCACGCGCGCCCCACTCCGGCGCCCGCCACAGCGCGTAGGCGAGGGTCGCGAGGAGGACGAAGGCGAAGAGCAGGATCCGTCGCCGCCGCGACACGGGAGACCTCCCTAGGCGACGACGGCCAGCAGGGCCCCGGCCTCGACCGCCTGGCCTTCCCGGACCGCCAGCTCCTGGACCCGGCCCGCCCGGGGCGAGCGGATCTCGTTCTCCATCTTCATCGCCTCGACGACCACGAGGCCCTGTCCCGCCCCCACCTCGTCGTCCTTCGCGACGAGCACCCGCACCACGCGGCCGGGCATGGGGGCGCTCAGGCGGGCCGGTCCGTGCGCCCGAGCCGGGAGCACGGCGCCATCCGCCGTGGCCGGGGCGAGGTCCACCTCGATCCGCTCCCCGGGGAGCAGGACCGAGAAGCCCCCCGCCCGCCTCTCGAGGCCGACGTCGTGGCTCTCGCCGCCCACGAGCAGGCCCGCGAAGAGCCGGTCCGGCGACGACGAGACCTCGACCTCGAGGGGCACGCCGTCGAGCGTCACCGTGTAGCGGCCGTCCCGCCCCCGCACCTCGACGCGGATCGTGCGGCCGTCGACGCCCGCGTCGAGGATCACGCGCCGCCCCCGCGCGCTCCGTGGGCCTCGCGCAGGCCGGCCGCCCGCCAGGGAGCGAGACCTCCCCGCGCCGCGCTCGGGGTCGCCCGGACCGCGCGGCGCTCCTCGAAGGCCCGGATCGCCGCCGCGGCGACCGCGATCTCGACCGAGCGGCGCGGCCGACCGTCGCGCGCGGCGAGCACGGCGTCGAGGAACGATGTGTCGAAGCTCCCGGCGACGAAGTCCGGGTGGGCGAGCAGCCGCTCGAAGAGGGGCAGCGTGGTCCTGACCCCGAGGACGCGGTACTCGCCGACCGCGCGCCGCATGCGGGCGATGGCGTCCTCGCGGGTCTCGGCCCAGGCGACGAGCTTCGAGAGGAGCGGGTCGTAGTGGATCGGCACCTCTGCGCCCTCGTACACCCCGGAATCGTCGCGGATCCCGGGCCCCCCGGGGACCCGCAGCGCGAGGATGCGGCCGGGGCTCGGGAGAAAGCCCGCGTCGGGGTCCTCCGCGTAGACGCGGCACTCGATCGCGTGGCCCCGCTGGACGAGCTCCTCCTGTCGCGAGGGCAGCGCCTCGCCCCGCGCGATTCGCAGCTGCGCCTTCACGAGGTCGACCCCGGTCACCATCTCGGTCACGGGGTGCTCGACCTGCAGGCGCGTGTTCATCTCGAGGAAGTAGGGGTTGCGCTCGGCGTCGACGAGGAACTCGAGCGTGCCCGCCCCCACGTAGCCCACGCGGCGCGCGAGGGCGACCGCGAGCGAGCCCATCCGCTCGCGCAGCGGCGGCGTGAGGAGCGGCGAGGGGCTCTCCTCGACCACCTTCTGGTGGCGTCGCTGGATCGAGCACTCCCGCTCGAAGAGGTGGACCACGTTCCCGTGGCGGTCGGCGAGGACCTGGATCTCGACGTGGCGGGGGCGGAGGATCGCCTTCTCGAGGTAGACGCTCTCGTCGCCGAAGGCCCCCTTCGCCTCCGAGCGCGCGCGGGCGAGGGCCGGGAGGAGGTCGAGGGGCGTCGCGACCAGCCGCAGGCCACGGCCCCCGCCCCCGGCCGAGGCCTTCAGCATCACCGGGTAGCCGATCCTCTCCGCCTCGCGCACGAGAACGGCCTCGTCGGCGATCGGCTCGAGGGTCCCCGGCACCACCGGCACGCCCGCCGCCACCGCTTCGCGGCGGGCCGAGGTCTTCTCGCCCATGAGGGCGATCGTCTCGCTGCGGGGGCCGACGAAGACGATTCCCGCCTCCTCGCAGGCGCGCGCGAACTCGGCGTTCTCGGCCAGGAAGCCGTAGCCGGGGTGAATGGCCCGCGCCCCCGTGCGGCGGGCGGCGTCGAGCACGCGGTCGATCGACAGGTAACTGTCGCGGGAGGGCGCGGGGCCGATCGGCACCGCCTCGTCGGCGAGGCGCACGTGCAGGGCGTCGCGGTCGGCCTCGGAGAACACGGCCACCGAGCGGATGCTCATCTCGCGGCAGGCCCGGACGACCCTCACCGCGATCTCCCCGCGGTTCGCGACGAGGACCTTGGCGAGCGGCGGGGCGTTCACAGGGGGATGTTCCCGTGCTTCTTCGGGGGGTTCGTGTCCCGCTTGGAGCGGGCCATCTCGAGCCCGGCCACGATCTTGCGGCGCGTCTCGCGCGGGAGGATCACCTCGTCGACGAACCCGCGGTCGGCCGCCACGTAAGGGTTCGCGAACTTCTCGCGGAACTCCGCGACCTTCTGCCGTCGCAGGGCCTCGGGGTGGGCGGCGGCGGCGAGCTCGCGGCGGTAGAGGACGTTCACGGCCCCCTCCGGGCCCATCACCGCGATCTCCGCCTGCGGCCACGCGTAGTTGAAGTCGGTGCGGAGGTGCTTGCTCGCCATCACGCAGTACGCCCCGCCGTAGGCCTTGCGGGTGATGACCGTCACCTTGGGGACGGTGGCCTCGGCGAAGGCGTAGAGCAGCTTCGCCCCGTGGCGGATGATCCCGCCGTACTCCTGCGCGGTCCCGGGCAGGAAGCCCGGCACGTCCTCGAACGTGACGAGGGGGATGTTGAACGCGTCGCAGAAGCGGACGAAGCGCGCCGCCTTCACCGACGCGTCGATGTCGAGGCAGCCCGCGAGGTGGGCGGGCTGGTTGGCCACGATTCCCGCCGCGCGCCCGGCGAATCGGGCGAAGCCGACCACCACGTTGGGAGCGAAGTGCTCGTGCACCTCGAGCAAGCGCCCCTCGTCGACCACCGTGGCGAGGAGCCGCTTGATGTCGTAGGGCTTGGCGGGGTCGTCGGGGACCAGCGTGTCGAGGAGCTCGTCTTCCCGGTCGGGGGGGTCGTCGGTCGCGTGGACGGGCGGCTCTTCGAGGTTGTTCGACGGAAGGTAGGACAGCAGCTCGCGGATGAGGGCGACGCACGCGCGGTCGTCGTCCGCCGCGAAGTGGGCGACCCCCGAGCGGGCGTTGTGGGTGATCGCCCCTCCGAGCTCCTCCTTCGTGACCTCCTCGTGGGTGACCGTCCGGATGACGTCGGGGCCGGTCACGAACATGTACGCCGTGTCCCTCACCATCACGTTGAAGTCGGTGATGGCGGGGCTGTAGACCGCCCCCCCCGCGCACGGCCCCATGATGGCGGAGATCTGCGGGACGACCCCCGAGGCGAGCGTGTTGCGCAGGAAGATGTCGGCATAGCCCCCGAGCGACGCGACGCCTTCCTGGATGCGCGCGCCCCCCGAGTCGTTGAGCCCCACGACCGGCGCCCCCATCTTCACCGCGAGGTCCATCACCTTGCAGATCTTGCGGGCGTTCGTCTCGGAGAGGCTGCCCCCGAAGACCGTGAAGTCCTGGGCGAAGACGCACACCGGGCGCCCGTCGACCCGCCCGTACCCGCACACGACGCCATCGCCGGGCACCTTCTGCTCCGCCATGCCGAAGTCGAGGCAGCGGTGCTCGACGAGCTGGTCGAGCTCCTCGAAGCTCCCCTCGTCGAGGAGGAGCTCGACCCGCTCGCGGGCGGTGAGCTTGCCTTCGCGGTGCTGTCGCTCCCGCCTCTGCGGTCCGCCCCCCTCCCGGGCCCGCCGGATGCGCTCCTGGAGCTCCTCGAGGGGGGGGCGCGGCATGGCGGGTCCCTAGTCGAGGCCGCAGGCCCCGCCGCCGCAGGGGCCCGCGTCGCAGCCGCCCGCGTCGGGAGAGCACGCCCCCGCCCCGCACCCGGCGAACGCGGGGGCGGGGGCGGAGCTGGCCACGGCGAAGACCGACAGCTGCTTCTCGACGTCGCGGCGGTCGCAGGCGGGGCAGGACACCGCCTCGGCGAACCGGCGCACCAGTCGCTCGAAGCGGGTCCCGCAGCCGGGGCAGGCGTACTCGTAGATGGGCATCGCCGGCTACTCCTTCTTCGCCACCTGGGCCTTCACCTTCTCCCAGTCCGCGAGGAAGCGGGCGAGGCCGACGTCGGTCAGGGGGTGCTTGAGCAGCTGCGTGAAGACGCTCATCGGCATCGTGCCGATGTCCGCGCCCATCCTCGCCGCCTCGACCACGTGCATCGGGCTGCGCAGGCTGGCCGCGAGCACCTCGCAGTCGAAGTCGTAGTGGTCGAAGATCTCGATGATCTCGGCCACGAGCTCCATGCCGGGGGCCGAGATGTCGTCGAGGCGGCCCACGAACGGCGAGACGTAGCGGGCCCCGGCCTTGGCCGCGAGGAGCGCCTGGCTCGCGCTGAAGATGAGGGTCATGTTGACGCGCTTGCCCTCGCCGGAGAGAACCTTCGTGGCCTTGAGGCCCTCGGCGATGCAGGGCACCTTGACCACGATGTTCTGGTGGAGCGACGCGAGGTGACGCCCCTCGCGGACCATGCCCTCGGCGTCGGTCGCCACCACCTCGCCCGAGATCGGTCCGTCGACGGTGTTGCAGATCTCGACGAGGATCTGCTCGGGGTCGCCGGTCTCCTTGGCGAGCAGGCTCGGGTTCGTGGTGATGCCGTCGACGACGCCCAGCTTCACCGCCTCGCGGATCTCCTTGAGGCTCGCGGTGTCGAGAAAGATCTTCATGATTCCTTCCTACCTGGATACGACGGGGTTTCGCAGCACTCCCACGCCCTCGACCTCCACCTCCACCTCGTCGCCCGGCCGCAGGGGCGAGACGCCCGCGGGGGTGCCTGTACAGATGATATCGCCGGGCAGCAGCGTCATCACCCGGGAGACGGCCAGGACGACCTGGGCGACCGGGAAGATCATGTCGGCGGTGCACCCGTCCTGGCGGAGCTCCCCGTTGACGCGGCAGAGAAGGCGCAGGCGCGCGAGGTCGAGGCCGGTGACGAGGCACGGCCCGACGGGGCAGAACGAGTCGAACCCCTTCGCCCGGGTGAACTGCACGTCCTTCTCCTGGAGCTCGCGGGCGGTCACGTCGTTCGCCGCGGTGGCGGCGAAGACGTGCTCCAGGGCCTGCTCGGGGTCGGGAAGGTCGCGCGCCTCGCGCCCGATCACGACCGCGAGCTCGGCCTCGTGCTCGACGCGGCCCGCCCAGCCGGGCAGCCGGATCGGCTCGCCGGGGCCCACGACGGCCGAGGGGGGCTTCAGGAAGAGGAGAGGCTCGCGCGGCACCGGCTTGCCGCGCTCCTTCGCGTGGTCCGCGTAGTTGCGGCCGACGGCGACGATCTTCGAGGGCGTGACCGGGGCGAGCAGGCGGGCGGCGGCAAAAGGCAGCGACGCGCCCGTCGCGGACGGCCGCTCCCAGGGCGCGGCGCCGAGCAGGCTCAGCTCGTCGCCCTCGCGGATCGCCCAGGCCGCGCCGGCGCCCGTCGCGACGCGGTAGTAGCGGGCCTCGCTCACGGGAGGCTGGCCTCGACGGGGTCGCTCGGCGCGCTCTCGTTGCCGGCGGCGTCGACCGCGCTGACCGCGTAGCGGTACGCGACGCCCCGCGCGGCCGTCTCGTCGAGCCAGGAGGTCCGGTTCGGAGCGAGCTCCGCGAGGCGCTCCGCGGCGCCGCCCGGCGCCGTCCGGTACACCCGGTACGAGGCGAGATCCGCCTCGGACGAGGGTCCCCAGAGGACCTCGATCCCGCCCGGCCGCGGCAGCGCGGCGAGGCCCGCCGGGGTTGCGGGGGCGGCGACGTCGCGGACCTCGACGCACGCCTCGTTCGACGGGGCGCTCTCGACGAGCGGCTCGATCGAGGACGCCGCGCGCACCACGTAGCACGCGGCCGCCCCCGGCGGGGCGGTCGTGTCCTTGAAGCTGCGCCGCTCGAGGGGCCCCCCGTCGAGGGGGGCGTCGTACTCGGCGGAGCCCACCCGGCGGTAGACGAGGAACCCGCTCCTCGCGGGCCCCGCGCCCTCGGCGAGGGGCGCGGGGGCTTCGCCCGGGGGCCCCGGGACCGCGGCGGCCTTCGGGACCTCGCCCCCCGCGGGGCTCGCCGCCGGCGCCGACTCCCGAGGGCGCGCTCCCCGCCAGGAGAGAGCGACCCCGTCCTCGGCCAGGACCGCGGAGAGCTCGCTCGGGGCGGCGACGACCGGACGGGCGACGAGGGCGGTCGTCAACGAGCGCGGACCCCGGTGCCGGCCGGCGGTCGCTCGGGCTGCGGCGCGCAGGGTCGCGCCGGGCGCGGGCAGCGGGACGGTCTCGACGACCCGGCGGCCGGGAGCGACGACGAGCGCCCGGCGTCGCCCCGTCTTCTCGAGGTCGCCCATCCCGTCCGTGAAGAGGAACTCGACCGTCACGGTCTCGAATGGGACCCCGTCCACCGAGGCGGCGGGGGCCGTGGCGCGCAGCTCGATCGCTTCGCCGCGCTGCGCGAGGCGGAAGCCTTCGGGCGCGGGCGGCGTGCGCCGCAGCGGCGGAAGGGGGTCGCCCCGGTGCCCGCACGCGGGGAGGGGGAGGACGAGCGCGGCGAAGGCGAGGGCGGTCGCGAGGCGGTTCATGGGCGCTAGAGGATGAAGCGGGAGAGGTCCTGGCTCTTCACGAGCGGCTCGAGGCGGCGCCGGACGTAGGCGGCGTCGATGGTCACGGAGAACGGGGAGGTGCCGCCCGCCTCGAAGGAGACCTCGTCGAGGACCGTCTCGAGGACCGTCGCCAGGCGTCGGGCGCCGATGTTCTCCGCCGTCTCGTTGACGCGCGCGGCGAAGCGCGCCATCTCGGCGATCGCCTCGTCCGTGAACGACAGGGTCACCCCCTCCGTCCCGAGCAGCGCGCGGTACTGCCGCACGAGGGCGTTCTCGGGCTCGGTGAGGATGCGCAAGAGGTCCGCCTCCCCGAGGGCGGAGAGCTCGACCCGGATCGGGAAGCGGCCCTGCAGCTCGGGGATGAGGTCGGCGGGCCGGCTCACGTGGAAGGCCCCGGCCGCGACGAAGAGGACGTGGTCGGTCCGCACCGGCCCGTACTTCGTCGACACCGTCGTGCCCTCCACGATCGGGAGCAGGTCGCGCTGCACCCCCTCCCGCGAGACGTCGGGCCCCGCGCCCCGCTCGCGCCCGGCGATCTTGTCGATCTCGTCGAGGAAGACGATGCCGGAGGTCTCGGCGCGCTCGACCGCGTCGCGGGCCACCTGGTCCTGGTCGACGAGGCGGGAGGCCTCCTCCTGGCGCAGGATCTCGCGCGCCTCGTCGACGCGCACCGTCCGCCGCTTCGTGCGGCCGCCGAAGAGGCCGCCCACCATGTCGCGGATCGCGACGTCCATCTCCTCCCCGCCCTGGCCGCCGAAGACCTGGAACGTCGGCATCGATCTCTCGGGGACCTCGACCTCCACCGTGCGCGCGTCGAGCTGGCCGGCGTGGAGCTGGGCCCGCAGCTTCTCGCGGGTGGCGTCGCGCGGCGGCTCCGTCCCCTCGCCGGGGGCCGGCCGCGCCGGGGGAAGCAGCAGGTCGAGCAGCCGCTCCTCGGCTCGCTCCTCGGCCCGGCCCCTCACCTCCTCCTGCTTCTCGCGGCGGACGATGTCGACCGCGGCCGCCACGAGGTCGCGGACGATCGAGTCGACGTCGCGCCCGACGTAGCCGACCTCGGTGAACTTCGAGGCCTCGACCTTGACGAAGGGGCTGCTGGCGAGCTGGGCGATCCGCCGCGCGATCTCGGTCTTGCCGACCCCCGTGGGCCCGATCATGAGGATGTTCTTGGGGGTGATGTCGCGGGCGACCTCGGGGGGCAGCCTGCGCCGGCGGACCCGGCTGCGCAGCGCGATCGCCACCGCGCGCTTGGCCGCCTCCTGCCCGACCACCCACCGGTCGAGCTCGGCCACGATCTCGCGCGGAGACAGCGAGTCGAGCCGCAGGCGCTCGGCGCGCGGGAGGGGGGGAGCGCTCGTCATCCCCCGAGCGTCTCCACCTCGACCTGGTCGTTCGTGTAGATGCAGATCTCGGAGGCGATGCGCATCGCCTCGCGCGCGATCGCGGCGGGGTCGAGGGCGGCGTGACGCGCGAGGGCCCTCGCGGCGGCGAGGGCGATCGGCCCCCCGCTGCCGACCGCGACGATGCCGTCGTCGGGGGCGATCACGTCGCCGGCCCCCGACAGGAGGAACGTCGCCTCCCGGTCGGCCACGACGAGGAACGCCTCGAGGCGCCGCAGGCTGCGGTCGGTGCGCCACTCCTTGGCCAGCTCGACCGCGGCCCGCTGGAGGTTGCCCCGGAACTCCTCGAGCCGCGCCTCGAAGCGGTGAATGAGCGCCATCGCGTCGGCGGTCGAGCCGGCGAAGCCCGCGAGGACCTGCCCGTTGTGCAGTCGCTGGACCTTCTTGGCCCGGTGTTTGACGACGGTCTGGCCGAGAGTCACCTGCCCGTCGCCGGCGAGGGCGACGGTGCCGCCCTGGCGGACGGCGAGGATCGTGGTCCCGTGAAGCGAGGGGGTCTTGTTCATGGGGTCCGTCCCGAGGGGGCACGTTAGTATAGCCCCATGAGCCTCAGGACCCTGGCCCACGTCAGCGGGACGTACGATCTGCTCCTCGGGCTCGGCATGCTCCTCGCCGCCCCGCAGGTGGCGCGTCTGTTCGGCGCACCCCCGCCCATACCCCTCGTCAACGCCTGGCTCAACGGCGTCTTCGCCCTCGCCCTCGCCCTCGGCTACTTCTGGGCGGCGGGCGACCCGGCGGCCCGTCGGGGCTACTTCTGGGTGGCGGGGGTCTTCTCGAAGGGGCTCGGGGCGCTCGTCTTCCTCGCCGACCACCTCGTGAACGCCTCGCCCCGGTCGTTCCTCCTCTTCGCCGCAACCGACGGGACGCTCGCCCTCGTGACCCTCGCCCTCCTGCGCCGCCGCGCCTAGTACTCCGTCACCTCGACACGCCGGCGCAGCTCCACGCCGTCGATCGCGCCGCGGGCGAGCGCCGCGAGGTCCCGCGCCCGGGCGCTGAGGACGAGCGTCTTCTCGGGGCGCGCCTCGGCGGCGAACAGGCCCCCGGCCACGAAATCGACGGCCACGCTCACCCGCTCGTCGGGGGAGAGGCCCTCGAGCCTCACCCCGGGGCCGGCGAGGACGTCGACGAGCGCCCTCTGCACGTCGGAGACGACGGCCGCGGCGTCCCGGCCGTCCTGGGGCGCGCCTTTCTCGAACCAGTACCTCCACGGAGGAGCCGGAGGCGCGGCGGGGGCCTCCGGCGCGGCGGGGGGCGAGGGGGGCGCCGGGGGGAGCGGGGCCTCCGGAGGCGATACGACCTCGACGTGCACCTCGCCCGGTGCGGCGTGGGGGCTCACCCGGACCCTCACCGTCTCCACCAGCCGGTCCATCTCCTCCTCGGCCAGCCGCCTCATCGCCTCGGTCTCGCGCTGGAGCACGAGGACCTGGCGCTCGAGGGTCTCGACCTCGTGCTCCTCGGGCGCCGCCGTGTCGTGCGGGCGGGCCTCGCGCGACTCGACCCGTGCCCTCGGGGCCTTCGGCCCGCCGCCGCGCCAGACGTAGATCCGGCCCTCGCCCCCCGGCAGCGCCCGCGGGGTGAGGACGAACACGACGCCGTAGCCGGGCAGGCGGTAGGCGCGCGCGGAATCGACGCGGCCCAGCAGCCGCGCGGCGTGGGGCAGGCTCACGCGGTCCGCGGCGCGGGCGAGCTGGGCCTCGAGCGACGCGACGCCCTCGCGCGGGGCGGCGCTCGGAGGCTCGTCGGCCTGCGCCGCGCCGAGCGCGGCGGCGAGCAGGACGGCGGGAAGGCTCCGCGAAAGCATGGCTCTCACCTCTTCTGCGACGCCTCGAGGACGTAGCCCACGAGCTCGTTCGTCCGCGCGAGCTGCTGCCCATGGCGCCCGTCGAGATAGCTGAGGCCCGCGGCCACCCGGGCCATGTCGATCCGGCGCTGAGCCTCGAGCCGCTCCTCCCAGTCCGCGAGGCGCAGCTCGAGCCGCTCCCCCTGGCGCTCCTCGCTCGCCCGCAGCCTCTCGTCGATCCGAGCGTCGAGGCTCGCGAGGAGCGCCGCGCCGTCCGCCCCCTGCGCCGCGGGGGGCCGGGCGACCGCCGCCTGGAGAGCGGCGACCGCCTCGCGGTGGCGGCGGTCGAGCTCCTCCGCGCGCGCCTGCTGGGCGGAGAGCGAGCGGCGCAGGGAGACGTACCCCAGGGTCCCCAGGGTCGCGCCGAAGCCGAGCACGACGAGGGCGGCGACCGCGAGCCAGCGTGGCACGACCAGGCCGTGGTCGGCGAACGCGGGGCGGGCGGCGGGCCGGCGCCATGCACGCAGGTCCCGCCGCAGCCCGGCGAGGCCCGCCATCTCCTCCCGGCAGGCGGCGCACGAGCGCAGGTGCGCCTCGAGGCGCGCGCGCGCCTCGACGTCCGCCTCCCCGTAGAGCACGTCCACCTTGTCCGCCTGCAGCCCCTCGTCGGCGATCCTGTCGCAGCCCATCTCGCGTCTCCCGAAGCTCCTCACGGCGCGGGCACCGGAACCGGCGCCGCGCTCCTCACGCCCTCCCGCTCGAGCCGCTGGCGCAGCTGCCCGAGCCCCCGGTACAGGCGCGTCTTGACCGTCGACACCGGGACGTCGAGCGCCTGCGCGATCTCGAGGAACGTGAGCCCCTCGTACTCCTTGAGGATCAGCACCTCGCGCTGCTCCTCGGCGAGGGCCTCGATCGCCCGGCGGACGACCCGGGCGAGGTCGTCCTGCAGCAGGCGCTCGTCCGCCCCCGGCCGGGTCTCGGCGATCGCTCCCCCCGTCTCCTCCATCTCCTCGAGGCTCACCGTCGCCCGTGTGCGCCGCCGCCGCAGGCGGTCGCGGCAGAGGTTGGTCGCGATCTGGTAGAGCCACGACGAGAAGCGCGCCTCCCGCTTGAACCCCCCGATGGCCCGGTAGGCCTTGAGGAACGCCTCCTGGGCCACGTCTCGGGCCTCCTCCTCGGAGCCGAGGAAGCGGTAGCACGCCCCCCGGATGCGGTCCTCCCACCGGGCGACCAGGAGGTCGAAGGCGGACGCCTCCCCCGACTGGCACGCCTCGACCAGCTCCTCATCGCTGCGCCCCATGCGCCTTCGGTCATCCATTGTGACGAAGCTGGGCCCCAAAAGGCTTCAGCCGATCGGGGGGCGGCGCGCGCCCCCCGCACCCCCGCGCGACTACGCCCGCGGGTGGGCCTTGCGGTAGACCTCGAGCAGGTGGCGGGTGTCCACGTGGGTGTAGCGCTGGGTCGTGCTGAGGCTGGCGTGGCCGAGCAGCTCCTGGATGGTCCGCAGGTCGGCCCCTCGGGTGAGCAGGTGGGTGGCGAAGCTGTGGCGCAGGGTGTGGGGGCTGCACCGCCGCGCGAGGGCGACTTGCCGCACCCGGCGGGCGAGCAGGGCGCGCACGCTGCGGCCGGAGAGCCTTCCCCCCCGCGCGTTCACGAAGAGCGCGTCGGTGCGCGAACGGCGCCTCGCGCGCTCGGCCAGCCACTCCCGCAGGGCGAGCCGCGCCTTCTCGCCGAAGAGCACGATGCGCTCCTTGCGGCCCTTGCCGAGGACCCGGACCATGCGCGCCTCGAGGTCCACCTCCGCGACGTCGAGGGACACGAGCTCGGCACAGCGAATCCCGGTCGCGTAGAGCAGCTCCAGGATCGCCCGGCCGCGGATCGACTGGAGCGAGGTCCCCGGCACGTCGAGCAGGCACGCGACCTCGCGCTCGTCGAGGACCGAGGGGATCGTGCGGGCGCGGCGGGGGGTGGCGACGAGGCGCGCCGGGTTCGCGCGAAGGCGCCCCTCGCGGCACAGGTAGCGGAAGAAGGTGCGCAGCCCCGCGAGCTTGCGGGCCGAGGACGCGCGGGAGAGCCCCCGCCGCGCGAGCTCGGCGAGGAAGGACCGGATCATGAGGTGGTCCGCGTCCGCGGGGCGGGGCTCCCGGCCGAGCTCGCGGCGCAGGTGGTCGGCGAACTGCTCGAGGTCCTCGCCGTAGGCCCGCACGGTGTTCGGAGACGCGTTGCGCTCCCGCTCGAGGTGGCGCAGGAACGCTTCGGTCGAGGCACGCATCGTGGCCTCAGAGGGGGGCCGGCGCCGCGTCCCTCGCGGCGTCGAGGCGGCCGCGGAAGCGATCGAGGCTCGCGAGGGCCCGCTCGGCCAGGGCGAGGCGCCTTCTGGCCTTGTCCCGCACCCGGTGGGGCAGCTCCGGCAGGAGGCCGAAGGCGATGTTCGTCGGCTGGTAGTGCTTCGGATCGCTGCGCGCGATGTAGCGACACAGCGCCCCGATCGCGGTGTCCTCGGGGAAGGCGGGCGGCTCCTCGCCGCGGGAGCGGAAGGCCGCGGCGGTCCCGGCGACCAGGCCCGAGGCGGCCGACTCGACGTAGCCCTCGACCCCGGACATCTGGCCGGCGAAGAACAGCCCGCGCCGACTCCTCGTCTCGAACGTGGGCTCGAGGACGAGCGGCGCGTTCACGTAGGTGTTGCGGTGGATCATGCCGAAGCGCACGAACTCCGCCGCCTCGAGGCCGGGGATCATCCGGAAGACCCGCTTCTGCTCCGGCCACTTGAGCTGGGTCTGGAAGCCGACGAGCGACCAGTGGCTCGCGGCGAGGTCGTCCTGGCGCAGCTGGACGACCGCGTAGGGCCGCCTGCCGGTGCGCGGGTCCCTCAGGCCGACCGGCTTCATGGGCCCGAAGCGCAGCGTGGTCTGCCCGCGCGAGGCGATCACCTCGACGGGCAGGCAGCCCTCGAAGAACAGCTCCTTCTCGAAGTCGTGGACGCTCGCGCATTCGGCCGAGGTGAGGGCCTCGTGGAAGGCCCGGTACTCGTCCTCGTCGAGCGGGCAGTTGAGGTAGTCGTCTCCGCCCTTGCCGTAGCGCGAGGCGCGGAAGGCCTTCGCGAGGTCGATCGAGTCGGCCTCGACGACCGGGCTCACCGCGTCGAAGAAGTGCAGGTGGGTGGTCCCGACGAACGCGGCGACGTCGGCGGCGAGAGCGTCCGCGGTGAGGGGTCCGGTCGCGAGGATGGTCACGGGGTCGTCGGGGATCCGTCGGACCTCGCCGCGGTGGACCCTGACCCCGGGCAGCGAGGAGACGGCCTGCGTCATGCGGCGGGCGAAGAGGGCGCGATCGACCGCGAGGGCGCTGCCCGCGGGGACCCTCACCTCGTCGGCCACGCGCACGACGAGCGAGCCGAGCCGCCGCATCTCCTCCTTGAGGAGGCCGGCGGCCTGGTCGAGGGCGTCGCCGCGCAGGCTGTTCGAGCAGACCAGCTCCGCGAAGTCGGCGGTCTGGTGGACGGGCGTCGTCCGCAGCGGGCGCATCTCGTGAAGGTCGACCGCCACGCCGCGTCGGGCGAGCTGGAAGGCGGCCTCGCAGCCGGCGAGGCCGGCCCCGACGACGGTCACTCGGAGGGACATGTCCGCCGGCCAGTATAGCCGCGCCGCGCTCAGCGCCGGACGAACAGCGCGCCCGGCAGCCGCTCGACCGCCGCGGACAGCTCGTGCTCGGCGAGGCGGGCGAGCAGCGCGGGCAGGGGGAGCCGGCAGCGGGACTGGATCTCGTCGACCGAGGCGGGCACGCCGCGCTCGAGGACGGCGAGGACGGCGTCCGCCGGCGCCGGGTCGCCCCCGGGGGGCGGGAGGCCGAGCTCGGCGAGCACGTCCGCCGCGCCGCGAACGAGGGCGGCCCCGTCGCGGATGAGCGCGTTCGTGCCCTCCGCCGCCGGCTGCGAGGGGTGCCCCGGGACCGCCATCACGTCGCGTCCCTCGTCGAGGGCGGCGCGGGCGGTGGAGAGGGCCCCGCTGCGCGCGCCCGCCTCGACGACCACGGTCGCCCGCGCCCAGCCCGCGATCACGCGGTTGCGCCTCGGAAAGTTCCCTTTGAAGGGCGGGGTCCCGAGGGGGAACTCGCTGACCAGCGCCCCGTCCTTCTCGATCGCTCGCGCGAGGGCGGCGTGCTCGGGCGGGTACAGGCGGTCGAGGCCCGATCCGAGGACGGCGACCGTACGGCCCCCGGCGGCGAGGGCCCCCCGGTGCGCCTCGGCGTCGATGCCGCGCGCGAGGCCCGAAACGACGGTCACGCCGGCGCCGGCGAGCTCGAGCGCCAGCGCGTGAGCGAGACCGCGGCCGAGCGGGGTGGCCGCCCGGGAGCCCACGACGGCCACCGAGCAGGAGCCCTCGTCCGGGGTGAGCAAGCCGCGCGCCCACAGCACGGGCGGGGGGGCGTACACCTCCCGCAGGAGGTTAGGGTAGTCGGGGTCGTCGCGGCCCACGATGCGGACGCCCCCGGCCCGGGCGCGGCGCTCCTCCGCCTCGGCCGCTCGGCGCGCGGCCCCCGTGCGGAGCGCCTCGCACACGGGGCCGGGAAGCAGGTCGTCGTGCTCCTCGGGCCGACGGAGGACGTTGGCGAGGCCGCGGGAGGCGATCTCCCGCGCCGCCCGGGGGGGCAGGGGGGGCAGGAGGGCGAGCGTCAGGAGGTCGAGCGTCGAGTCCATGGGCCGCGGGTCAATCGGGAGAGGACGACATTTTCGCCGCGCCCTCTGCCGGGGAAGGTCCGCCGCCGCGCACGACCTGTGAAAAGGCGTCTTCGCCCGCTCCTGGCGGCGTCCGATTCTTGCGTTGGCCCCGGAGCCACGGCTACCATCGAAAACGTGTTCCCCTCTCGAGAGGAGGCCTCGGTCATGCGGGCGCTCGCCATCTTCTTTCTCCTGGTCGGCGCCGGACGCACGCTGAGCGCCGAGGAGTCCGCCGACCGGCAGGTCGCGTTCGGGCTCAAGGTCGCCCAGAAGGGGCTGTGGCAGGAGGCGCGGTTCCGGTTCGAGCGGGCGACCCAGCTCGAGCCGTCGAACGCGTCCGCCCTCAACAACCTCGCCGTGGCGCTCGAGCAGATGGGGGAGTTCGAGGAGGCCCGCAAGGCCTACGAGAAGGCCCTCTCCCTCAAGCCGGGCGACGTCTACATCCAGCAGAACTACGACCTCTTCCGCGAGGCGGACGACAAGCGCAACCGGAAGAGCCGCAGAAAGAGGCCCTGAGCCATGGCCCGCCTCCGTCGCGCCGCGAGCGTTCTCCTGCTCCTCCTCCTCCCCGCCTGCTCCTCGGTCATCGAGGTGCCGGTCGAGACCCCGCTGCAGTCCAAGCTCGACGTCTCGGCCTACCGGCGCATCCTGATCGCCGGCTTCGCGACCGACCTCGAGGACTCGGACGTGGACCTCTCCGCCGAGACCTCGCGGCTGCTGCAGAACCAGCTGCGCTCGAACACGCGGCTGCAGGTGCTCGAGCCCGACCGCCCGCCGTTGCAGGACGCCCTCGAGAAGGCGCTCGAGAGGATCGGCGAGGGAGGCAGCTACAGCCGCGAGGAGAAGGAGCAGTACCGCCTGGAGACCGACCGGATCCTGCAGGACCCCGAGTTCTGGCGCAAGATGGGCGAGGAGTACCAGCAGCCGCTGATCGTGGCCGGCAAGCTCGACTTCGAGTCGCTCAACCGCTCGGGCTTCCAGGCCGAGGACCGGGTGGTGCGCCGCCCGAGCGGCCAGCCGACGCTCGTGCGCGGCAACCGCTACATGGAGCGCAAGGGGTACGCCCTCAGCGCCGACTTCTACTTCATCGACAGCAAGACCGGCGAGACCCTGCACAAGGAGCGCTTCTCCGAGGAGGTCCTCTACGCGGAGGACCAGCGGATCTCCGCCCTGTCCTCCTACTTCGAGCTCATGGACCGCCTCCTGCCGAACTTCCTCGGGGTGATCACCCCCCAGAGGATCCGCGGGACGCGCGTGCTCCTTCGCTAGCTGCCCGAGAGGTCACGAATGCGCTGGACTCGCCCCCTCCTCCTTCTCCTCGCGGCCCTCCTCTGCCTCCCCGGGCCCGCCGCCGCGCAGTTCGTCCCCTACTACGGGAAGAACAAGGTCAAGTACGACAACTTCGCGTGGCGCGTCTACAAGAGCCCCCACTTCGAGGTCTACTACTACCCGGAGTTCGAGCAGCACCTCGCGCGGCTCGTCTCGTACCTCGAGAGCGGCTACCTGAAGATCTCGACCGGCCTCAAGCACGAGATGCCGAAGCCGGTCCCGGTGATCTTCTACAAGACGCACTCCGAGTTCCGGCAGACCAACCTCTTCCCCGCGTTCGTGCCCGAGGGGGTCGCCGCCTTCACCGAGCCGCTCCTCAACCGGATGGTGATCCCGATCGACGAGCCCCCCGACCAGCTCCAGGGCCTCATCACCCACGAGCTCGTCCACGCCTTCGCGTTCGACCTCATCCCCCGCGGGATCGGCTACGGGATCCAGCAGCGGCCGATCCCGCTGTGGGTCGACGAGGGCCTCGCCGACTACTTCCGGGGCATCTGGGAGCCGCTCGACCTCATGATGATCCGGGACGCGGCGCTGTCCGACAACGTCCCCAAGCTCTCCCGGGCGGAGTTCGAGGCGTTCTCGGGCCGCCTCGTCTACAACATGGGTCACGCCGCGTTCGAGTTCATGGAGGCGCGCTACGGGAAGGAGGGGATCCGGCAGTTCCTCTACACCCTGCGCAAGGGCATCCTCGGGGGCTCGACCGAGGAGCTCTACAAGCAGGCCTTCCGGACGACGCCCGAGGAGTTCGACGCCGCCTTCGACAAGTGGCTGAAGGAGCGCTTCAAGCCCTTCCGCGACCGCCAGCGCCCGGACGACTTCGGCCGCAACCTCTCCCCGAACCCGGAGAAGACGAGCTTCACCCAGGCCTTCGGCTTCGCCCCCAGCCCCTCGGGAGAGATCGCGGCCGTCATCACCGCGAACCGCCAGGACGGGGAGGCCGACGTGGTGCTCGTCTCCCTGCGCGACGGGGAGGTCATCAAGAACCTGACCGCCGGCTTCGACAACGAGTGGGAGAGCTTCGGCATCAACAGCGAGTTCGTGGCGGGGCGCTCGATCGCGTTCTCCCCGAACGGCGACTACGTCGGCTTCTTCGCCCTCACCGGCAAGGACCGCAGCTTCTTCCTCGTCTCCGCCCTCGACGGCGGCGTGCGCCGGAAGGTCCGGGTCCCCCTCGACGAGGTCCAGGCCCCTTGCCTGCTCCCCGACGGGCGCACGGTCCTCCTCGCCGCCCTCAAGGAGGGGGTCTCCGACATCTGGAGCCTCGACGTCGAGACGGGCGCGGTCACGAACCTCACGAACGACGCGTACGCCGACAACAACCCCCAGGTGTCGCCGGATGGCAAGCTCGTCGTCTACGAGCGGCGCATCAGCGGCAACAACAAGATCTACGCGTTCCCTCTCGCCGACCCCTCGCGCAAGACCCAGCTCACCTTCGGCCCCTTCGACGACTCCGCCCCTGCGTTCTCCGGTGACGGCACGCGCGTCTACTACTCGTCGAACGAGGACGACGACATCCCGAACATCCGCAGCCTCGACCTGCAGACCGGGGTGATCGCCCAGTACACGGACGTCTTCGGAGGCACGATGGCCCCCGCTCCCCTGAAGACGCCGCGGGGCGAGCGGCTCGCCTTCATCACCTACTACAAGGGCGAGTACCTGCTGCACACGAAGGACACCGCGGAGCCGATCAAGGAGGTCGAGCAGGAGGTGCAGACGGCGGCGGAGGGGCTCGTCGACTTCCAGCCCGACGTCAGCCACGAGGTCGTGCCGGAGAACAAGCGCCGCAAGAGGCTGTTCGAGGGGCTCTACCTCGAGGGGCGCCCGCCGATCAACGTCGGCGTCACGTCGAGCGGAAACTTCTACGGCGGCACCTCGATCGCGCTGACCGACGTGCTCGGCGACCAGCTCTTCCAGGCGACCGTGCTGTCGGTCTCGTCCTACCGCATCTACGACGGGCGCTACACGAACCTCGCCGCGCGACTGCAGTACGGCGTGAACGTCTTCGACCAGACGTACTTCTTCTACCCGTACTACGCGCAGTACGCGAACTACTACGGCTACGACACCCGGGACCTCGCCATCGCCACCCAGCGCTACACGGGGGGCCAGGTCTTCGCGCAGTACCCGCTCGACACGTTCCGCCGCCTCGAGTTCGGGCTCGGGATCGCGAGGGTCGAGGAGCAGTTCGGCGACGAGACCGTCGAGCAGCTCGTGTGCCAGGACGCGGCCATCCTCGGCGTGCCCTGCTTCCTCAACAACGGCTGGCAGATGCCGATCTCGGTCCGGCTCACCCAGGAGACGACCCGCTTCGCGCAGTTCGGCCCGCTGTCGGGGAGCACGTTCAGCGTGGGGGTCACGGTCGCCCCGGGGATCGGGGGCCTGCTCCAACGCACGACCGTAGACGCCGACCTGCGCAAGTACCTGCGCCTCGGGAGCACGACGGCGCTGCTCGCCTTGCGGGGCCGGGGCTTCTACTCGACCGGCGACAACCCCGACTTCTTCTACTTCGGGGGCAACATGGAGCTGCGCGGCTACCCGTACTACGGCCTCGCGGGCAACCAGGGCTTCTTCGCCAACGCCGAGCTCAGGACGCCGGTCATCCACCTCGCGGCGACGCCCCTCGGGATCCTGGGGCCCCTGCGCGGCACGATGTTCTTCGGGATCGCCGGGGCGAGGTTCAAGGGCGAGGACTACCGCTTCTCGACGAGCGAGCCGGGCTTCTCCTACGTGAACGACCCCATCTTCGGGGAGCCCGTGACCGGGTGGCGGCTCGAGGACGGGCGCGCCTCGTGGGGCTTCGGCCTCCAGCTCTTCTTCCTGGGCTACCCGATGCACTTCGACTGGGTCAAGTACACGGACTTCGCGACCACCAGCCCGGGGTGGGACTTCAACTTCTGGATCGGGTACGACTTCTAGCCCCCGAGGGTTGCCCCTCGTGTCGTAAGGGGGCAACCCGAGGGCTCTGGTCCGTTTCTGGAAAGCCCCCCAGGAAGGCCGGCCCCGTCGACTTGTCGCCTTCGCGCCCGCACGGCTCGTCTCACCCTCGCTCCCATTTGACGGGAACCCGAGGGCCCGGATAGACTAGGAGTTTCGTGGACTGAAGGGTCGGAAGGAGAAAGCCGTGTACGCGATCGTGAGGACGGGCGGCAAACAGTACCGGGTCGAGAAGGGCGACGTCCTGCGGGTCGAGAAGCTGGACGCCGCCGTGGGCACCAAGGTGACGCTCGAGGACGTGCTGTTCCTCGGGGGCGAGGGAGAGCCCCGCGTGGGCAGCCCCCGCCTCGAGGGCGTGTCGGTCGCGGCCACGGTCGTGGAGCAGGACCGCGACGCCAAGATCCGCGTGTTCAAGTACAAGAAGCGCAAGCACTACCGCCGCACCCGGGGTCACCGCCAGTCGTTCACCGCCTTGCGGATCGACGCGGTCCAGGCCTGACAGGAGCCGATCGATATGGCGCACAAGAAGGGCCAGGGTTCGAGCCGCAACGGCCGGGACTCCAACTCCCAGCGGCTCGGTGTGAAGGTCTTCGGCGGCCAGGCGGTCCGCGGCGGGGCGATCATCCTCCGCCAGCACGGGACCCGCTGGAAGGCCGGCCGCAATGTGGGTCTGGCGCGCGACCACTCGCTCTTCGCCCTCGTCGACGGGCAGGTCCGCTTCGAGGACCACGGCTCGGGCGAGCGGCGCGTGACGGTGGTGCCGGCCGCGAGCTAGCGCGGCCCATCCCGCCTCCGACCGGGCGGCTTACGGATGTTCGTCGACCAGGTCAAGATCCTCGTCAGGGGCGGCGACGGAGGCAACGGCTGCGTCAGCTTCCGGCGCGAGGCCCACGTCCCGCGGGGGGGCCCCGACGGAGGCATGGGCGGCAAGGGCGGTGACGTCGTCCTCGTGGCCGTCTCGCACCAGAACACCCTTCTTCCCCTTCGCTACCAGGCCGAGCACCGGGCGGATCGGGGGGCGCACGGCGGGCCGGGAAACCGCACGGGCCGGGAGGGGGCGGACCGGACGATCGCCGTCCCGCCGGGCACCTCGGCCCGGGTCGAGGCGACCGGCGAGCTGCTCGGCGAGGTGCTGCGGGAGGGCGCGCGGCTGGTGGTGGCTCGCGGGGGGCGGGGCGGGCGCGGCAACCGCTCCTTCCTCTCGAACCGCAACCGCGCGCCCCGGGAGAGCGAGCCGGGGGAGAAGGGCGAGGAGCGCTGGCTGCGGCTCGACCTGCGGCTGATCGCCGAGGTGGGCCTCCTCGGGCTCCCGAACGCGGGGAAGTCCACTCTCCTCTCCCGGCTCTCGGCCGCGCGGCCAAAGGTCGCCGACTACCCGTTCACGACGCTCGTCCCCGTGCTCGGCGTGGTGCAGGCGGACGAGCGCTCCTTCGTGGCCGCCGACATCCCCGGGATCATCGAGGGGGCGCACCGGGGAGCGGGGCTCGGCCTCCAGTTCCTGCGCCACGTGGAGAGGACGCGGGTGCTTCTCCACGTCGTGGACGCGTCCGGGACGAGCGGGCGAGACCCCGTCCGCGACCTCGACCTCGTGCGCGACGAGGTGGGGCGCTACTCGGCGGACCTCGCCGCGAGGCCCCAGCTCGTGGCGGCGACCAAGCGCGACCTCGCCGGGGCGGACGACCCCTTGCCCGCGCTGCGGCGGGCCGCGAGCGAGCGAGGCCTCGAGGTGGTGCCGGTCTCCGCGGCGACCGGCGAGGGGCTCCTCCTGCTCAAGCGCAGGATCCTCGGCACGCTCGCGGCCGCCGCGGTCGCGCGACCCCTGGAGGAGACCGCGTGAGGATCGGCCTGTACGGGGGCACGTTCGACCCGATCCACATCGGCCATCTGAGGGCCGCGGAGACGGCGCGGGAGGAGATGGGTCTCGACCTCGTGGCCTTCCTTCCCTCGGCGGTGCCTCCCCACCGGGCGGCGCCCCTCACGGCGGCCGAGGATCGGCTCGCGATGGCGCGCCTCGCGACCGGGTCCCACCCGAGCTTCGAGGCCTGGGACACGGAGCTGAGGCGGCCGGGCCCGAGCTACACCGTGCAGACCGTGGCGGCGCTCCTCGCCGAGCGGCCGCAGGACGCCTTCGTCCTGGTCGTGGGGGCGGACACGTGGCCGGAGATGGCGAGCTGGCGCGAGCCCGAGCGCCTGCTGCGGCTGGTGGAGGTGGCCGTCGTGGACCGGCCCGGGCACGCGGCGCCCGACCCCGTGGCCCCGTTCTCCGGCGCGCGCGGGGTGAGGCGGGTCGAGGGGCCGGTCCTCCCGATCTCCGCCACCGCCGTCCGCGAGCGGGCCCGGCAGGGGAAGAGCGTGCGCTTCCTGGTGCCGGACGCGGTCGCGGAGTACATCGCGCGGCGGGGGCTCTACGCATGAGCCTCCCCGCCCCCGTCGCCGCCGCCGCCCGCGCCGCCCTCTCGAAGAAGGCCGAGGATCCCCTCGCCCTCGACCTGCGCCCCTGCGCCGACTTCACGGACTTCTTCCTGCTCCTGACCGGCCAGAACCAGCGTCAGCTCGTGGCGATGGCCGACGCGGTCGAGGACACGCTGCGCGGCCACGGCCGCCGGCCCGCGCACGTCGAGGGCTACCCGCGCCACGAGTGGATCCTCCTCGACTACGGGGACTTCGTGGTGCACCTGATGACCCCGAAGTCCCGCTCCTTCTACGACCTCGAGCGGCTGTGGGGCGGGGCGCGACGCGTGGAGATCGTCCCGTGACCACGAGCGCCCCCGAGGCCCTCCTCGGCGTCGTGGCCGAGTCGCGGGCCATGCGAGAGCTGCTGGCGGTCGTGCGGCGCCTCGCGGAGACCCGGGTCCCGGTCCTCCTCCAGGGCGAGAGCGGGACGGGCAAGGACCTCGTGGCCCACTGGCTCCACTACGGGGGCCCGCGCCGTGAGGGGCCGTTCATCAAGGTGCACTGCCCCTCGATCCCGGAGGAGCTGCTCGAGTCGGAGCTGTTCGGGCACGAGAGGGGAGCCTTCACGGACGCCCGCCACGCCAAGGCGGGGAAGGTCGAGATGGCGGCCTCCGGCACGCTGTACTTCGACCAGGTCCAGGACCTCGCGCCCGCGCTGCAGGCGAAGCTGCTCCGCGTCGTCGAGGAGAGGCGCTTCGAGCGGCTGGGGGGAACCCGCACCCTCGAGGTGGACGTGCGCTTCGTGGCCTCGGCCAACGCGGACCTCGCGGAGGCCGTGCGCGCGGGGCGCTTCCGGGAAGACCTCTTTCACCGGCTGAACGTCGTCCCGCTGCGGATCCCGCCCCTGCGCAACCGGCGCGAGGACGTCCTGCCGCTCGCCGAGGCTTTCCTCGCCCGCGAGCGCGAGCGGGGCGCGACGTCGGCGAACGCGTTCTCTCCCGAGGCCGCGGAGCGGCTGCGGGGTTACCTGTGGCCGGGCAACGTGCGGGAGCTGCGCGCGGTGGTCGAGCGGGCGGCCCTCCTCGCGCCGGCGGGCGAGGTCCCTCTCGCCGCGCTGCCGTCCCACCTGGCCGATCAGCCGTCGACCCTGTGGGCGGGGCGCGACCGCCGTCCCACCCTGCGCGAGGTCGAGCTCGCCTACATCCGCTGGGTGCTCGACTCGGTCGGGGGCAGCCAGACGCGGGCGGCGGCGGTGCTGGGGATCTCGCGCAAGGCGCTGTGGGAGAAGCGGCGGCGACACGGTATCGGATAGGGGGAAGGACGGACCATGGACCAGAAGCGGGTGAAGCTCCTCAGGGAGCGGCTGCTGCTGAAGAAGCAGCAGCTCCTGGAGGCCTTCAACAAGAACAAGAGCTACGGCAAGGAGGCCGACGGCGAGGCCACCCAGGACATCGCGGACAAGGCGGCCAACTCCTACACGAAGGAGTTCCTGTTCAGCCTCTCGAACACCGAGCGCGAGCTGCTGCAGCAGATCGACGATGCCCTCGTGCGGATCGAGGCCCGTCGCTACGGCACCTGCGCGGCCTGCGAGGAGGAGATGAACGTCAAGCGCCTGGAGGCCGTACCCTGGGCCCGCCTGTGCCTCTCCTGCCAGGAGAAGCAGGAGTCGGGACAGCTGTGAGGACAGTTCGCCGTTGAGCCTCGCCGCCACGACCGCCCGGCTCCTCGTCGACCCCGTGCTCGCGGTGGTGTTTCCGTCGCTGTGTCCGGCCTGCGGACGCCTGCTCGCGCACCCGGGCCGAGGCCCGCTGTGCGAGCCGTGCTGGGCGAGCCTGCCGCGCCACCGCGCGGTCGTGTGCCGGTGCGGCCTGCCGCTCGCGGGCGGGCTCGCCGCGTGCGGGCGGTGCCGCCGGGGCCGCCAGCCCTTCGCCGCCGGGGCGAGCCTCGGCCCTTACGAGGGGTCGTTGCGGGCGGCGCTCCACGCGCTCAAGTACGGGGGCCGACGCCGCGCCGCGCCGCGCCTCGCCGAGGCGCTGCTCGAGGAGGCGAGAGTCCTCGCCCTCGTCGCGTCGAGCGACGTGCTCGTGCCGGTACCCCTGCATCCGCGCCGGCTCCGGGAGCGCGGCTTCAACCAGGCGGCCCTCCTCGCTGCCGAGGTCTCCCGCCGGACGGGCCGGCCCTGCTGTCCGGACGCGCTCGTCCGGAGGATCGACACCGTGCCCCAGGCCGGGCTGGGAGCGGCGGCGCGGAGGAGGAACGTGCGGGAGGCGTTCGCGGTGCGCCGGCGCGCCGCGGTGGCGGGTCGCACGGTGACGCTCGTCGACGACGTGGTGACGACCGGCGCGACGGCCCTGGCCTGCGCGGGTCGTCTCGCCGAGGCCGGGGCGCGGGAGGTGCGGCTGCTGTCGGTCGCACGGGTGGCGTGATCGGGGCCGAAAATGGACACGAGGGTGAGCGGATGAGGACAAGGACACGGGCGGGTCTCGCCGCGGCGGTGATCGCCGCGATCGCCGTCCCCGCGGGGGCCCAGCCCCAGGGGGCCGCGCGCCAGCGCGTCGTGGAGCTCGCCCACCAGGCGGTGGCGGTGGCGGCGATCGAGACGCTCCCCAAGCAGCTCAAGGCCTTCTACAAGGCGCACCGGGCGGAGATGCCGTCGCTCGCCCTCGAGCCGGAGTTCCCGGCGCGCGGACCCGAGCGCCGCTTCCTCGTGGACCGCCTGGTGGGTTTCCCGTTCCGGGACCTGCCGCGGAGCGAGGCCGACCTCAAGGCCCGCTTCGGCGAGAAGGCGGAGGGTGTGGGCCGCCTGCCCTGGCTCATCCAGGAGGCCTACGCGCGCCTCGTCGAGAACATGAAGGCGGGCGACAAGGACAAGATCCTCGCCGAGTCGGACGTGCTGGTCGGCCTCGTGGTGGACATGCACTCGCCGCTCAACCTGACCGAGAACTACGACGGCCAGAAGACCGGCCAGCACGGCCTGTGGGTCCGCCTCGTCGAGAAGCTCCCCCAGGCGCTCGGCAAGGACCTGCGCGTCTCCGCCGACGCCGCGAACTACCTCGACAACCCGAAGGACTACGTCTTCTCCATGATGGTCGGCTCCTGGGTCTGGCTCGACAACATCCTCTACCTCGAGGAGCTCGCCCGGCGCGGCAAGTCCGGCTACGGGGATCCGTACTTCGAGGACCTCGCCCGGCGGGTGGGGCCGGTCTTGCGCGAGCGGCTCGCGCGTGCGGCGGAGGACGCGGGGAGCTACTGGTACACGGCGTGGACGGTGGCGGGTCGGCCCGAGCTCAAGTGAGGGGCCGCGCGGGGTTTGACCCGCGCGCACCCGCGCCCCTATCATCCCTCTTTCGGCGGCCGGCCCGCTCGCGCGGGCGCGGCGGTCACGGGAAGGCGCCTTGAACGAGGGGACCCTCTCCCCTTCCGACGCGGAGCTCATCGAGCGATGCCTGCGGAAGGAGAACGCGGCCTGGGATCTGGTGATCGCGCGCTACCGGCGCAAGGTCTTCCACATCGCGTACAAGTTCACGGGCAAGCACGACGAGGCGGAGGACCTCTCCCAGGAGATCTTCCTCAAGGTCTTCCGGAGCCTCGACAAGTTCAACCGGGACGCCGATTTCTCGACCTGGCTCTCGAGCGTCGCCCGCAACTACTGCATCGACCGCTACCGGGCCAGCAAGCGGGAGAAGGAGGTCCTGGTCGAGGACTCGCTCGCCTACGACCTCGCCCCCGCCTCGTCCGGCAACCCCTACCGCGCGCTCGAGGACCAGGACCGCCGGAGCCTCGTGCGGCGGGGGCTCGAGCAGCTGCCGGGGAAGCTGCGCGAGGCGGTGGTCCTGCGCGACCTGCAGGGGCTCAGCTACCAGGAGATGGCGGTGCGGCTCGCGCTGCCCGAGGGGACGGTCAAGAGCCGCATCAACCGGGGCCGCGAGGAGCTCGCGCGGCTCTTGCTCCGCGCACAGCAGCCGGCGCGCCGGGGCGGGGGACCACGGGCTTTTCGACGGCGGGAGGTGAGGTGATGCAGCTCGCATTCGAGGAGAAGGGCGACGTGACGGTCGTCCGCGTGCAGGAGGCGAAGCTGACGTACCCGGTGCTGTCCTCGTTCTTCTCCGAGGTGCGCCAGAAGGTCGAGGGGGGAGCGCGGCTCCTCCTGCTCGACCTCGCGGCGGTGGGCTACCTCGACAGCGCCTCGATCGGCTGCCTCATGGACGTGCACCGGCTCGTCCACGAGAAAGGCGGCGCCCTGCGGCTGTCCGGCCTGCAGCCCCGGGTGGAGACCATGATCTCCATGACCGGCGTCCACAAGATCGTCCCCCTCCACCGGGACGAGGAGGACGCCCTCGCCGCGTTCGGAGCGCGGCGGGGCGCGGGGCGATGAACTCCCTGCGCCTGTCGACCGGGCACGAGATCCCTCTCGACGGGGACCTGCTCGCCATCCTCGAAGGCCTCTACCGCGAGGTGTCCCTCAGGCGGCAGTTCAAGGGCTCGTTCGAGGACATGATGCGGGAGATCGAAGGGGTGGTGGAGCAGATGGGCGCGGCCGACCGCAAGCGCTACCTCGTCGAGAGCCTCTTCCTCAACTACAACACCTACGAGAGCGAGATGCTCGACGCCTACGCGCGTCGGCTCACCGCCGCCCGGAAGAAGGGGCGGCGCGCCGGCCGGGGCTCGCGGTGAGGCGACGGGGCCTCGTCGCGGTCGCGCTCGTCGCCCTCGCCGCGGGGACGCTGGCCGGGGCGGAGGAGCCGCGCGCTCCCCGCATCCGGGTGGAGCCCGGCGCCTTCGACTTCGGGCGCGCGCAGCCGGGCAAGACGCTGCGCAAGGAGTTCACGATCCGCAACTTCGGCGACGCCGAGCTCCTGATCGAGGGCGTGTCCACGACCTGCGGCTGCACGGCCGCCCTGGCCGCGGAGCGAAAGCTCGCCCCCGGCGGGGCGACCGCGCTGCGGGTCACGCTCGAAACGCGGCGCTACGCGGGCCGCCTGGAGCGGCAGGTCATCGTCCGCTCGAACGACCCGAAGACCCCCCTGCTGCAGATCCGGGTCGGCGTGACCGTCGAGGCGGCGAAAGCCCCTTAGGCCCCGGTCGCAGCGGGCTCGGGGGCGCGGCCCGCGAGAGGGGTGGCCGCCGGCGCCCCGAGCGGCGCGAGCTCCCAGGCCCCGGGCGTCGCCAGCAGCTTCCGGGCGACCGCGGCGTGCAGCGCGTGGCCCGCCTTCTCCGCCTCGAGCCGCCCGAGCAGGGGGTGTCCGAGCAGGGCGAGGTCGCCGAGCGCGTCGAGCATCTTGTGGCGGACGAACTCGTCCTCGAAGCGCAGCTTGTTGTTGAGCACGCCCGTCTCCCCGATCACCACCGCGTTCTCGAGGCTCCCCCCGAGGGCGAGACCGCCCTTGCGGAGCATCTCCACCTCGCGCAGAAAGCCGAACGTGCGGGCCGGCGCGAGCGCCTCGGTGAAGCTGCGCGGGGTGACCCGCAGCGAGAGCGCCTGGTGGCGCAGGAGCGGGTGGTCGAATCCGATCGCATAGGAGATCTCGAAGTGCTCGGCGGGCACGAGCCGCGCGCGCTTGGCCCCGTGCACCACCTCGACCGCCTCCCGGACGCGCAGGTGCATGCGAGGAACCGCGAGCGGGCGCAGCCCCGCCTCGTGAAGGAGGATCACGAAGGGGGCGGCGCTGCCGTCGAGGACCGGCACTTCGGGCCCGTCCACCTCGACGCGGGCGTCGTCGACGCCCAGCCCGTGCAGAGCGGCGAGGAGGTGCTCGACCGTCGCGACCGACACCCCGTCGCGGCACAGGGTCGTCGCGTGGTCCTGGCCGCCGATGTGGCCGAGCGTCGCCGGGATCTCGACCCCCACGTCGGTGCGCACGAAGCGGATGCCGTGCTCGGCGGGGGCCGGCAGGAGGCGCAGCCTCACGGTCCGCCCCGAATGGAGCCCGATCCCGGTGCAGGCGACCTCGCGTCTCAGCGTTCGGCGGTAGGCCATGGATGTCGAGGCAGCACACCTGTCGCCGCCGCGGCACCGGCGATGCAATCTCGATGCCCGAAGGACGACGCCTCAGCCTTCGTTAGATCAATGACTTACAGGGTCGGGGCGCTCGTCGCCCGTGTCCTCGCGGCCACAGCCGAGGCCTCCCCGTGGCTCCGCAGCCACGGCCTCCCCCGCCCGGCTCTTGGGCCGCAGGAGCGGACGCAGGTAACGAGCGGTGTGGCTCTTGCGGGAGCGCGCCACCTGCTCGGGGGTGCCGCTCGCGACGATCCGGCCGCCCCTGTCGCCGGCCTCCGGACCGAGGTCGATGACCCAGTCGGCGGACTTCACGACGTCGAGGTTGTGCTCGATGACGACGACGGTGTTGCCGGCGTCGACGAGCCGCCCGAGCACCTCGAGCAGCCGCCTCACGTCGTCGAAGTGCAGGCCCGTCGTGGGCTCGTCGAGGAGGTAGAGGGTCCGCCCGGTCTCCCGGCGGCCGAGCTCGCGGGCGAGCCGGACGCGCTGCGCCTCGCCCCCGGACAGCGTCGAGGCGCTCTGCCCGAGGCGCAGGTAGCCGAGCCCGACCTCGCTGAGCGTCCCGAGCAGGCGGGCGAGCCTGGGGTGCGAGCGCAGGAGCTCTCCCGCCGCGTCGACGCTCATGTCGAGCACGTCCGCGATGCTGTGGCCCTGGTAGCGGATCTCGAGGGTCTCGCGGTTGTAGCGCCGCCCCTCGCACGCCTCGCAGCGCACGAAGACGTCGGGCAGGAAGTGCATCTCGACCCGGCGGACCCCGTCGCCCTGGCACGCCTCGCAGCGGCCGCCCTTGACGTTGAACGAGAACCGGCCCGGGCGGTAGCCCCGGGCTCGCGCCTCGGGCAGCTGGCTGAAGAGGTCGCGGACGAGCCCGAAGGCCCCGGTGTAGGTGGCCGGGTTCGAGCGCGGCGTGCGGCCGATCGGGCTCTGGTCGATCGCGATCACCTTGTCGATCGCCTCCGCGCCCTCGATGCCGCGGTGACGCCCGGGCTCGGCGGTCGCCCGGTAGAGGCGGCGGGCGAGCGCGCGGTGCAGCACGTCCTCGACGAGGGTCGACTTGCCTGCCCCGGACACTCCGGTGACGGCGGTGAGAACGCCGATGGGCACCTCGGCGTCCACGTCGCGGAGGTTGTTCGCCCGCGCGCCGAGGACCCGCAGCCAGCCGCGCGCGACCCGACGGTGGCGCGGGACGCTCACCGCGAGCTCTCCGCGCAGGTATCGCCCGGTCAGGCTGCCGTCGATCGACGCGGGGGGGCCGGCGTACATGAGCCGGCCGCCCTGGGCGCCCGCCCCCTCCCCCAGGTCGAGGACCCAGTCCGCGGCACGGATCGTCTCCTCGTCGTGCTCGACGACGACCACGGTGTTCCCGCCGTCGCGGATCGAGGCGAGGGTCTCGATGAGACGCGCGTTGTCGCGCTGGTGCAGGCCGACGGACGGCTCGTCGAGGACGTAGAGCAGCCCCTGCATCCGGGCGCCGATCTGGGTGGCGAGGCGCAGGCGGTGGGCCTCGCCCCCGGAGAGCGTCGTGGTCGCGCGATCGAGAGTCAGGTAGCCGAGCCCGAGCGAGACGAGGACGTCGAGCCGGCCCACGATCTCGCCCACGAGGCGCTCCCCGACGGGGCGTTCCCTTTCCCCGAAGGACAGCGCGGCCACCGCCTCCCGCGCGCGGACGAGGGGCAACCGGACGAGGTCGCCGACGCTCTGCCCCCCCAGGCGCACGGCGAGGCTCTCCGCCCGAAGGCGAGTTCCCCGGCAGGCCCGGCAGGTCTCCTCGACGAGGTAGGGCCGCAGGTCCTCGAACGCCTCTCCCCCGTCCTGCCCCTCCTCGTCCGCCGGCGAGGGGTCGAGCCGGAGGAGGCTCTCGAGCCGCCGACGAAGGTAGGGCACCACCCCGGCAAAGCCCTGCTCGTCCCCGAACAGCAGCACCTGGCGGGCCGGCGCGGGGAGCGCGGCCACCGGGACCTCGAGGGAGAACCCGTGCCGGTGCGCCACGTCGACGAGCGCCTCCCGCACGAGCCGCGGCCCGTGCCGGTGCCAGGGGCGCAGCGCGCCCTCGAGGACGCTCTTCGTCTCGTCGGGCACGACCCGCGCGGGGTCGACCACCCACCTCTGCCCGAGTCCGTCGCAGGCGGGGCAGGCCCCGAGCGGGCTGTTGAACGAGAACACGCGCGGGCTGAGCTCCGGCAGCGACACGTCGCAGCGGGCGCAGGCGTGGTCGCGGCTGAGCCAGCGCTCGCCGCGACCCTCGACGGAGACGAGCACGACGCCCCCCGCGAGGTCCAGGGCCCGCTCGAGGCTCGCCCGCAGGCGGTCCTGCGCGTCGGGCCGCAGGGCGAGCCGGTCGACGACGACGTCGATCCGGTGGCTGCGCCGGGGGTCGAGCGCGAGGCGCTCCGCGAGGTTGACCGCCCGCCCGTCGACCCGGGCCCGCTGGAGGCCCGCCGCGCGGGCCGCAGCGATCTCGCGGCGAAAGGCCCCCTTGCGGCCGCGGGCCACGGGGGCCGCGACCACGGCCACCGAGCCCGGGGACTGCTCGAGCAGCTGCCTCGCGATCTCGTCCGCGGTCTGCGCGCTCACGGGCGCGCCGCAGCGGGGGCAGTGCGGCCGCCCGAGGCTGGCGAAGAGCACCCGCAGGTGGTCGTAGACCTCGGTGACCGTGCCCACGGTCGAGCGCGGGTGGGCCACCGTCGTTCGCTGCTCGATCGCGATCGCGGGGGACAGGCCGCTCACCGACTCGACGTTCGGCCGCTCCATCTGCTCCAGGAACTGGCGGGCCCATGCGGAGAGGCTCTCGACGTAGCGCCGCTGACCTTCGGCGTAGAGGGTGTCGAAGGCGAGGCTGCTCTTGCCGGAGCCGGACGGACCGGTCACGACCACCAGGCGGTTGCGAGGGATGTCGCAGTCCAGCCCCTTGAGGTTGTGCACCCGGGCCCCGCGGATGCGGATCGGCTCGTCCCTGGAGGAGATCGTCACACCCTGCCCAAAACACCATTCTACCGAAGAACCCCGCTTTGCCGACTCGGCGGGGGCATGCTAAGGTTCCAGTTCCTCACAGAACCTCATGGCCCGGGGAGTGCGACGATTGGCGAGAAAGTCAACACCCGTTCCGGTCCTGGAGCGGCGTTACCAGCAGGCCGTCGTGCTCTTCGAGAAGGCGGTCAAGGCCCTGGGAAAGAAGGACTTCGACCGCGCTCGGACCCTCCTCGACGAGCTGCTCGAGGTCCACGCCGACCAGCCGGACCTCCTGGAGAGGGCGAGGACCTACCGCGCCCTGTGCGAGAGGCCCCGCCGAGCCGCCCGGCCGAAGACCTTCGAGGAGCTGCTCAACTACGGCGTCGTTCTCCACAACCGCGGGGACTACGCCCAGGCCGTGCGCCACTTCCTCCAGGCCCTGGAGATCCACCCCCGCAACGAGGGGGCGCTGTACTGCCTCGCGGCCGCCCAGGCCCGAGCGGGGGACGCCGCCGCCGCCCTCAAGGCCCTGCGCTCGGCGATCCACGCCAACCCCTCGAGCCGCGCCCAGGCCCGCCGCGACGCGGACTTCGAGCCCCTGCGCTCGGCCACCGAGTTCCAGGCGCTCGTCGCCCCGACCGTGCCGTGACCCGGCGCGCCGACGCGCTCGCGGCCGACGGAGTCCTCGTCGAGGACCCGGCGAGCCTTCACGTCGGTCCGGAGGTGGTCGTCGAGCCCGGGGCGACGCTGCGCCCGTTCACGATCCTCGAGGGCCGGACCGTGATCCGCGCCGGCGCCTCGGTGGGTCCGTTCGTCCGCCTCGTGGACGTCGAGGTCGGGTCCGGGGCCCAGGTCCTCGACCACTGCCTGCTCCGCGAGTCCGTCGTCGAGGCGGGCGCGAGCGTCGGGCCCTTTGCCCACCTGCGGCCGCAAAGCCGCGTGGGCGAGGGGGCGAAGGTCGGCAACTTCGTCGAGCTCAAGAAGACGCACCTCGGCCAGGGCTCGAAGGCCCAGCACCTGTCCTACCTCGGCGACGCGACGGTGGGCCCTCACGTCAACATCGGCGCGGGCACCATCACCTGCAACTACGACGGAGAGGCGAAGCACGCCACGCGGATCGAGGCGGGGGCGTTCGTGGGCAGCGATTCGACCCTCGTCGCCCCGGTCACGGTGGGCGAGGGCGCCTACGTCGCGGCGGGCAGCACGATCACCGAGGACGTCCCGAAGGACGCCCTCGCCCTCGGGCGTGCCCGGCAGACGACGAAGCCCGGCTGGGCCGCGGCCCGACGGGCACGACGGAGCCGGCCGACGGGCGGAGCTTAGGCGCGGCGCCCCCCGGCCAGCCATGTGCGGCATCGTGGGCTACGTGGGCGGGAGCGACGCGGTCGACGTCATCCTCGACGGCCTTCGCCGCCTCGAGTACCGCGGCTACGACTCGGCAGGGATCGCGGTCGTCGCGGGCGGCACGCTCGAGCGGCGGCGAGCGGCCGGGAAGCTCGGGAACCTGGCGGCGAGCCTCGCCCGGGAGCCCCTCCGTGGCGAGTGGGGCGTCGGGCACACCCGCTGGGCCACCCACGGCCGTCCCACCGAGGAGAACGCCCACCCTCATCAGGACTGCTCGGGGCGGATCGTCGTCGTCCACAACGGCATCGTCGAGAACCACCTGGAGCTGAAGGCGCGGCTCGCCGCCGCCGGCCACCGGTTCGTGACCCAGACCGACACGGAGGTGTTGGCCCACCTGGTCGAGTCCCACTATCGGGGCTCGCTCGAGCAGGCGGCGCGCGCCTCGCTCGCGGAGGTCGAGGGCGTTTACGCCCTCGTGCTCCTGCACCGCGACGAGCCCCACCGCCTGGTGGCCGCCCGGATGGGGCCGCCGCTGGTGATCGGCCTCGCCCGCGGCGAGCGCTACGTGGCCTCCGACGTCCCCGCGCTCCTCCCCTACACCCGGGACGTGGTCTTCCTGGAGGACGGGGACCTGGCCGTCGTCACCCCCGGGGCCCACGCGGTCACGACGGCGGCGGGGGCGAGCGTCGAGCGTCGGGCGCAGCGGATCACGTGGGACCCCGTCCAGGCGGAGAAGGGCGGATTTCGCCACTTCATGCTCAAGGAGATCCACGAGCAGCCCCGGGCCATGCGCGACACGCTGCTCGGCCGCTTCAGCCTCGAGGAGGGGGAGGTCCACCTCGAGGAGCTCGGCCCCGCCGCCGATGGGCTCCGCGGGTCGACGCGCCTCGTCCTCCTCGCGTGCGGGACGAGCTGGCACGCCGCCCTCGTGGGGAAGTTCCTGATCGAGCACCTGGCCGGGATCCCCGTCGAGGTCGACTACGGGAGCGAGTTCCGCTACCGCGAGCCGCTCGTGGGGCCGGGTACGGCGGCGGTCGCCATCAGCCAGAGCGGGGAGACGGCGGACACGCTCGCCGCGTTCCGCGAGGCGCGCTCGCGGGGCGCCCTCGCCCTCGCGATCTGCAACGTCGTGGGCTCGGCCCTCACTCGCGAGGCCTCGGGGGCCCTCATCACCCACGCCGGCCCCGAGATCGGCGTGGCCTCGACCAAGGCGTTCACCGCCCAGCTCGTCGCCCTCGCCCTGCTCGCCCTGCACCTCGGGCGCCTGCGGGGGACCCTCTCCGCGGACGCCTGTCGCCAGCGCCTCGCCGAGCTCACCCGCATCCCCCACCTCATGGAGCAGGTCCTCGAGCGCGAGGGGGCGGTCGAGGAGCTCTCGCGCCGGCTCTCGCACGCGCGGGACTTCCTCTTCCTCGGCCGCGGGGTGAACTACCCGATCGCCCTCGAGGGCGCCCTGAAGCTCAAGGAGATCTCCTACCTCCACGCCGAGGGCTACCCGGCCGGGGAGATGAAGCACGGCCCGATCGCGCTCGTGGACGACGATCTCCCGGTGGTCGCTCTCTGCCCGGGCGGCCGCGTCCACGAGAAGATGCTGTCGAACGTGCAGGAGGTGAAGGCGCGCGGCGGACGGGTCGTCGCGGTGGCCCCCACGGGGGACCCCGCGCTGCGGGAGCTGCTCTCTCCCCCTGGCGACGCGCTCCTCGAGATCCCCCCCGTCCCCGAGCTGTGGTCGCCGTTCCTCACGGTTCTCCCCCTGCAGCTGCTCGCCTACCACGTCGCCCTGCGGGCGGGGCGGGACGTGGACCAGCCCCGCAACCTCGCCAAGTCGGTCACGGTGGAGTAGCGTTGTCCGCGGTCCCCGCCCCCGACTCCCCCGTCCTCGCCGGCCTCAACCCGCAGCAGCGCGAGGCGGTCGCGGCGGTGGAGGGTCCGGTGCTCATCCTCGCCGGCGCGGGCAGCGGCAAGACGCGCGTCATCACCCACCGCGTCGCCCACCTCGCCCTCGACCACGGGGTCGACACCTCCCGCGTCCTCGCGGTCACCTTCACGAACAAGGCGGCGGAGCAGATGCGGGGGCGGGCCGAGGCCCTTCTCGCCGGCCGGCCGCTCCGGGCGTGGATGTCCACGTTCCACGCGTTCTGCGTGCGGCTCCTGAGGCGGGAGGCCGCGGCGGCCGGCGTCCCGCCCGGCTTTCTCGTCTACGACGAGGACGACCAGCTCTCCGCGGTGCGGGAGGCGATGCGCGCGCTCGACCTCTCGGAGAAGCTGCACCCGCCGCGTCGGCTGCTCGCGCGGATCTCCGCCCGGAAGAACGCCGCGCGCGATCGCCCCGGGGACGAGGAGGGGTCCTCGCTGGTCTCCCGCGTGGCCGAGCGCTACCAGGAGGCGCTGCGCGCGGCGGGCGCGCTCGACTTCGACGACCTCCTCCTGCGCGCGGCGGCGCTGCTCGGGGGGAACGAGGACGTGCGGCGTCGGTGGCGCGAACGCTTCCCCTACGTCCTCGTCGACGAGTACCAGGACACGAACCGCGCCCAGTACGAGCTCGTGCGCCTGCTCGCCGGCCCGGGGGGCAACCTGACCGTGGTCGGCGACGAGGACCAGTCGATCTACTCCTGGCGGGGGGCGGACATCTCGAACATCCTCGAGTTCGAGCGCGACTTCCCTGGCGCGCGAGTCTTCCACCTCGAGGAGAACTACCGCTCGAGCCAGCGCATCCTGGACGTCGCGGGCGCCCTCGTCGCCCGCAACGTGCGCCGCAAGGGCAAGGTCCTCCGCGCGGTGCGGGGCGAGGGCGATCCCGTGCGGCTGCACGAGGCGCAAGACGAGTTCCAGGAAGCGGCGTGGGTGACGGAGCATCTCGCGGCGCTGCGCGCGCGGGGACGCGTGGCGGTGCTGTTCCGCATGAACGCGCAGAGCCGGCTCTTCGAGGAGGCGCTGCTCCGGCTCCGCCTGCCCTACCTCGTGGTGGGGGGCGTCGGCTTCTACGAGCGCCGGGAGGTGAAGGATGTCCTCGCCTACCTGCGCCTCGCGCACAACCCCCGCGACGCGGTCGCGTTCCGCCGGGTCGTGAACGTGCCGCCCCGGGGCCTCGGCGCGAAGACGCTCGAGGAGATCGAGCACGCCGCGCGAGCGCGGGGGCAGACGCCTCGGGAGGCGGCTTCGCGCCTCGTCGACGAGGCGGCCCTGCCCTCGCGGGCCCTCCTCCCCCTGCGACAATTCCTCGAGGTGCTCGAGACCCTCCGCGAGGAGGCGCGGACGCGAGGCGTCCGCTCGCTGCTCGAGCGGGCCGTGGATCTCTCGGGCTACGGGGCCGCCCTCGCCCGCGAGGACTCCCGGGAGAGCGAGGAGCGCCTGTCGAACCTCGCGGAGCTGCTCGCCGCCGCCGCGGACTACGAGAGTCGCGAGGAGCCGGCGACCCTCTCGGGCTTCCTCGACCGCGCCGCGCTCGTCGCGGAGACGGACAACCTCCGCGACGACGCACCCGTGCTCCTCATGACGCTGCACGCCGCGAAGGGCCTGGAGTTCGACTCGGTCTTCCTCGTGGGGATGGAGGAGGGCCTTCTCCCCCACTCGCGCAGCCTGGGCTCCGAGGATGCCCTCGAAGAGGAGCGCCGGCTGTGCTACGTGGGGATGACGCGGGCCCGCGAGAAGCTGCACCTGTCCTTCGCCCGCAGCCGGCAGGTCTTCGGCCAGCGCCGCCTCACCGAGCCGAGCCGCTTCCTGTCGGAGATCCCGGGCGAGGCCCTGCTGCGCAGCGGCGCGCCCGCCCGGGAGCCGTTCGCGACCCTCGGCGCGCGGCGCGCGGCGGCGATCCCGGCCGCCCCCGTGCCGGAGGCGGCCTCGGGGGACGCGTTGCGCCCGGGCGCCCGGGTGAGGCATCCGCTGTTCGGGATCGGGACGGTCCTGCGGCGGGAGGGCGAGGGTGCGGAGCTCAAGGTGACGGTGTCGTTCGCGGGGGCGGGGGCGAAGAAGCTCGTGGCCCGCTTCGCGGGGCTCGAGCCCGTCTAGAGACGAGACCGGCGCCCGGGGCGGGCGTCCCCCGGGCGCCGTTCGTCGAGCGCGGGGGGCGCTATCCCTTCGGCTCGAGGCTCTGGACGACCCAGCGGGACACCATCCGGGGCCCGCTGCCGCCGGTGAGCTCGTACTTGCGCAGCGTCATGACGTAGGGCTTCGCCTGGCCGGCGATCGTCAGGGTGAGGTCCACGTCCTTGGAGAGCACCTCGCCGGTGAGGGTCTCGATGTCGTCGCTCTGGCCCACCGAGAGCGCGACGTTGCGCTTCTCCTTCTCGACCGCGGCCTTGGCGTCGGCGAGGGCCTTCTTGAGCTCCCGGTCCTTCGCCTGGAAGGCGTCGAACTTGTCGGCGATGGGCTGCAGGGCGCCGGACAGCTTGGCCCCTTTCGCGCGCGCCGCCTTCATCTCCTCGAGCTTCGGGTAGATCGCGAGGTCGTTGCCCCACGTCCGGTACTCCCGCTCGTTCGCCTTCTGCTGCGAGTCGAGCTCGGCCACCTTCTTGACGAGGTCGGGAAGGGTCGCGGGGCTCCTGGTCTCCGGGCCGACCGCGACGACCTTCCAGTCGTCCACCTTCTGGTCGAAGGCGACCATGGCGAAGCTGGTGAGTGTGTTCTGGTCGTCCGCCCGGAGGGCTGTGAAGTACTGGTTGACCACGTTCGATTCCGCGCTGCTGCAGGCGAGCCCCGCCCCCGCCAGGCACAGCGCCACCCCGAGTGCTGTCGCGCGCTCCCTCATGGATCCTCCTTGGACGCTCCGGGACCCCCGCCCGTCGGGTCCCCCAGGCCTTCCTCGTCGTCTTCGCGATCGGCCAGGCGGGCGACCGAGACGAGATGGTCTCCCTCCTCGAGCTGGATCAGGCGGACACCCTGGGTGTTGCGGCCGATCGTGGAGATCTCCGCCGTGTTCAGCCGGATGATCATACCCTTTTCGGTGATGAGCATCACCTGCTCTTCTCCCCGCAAGAAGTTGACGCCCACCACGGGTCCGTTCCGCTCGGAGGCTTTGATGTTGATGAGCCCCTTGCCCCCCCGGCTCTGGAGCCGGTACTCCTCGAGGGCGGTCCGCTTCCCGTAGCCGTTGGCGGTCACCGTCAGCACCGTCCCGCCGGCCCGGACCACCTCCAGGCTCACGACCGCGTCCCCCTCTTCGAGCTCTATCCCCTTGACCCCGTAGGCTGTACGGCCCATCGGCCGCACGTCGCCTTCGGAGAAGTGGATGGCCATGCCCGCTCGGGTCCCGAGGAGGATCTCGTCCTTGCCGGAGGTGACCACCGCGTCGATGAGCTGGTCGTCCTCCTCGATCGAGAGGGCGATGATCCCCGAGGGGCGGGGGTTCGAGAACGCGGCGAGCTCGGTCTTCTTGACGATGCCCCGCCGCGTGGCGAGGAGCACGAAGCCGCCCGCCCCGAAGTCCCGCACCGCGCAGAACGCGGCCGGCTTCTCCCCCGCCTGCAGGGACACGAGGTTGACCACCGCCTTGCCCTTGCCCTGCGGTCCCACGTCGGGGATCTCGTGCACCTTCAGCCAGTAGATCCGCCCGCGGTTCGTGAAGATCAGGATGTAGGAGTGGGTCGACGCGATGAAGAGATTGGACACGAAGTCCTCGTCCTTCGTCCGCATCCCCACCCGGCCCCGGCCGCCGCGCTTCTGCGCGCGGTAGCTCGTGATCGAGGTGCGCTTGACGTAGCCGGTGTGGGTGATCGAGATCGCGACGTCCTCCTCGGCGATGAGGTCCTCGACGTCGATCGCGTCGGCCGCGTCGCGGATCTCGGTGCGCCGCGCGTCGCCGTGGGCCTCGCGGATCGCCTTGAGCTCGTCCCCGACGATCCGGTCGATCCGCCGCGCGGAGGCGAGGATGTCCTTGAGGTCGGCGATGCGGACCTTCAGCTCGGCGAGCTCGTCCACGATCTTCTGGCGCTCGAGGCCGGTCAGGCGCTGCAGCTGGAGCTTGAGGATCTCCTCGGCCTGGATCTCGCTGAGGGCGAAGCGGGAGACGAGGCCCTCCTTCGCCGCCTCCGGCGTCCTCGATCCCCGGATGAGGGCGATCACCTCGTCGAGGTGGTCGAGGGCGATCGCGTAGCCCTCGAGGACGTGGGCGCGGGCCTCGGCCCGGCGCAGCTCGTAGGCCGTCCGGCGGCGGACCACGTCGCGCCGGAAGTCGAGGAACAGCTCGCAGGCCTCCCGCAGGTTCAGCACCCTCGGGCGCTGGTCGACGATCGCGAGGAAGATCGCCCCGAACGTGTCCTGCAGCGGCGTGTGCTTGTACAGGTTGTTGAGGACGACCTGGGCCGGCTCGCCCCTCTTGACGTCCACGACGATCCGCATGCCCTGGCGGTCGGACTCGTCGCGGACGTCCTGGATGCCCTTGACCCGCTCCTCGCGCGCGAGCTCGGCGATCTTCTCGATGAGCCGGGCCTTGTTGACCTGGTAGGGGATCTCGCTGACCACGATCGACTCGCGGTCGCCCTTTCGCGCCTCGATCTCGCAGCGGGCGCGCATCACGATCGAGCCGCGGCCGGTGCGGTAGGCCTGGCGGATGCCCTCGCGGCCCATGATGAACCCGGCGGTGGGGAAGTCGGGGCCGGGGATGCGCACCATCAGCCCTTCGAGCTGCTCGTCGGGCGTCAGGTCCTGGTTGTCGAGGAGGAACAACAGCCCGTCGACGACCTCCGCGAGGTTGTGCGGGGGCACGTTCGTCGCCATCCCGACCGCGATGCCGGCCGCCCCGTTCACCAGGAGGTTCGGCAGCACGGTGGGCAGGACCGCCGGCTCGACGGAGCTGTCGTCGTAAGTGGGCTGGAAGTCGACGGTGTCCTTCTCGATGTCCTCCATCATGGAGGCGCCGAGCCGGGTGAGGCGAGCCTCGGTGTAGCGCTGGGCGGCGGGCGGGTCGCCGTCGACCGAGCCGAAGTTGCCCTGCCCGTCCACGAGGGGGGCGCGCATGTTGAACGGCTGCGCCATCCGCACGAGGGTGTCGTAGATCGCCTGGTCGCCGTGGGGGTGGTAGTTCCCCATCACCTCGCCCACGATCTTGGCGCTCTTGCGGTACGGCCGCCCCGGCTGCAGGCCCATCTGCTGCATGCCGTAGAGCACGCGGCGGTTGGCCGGCTTGAGCCCGTCGCGCACGTCGGGCAGCGCGCGGCCGATGATGACCGACATCGCGTAGTCCATGTAGGACTGGCGCATCTCGTCCGCGATGTTGGTGGGGACGCGGTTCATGGCGATCGGTGTCTCTTCGGCCATGTCAGATGTCGAGGTTCCTCACGTTGAGCGCGTTCTCCTCGATGAACTGGCGCCGCGGCTCCACCGCGTCGCCCATGAGGGTGGTGAAGATGTTCTCCGCGACCTCGTCGTCCTCGAGCCGCACCTGGAGGAGGGTCCGCGTGGCGGGGTCCATGGTCGTCTCCCACAGCTCGTCCGCGTTCATCTCGCCGAGCCCCTTGTAGCGGGAGATCGTCATCCCCTTCTTGCCCTCGGCGAGGATGTGGGCGACGAGGGCCGCCCGGTCGGGGACCGCCGTCTCGCCGCCGTCCACGACGGTGAGCGGGGGCCGGTCGACCTCGCGGATCTCCTCGTAGGCGGCGAGGAGCGTGCGGTACTCCGCGGAGGCGACGAACTCGTCGTCCACCACCACCTCGCGCGCGTGGCCGTTGCCGGAGGCCTTGAGGCGCACGTCGTAGTTCCCGTGCTCCTCGTCCGCCTCCAGGAAGATCTCGACTCCCGCCTCGCGCATCGGGCGGATGAGGTCGAGCAGGCGCGACTTGTCCCGGAACACCTCTCCGTCGCGCACGCCCGCCCGCAGGAACAGCTCGACCAGCGCGGCGGGCACGCCGCGGCGCTCGGTGCGCTCGAGCAGCTTCGTCACCGCGACCATGCGTCCCACCACGTGGGCGAGGTGCTTGCCCTCGATCTCCTGGCCGCTCGCGAGGCGCAGGCGGCGGTTCTCCGCCGCCCGGGCGAGGAGGAAGCCGTCGAGCGCGTGCTCGTCCTTGAGGTAGGTGACCGACTTGCCGTGCTTGACCTTGTAGAGCGGGGGCTGGGCGATGTGGAGGTGGCCCCGCTCGATCAGCTCCTTCATCTGGCGGTAGAAGAAGGTGAGGAGCAGGGTGCGGATGTGGCTGCCGTCCACGTCCGCATCGCACATGATGATGATCCGGTGGTAGCGCAGCTTCGCGACGTCGAAGTCGTCCGCTCCCACCCCGGTCCCGAGCGCGGCGATGATGTTGCGGATCTCCTCCGAGGAGAGCGTCTTGTCGAGGCGGGCCTTCTCCACGTTGAGGATCTTGCCGCGCAGCGGCAGCACCGCCTGAAACGCCCGGTCGCGGCCCTGCTTCGCCGAGCCGCCGGCCGAGTCGCCCTCGACGAGGAAGAGCTCGCACTTGGCGGGATCCCGCTCCTGGCACTCGGCCAGCTTCCCGGGCAGCCCCGCGCCGTCGAGCGCCCCCTTGCGGCGCGTGAGGTCACGGGCCTTGCGCGCGGCCTCGCGGGCCCGGGCCGCGTCGAGGATCTTGCCCGTGATCCGCTTGGCGTCCTGGGGGTGCTCCTCGAGGAACGCGGAGAGCCGCTCGTTGACCAGGCTCTCGACGATGCCCTTGACCTCGGAGTTGCCGAGCTTGGCCTTCGTCTGCCCCTCGAACTGGGGATTGGGGACCTTGACGCTGATCACCGCGGTGAGGCCCTCGCGGGTGTCCTCGCCCTCGAAGCTGTCGTTCTCCTTCAGCAGGCCGGCGGCGAGGCCGTAGCCATTGAGGCCGCGGGTCAGGGCGGCCCGGAAGCCGGCGAGATGGCTGCCCCCGTCGTGGGTGTTGATGTTGTTCGCGTAGCAGTGGATGTTCTCGGCGTAGCCGTCGTTCCACTGCATGGCGACCTCGACCGCGACGCCCTCCCGCTCCCCGCAGATCTCGATCGGCCGCGCAGGGAGCGTCTCCTTGTTGCGATTGAGGTGCTCGACGAACGAGCTGATGCCCCCTTCGTACTGGAAGCGGTGCTTCTTGTTGTCGCGCTCGTCCTCGAGGCTGATGAGGATGCCGCGGTTGAGGAAGCTCAGCTCGCGCAGGCGCTGGGAGAGGGTGTCGAAGATGAAGGTGGTCGTCTCGAAGACCTGGGGATCGGGCTTGAACGTGACCTTGGTGCCCCTTCGGTCGGTGACGCCGGTCTGCTCGAGCCGCCCCTGCGGCTCTCCCCGGGAGTAGGACTGGCGGTAGACCTTCCCCTCCCGCCAGATCTCGACCAGGAGCCGCTCGGAGAGGGCGTTGACCACCGAGATGCCGACCCCGTGGAGGCCCCCCGAGACCTTGTAGGCGCCCTTGTCGAACTTGCCACCCGCGTGCAGCTTCGTGAGCACGACCTCCGCCGCGTCGAGCCCGGACTCGTGGGGGCCGACCGGGATGCCTCGGCCGTTGTCGACGACGGTCACGGAGTTGTCGATGTGGATCGTCACGTCGATCTGGGTGCAGTAGCCGGCGAGGGCCTCGTCGACCGAGTTGTCGACGACCTCGTACACGAGGTGGTGCAGCCCCGCCTCGCCGGTCGAGCCGATGTACATCGCCGGCCGGACTCGGACCGCCTCCAGCCCCTCGAGGATGCGGATCGCCTCCGCTCCGTACTCCCCGTCGGGCTCCTCTGGTCTCCTGCCTTGCGTCTCGCTCATGTCCCCCGTCGTGTCCTGTCGCCGCCTCAGGCGCAGCGCACCGCGCCCGCGGAGACGTGGTAGATCCGGCCCAGGGGGCGCAGCGTCTCCGCCCAGCCGGGATGCGCGCTCGTCACGAGGGCCTGGCCCCGCCGCGCGATCTCCGCGCACAGCGTTCCCGCCCGCTCCGCATCGAGCTCCGAGTCGAGGTCGTCGAGAAGGGCGACGGCGGCGCGTCCCGTCTCCTCCTGGTACACGCGCAGCGCAGCGAGGGTCAGGGCGAGGAGGAGGCTCCGCACCTGGCCCGCCGATGCGCCGAGCGCGGCGTCGCGACCGTCGACGAGGAGGGCGACCGGGTCGCGGTGCGGCCCGGCGAGGCTGCGGCCGGCTGCCCTCTCACGCCCTCGGACGGCTTCGAGCTCCGCCTCGAGGGCTGCCCGCGTCTGCGCCGGCCCCGCGCCCGAAGCCTCGGCCCGCACCTCGTAGGTCTCGCCCGCCGGCCGGAAGCCGTCCCGGAGCGCCTCGGTGAGCCGCGCCGCATAGGCCGCGCGGCGCGATCGCAGGCGGGCCCCCGCGTCGACAAACCGCTCCGTCCATGCGTCGAGGTCGTTCGAGCGGGCGGCGAGGGCCGCGTTGCGCTGGGCCAGGATCCTCTCGAAGTCGCGAACCTCGGCGCGGTACGCGGGCCACAGGGCCGCCCCCGCGCGGTCGAGGTGCTGTCGGCGATCGCGCATCGTCCCTCGCACCACGCGGAGCCTCTCGGTCGAGTACACGACCGCCTCCAGCCGACCGTGGTAGTCGCGGGGCGGGACGGCCCTCCCGTCGACGCGATACTCGCGCCCCTCGGCGCGGATCTCGACCGCGAGCGCGACGGCCTCGTCACCCTCGGCGGTCTCGCCGCCCGCGAAGAGGCGCGCCGCGCCGCGGCGGATCATGGTCGGCGGGTCCTCGGTCCGGAACGATCGGCCGCGGGCGACGATCCCCACCGCCTCGAGCAGCGACGTCTTGCCCTGGGCGTTGCTCCCCGAGAACACGTTGAGGCCGGGATGAAGCTCGACCGCCGCCTCGCGGATGTTCCTCAGGTCCCTGACCCTCAGCTCCCTCACCCAGGCCAAATGCTTCACCGGTCCCCTAGAAGCGCATCGGCATGACCACGTAGCGGTAGTCGCCGGCGTCTTCCCCCAGCGGCCGGAACAGGCCCTGGCTCTCCGCATCCTTGAGCTCGATCTGCACGTCCGCCGTCCCTGCCACGGCGAGGAAGTCGAGGACGTACTGTGCGTTGAAACCGATCGCGACGTCGCCCGCCGCGTGCTCCACGGGGAGCGACTCCCTCGCCTCGCCGAGGTCCGGGGAGGACGCGCTGACCTCGAGCCGCCCCACCTCGAGGCTCAGCCGCACCGCGCGGCCCCTCTCCGTCGAGAGCAGGCTGACCCGGCGGATCGCCGCCTGAAGCGCCTCGCGAGGCACGGCGACCTTCTTGTCGCCGGAGACCGCGACGACCTTCTCGTAGGCCGGGAACTGGGCCTCGATCATCTTCGAAGCGAGCGTACGCCCTCCCACGGTGAAGATCAGGTGGCCGTCGCCCTGCTGGAAGCCGACGATCTCGTCTGCGCCGACCTCCTCGGTCAGCCGCGCGATCTCCGCGATCGCCTTGCGGGGCACGAGGACGCGGACCGGCTCGGCGATCTTCAGGGCCGCCTCGCTCCTGGCGAAGGCGAGCCGGTGCCCGTCCGTCGCCACCATCGCCACCGCGTCCTTCTCGAGGACGAGCAGCGCCCCGGCGAGGTAGTAGCGCGCGTCCTCCGCGGTGATCGCGAACGCCGTGCGCTGCACGAGCGAGCGCAGGACGCCCGCCGGCAGGTCGATGCCCCGGCCGCCTCGTCCCTCGGGAAGGCTCGGGAAGTCCTCCCGGGGAAGGCCCGCCATCTTGAACTCCACCCTCTCGCAGCGGATCCGCGCCCAGGCGTCGTCCTCGACCCTGATCCTCACGTCGCTCTCCGGGAGCGAGCGGGCGATCTCGTACAGCTTCTTCGCTCCGAGGGTGACCGCCCCCTCCTCGACCACCTGCGCCGCGCACCCGCAGCGCAGCGACACGTCGAGGTCCGTCGCCGAGATCCGCAGCTCGCCGCCGCGGGCCTCGGCCAGCACGTTCGAGAGGATCGGGATCGAGCTCTTCCTCTCGACGATCCCCTGCACCAGCTGGAGCTCCTTCACGAGGTCGTTGCGGCGGACGAGGATTTCCATGGGTCTTCCTTCTTCTACTGCTCATTCCCCGAGGGTGAGAGAAGTACGAAACGCTGGAAGAAGCGGGTTGCTTCCTGTGGAGAACGGTGGATGTCGCTCGTCGACGGCGACTTGTGATGAGGAAGGGCTGTGGAAGGACGGGCCGTCGAGGCGGCCCGGCGGTGGATGGGGACTTTTCCGCGGCTGCCCTGCGGGGCCCGGCGGCGGCCGCGTGTGGAAAAGGGGGCGAAGCTCATCGAAACGCTTGCACGAAGCTGTTGATGAGCCTGTCGAACTCGGGGTCCTGCTTGCGCAGGACGTCGATCTTGCGGATCGAGTGGATCACCGTGGAGTGGTGCTTGCCCCCGAACTCCTTCCCGATCTCGGGCAGGGAGGACGATGTGAGGTTCTTCGTGAGGTACATCGCGATCTGCCGGGGGACCGCGACGGACTTGGAGTTGTTCTTGGCCTTGAGCTCGCTGATCTTGAGGCTGTAGTGGTCGGCCACGAACTTCTGGATCATCTCGATCGAGACCGGCTTGTCCTCGGTGTGGAGCAGGTCGCGCAGGGTCTCCTGGGCGAGCTCGAGGTCGATGTCGCGCCCGGTGAGGCTCGCATACGCGATGAGGCGGATGAGGCTCCCCTCGAGCTCGCGGATGTTCGTGCGCACCTTGCTCGCGATGAAGAGGGCGACGTTCTCGGGGAGCTCGACCTTCTCCGCTTCCGCCTTCTTGCGCAGGATCGCCACCTTGGTCTCGATGTCCGGGGACTGGATGTCGGCGATGAGGCCCCACTCGAACCGGCTGTGGAGCCGTTCCTCGATCGTGGGGATCTGTCGGGGGGGGCAGTCCGAGCTGATGACGATCTGCTTCTGGGCGTCGTGCAGGGCGTTGAAGATGTGGAAGAACTCCTCCTGGGTCCGGTCCTTGCCGGCGATGAACTGGATGTCGTCGATGAGGAGCACGTCGATCGAGCGGTACTTCTGGCGGAAGGAGGGCAGTCGATCGAAGCGGATCGCGTTGATCATCTCGTTGATGAAGCGGTCGGTCGAGATGTAGAGGACGTTGAGCCGCTTCTCCCGGGCCAGGATGTAATGGCCGATCGCGTGCATGAGGTGCGTCTTGCCGAGGCCGACGCCGCCGTAGATGAACAAGGGGTTGTAGGACTTCGACGGGATCTCGGCGACCGCTCGCGCCGCGGCGTGGGCGAACTGGTTGGAGGAGCCGACCACGAAGCTCTCGAAGGTGTACTTGGGGTTGAGATGGGGCGCGTCGCGCTCGGCGCCCGCCGGCGGGACCGTGACGGGGGCCTCCTCTCCGATCTCCTCGAAGACGATCCGCAGGTCGCCATGCCCGGCCTCAGCGAGGGCCTCGAGGAGCACGCCCATGTAGTTCTTGGTGAGCCAGTCGCGGAACTGGCCGTTGGGGACGCCGACACGTAGCGTTGCCTCGTCGCTCGAGAGCAGGGTCGTGGGACGGAACCACGTCGCGAAGCTGTGTCGATTGACCTTCGCTTCGACGCGCCGCAGGACCTCGTCCCAGAGACTGTCCGACATCAATCCTCGTTCGACGGCCTGCCCCTGCCCGGCACCTTGAGTAGAGACAAATGATTAGTAATCAATATCTTACAACTAGAGTTCGGAAATGAGGGCACCCGAGCCCGCCCGCCGTATCTCTTTTGCACAGAGATTTCAACAGATGTGGAAAAGGGAAGGTGAGCATGGCGGCTGCAGCGCTTGGACGGTTTTTCGTGACAGGGCAAAGCTATCACACGGGCGACCGGGCCCACAAGGAGGCGAGGAGAGCGACGGCCTGCCTCGTTTGACACCGACGCGCGCCCCCGGTACCCTGAGGAGTTTCGCCCGGGCAAGCCGCGACACCGGGCGAAGGTCTCGAGGGGTTTCCCGCCATGAAGAGGACGTTCCAGCCGAACAACCGCCGTCGCAAGCGCACCCACGGCTTCCTCGTCCGCATGCGGACGAAGGCTGGCCGGCTCGTCCTGAAGCGCCGCCGCCAGAAGGGCCGCAAGCGCGTCGCGGCCTGAGGGCGAAGGGTCGAGGGCGATGTCCGCGCGCCTGCGTCCGCGGCAGCGGCTGCGCAAGGGGAGCGAGTTCGACGCGGTCTTCCGCCGAGGTCGCCGGCTCGACGGCGCGCTCTTCCTCCTCGTCGCGGCCGCGAACGACGTGGCCGTCGATCGGCTGGGGATCGCGGTCTCTCGACGGGTGGGTCCGGCGGTGAGGCGAAACCGCGCGCGGCGCCTGGTGCGGGAGGGCTTTCGCCGGCTCGGGAGGACCGCCGGGCCCGCGCTCGATCTCGTGGTCGTGCCCCGCGTCTCGCTCGCCGGGCGCGGCCTCGTCGAGGTGGAACGTGAGCTACGAGACCGCGTCGAAAGGGCCCGCCGCATCGCCCGGCCGGGCGGTGCGGGCGCTGCTGGTCCTCGTTGAGGCCTACCGGGTGGCCCTCTCCCCGATTCTCGGCGGCCACTGCCGGTACTGGCCGAGCTGCAGCGCCTACGCCGAAGAGGCGCTGCGCCGGCACGGGGCCCGTCGCGGGACGGCCCTCGCGCTGCGCCGCGTGCTGCGCTGTCACCCCTTTCACCCGGGCGGGATCGATCCCGTTCCTTAGCTCCACCGCGCCGAGGATCTCCTGATGGAAGAACGTCGCCTCCTGCTCGCCGTGGCCCTGTCGCTGCTCGTGCTGACGGCGTACAGCCTGCTGTTCGCGCCCGTCTCCCCACCCTCAGCGCCCGCGGCGGCGCCGACGGGCGGATCCGGCGCGCCGGCGCCGGTCGCGGCACCCCTCGAGGCCCCGCCCGTCGCACCGACGCCGGCCGCGACGGCTGCGGCCGACTCGCGCGAGCGGCGCATCGAGGTGGAGGCCCCCGGCTACGCGGTCGCCTTCTCGAACCGGGGGGCTCGGCTGCTCTCGTGGACGCTCGCCGAGCACCGCGACGCCCGCGGCCGCCCCGAGGAGATGGTGCCCGCGTCCCCCGCGGGCCCGCGTCCCCTGGATCTCGAGACCGGCGACCCCGCGCTCGACGGGAAGCTCAAGGAGGCCCTGTTCCTCGCATCGGCGGAGGTGCTGGCCGTGTCCGGGGAGCAGCCCCAGGAGCTGCGCTTCGAGTTCTCGGACGCAGAGGTGCGGGCCGAGAAGGTTCTTCGCTTCCCCGCGAAGGGGCTCGTGGCGGTCCAGGCGAGCGTGAGCCGCAACGGCCGTCCCGTTCCTGTGCGGATCCTCTGGGGCCCGGGCGTCGGCAACGCCACCCCGGAGGAACGCGAGGTCCAGGGCTACCAGGCCCCCCAGGCCCTCGCCCTCACCGCGGCCGGCGTCGAGCGGGTCCCGGCGGGCAAGGTGCCCCCCGAGGGGCGGCGATTCCCCGCGGCGCGGTGGGCCGGCGTCGAGAGCCACTACTTCGCCGCGCTGTTCGTCACTCCCGGCGGGGGCCCCGCCGAGCTGCGTGCGGTCTCCGTGTCCGCACCGGGCGAGGAGAAGGCGACCGCCGCGCCGGTGGTCGCGGTCGAGGTGGGACGAGAGCCGGTCGAGCTGTTCGTGGGGGCGAAGGACCATCGGGCCATGGCGCGGCTCGGCCACGGTCTCGAGCGGGCGGTCCCGGTGGGCGACTGGATCGGGCCGATCGTCGTGCCCCTGATGGGCCTGCTCCGCTGGGTCCAGGGACACGTCGGCAGCTGGGGATGGTCGATCGTCGTGCTCACCGTCCTCATCAACCTCGCGATGGCTCCCTTCCGGCACTACAGCATCGTCAACGGCCTCAAGATGGCGAAGCTGTCCCCCGAGATGCGCGCGATCCAGGAGCGCTACCGCAAGGTGCCGCTCATGGACCCGCGCCGCCAGCAGATGCAGGAGGAGGTGGCCGCGCTGTACGCGAAGCACGGGATGAGCATGGGCTCGCAGATGATGGTGGGCTGCCTGCCCCTGCTGCTCACGATGCCCTTCCTCTTCGCGTTCTACCGGGTGCTGACGGTCTCCGTGGAGCTGCGGGGCGCCCCGTTCCTCTGGATCCCCGACCTCGCGCAGAAAGACCCGCTCTTCCTCACCCCGATCCTCATGGGGGCGTCGATGTTCGCGATGCAGAAGATGACGCCGAGCACGCTCGACCCCGCCCAGCAGCGGATCATGATGCTCATGCCGCTCATGCTGGCCGGGATGTTCCTCTGGGCGCCCGCCGGCCTGAACCTCTACTGGCTCACCTCCAACCTGTGGTCGGTCCTGCAGCAGGGGGTCTCGATGCGCGTCCTGCGGCCGGCGACCGAGCGCGACAAGCGCGAGAAGAGGGCGAAGTGAAGGACCGGGTCTTCTCCGGGGCGGACGTGGAGGAGGCGGTCGCCTCGGCCGCCGCGAACCTGGGGCTCCCCCGCGCCGAGCTGCGCTATGTCGTGCTCGAGGCGGGCCATCCCGGGGGGCGCGGCCTCAAGGCGACCCCGGCCCGCATCGCGGTGCTCCTGGAGGAGGCGCGGCGGCATGCGCCGGCGGGCCCCACCCGGGAGGTCCGGCCGGCCCCCGGTGCCGGGAGCGACCCGCTCGAGGGCCTGCGCGAGACGGTGCGCGCGATCGCCCGGGGCGGCGGCCTCGACGTCGCGGCGGCGATCGACGAGTCGGAGGAGGCGGTGCTCGTCCGCCTCGAGGGCCCGGACGCCGCGTTTTTCGTCGGGGCCGACGGGCGCGGGGAGCCCCTGCGGGCGGCGGAGCACCTGCTGCACCGGCTCTACGGCGCGGCGCTTCGGCCCCGGGCCCTGCGGGTGAGCGCCGAGGGGTTCCGCGAGCGGCGCGACGAGGCCATCGCGGAGGAGGCGCGGCGGCTCGCCGCCGAGGTCCGCCGGGACGGCCAGGCCCGCACCCTCGCCCCCCAGAACGCGTACGAGCGGCGGATCGTGCACGTCGCGTTGCAGGGCGAGCCCGGCGTCCTCACCCACAGCGTCGGGGAGGGCGCGTCGCGCCGCGTCACGATCTCGCCCGCGCCCGAGGCGGAGGCCCCGCACGCCGGCGAGTGAGCACCGGGGGCCCCTCGAGGACCTCGGTCTCCCCGACGACGCGGCGTCGCGGCTGTGCGCCTACCTCGACGTCCTCTCCGCTTGGAGCGCGCGGGTGAACCTGACCGGCGCCCGCACCCCCGCCGCGCGTGTGCGCCTGCTCGTGGCCGACGTGCTCCCGCTCGCGCCGCTCCCGGAGCCCGGGCTCCTGGTCGACGTGGGCTCGGGAAACGGCTCCCCCGGCCTGGTGATCGCCCTCCTGCGGGACGACCTCGACGTCACCCTCCTCGAGCCGCGGGCCCGGCGCTGGGCGTTCCTCCGCGAGGCGGCGCGCGCCGCCGGGAGGCAGGTCCGCGTTCTTCGCCTGCGCCACGACGCCTACCCCGGGCCGCCGGCGCGGACGGTGACGATGCGGGCGCTCGCGCTCCCGCTGGCGGCGCTCGCGCCGCTCGCCGCTCCCGGCGGCAGGGTCCTGGTGCTCGGCGGTCGGCCGCAGCCGGGCGGCCCGTTCGTCGAGGAGGGCGCCCCGGCGGCGGGGGTGGCGTCCTTCCGCCGCCTCCCCCAATAGCGGCCGGGGAGGTTTCACGTGAAACGCCGGCCCCCGGGCTGTTTCACGTGGCACACCGGCCCGCGTGCTATCCTCCCGGGCCTCCGGCGGGGGGAGAGGACGCCTTGGGACGCACGATCGCCATCGCCAACCAGAAGGGCGGGGTCGGCAAGACCACGACCGCCGTCAACCTCGCCGCCTGCCTCGCCGCGGCCGAGCGGCGGGTGCTCGCGGTCGACGCCGACCCGCAGGGCAACCTCACCTCCGGCCTCGGGAGGAAGACCCGGCAGCCCCGGCCCAGCCTCTACGAGGCGCTCATCGACCAGAAGCCGGTCGAAGGGCTCCTGGTCGGCACCGACCTCGAGCACCTCACCCTCGTCCCCTCCGACCGCAACCTCACCGGGGCCGAGGTGGAGCTCGTCAGCCTCCTCGCCCGCGAGTACCGGCTCAAGGAGGCGCTCGCCCCCGTGCGCGGGGCGTACGACTACGTCATCGTGGACTGCCCGCCGAGCCTCGGCCTGCTCACCGTGAACGCCCTCGCCGCCGCCGACAGCGTCCTCGTCCCGCTGCAGTGCGAGTACTACGCGCTCGAGGGGGTGTCCGAGCTGACCGCCACCCTCGAGCGGGTGCGGCGCGCCCTCAACCCCGCGCTCGAGATCGAGGGGGTGCTCCTCACGATGGTGGACGAGCGGACGAACCTCACGCAGCAGGTGATCGCCGAGGTGCGCGCCCACTTCAAGGACAAGGTGTTCAAGACCCAGATCCCGCGCAGCGTGCGCCTCGCGGAGGCCCCGAGCTTCGGGCAGCCGGTGATCCTCTATGACATCCGCTCCCGCGGCGCCGAGGCGTACCTGCAGCTCGCCCGCGAAATGCTCTCCCGCGGCCAGATGGCCCTCTTCGCCCGATGAGCGCCCCCGCCCGGCGCAAGGCGCTCGGCCGCGGGCTCTCCGCCCTCATCCCCGAGCCCGAGCAGGGACGAGAGCCCGCGGCGCCCGCCGAGGTCCCGATCTCGGCCCTCGAGCCGAACCCCTACCAGCCGCGGGGCGCGATGGACCCGGCGCGGCTCGCCGAGCTCGCGGCGTCGATCCGCGAGAGCGGGATCGTGCAACCGATCCTCGTCCGCCGGCGCGGGGACCGCTTCCAGATCGTCGCCGGGGAACGCCGCTTCCGGGCCGCCGAGGCCCTGGGGCTGCCGACGGTGCCGGTCACGGTGCGCGACGTCGCGGACGAGCACCTGCTGGAGGTCGCCCTCGTCGAGAACATCCAGCGCGAGGAGCTGAACCCGATCGAGGAGGCGCAGGCCTTCCTGCGCCTGCAGGAGGAGTTCTCGCTCACCCAGGAGGACATCGCCCGGCGGGTGGGACGCGACCGCACGACCGTGGCGAACACCCTGCGCCTGCTGCGGCTGCCCCGCGAGCTGCGGGAGATGGTGGCCTCCGGCCGGCTCGACGCGGGCCACGCCCGCGCGATCCTGGCCCTCGAGCGCGCCGAGGACCAGCTCGCCCTCGGGCGCGAGGCCGCGCGGCGGGGCCTCTCGGTGCGCGAGGTCGAGCGGCGGGTGGCGCAGCTGCGCGCTCCGAAGGGCGGCGGGGGCCGGCCGCGCAAGGACCCGAACACCCGCGCCGCCGAGGAGCGCCTGCGCGCCGCGCTCGGGACCCGGGTCGAGATCGCCCGCCGCGGCAAGGGAGGGGTCCTGCGCGTCGCGTTCTCGAGCGAGGCCGAGCTCAACCGCCTCTTCGACCTGCTCGCGCGCGCGGGCCGCGGACGCTAGCGTGCTAGGCTAGCCGGGATGCTCAAGATCAAGGGGTTCGGCGCCGAGGACCTCAACGGCTTCCTCGACGAGGGCACCGAGTTCTCGGGCGAGCTGCGCTTCCGCGACGTGCTGCGCGTCGACGGGCGGGTGCGGGGCCGGATCGTCTCCGACAACACGCTCATCATCGGGGAGACCGGCCAGGTGGACGCGGAGATCGACTGCGGGGTGGTCTCGATCCGGGGGCGGGTCACCGGGCAGGTCCACGCGCGCCAGCGCGTCGAGCTGCTCTCCGGGTGCCGGGTGATGGCCACCCTCGTCTCCCCGAAGCTCGTGATCGAGGACGGGGCCTTCTTCCAGGGGGACTGCCGGATGGGCGGCCCTCCCGAGCCGCCGCCGCCCGCGCGCGGGGACTCCGCTTCTTAGCATGCCTCTTTATATACCAGGACGGGGCCCCCTGCCGTGAGCGACGAGCGCGAGCGCGTCCGCCGCCTCACCGAGCGCGCCTCCAGCGCGGGCTGAGCGGCCAAGCTCGGCCCCTCCGAGCTCGCCCAGGTCCTGGGCGCCCTGCCGAAGAGCGCCGATCCGCGGGTCCTCGTCGACCACTCGACCGGGGACGACGCCGGCGTGTTCCGCCTGGACGAGAGGACCGCCCTCGTCCAGACGGTCGATTTCTTCACCCCCGTCGTCGACGAGCCGGATGCGTTCGGAGCGATCGCGGCGTCGAACGCGCTCTCCGACGTCTACGCGATGGGCGGGCGTCCGATCACCGCGCTCGCGATCGCGGCCTTCCCCGAGCGGGACTTCCCCGCGCAGTGGGCCGCGGAGATCGTGCGCGGGGGGGCGGCCAAGCTCGCCGAGGCGGGCTGCGCCCTCCTCGGCGGGCATTCCGTGCGGGACCCCGAGCTCAAGTTCGGCTACGCGGTGACCGGGCTCGTCGACCCGGCGCGGCTCCTCACGAACGCGGGGGGCCGGCCGGGCCAGGCGGTCGTCCTCACGAAGCCGCTCGGGACCGGCATCATCGCCACCGCCCTCAAGGCGGGTGAGGCCCCGGCCGAAGCGGTCTCCGCGGCCACGGCGTCGATGGCCGCGCTCAACCGCCGCGCGTCGGAGGCGGCGCTCGCGCACGGGGTGACGGGGGCGACGGACGTGACCGGCTTCGGGCTGCTCGGCCACGCCGCCCGGCTCGCGCGGGAGAGCGGGATCTCGCTCGAGCTCGACGTGCGCGAGATGCCGGCGCTCGTCGGGGCCCTCGCCCTCGCCCCGAGCTTCCAGGCCGGCGGCCTGCGCGCGAACCGCCGCGCGTTCGAGCCGCTCGTCGAGTACCGCGGCCGCGTGGACCCGGCCCTCGAGGCGCTGCTGTACGATCCGCAGACGTCGGGCGGGCTGCTGCTCCTCGTGCCCGAGGACGAGACCCCCGCCCTCCTCGCCGCGGTGGCGGGCGCCGTGGTGGTGGGCCGGTCGCTTCCCGCCGGCCCCCGGCCGCTCATCGCGCGGGCCTGACGGCCGTCCCGGCCCCGCCGCTTCTTTGACCCCTTCTCGGGGGCCGTGGTATCCTGCGCCGCTTTCGACGCTTTCGGCGCGCCGGGACCGCCCGCCCGCCCCCGCTGACCCGCAAGATGCCCGCAAGACACGAGAAACAGCCCGGACGCCACGCGTGCGCCGGGGCGCACGCCGGCGGCGGAGGCCGGGCGTGAGCGGCGCCGGCCGCCCCCTGGCCCGCCGCTACGCCCGAGCCCTGCTCGACGTGGCCCGCGGGGCGGGCGAAGCGCTCGCCGTGCGCGACGAGCTGCGCGCTCTCGTCCCCGCCATCACCGGCCACGAATCGCTGTGGCGCGCCCTCGTCCACCCGGGCGTCTCCGCCGAGGCGAAGGGTCGCGCCCTCGCCGCAGTCGCGCAGACCGCGGGGGCCTCCGCGGTCGTGCGGCGCCTGTTCGCCCTGCTCGGCGCCCGCGATCGCGTCGCCCTTCTCCCCGAGGTGGCGGAGGCGTACGCGGACGCCGCGAACGCGGCGCAGGGTGTCGTCGCCGCGGAGGCGGTCTCGGCCGTGCCCCTCTCGGGCGAGGAGCGCCGGGCCCTCGAGGCGGCCCTCGGGGGGGCGGTCGAGCTGCGCGCGCGGGTCGACCCCGACCTCCTCGGGGGGCTCCTCGTGAGCGTGGGCGGCACGACCTACGACGGCAGCGTGCGCGCGCGGCTCGCGGCGCTCGGGCGTCGGCTCGCCGAGTCGAGCCCGGGGCCCGCGCCCCGGACGAGCTAGAACGGAAGACCGGAGGGAAGGACGCGGCATGGAGATTCGGGCCGACGAGATCACGAGGATCCTTCGCGAGCAGCTCGGCGGCTTCACCGCCGAGATCGACGTGGCCGAGGTCGGCACCGTCCTCAGCGTGGGCGACGGCATCGCGCGCATCCACGGGCTCGAGCGCTGCATGGCGGGGGAGCTGCTCGAGCTGCCCCACGGGGTGATGGGCCTCGCCCTCAACCTCGAGGAGGACTCGGTCGGCGCCGTCCTCTTCGGGGAGTCGAAGGAGATCCGCGAGGGCGACCAGGTCAAGCGCACCGCGCGCATCATGTCCGTGCCCGTGGGGGAGGCGATGGTGGGCCGGGTGGTGAACGCCCTCGGCCAGCCGATCGACGGCAAGGGGGCGATCGCGACGAACCGCACCCTGCCCGTCGAGCGCATCGCCCCCGGGGTCGTCGACCGCCAGCCCGTCAAGGAGCCGCTGCAGACCGGCATCAAGGCGATCGACGCCATGGTGCCGATCGGCCGCGGCCAGCGCGAGCTCATCATCGGGGACCGCCAGACCGGCAAGACCGCCGTCGCCCTCGACGCGATCATCAACCAGAAGGGCCAGGGCGTCGTCTGCATCTACGTCGCGATCGGCCAGAAGCAGTCGACGATCGCCCAGGTGGTCCGCACGCTCGAGGAGTTCGGCGCGATGGACTACACCATCGTCGTCGCCGCCTCCGCCTCCGAGCCCGCCCCCTTCCTGTACATCGCCCCCTACGCCGGCTGCGCGATGGGCGAGTACTTCCGCGACACCGGCCGGCACGCCCTGTGCGTCTACGACGACCTCTCGAAGCAGGCCGCCGCCTACCGCGAGATCTCGCTCCTCCTGCGCCGGCCCCCCGGCCGCGAGGCGTTCCCGGGCGACGTGTTCTACCTGCACAGCCGCCTCCTCGAGCGGGCGGCCAAGCTGAGCGACAAGAACGGCGGGGGCTCGCTCACCGCGCTGCCGATCATCGAGACCCAGGCCGGCGACCTCTCCGCCTACATCCCCACCAACGTCATCTCGATCACCGACGGCCAGATCTTCCTCGAGTCGGACCTCTTCAACTCCGGGATCCGGCCCGCGATCAACGTCGGCAACTCGGTGTCCCGCGTCGGCGGTGCCGCCCAGGTCAAGGCGATGAAGGCGGTGGCCGGCCGCCTGCGCCTCGACCTCGCCCAGTACCGCGAGATGCAGGCCTTCGCGATGTTCGCCTCCGACCTCGACAAGTCGACCCAGGCGCTGCTCGGGCGCGGCCAGCGAACGACCGAGATCCTCAAGCAGGACCAGTACCAGCCGATGCCGGTCGAGAAGCAGATCGCGATCATCTACGCGGCCACGAACGGCTTCCTCGACGAGCTGCCCGTCGCCGAGTGCCGCCGGTACGAGCGAGAGCTCCTCGCCTGGCTCGACCGCAGCCACGGGGCGCTCGTCGCCGCGATCCGAGAGAAGAAGGACATCAAGGGCGAGCTCGGCGACCGGCTCAAGGCCGCCCTCGCCGAGTTCTCCTCGATCTTCGAGCCCGCGAAGGCCTAGCCGGGAAGAGCCAGGTGCCCGCGCTCATCGACATCCGCCGGCGGATCCGCAGCGTCAAGAGCACGCAGCAGATCACCAAGGCCATGAAGATGGTCTCCGCGGCCAAGCTGCGCCGCGCCCAGGAAGCCATGTTCGCCGCCCGGCCGTACGCGCGGAAGATGATGGAGGTCCTCGGCTCGATGGCCGCGCGCGCCCAGCCCGACGCGCACCCGCTCCTCGAGGAGCGGGGCCGCGACAAGACGCTCCTCGTCGTGATCACCGCGGACAAGGGCCTGTGCGGCGCCTTCAACGCCAACATCATCCGCACCGCGACGCGCTTCCTCGGCGAGCGGCGGGAGGGCGAGGTCGAGCTCGCCGTGGTCGGGCGCAAGGCGCGCGACTTCTTCCGTCGCCGCTCGTTCCGGGTCCGCTCGGAGCGGGTGGGGCTCTTCCAGCCCCTGCGCTACTCGGCCGCCCGCGCGCTCGCCCAGGAGCTGATCGAGGCGTTCACGAGCGGGCAAGCCGACGAGGTGTTCCTCGTCTACAACGAGTTCAAGAGCGTCATCCAGCAGCGCCTCGTCGTCGAGCGGCTGCTGCCGATCGAGCGGCACGCGCTGCGGCCCCAGGAGCCGGCCCTCGACTACCTCTACGAGCCGGAGCCGGCCGGCATCTTCGCCACCATCCTCCCCAAGCACGTCGAGGTGCAGGTCTGGAAGGCGCTGCTCGAGTCGCAGGCCGCCGAGCACGGCGCGCGCATGACGTCGATGGACGCGGCCACCAACAACGCCTCGGAGATGATCGACCGCCTGACGCTCTACATGAACAAGGTGCGCCAGGCCGCGATCACCAAGGAGATCATCGAGGTCGTCTCGGGCGCGGGCGCGCCCTCGTAGGAGACAAGGCACCCCATGGCGCAAGCGAACGTCGGCCGCGTCGTCCAGGTCATCGGCCCCGTGGTGGACGTGGAGTTCGACAAGGACATCCCGCCCATCTACCAGGCGCTGCACATCCAGGCGGAGGGCGAGAGCCCCATCGACGTGATCGCCGAGGTGCAGCAGCACCTCGGGGAGGGCCGGGTGCGCTGCGTCGCCATGCAGCCGACCGACGGCATGGTGCGGGGCACGAAGGCGACCGACACCGGGGGCCCGATCACCGTGCCGGTGGGCCCGGGGACGCTCGGCCGCGTCCTCAACGTGGTCGGGGCGCCGGTCGACGAGATGGGCCCGGTGAAGGCGGACAAGCGCTACCCGATCCACCGGCCCGCGCCCGCCCTCGTCGACCAGTCGACCGGGCTCGAGATGTTCGAGACCGGGATCAAGGTCATCGACCTCCTCGAGCCGTACCTGCGCGGCGGCAAGATCGGGCTGTTCGGCGGCGCCGGGGTCGGCAAGACCGTCATCATCCAGGAGCTCATCTACAACCTCGCGAAGAAGCACGGCGGCGTCTCGGTCTTCGCCGGGGTCGGCGAGCGCACGCGCGAGGGCAACGACCTCTGGCTCGAGTTCCAGGAGTCGGGCGTCATCGACGCGAAGGAGCCGGGGAAGAGCAAGGCCGCCCTCATCTACGGCCAGATGACCGAGCCCCCGGGGGCCCGCGCCCGCGTGGCGCTCACCGGGCTCACCGTCGCCGAGTACTTCCGCGACGACGAGGGCAAGGACGTGCTGCTCTTCATCGACAACATCTTCCGCTTCACCCAGGCGGGCTCGGAGGTCTCGGCGCTGCTCGGCCGCATGCCCTCCGCCGTCGGCTACCAGCCCACCCTCCAGACCGAGATGGGCGAGCTCCAGGAGCGGATCACCTCGACGAGGAACGGCTCGATCACCTCGGTCCAGGCGATCTACGTGCCCGCCGACGACTACACCGATCCCGCTCCGGCCACGACCTTCGCCCACCTCGACGCCACCACGAACCTCTCGCGCCAGATCGTCGAGCTCGGGATCTACCCCGCGGTCGACCCCCTCGCCTCCTCCTCGCGCATCCTCGACCCGCGGGTCATCGGGGAGGAGCACTACGCGGTCGCCCGCGCGGTCAAGCAGGTCCTGCAGCGCTACAAGGACCTGCAGGACATCATCGCGATCCTCGGGATCGACGAGCTCTCGGAGGAGGACAAGCTCATCGTGGCCCGGGCCCGAAAGATCCAGAAGTTCCTCTCCCAGCCCTTCCACGTGGCCGAGCAGTTCACCGGGATCCCCGGCAAGTACGTCCCGCTCGAGGACACCGTGCGCAGCTTCAGGATGATCGTGGACGGAGAGCTCGACCACCTGCCCGAGCAGGCCTTCTACATGGCGGGCCCGATCGAGGACGTCCTCGAGCAGGCGAAGAAGATGGAGGCGTAGCCAGAGGTGGCCCTGCCGTCCAAGCTCGTCCTCGAGATCGTGACCCCGGAGGGGCTGCTCCTCCGCGACGAGGTCGACGAGGTGATCGCCCCCGGCGAGCAGGGCTACTTCGGGGTCCGGCCGGGGCACACCCCGCTCATGGCCACCCTCGGCATGGGCGAGCTCGCCTACCGCAGGGAGTCCGCCTGGCACCGGCTCACCTGCTTCTCCGGCTGGTGCGAGGTCCTCCCCGACCGCGTCAACGTGCTCGCCGACATCGGGGAGCGCGCCGAGGACATCGACCTCGGCCGTGCCGAGGAGGCCATGAAGCGGGCGGCCGAGCGGATGAAGGCGATCAAGGACGAGGCCGGCTACGCCGACGCCCACCTCGCCTACGTGCGCGCCGTGACCCGGCTCGCGGTGGCCCGCAAGGAGCGGGGCGGGGCCTGAGGGCCGAGGCGTGATCGCCGCGGTCCGGGCGCTCGTGCGCTACCGGGCCCTCGTGGAGAGCCTCGTCTCGCGCGAGCTCAAGGCCCGCTACCGGGGGAGCCTCCTCGGGTTCGTGTGGAGCTTCGTCAACCCTCTCCTGCTCCTCCTCACCTACACGCTCGTGTTCACCGTGATCCTCCCCAACCGGCAGCCGGACATCCAGCCCTTCTTCCTGTTCCTCTTCTGCGGGATCCTCCCCTGGACGTGGTTCTCCTCGGCCCTCGCCGAGTCCTCGGGCGTCATCATCGCGAGCGGCAACCTCGTGAAGAAGGTCCTCTTCCCGGCCGAGGTCCTGCCCACCGTCTCCGTCCTCGCCAACCTCGTCCACTTCCTCCTCGGCCTGCCCGTCCTGTTCCTCTTCCTGCTCGGGCAGGACAGGCTCGCGTGGACCGCGCTGCTCGTGCCGCTCCCGATGCTCGTCCAGCTCGTCCTCACCCTCGGCCTCGCGCTGCTGCTCTCCGCGCTCACCGTCCACTTCCGTGACATCCAGAGCATCCTCACCCACGTGCTGCACCTGTGGTTCTTCGCGACCCCCGTCATCTACAGCTATGCCGCAATCCCCGAGGGGTCGCTCCTGCGCCAGGCCCTGCGCCTCAACCCGATGACCCACGTGGTCGTGACGTACCAGCAGATGCTCTTCCACGGGCGGGTCGACCACTGGCGGGGGCTCTTCCTCGCGCTGCTCGTCGGCCTCGTCGCCTTCGCCGCGGGGGCGCTCCTGTTCGACCGCCTCCGCGACACCCTGCCGGAGGAGGTGTGAGCGCGCTCGCCATCACCGCGCGCGAGGTCGCCAAGCTCTACCGGCGCCATGCCCACCGCAACCAGCTGCGCACGCTCAAGAGCGCGCTGCTCACCGGGAGCGTCCTCTCCGACCTGCGGCCGGAGGAGACGTTCACCGCCCTCGACGGGGTGTCGTTCGACGTGCCGCGGGGCTCGACCTTCGGGGTCATCGGGGAGAACGGCTCCGGCAAGTCCACCCTCCTCAAGCTGGTGGCGGGAATCACCCGGCCCACCCGCGGGGAGCTCGCCGTCCACGGCCGGGTCAGCGCCTTGATCGAGCTCGGCGCCGGCTTCCACCCCGAGATCTCGGGGCGCGAGAACGTCGCCATCAACGGAGTGATGCTCGGCCTCACCCGCCGGGAGATCGAGCGGCGGTTCGACGAGATCGTCGACTTCGCCGAGCTGCGCGACTTCATCGACGCGCCGGTGAAGACCTACTCCTCGGGCATGTACATGCGGCTCGGCTTCGCGGTCGCGATCCACGTCGACCCCGACGTGCTGCTCATCGACGAGGTCCTCGCCGTGGGCGACGAGGCGTTCACCCGCAAGTGCCTCGACAAGATCGCGGAGTTCCGCCGCCGCGGCAAGACGATCCTCTTCGTCACCCACACCCTGGGCCTCGTGGAGAAGATGTGCGACGACGTGCTGTGGCTCCGGCACGGTCGCAGCGCCGACCGCGGCGACCCCCGCCGGGTGGTCGACGCCTACCTCACCTACGTGGCCGGGGGGGAGGAGTCCCTCCTGCGCGCCCGCGCGGAGGCGGCCGCCGCCGCGCCCGTCGAGGGCCCCGCGCCGGGGGAGCCGCCGCTCGCGGGGGGCTACCGCCCGGGCCGCTGGGGCAGCCGCGAGGTCGAGATCCGCTCGGTGCGTCTGCTCGACGCGCGGGGCCGGGAGCGCCACGTCTTCGTCCCCGGCGAGACGGTGAGCCTCGTCCTCGACGTGCACGCCCGCGAGGGCGTCGAGGACTTCGTGTTCGGGGTGGGGCTCTTCTCGGCCGAGGGCACGAGCGTCTACGGCACCAACACCGACATCGAGGGCTTCCGCCCGGGGAGGCTCGCCGGAGACGCGGAGGTGCGGCTCGACCTCGACGCCCTGAGCCTCGTCGAGGGCACCTACCTCGTGGACCTCGCCGTCCACCGCCGCGACGGCACGCCGTACGACTACCTGCGCGGACAGCACTCGTTCCGGGTGAAGAGCCGGACGAAGGACGTGGGACTCTACCGCCCGGCGCACCGCTGGTCCTTCCGGGGCGGAGTGAGCGTCGAGGCCCCCGCGGCCCGCCCCGAGCTCGACCTCGGCGACGAGCCGCACGCCTGAAGCCTGCCCCGGCGTATGCTCGGACGATGACCCGCGGGCCCACTCCCCTCGAAGCGCTCGCCGACGAGCGCCGGGCCTGGCGTCGCGCCGGGCGCCGGGTCGTCCTCACGAACGGATGCTTCGACCTGCTCCACGCCGGCCACGTGGCGCTGCTCGAGGCCGCCCGGCGCGAGGGAGACGTGCTCGTCGTGGCTCTCAACTCCGACGCGTCGGTGCGGCGGCTCAAGGGCGAGGGCCGGCCCATCGTGCCGCAGGACGAGCGGGCGGAGACGCTGCTCGCCCTCGAGGCCGTCGACCGCGTGGTCGTCTACGAGGACGAGACGCCCCTCGAGGTCGTCCGCGTCCTCCTCCCCGACGTCCTCGTGAAGGGGGCGGACTGGGCGCAGGACCGCATCGTCGGCCGGGCGGAGGTCGAGGCATCGGGCGGCCGGGTGGTGCGGGCGGCGATCGTGGCCGGCCGCTCGACCTCCGCCCTCGTCGCACGCATCCGTCGACCGTGAGCCCGAGCTCTCCCGCCTGGCTCCGCCCCCTCCTCGAGCAGGAGGCGGTGGCGGCCGCCCGCGGCACCTTCGCCGCTTCGGGGGCGCTGCGCCTGGGAGGCCCCGTCGGTCCGGTCCGCGGCCTCCTGCCGCTCCTGCTCGTCGAGCCGCCGCTGCTGCTCGTCGTGCCGCGCGAGCGCGACGTGGACGAGATGGCCTCGGACCTGCGCACGCTCGCGGCCGAGGCCGGGCTCGCGGGCGACGTCCTCGCGCTGCCCGCCCCGGGTCCTCCCCCCTTCCGCGGGCTGCCGCGCCACGCCGACGCCTCCGCGCGCCGGGCCGCCGCCCTCCTGCAGGCGCGGTCCGCCCTCGCGGTCGTCGCGTCCCCGGCCGGCCTCCTGCGGCCGAGCCTCGCCCCGCGCCTCCTCGAGACGCGCGTCGTCCACCTTCGCGCGGGCGACGAGATGACACCCGAGATCCTCCTCGAGGCGCTCGACGAGGGAGGCTACGCGCGGGAGGACCCGGTGACCGCCCCCGGCCAGGTCGCCCGTCGGGGAGGCATCCTCGACGTCTTCCCCTCCGATCGCGCCGAGCCCGTCCGCATCGAGTTCTTCGGCGACACCGTCGAAAGCCTCCGGCGCTTCGACCCCGACACCCAGCGCGCCACCGGTCCCGTCGACGCGCTGGTGATCCTGCCCCTCGCCGACGTCTTCGCGACGCGGTCGATCCTCGCCGCCCTGCCCGGGGTCCTGCGCGAGCGGTTCGGCTCGCGCCGCGACGTCCTGGGCCGCGTCGAGTCCCTCGAGCGCGGCCTCGCCCCCGAGGTCCTGCCGGATCTCGTCGGCCTCGTCCCCGGAGCCACCGTGCCGCCCTGGGAGCACCTGCCGGCGGGGCCGGTCGCCGTGGTCGAGCCGGAGTCCGTCCGGCAGGAGGCCGAGAGCCTCTGGTCGCGGGCGGTCGAGGATCGCGCGCGCCGGCCGGACGGGATCCGGCCCGAGCCGGAAGAGGTTCTGGTGCCTCTCGCCGCGCTCGAGGCGCGCCTTTCGGCCCGGCCCTGCATCGAGACCCGCGAGGTCGACACCGACCCCGGTGCCGTGCAGGTCGCCTGCCGCCCCTCAGCCACCTACGCGGGCGACGTCCGCCGCCTCGCCGACGAGCTGCGCCGCCGCGCCGGGACGACCCTCGTCCTCCTCGGCAACGCCGGCCGCGCCGACCGGCTCGCCGACGTGCTGCGCGAGGACGGCGTCGCGGTCGGAGAGGGGACGCCGGTCCTCACCCGCGTCGGCAGCCTCTCCCGCGGGTTCGAGCTCCCGGGGGCGGGCCTCGTCGTCCTCGCCGACGGCGACGTCTTCCCCGAGGAGGTCCACCTCCACGCCCGAGGCCGTCGCCGCGGCCTGCGCAGCTTCCTTTCCGACTTCCGCGACCTCAAGCCCGGGGACCTCGTCGTCCACGAGGAGCACGGGATCGGCCGCTTCCTCGGCCTCGAGACGCTCGAGGTGGGGGGGGCGACCCGGGAGCTCATGGTCCTCGGCTACCAGGGGGGCGACAAGCTCAAGGTCCCGGTCGAGGGCTTCGACCGCATACAGAAGTACTCGAGCGCCGAGGGGGCGAGACCGCACGTCGACCGGCTCGGGAGCGGGGCCTGGGAGAAGACCAAGACCCGGGTCAAGAAGGCCATGCGCGACATGGCCCAGGAGCTGCTGCGCCTGTACGCCGAGAGGAAGGCTCGCCCCGGTCACGCCTTCTCGGGGGAGAGCCCCTGGCAGCGGGAGTTCGAGGAGGCCTTCGAGTACGAGGAGACGGAGGACCAGGCCCAGGCGATCGCGGAGGTCGCGGCGGACATGGCGGCGCCCGCGCCCATGGACCGGCTCGTCTGCGGCGACGTCGGCTACGGAAAGACCGAGGTCGCGATGCGCGCGGCGATGCGCGCGGTGCTCGACGGCAAGCAGGTCGCCGTCCTCGCCCCGACCACCGTCCTCGCCTTCCAGCACTGGAAGACGTTCCGCAAGCGCTTCGCCCCCTTCCCGGTCGCGGTCGACATGGTGTCGCGCTTCCGCTCGCCGAGGGAGACGAAGGCCGTCCTCGCCCGGGTGGCGACGGGAGGGGTGGACATCCTGGTCGGCACCCACCGCATCCTCTCGAAGGACGTGGTCTTCCGCGACCTCGGCCTCCTCGTGATCGACGAGGAGCAGCGCTTCGGCGTCGCGGCGAAGGAGAAGCTCAAGCACCTCAAGACGACCGTCGACTGCCTGACTCTCTCCGCGACCCCCATCCCCCGCACCCTGCAGATGGGCCTCAGCGGCATCCGCGACATGTCGGTGATCGAGACGCCGCCCCGGGACCGCCTCGCGATCCAGACCTCGATCGTCAAGTTCTCGACCGACGTGATCGCCTCCGCGATCCGCCAGGAGCTCGGCCGCGAGGGGCAGGTGTTCTTCGTCCACAACCGCGTCGAATCGATCGACTCGCTGGCGGGCCTCGTCCAGCGCCTGGTCCCCGAGGCGCGCGTGGCGGTGGCCCACGGCCAGATGCCCGAGGCGGAGCTTGAGAAGGTGATGCTCGCGTTCGTCGAGGGGCGGGCGGACGTGCTGGTCGCGACCACCCTCGTGGAGAACGGCCTCGACATCCCGCGGGCGAACACCCTCCTCGTCAACCGCGCCGACCGCTACGGCCTCGCCCAGCTCTACCAGCTCCGCGGGCGCGTCGGGCGCTCGGACCGCCGGGCCTTCGCGTACCTCCTGGTGCCCCCCGACACGGTGCTCTCCGAGGTCGCGCGCAAGCGCCTCGCCGCGATCCGCGAGTTCTCCGACCTCGGCGCCGGCTTCCGCATCGCCGCCCTCGACCTCGAGCTGCGCGGGGCGGGCAACCTCCTCGGCGGCCAGCAGAGCGGCCACATCCAGGCGGTGGGGCTCGACCTCTACGTCAAGCTGCTCGAGCAGGCGATCCTCGACCTGCGCGGCGAGCCCCCGCGCGAAGCGGCCCGCGCCACGCTCAACCTGCGGATCGAGCTGCGCATCCCGCCCGCCTACGTCCCGCAGACCCACCAGCGCCTGTCGCTGTACAAGCGGGTGAGCCAGGCTCGCGGGGCGGAGGAGCTCGAGGCGCTGCGCGCGGAGCTGCGCGACCGCTACGGCCCGCCCCCGCCCGAAGTCGAGGCGCTCTTGCGCTACGCGGCGCTGCGGGCCCGGGCCGAGGCGCTGGGGATCGCGCAGGTCGACGCGGCGGCGGGCGCGCTCACCGTCCGGCTCGACTCCCGCACGCCGGTGAGCGCGGAGGGCCTCGTGCGCCTCGCGACCTCGCGGCCGGGCGCGCAGCTCCTGCCCGACGGCCTGCGCTGGCCGGCCCCGGGCGAGGGGCCGCTCGACGCGCTCGAGGGCCTGCTCGGCGCGCTTTCGCTATGATGCCGAGCGCCATGGAGCGTCGCCGCGCCGCACGAGGCCTCGTCGCCGCCGCGCTCGCCCTCGCCGCCTGCTCCGAGGCCGACCCTGTCATCCTGCGCCTCGGCGGGGACCGGGTCCGGCGCAGCGACTTCGAGCGCCGCCTCGCCGCCATGGAGTCGCAGACGCTGGGCCCCGTCCCCGAGGAGGCCCGCCGGGGGCTGCTCGACGCCTTCCTCGAAGAGCGGGCGCTCGTGATCGAGGCTCGCCGACGGGGCCTCGTCGCCGCGGGGGCCTCCCCCGAGGAGGAGTCGCGAGGCGTCTCCCGCCTCCTGGCGCAAGCCGTCTCCCCCCCGGAGGTCACAGAGGCGGAGATCGAGGCGTTCTTCCGGGCGCACGCGGCCGAGCTCTCTCTTCCGGAGACGGTGTCGCTGCGCCAGGTGCTCGTGCCGACCCTCAACGAGGCCCGCGACGTCAAGCGCCGCCTCGTCCGAAACCCCCGCTCGTTCGACGCCATCGCCCGCACCGAGTCCCGCGGTCCCGAGGCCGCCGCGGGAGGCTACATGGGCCGCTTCGAGCGGGGACAGCTTCCCCCCGAGCTCGAGGAGGCCGTCTTCGCCCTGCCCGCCGGGGCGACGAGCGAGCCCGTCGCGAGCGCCCTCGGGTATCATGTCCTCAGGGTCGAATCCCGCCAGCCGGCCCGCGAGCGCACCCGCGATGAGGCGCGGGAAGGAATCCGCCACCGCATCGCCCGCGAGAAGCGGATCGAGGCGGAGCGGGCCTTCGTGGCGGACGTTCTGGCCCGGTCCAAGGTGAACCATGAAGCCGCCCTTCGCGCTCGTCCTTCTCCCTAGCCTGCTCTTCGCCGCGGGGGCGAGTGCCGAGATCATCGAGCGCGTCGTCGCCAAGGTGAACGGTCAGATCATCACCCTCTCGGACTTCCAGTCCCGCCAGATCGCCGCCGCCCAGGCCGCGCGGGTCGACCCCGCCGCGGTCGGAGCCTTCCTCCGGCAGAACAACGCCCGCATCCTGCAGGAGGCGATCGACGAGCTGCTCATCATCCAGAAGGCGGAGGACGCGGGCATCAAGGCCCCCCCCCAGTGGATCGACGAGGCGATCGAGGGCATCCGCAAGGAGAACAACATCACCTCGGACGAGCAGTTCCAGGACGCGCTCGCCCGCGAGGGGCTGACCCTCGCCGAGCTGCGCCAGAACATCGAGCGCAGCGTGCTGCGGCGCATCGTGATGCAGCGCGACATCCAGCCCAAGATCGACGCGACCGAGGCCGACCTGCGCGCGGAGTACGAGAGGCTCAAGGCGACCGAGTTCACGAAGCCCCCGACCGTCACCCTGCAGGAGGTCCTGGTCGAGGAGGACGAGGGAGGCGCCGCGCTCGCGCAGGAGATCGTGAGCCGGGCGCGGGCGGGCGAGGACTTCGCGGCGCTCGCCCGGGCCTACTCGTCGGCCCCCTCCCGGGCCCACGGAGGCGACCTCGGCCAGCTCGCCCAGGGCGAGCTCAACCCCGAGCTCGAGAAGCTCGCCTTCTCGCTCGCCGTGGGGTCCGTGTCGGACCCGCTCCCCGGTCCCGAGGGCTACCGCATCGTGCGGGTGACGGCGAAGACCTCCGGGAGCACGACCTCGTTCGAGGCCGCGAAGGAGCAGGTCCGGGACCGGCTCATGATGTCGCGCTTCTCGAAGGCCTACGAGGAGTACGTGGCCGAGCTGCGCAAGACGGCGTCGGTCGAGCTGCGCGTGCGCGAGGTGCCCCTGCAGCTGACCGGGCCCATCCCCGAAGCGAGCCTCCTCGAGGCCCTCGAGCCGCTGGCCCCCGCCGCCGCGCCCCCCGGGGGCGCCCCGGCCGAGGCGCCGCCGCGGACGGCCGCCCCGCCGACGCCGCCCTCTCCCGCCGACGAGGAGTTCACGACGACGCCCCAGGCGGCGCCGGAGAAGGTCGCGCCGCCGCCCCCGCCGTCCTCTCCCGCCGAGCCCAAGCCCCCCGGGCGTTGACCGCGGCGCAGGACCGCCTCTTCTAGGCGACCGTGACCCTGGGCAGGGAGAGCGTCTCCCTCGCCCGCTGGCGCAGGAGCCGCGCGACGGCCTCCTCGAGCGCGCTCGGGTCGACCCGCCCCCGTAGCCGCTCGCCGGCCCGCTCCGCCTCGGCCCGCAGGGCGGCGCTCTGCTCCGGGGAGAGCGCCTCCACCGCCGCGTCCGCCACGAGGGCGTCGAGGCGGCGCAACCGCTCGCGCAGGTAGTCCCAGTTCGGGCGCGACGCGACGGCGACGAGGTCGCCGAGCTCCGCGGCCTCGGCGAGGGGGAGAGCGAAGAGCCTCCCCGGCAGCGCCAGGAGCCGCTCGCGCAGCACGTCGAGGCGCTCGGCGACCTCCGGCAAGGAGACGCGCTCCGCCTCGGCCTCGGCCCCCCCGCGCACGTCGCCGGCCGCGAGATCCTCCACCCGCCGCCGCACCAGGGCGAGACTCGTCGTGGCCGGCTCGCGCTCGAACGTGGCGTCGATCGCCACGAGCACCGTCGCGAGAGGGATCCTCGCCCCGTACCAGGAGCGGGCGAGGGCGAAGTCCCGGGGGGAGAGGACGTGCTCCCTTCCCCGGCGCGCCCGCAGGGCGGCCTCGATGGCCTCTACGAAGGCCTCGAGGCCCGGGTCGGGCGAGGAAGCGTCGCTCATCGCGCGACCACGTCGAACTGCTCCTGGTGCAGGAGCGGGTCGGCCTGCACGAGGACCTCGCCCCCGGTGAGCGTGGCGAGGCTGCGCAGGACCGATGCCTCCTCGCCGTCGAGCGCGCGGGCGACCTCCGGATTGACGCGCAGCACGAGCCGGCGGCCGCGGACGTCGGGGGCGAGGGTGCGCACCTCGTCGTAGATCTCGGTGCACACGGTACCGACGCTCTTCACCTGCCCGCTTCCCGAGCAGTAGGGGCAGGGCTGCAGGAGCAGCCGCTCGAGGGACTGCTTGACGCGCTTGCGGGTCAGGATCACGAGGCCGAACTCGTTCACCGACAGCAGCTTCGTCGGCGAGCGGTCCTTGCGCATCTCCTGCTCGAGGGCGCGGAGGACCTCGCGGCGGCTCTTGCGCTCCTCCATGTCGATGAAGTCGACGACGATGATCCCCCCGAGGTCGCGCAGGCGGATCTGCCGCACGATCTCCCGCACCGCGTCGAGGTTCGCCTTGAGCAGCGTCTCCTCGAGGTGGTTCTTGCCCACGAAGCGGCCGGTGTTGACGTCGACGGCGACGAGGGCCTCGGTCTGGTTGATGACGATGTAGCCGCCGCCGGGCAGCCACACCTTCGAGCGGAGGGCCCGCTCGAGCTCGGCGGCGACGCCGTGCTCCTCCATGATCCCGGTCGGCCCCGCGTGCCGCCGCACCCTCGGCGCGAGGGCGGGCTCGAGGGCCCGCACGAGCTCGAGGGTGCGCTCGAACTCGCGGTCGTCGTCGAGCCGGATCGAGGCGACGTCCTCGGAGAGCAGGTCGCGCAGGAGCCGCTCGACGAGGGACGGCTCGCGGTAGAGCAGCGCCGGCGCCCGCTGGCGCGCGGCGTGCGCCCGCACCTCGTCCCACGTGCGCGAGAGGTACCGCCCGTCGCGCAGAAAGGCCTCCGCCTCCCGCCCCTGCCCCGCCGTGCGCGCGATCAGCCCGCCCCCCCCGCGTTCCTCGCGGAAGGCCTTCAGGATCCCCTTGAGGCGACGCCTCTCCTCCTCGTCGGTGATCTTGCGGGAGACGCCCACGTGCTCGACGGTCGGCATCAGGACGAGGTAGCGCCCCGGGAGCGAGACGTGGGAGGTGATCCGCGCCCCCTTGGTGCCCATGGGCTCCTTGAGGACCTGGACGACGACCTCCTCGCCCTCGTGCAGCCGCTCCTCGATCGGCGCGCTGCGGGCGGCGGCGAGCTCCTCCGCGGAGAGCAGGTTCTCCGGCAGCTCCTCGAACACGTCGGCGGCGTGAAGGAACGCGTCCCGCTCGAGGCCGATGTCCACGAACGCGGACTGCATGCCGGGCAGCACCCGGGTCACGCGGCCCTTGTAGATGCTGCCGACGATCCCGCGGTGCGCCTCTCGCTCGAGGAAGATCTCGGACACGATGCCGTCCTCGAGGAGGGCGACCCGCGTCTCCCGCGGGGTGGTGCTGACGATGAGGTCTCTGGGCATCGAGCTCCCGGGGCCGGGCCCGCTCAGTTCGCGAAGCGCCTCATCCGGACGCTGAGAACGAGGCCGAGGCCCATGAGCGAGGAGAGGACGGAGGAGCCGCCGTAGCTCATGAGGGGCAGCGGGAGCCCCTTCACGGGAACGAGCCCCGCGACCATGGCGACATTGTACACGACCTGAAAGGCGAAGCACCCCGTGATCCCGGCCACGAGCAGCGCGCCGAGCCGGTCGCGGGCGAGGCGCGCCGTCTCGAGCATTCGCCAGAGCACGAGGAGGTAGAGGGCGAGCGCGACGAGGACGCCGAGGAAGCCCGTCTCCTCCGCGAGCACGGAGAAGATGAAGTCGGTGTGGCGCGCGGGCAGGTAGCCGAGCTGCGACTGGCTGCCCTGCCCGAAGCCCTTGCCGAGCAGGCCCCCCGAGCCGACCGCGATCTGGGACTGGATCTTCTGGTAGCCGGCGCCCCGGGGGTCGAGGGAGGGGTCGAGGAAGGTGTAGATGCGGGTCTTCTGGTAGTCCTTGAGAAGCGGCCAGGCGAGAAGCGCGGCGAGGACCATGACCGCGCCGAGCCCGACGACCGCCCGCATGCGCAGGCCGGCGAGGAAGGCCACCGCGAGGAAGAGGGGCACGAGGCACGCCGCCGTGCCGAGGTCGGGTCCGCGGGCGATGAGCAGGGCGAGCAGCCCCACCGCCGCCCCGGGCATCGCCACGTCGCGCAGGCCCAGGCTCTCCTGCCGGAACTCGGCGAACGCCTTGGCCACGAAGAGCGCAGCCGTCAGCTTCACGAGCTCCGAGGGCTGGAGCTGGAAGCCCCCGATCAGGATCCAGCGGCGGGTGCCGGCGATGACCGGTCCGAAGCGCAGCACGTAGACGAGCGCCAGGACCGAGAGGACGTAGAGGAGCACCGACCGATCGGCGAGGCGCCGGTAGTCGAGGCTGGCCGTGAGCACCAGGGCGACGAGAGAGACGCCGACGAGGACGAGCTGCTTGAGGTAGAGGTCCGGGTTGCGGCCGGACTGGGTGGCCGAGTAGACCATCGCCACGCCGACGAGGCTGAGGACGAGGCTGGCCCCGACGAGCACCCAGTCCACGTTCGCGAGCAGCCTGCGGTCGATGCCGCCCGCCATGCCTAGTCCTCCGCCTCGGTGTCGGCCCCGGCGGCCGCGCCCGCCGGGGCGTCCCGCTCCAGGCCGAAGAAGTGCGCGAGGATCCGCCGTGCGACGGGGGCGGCGGCCGCGGCCCCGCTGCCCCCGTGCTCCACGAGCACGGCGAGGGCGATGCGCGGCCGCTCGGCGGGGGCGAAGGCCACGAACCACCCGTGAGGCAGGAGCTCGCGCGAGGTGGGAGATCTCTCCAGCCGGGCCTTGGCGACCACCTGGGCCGAGCCGGTCTTGCCGCACACCTCGACCGTCGACATCCGCGCCGGCCACCCCGTGCCCTCCGCGACCACCGCCCGCATTCCCTCCCGCACCGCGTCGATCGTCTCTCTCCGGATCCCGGTCTCGCCGGGGGGCTCGACCGCGACCCGTCGGTCGCCCCGCGCCCGGACGAGGTGGGGCCGCACGAGGCGGCCGCCGTTGGCCACGAGGGCGGCGATCCGCGCCATCTGCAGGGGCGTCGCGCTCACCTGGCCCTGGCCGATCGCCACCGACACCGTCTCCCCCGCGTACCACGGGGTCTTCAGGACCCGCTGCTTCCACTCGGGGCTCGGCATCAGCCCGGCTGCCTCGTGGGGCAGGTCGACGCCGGTCGGGGCGCCCAGCCCCATGATCCTGCCCCACTTGGCGAGCCGGCCGATCTCGAGGCGGATGCCCACCTGGTAGAAGTACACGTTGCAGGAGACGGCGATCGCGCGCCGCAGGTCGACGACACCGTGCCCGCCGGTCGCGTTGCAGCGGAAGACCGTGTTGTAGACCGCGAGGTAGCCCGGGCAGTAGAACGTCGTCGAGGGCGTGACCACGCCCTCCTCGAGCGCGGCCGTCGCGGCCACGATCTTGAACGTGCTCCCCGGCGCGTAGGTGCCCTGGATGACCCGGTTCATGAGCGGGGTCCGGGGGTCGCGCGCGAGGCTCGCCCACAGCGCGGGGTCGATCCCGGTCGTGAACTCGTTCGGATCGTAGGCGGGGGTCGACGTCATGGCGAGGATCTCGCCGGTCTGCGGGTCGAGGGCCACCGCGGAGCCCGAGCGGCCCTCGAACGCCTCGTCCATCGCCCGCTGCAGCGAGGCGTCGATCCCGAGGGTGAGGCTCGGCCCGTTCTCGGGCGCGAGGCGCTCCGCCTCGGTCACCTCGACGCCCCGGCTGTTGACCACGACGCGGCGGAAGCCGTCTCGGCCCATCAGGTCGCGGTTGTAGCGTGCCTCGATCCCGGCCTGCCCCACGAGCGACCCCGGCGCGAGGCCGCGGAACTCCGCGAGCTCGAGCTGGCGCTCGGTGATCTCCCCGACCCGCCCGAGGGCGTGGGCGGCGGCGGCGGCGAGGGGGTACGAGCGCAGCGGCACCACCTCGATCGAGACCTCCGGGAGCTCCTTGCGCCGCGCCTCGAGCGCGGCGACGTCGGCGAGCGAGGCGTCGTTCTTGACCACCACCGGGCGCAGCGGCTGGCGCCGGGCGATGCGCTCGCGGATCTGGGCCTCGCCCGACCCGAGCGTCCTGGCCAGCCGGGAGACGACCCGGTCGAGGTCGGATGCATGCTCGGGGACGAGGACCACGTTGAACGAGGGACGGTTGCCGACGAGCACCCGGCCCTGCCGGTCGAGGAGCGCCCCCCGGGGGGCGGCCACGGTCACGAGCCGGGAGCGGTTGTTCTCGGCGAGCTCGCGGAAGTGGCGGGCGCGCAGCACCTGGAGGTTCCAGAACTGCACGACGAGCGCCACCAGGAGCACCACGACGAGGGCCTGCAGCACCGCGAGGCGGGACTGGACGAGCCGGAGATCCTCGTAGATCCTCACCGCCAGTCGCTCCGCAGGCGCCTCTCGACGAGGGCGAACAGGATGCCTCCGGCCAGCGCGTTGAGGGTGGCCCGGGAGGCGAGGGCGAGCGGCGAGAGCGGGACCATCTCCACGGAGAAGACCGAGGCGAGCCACGCGACGAGCAGCGCGTCGGCCACCGTCGCCAGCAGGACCACGAAGGCGCGGGCGGCCGCGCTCACGATCACGAAGCGCCCCGCCCCCACGCCCACCCCGAAGCAGACGAGCAGCTTCGACAGGGCGGAGATCCCCAGGACCCGCCCGCCGAACAGGGCGTCCTGGACCCAGCCCGCGGCGGCGCCGGCCAGCATCCCGTGGGTCTCCCCTCCCGCGAGGGCGCAGTACACGGCCACGAGGAGGAAGGGGTCGAGATAGCGGCCGGGCGAGGCCACGAGGTACCCGAGGGCGGTCTCGACGAGCATCGCTCCCGCGATGGCGAGCGCCGTCCAGACCGCGCGGGTCACTCGACGCTCCTCGGCGTGTCGAGGGCCTCGCGCGCGCGGCGCACCACGACCACCTCCTCGAGGCGGTCGAAGCGGGCGGACGGCTCGACCCGGATGTCGCGGAACAGGCTCGTCCCCTCGCCCACGAAGCGCACCCGCCCCACCATCAGGCCCTTCGGGTAGATGCCGTCGAGGCCGGACGTGACGACGACGTCGCCCACCGCGACGTCCGCGCGCTGGGGCACGTACTTCAGCAGGAGGTCCTCCGCCCCCGTCTCCGGGGCCGAGACCTGGCCGGAGACCACGCCCGGCACGCGGCTGCGCTCGACGAGGACCCCCGCGGCCGCGTCGCGGTCGAGCAGGACCTGCACCCGCGCCGCCCGCGGCCCGGTGGCGAAGACCCGCCCCACCACGCCCGTCGGGCTCAGCACGGGAGCGTCGAGGGCGATCCCGTCGGCCTCGCCCCGGTCGAGCGTGAGGCTTCGGAACCAGGGCATGCCGTCCCGCGCGACCACCCGGGCGGCCACGGTCTCGAGGGGGGCGGAGCGCTGCAGGGCGAGCAGCTCGCGCAGCCGCTCCGTCTCCCGGGCGCTCTCTGCCGCCGCCGCCGCCGCCGCCTCGAGCTGCCGGACGCGGGCCTTGAGGCGGCGGTTCTCCTCGTAGGTCTCCCGGTGGAACCCCCAGCCGCGCCACAGCTCGACCGCACCTCCCGCGACCGCTCCCACCCCGCGCTGCACCGGCGTGAGCAGGGTGAGCAATCCCCGGTGGAGGAGGGACACGCCTCCCCCCCCGTCCACCTGGTGGCTGATCGCGACGAGGTGCGCGAGCGCGAGGGCCACGAGGAGCAAGCGGCTCCTCCGGGCGGTGGCGACGGCGGGCATGGCGGGCGGCGCGCTAGTCGAGGCTGATCTTGCGGAGCAGGTCGAAGTCGGAGAGCATCTTCCCCGTCCCCAGGACGACGGAGCTCAAGGGGTCCTCCGCCACCGACACCGGCAGCCCGGTCTCCTCCCGCAGCAGCCGGTCGAGGCTCTTGAGGAGCGAGCCGCCCCCGGTCAGCACGATGCCGCGGTCGACGATGTCCGCCGACAGCTCGGGCGGGGTGCGCTCGAGGGCGACGCGGACCGCGTTGACGATGATGGACACCGGCTCCTGCAGCGCCTCCCGGATCTCCGCGTCGGTGACGGTGAGGGTCTTGGGGATGCCCTCGATGAGGTCGCGCCCCTTGATCTCCATCGTCATCGGCTCGTCGAGGGGGAACGCGCTGCCGATCTCGAACTTGACCTGCTCCGCGGTCCGCTCGCCGATCAGCAGGTTGTACTTCTTCTTGATGTACTGGATCACGGCCTCGTCCATCTCGTTGCCGGCGACGCGCACCGACTTCGAGTAGACGATCCCCGCGAGCGAGATGACCGCGATGTCGGTGGTCCCGCCCCCGATGTCCACCACCATGTTGCCCGAGGGCTCGGTGATCGGGAGCCCGGCGCCGATCGCGGCCGCCATCGCCTGGTCGACGAGGTAGACCTCGGAGGCCTTGGCCTTGAGGGCGGAGTCCTTGACCGCGCGCTTCTCGACCTGGGTCACCTCGGAGGGGATGCCGATCACGATCCGCGGCCGCACCAGCGTCGAGCGGTTGTGCGCGCGGTGGATGAAGTGCGAGAGCATCTTCTCGGTGATCTCGAAGTCGGCGATCACCCCGTCCTTCATGGGACGGATGGCCACGATGTTGCCGGGGGTGCGGCCCAGCATCTCCTTGGCGTCGCGGCCCACCGCCTCGACCTTGCCGGTCACGCGGTTGACGGCCACGATCGAGGGCTCGGAGACCACGATGCCCTTGCCCTTGGCGTAGACGAGGGTGTTGGCGGTCCCGAGGTCGATCGCGAGGTCGCTCGAGAGGAAGCTCAGGTTCACGACGGAACGCAGGTTCATGAGGCCCAGGGTCTCTCTCCTGACAGGAATGCCGTGGCCGCGGCCTAGACCGCGACCTCGATGCCGTTCTTCTCCCGTTCCTTGACACGGTACATCGCCTGGTCGGCCTTCTGGATGAGGCCCTCCGGCGAGAGCGCGTGGTCCGGGTAGGTGGCGATGCCGAACGAGGCCGAGATGCGGGCGGCGACGCCCTGGGGCTCGAGGAAGCGGTGCTCCTCGATCGCCCGGCGGAGCCTCTCCGCGATGACGAGCGCCCCCGAGGCGGGGGTCTCCGGCAGCACCACCACGAACTCGTCGCCCCCGTAGCGGGCCAGGATGTCCGACTCGCGGACCCCCTGGGCGAGGATCCCGCCCACCTCGGTGAGCGTGCCCGACCCCGCGAGGTGCCCGTACTGGTCGTTGATCCCCTTGAAGCCGTCGAGGTCGAGGAAGATGACCGAGAGGGGGATCCCGTGGCGCTTGCAGCGCTTGATCTCGCGGCCGAGGTAGAGGTTGAGGTAGCGCGAGTTGAACAGCCGCGTGAGGTCGTCGGTGATGGTGAGCTGCTCGGTGCGCTGGAACAGGATCGCGTTCTCGATCGCGATCGCACAGGGCTCGACGAGGGAGAGGACGAGGTCGAGGTCCTGGCGGGTGAAGCGCCCCCCGCGCTTGTTGATGATCTCGAGGACGCCGATCGTCCGCCCCCGCGAGACGAGGGGGGCGCACAGGATCGAGCGCGTCTCGAACTGCGTCCGGTGGTCGACCCGGGGCGAGAAGCGCGCATCGCGCGCGGTGTCGTTCACGATCGCCGGCTTGCCGGTCTGGGCGACCCACCCGGCGACGCCCTCCCCGACCTTGAGGCGGAACGCGGTCACGTCGCGGCTCTTCGCCCCCAGCGCCGCCTCGAACACCAGCTCCTGCCGCTCCTCGTCGAGCATCATGAGCGACCACGCCTCGGAGGGGACGAGGTGGCGGATCTTTTCGACCACGAGCTCGATCACCTTGCGGGGCTCGAGGATGGAGTTCGCGGTCTTGACCACGTCGGTGAGGATGGCGAGCCGGCGGGCCGAGGTGTGGACGGCCGCCGCCCCCCGCCCGCGGGCGGGGCGGGCCGCGGCCGCGAGGTGGACGCGCACCGCCTCCGGCGCGGGGTCCGCCGGCCGCCACGCCTCGACCACGAAGTCGAGCGGGAGCCGGGCCATTCGCCGCAGGAGGCGCGCATCGGGAGCGATGGCGAGGCCCCCGATCGGCCGGCCGGGCAGCGCGCGGCGGGCGGCGGCGACGCTCCCGACCGGCGTTCCCGCGTGGAGCACGAGGAGGGCGCCGTCGAACCGCGACGGGTCGAGCGGCCTTCGACGGGAGAGCGCTCCGGGGAGGAGCTCGAACTCGATCTCGGGGGTCGATCGGAGGCGGCGGCGCAGCGCGCCGGGAGCCCGACCCCGCGCGCGGGCGTCGAGGAGCACGGCGAGTCGTGTCACCGCGGCCTCAGTTCGCGGCCGTGGCCGGGCGCCGCAGCTCGGCGGCGGCGCCCCTGGAATTCGTCGCGCGCAGGACGACGGTCGCCCCGGGCCCGCCCTCGAACGCCACGAACTCGTTGAACGAGCCATCCGCGTCGACCTCGAGCCGCACGCCGTTCACGGTCACGGTCGCACCCGCCTCCGTGCGGCCGCGCACGCGCAGGACGTTCCCCCTGAGCTCGAGGGCGTCGACGGCGAGGGGGAGCGCGGCGGTCGGGGCGGACCGCGTCAGCGTGAAGCGCCACAGCTCCGAGAAGCTGCCCTCGCTCCCCGCGGCGTCGATCGCCGCGACCTTCCAGTAGTACGAGCCCGCCTCGAGCGACCGCAGCTCCATCTGGGTGGCGCGCACCCCCTGACGGTCGTAGAGCGGCCGCGCGAAGGCGGGGCTGTAGTCCACGAGGACCCGGTAGTTCGAGGCGCCGGGAACCGCGCCCCACATCAGGAGGGTCACCCCCTGGCCGAGGTCGGGGAAGCTCACCTCGGTCTGGTTCGGCGGGGCCACGAGCTGGGGCACGGTCGGCAGGCTGAGCGTCGGCCCCGCCGCGCCCGCGGCGTCGACCCTCACCCCCTGGTTCGAGGCGAGGGTGAGCTTCTGGCCCGTGCGCGTCTCGGCCGTCGTCTGCCCGCGGAAGACGCGCAGGCCGGTCGCGCCCGTGTCCGCGACCTGGATCGCGCCCGTGGTGTCGCGCTCCGCCTGCGTGCGCACGGTCGGCGTCGAGATCGTGGTGCTGCCGGGGACGCTGCGGGCCGGGGTCTGGAAGTTGGCCTCGCCGGACTGGATCGACAGCGCGACCCTCTGGGCGCGCGACACGGGGTTCTGCGAGCTCTCCTCGATGGTGATGAGGCTGTCCGGGCGAACGTTGAACACCGAGCCGTCGGCGAAGTGGATCTCGGCGGTGGCGCCCGAGCCCGTCCGCACGAGGTCGTTCTGCCGCAGGACCGGGACCTGCGCCGCCGGCACCCACTCGAGCTGGCCCGCCCGCTTGACCTCGACCTTTCCGACCACCGAATCGAACTGCGCGCCGGTCTCGATGGACGTCACCGGCGGCGGGGGCGGGGGGCTCTGCCGGCCGAGCGCGAGCCAGCCGATCGCCGCGAGAAGCACGATCGCCGCACCGGCGAGGGCGAGCGTCCGCCGGCTCACCGTGAACCACTCGACCCGCTCGCCGCTGCCTCCCCGCGGCACCTTCTCGTCGGATGCCATCCTGGCCAAAATCCCCTGAGCCCGCGCAACTTAGCCGGACCCGGCAGTATAGACCACATCCCTCGTGCCCCCAAAGCGACGCCTGCCCCGGGGGGTCGCCGGCGAGCCTTGCGGCGGCGGGGGGGCAGGCATAAAATCGCACCTTTGCGACGGACCTCGAGGAGACAGCATGGCTCTCGCCCTGATGCGCCGCCACCGCCGGTGGCTCTACGTCTTCCTGTGGCTGGTGATCGCGGCGTTCATCATCCTCTACATCCCCGCGCTGCAGGACCAGGGCCAGGGGACGCCGGGTGAGACGGTCGTGAGCGTGGGGGGCCTGCCCGTCTCCGTGGCGGAGTTCCAGCGCGCGTACTACCGCCAGCGGCAGGTCTACGACCGGCTCTACCAGGGCCGCCTCGACGAGAACATGCTCCGCCAGCTCGGCATCGAGGAGCAGGTCCTCGAGGGCCTCGTGTCCGACCGGCTGGTCGAGCTCGAGGCGAAGCGGCTCGGCGTCACGGTGTCGGACGAGGCGGTGGCCCGGGCGATCGGCACCGCCCCCGAGTTCCAGGACGACGGGAAGTTCATCGGCAAGGACGAGCTGCGCCGCCGCCTCGACCTCTCGGGGACGAGCGAGGAGGAGTTCGTGCAGTCGCTGCGCCGCCAGCTCCTGCGCCAGAGCCTCGAAGGGCTCGTGGGCTCGGCGGCGACGGTGAGCGACGCCGAGGTCGAGCGCGAGTTCCGACGGCGCAGCGAGCAGGTGAAGCTCGAGTACGTCCTCGCCGACGCCGAGCGCTTCCGGGCCGGGATCTCCCCGACCGCGGACGAGATCCGGGCCCGCTTCGAGGCGAACAAGGACGCTTACCGCATCCCCGAGAGGCGGGTCGTCTCCTACGTGCTGCTCGACCGCGCCACGCTGCAGCCGCAGGTGGCGGTGACCGACCGCGACATCGAGATGTACTACCAGGACCGGCGCGAGGAGTTCCGCCAGGAGGAAGAGGCCTGCGCGAGCCACATCCTCGTCAAGGTGAGAGCGGGCGAGACCGGCGAGGGCCGCCCCGACGAGGAGGCGCGGCGGATCGCGCAAGGGCTCCTCGACCGGGTGAGGGCCGGAGCGGACTTCGCCGAGATCGCCCGCGAGCACTCGGAGGACCAGGGCTCGGCGGGGAGCGGCGGCGACCTCGGCTGCTTCCCTCCCGGGCGGATGGTCCCCGAGTTCGACGACGCGGTCTTCGCCCTCGAGGCGGGCCAGGTGTCGGACCTCGTCAAGACCTCCTTCGGCTACCACGTCATTCGCCTCGCCAGCCGCCGCGAGGCGACGGTGCTTCCCCTCGCCCAGGTCAAGGATCGGATCCGGGCCGCGGTCACGGAGAAGAAGGTCCGCGAGCTCGGCGAGCAGCGGTCCCAGGCCCTCGCCGACGCCCTCGCCCGCGGGAAGTCGCTCGAGGAGGCGGCGAAGGCGCAGGGCCTCGCCGTCCAGAAGAGCGCTCCCTTCTCCCGGGGCGAGACGCCCCCGGTGCTCGCCTCGCCCACCCTCGTCGCCCGGGTCTTCGAGCTCCAGAAGGGCCAGGTCGAGAAGGAGGGCTTCGCGCTCCCGCAGGGCGCGGCTTTCGTCGCCCTCGCCGAGATCCAGCCCGCCCGCGTGCCCGAGCTCGCGGAGGTGGAGGACGAGGTGCGCCGGGACATCGTCGACGAGGCGGCCTTCGCGAGGGCCCGCGAGCTCGCCGCGCGGGTCGCCGCCCAGGCGGAGAAGGTCGGCCTCGAGCGGGCGGCGGCGGCCGCGGGCCTCGTGCGCAAGGAGACCCCGGCCCTCACCGGCCGCGGCCAGCCGCTCGGCGACCTCGGCACCGGAGCCGCCCTCGAGGAGGCCGCCTTCTCGCTCGCCGCCGGGACGACGAGCGCTCCGGTGCGCACGAGCGCGGGGTGGGCCGTGCTGCGCGTGCTCGAGAAGAAGCCCTTCGACGCCGCCGAGCTCGAGCGGCAGAGGGCGCAGGTCGCGGCCTCGCTGCGGGAGCGCAAGCAGTCGGAGCTGTTCCGCGCCTACGTGGTGGCGGCGCGCGACCGCTACGAGGTCACCCGCAACGCCCGGGCCTACCGCCGGGCGCTCGGGCAGGAGGAGTAGGGCCGCACGAGGGGAGGGCGCATGCACGTCGAAGTCCGCCAGACGAAGGACGTCGTGATCCTCGATCTGAAGGGCCGCCTCACGGCGGGCCTCGGCGACCAGATCCTGCGCGACGCGATCGACGAGCTGCTCGCCGAGGGGCGGAGGAGGATCTTGCTCAACCTCTCGGACGTCGCCTTCGTCGACAGCGCGGGGGTGGGCGAGCTGGTGGCCGGGCTCAAGACCGCCCGCCGCTTCGGGGCCGAGCTCAAGCTGCTCAACGTGGGCGACCGCGTCTACAGCACGCTCGACATGGCGCGCCTGCTGCCCACGTTCGAGACCTACCAGGACGAGGCGGCGGCGGTTCGCTCCTTCGCCCCGGCCTGAGGCGCCCCCGGGGCGAGGGGCCTCACTCCTCCTCGCCGGCGAGCGTCACCGCGATCGGGTCGACGTTCGTCACCCGCAGCTCGGTCGAGCACTCGGGGCAGTTGATCGTCTCCCCCACGTCGAGGTCGTAGCCGTCGAGCTCCAGGTCCATCTCGCACTCGGGGCAGCGGCTCATCGCTCTCACCTCCTGCGCGTCACGACGTAGCGGGCGAGCTCGCGCAGCGGCTGCGCCCGCGCCCCGAAGGGAGAGAGCGCCGCCTCGCTCGCCGCGATCAGCTCCCGGGCGAGGGTCGAAGCGCCCTCGACGCCGGAGAACGAGACGAACGTCGTCTTCTTCAGGTCCTTGCCGAGGTCCTTGCCCGCCTCCGCGCCCCCCGTGACGTCGAGCAGGTCGTCGACGATCTGGAAGGCGAGGCCGAGGTTCTTCGCGTAGGCCACCACCGCGGACAGCTCGCCCGCTCGGGCCCGGGCCGCCATCGCGCCGAGCGCGGCGGAGGCCATGAACAGCGCCCCGGTCTTGCGGGAGTGGATGAACTCGAGCGTCGGAAAGTCGACCGGCCGCTCGGTCATCGCGAGGTCGACCGACTGCCCGGCGATGAGCCCGTCCGTGCCGACGGCCCGGGCGAGCTCCCGCGCGATCTCGGCGCGCGCCCCGGCGTCCGGGCCGCCCGGCCAGCCCTCGCCCAGGATCTCGAACGCCCGGTTCATGAGGGCGAACGCGGCGAGGATCGCGGTGGCCTCGCCGTGGGCCACATGGCAGGTGGGCCGCCCGCGGCGGGTCTTCGCGTCGTCCATGCAGGGCAGATCGTCGAGGATCAGGCTCGCCGTGTGCACCATCTCGATCCCGCAGGCGGCGGGTAGAACGGAGCCGGGGTCGCCCCGCAGCACCTCCGCCACGAGCAGCGAGAGGACCGGGCGCAGCCGCTTGGCCGGCGCGAAGAGGCTCGACTCGATCGCCGCCTCCACCGCGGGGGCGCGGCCGGGGACGACGAGGCGGCGCAGCGCCGCCTCGACCTCGAGTCGCCGCGCCTCGAGCGTCCGCTCGAGGTCGCGGAAGTCGGCGGCGGGGGCGGCGCTCGACATGGCTCGCCCGCCATCTTAAGCCATCGCGGCGAGGCGGGCGCCTCCCGCGGGGACGGGGTTTGGCGCTACACTCCGGGGGCCCATGGACTACCGCGAGGCCGGCGTCGACATCCCTGCGGCGGAGGCGGCCAAGGCCCGCATCAAGGGGCTGGCCAGGGCGACGTTCAACGCCTCCGTCCTCACCGAGATCGGCTCCTTCGGCGGCATGTTCCGTCCCGACCTCTCCCGCTACCGCGAGCCGGTCCTGGTGGCCTCGACCGACGGGGTGGGGACGAAGATCAAGGTGGCGATCCTCGCCGGCCGCCACGACACGGTGGGCTACGACCTCGTCGCCCACTGCGTCGACGACATCCTCGTCCAGGGTGCGGTGCCCCTGTTCTTCCTCGACTACGTGGCGCTCGGGAAGATGGACCCGATCAAGGTCGAGCAGATCGTCTCCGGCTTCTCCCGCGCCTGCGCCGAGTTCGACTGCCCCCTGATCGGCGGCGAGACGGCGGAGATGCCGGGCACCTACGCCGAGGACGACTACGACCTCGCCGGCTTCATCGTCGGGGTCGTGGAGAAGGACAAGGCTCTGCCCCGCGGCGTGCGCGAGGGCGACGTGCTCCTCGGTCTGCCCTCGGCGGGCCTGCACACGAACGGCTACTCGCTCGCCCGCAAGGTCCTCCTCGAGACCCTCGGGCACCGCCTCGACACGCACGTCCCCGAGCTCGGGACGACGCTCGGGGAGGCGCTGCTCGCCCCCCACCGCAGCTACCTCGCCGCCCTCGAGCCGCTCCTCGAGCGCGACAAGGTGCGAGCGCTCGCCCACATCACCGGGGGTGGCTTTCCCGGCAACATCCCCCGGGTGCTGCCCGAGGGGCTCGGGGCCCGCATCGTGCGCGGCTCCTGGGACGTGCCCCCGCTGTTCCGGCTCATCCAGAAGGGGGGGCGCGTGAGCGACGAGGAGATGGCGCGCACCTTCAACATGGGGGTGGGGATGGTCGTCGTCGTCTCCCCGGGCGACCTCCACGACGTCGAGCACTCGCTCGAGCGGCGCGGGGAGACGAGCTTCGTGATCGGAAGCGTCGTGGCCGGCAGCGGCGTCCGCTGGGAGTGAGGGCGGCGTGAAGCGGATCGGCGTCCTCGTCAGCGGGCGGGGATCGAACCTGCAGGCGCTCATCGACGCCGGCCGCCGGGGCGAGCTCGGGGGCGAGATCGCGATCGTCGTCTCGAACGTCGAGACGGCCCCCGGTCTCGAGCGCGCCCGCCGGGCCGGCATCCCGACCGCGTTCCGGGACCACCGCGGCAAGACGCGCGAGGCCTTCGACGCCGAGATCGTCGAGATCCTCCGCGCCCACCGGGTCGACCTCGTGTGCCTCGCCGGCTTCATGCGCCTGCTGTCCCCCGTCTTCGTCCGCGCCTTCCCCGGCCGGATCGTGAACATCCACCCCGCGCTGCTGCCCGCGTTTCCCGGTCTCGACGCCCAGCGCCAGGCGTGGGAGCACGGGGCGAAGGTGAGCGGGGCCACCGTGCACCTCGTGGACGAGGGGCTCGACTCCGGACCGATCGTGGCCCAGGAGGCGGTGCCGGTCCTCTCGAGCGACACGCCCGAGACCCTCGCCGAGCGCATCCTCGGGGTCGAGCACCGCCTCTACCCGCGGGCAGTGCGCCTCCTGCTGGACGGCCGCTGCCGGGTCGAGGGCCGCCGCGTGATCGTGGAGGGAGAGTGAGCGTCGCCGACGCCTTCGCCTACCTGACCAAGGGCGCGGTGGACGTGGTGACCGCGGACGAGCTCGAGGCCAAGCTCGCCCTGGGACGGCCGCTCACGGTCAAGGTCGGATTCGACCCGACCGCGCCCGACATCCACCTCGGCCACACCGTCCTCATGCGGAAGATGAAGCACTTCCAGGACCTCGGCCACCGCGTGATCTTCCTGATCGGCGACTTCACGGGCATGATCGGGGACCCGACCGGCAAGTCGAAGACCCGGCCGCCGCTCAGCCGGGAGCAGATCGAGCGAAACGCCGAGACCTACCGCAAGCAGGCCTTCAAGATCCTCGACCCGGCGAAGACCGAGGTGCGCTTCAACAGCGAGTGGCTGGGGGCGCTGGGCTCCGAGGGCATGATCCGCCTCGCCGCGACGTACAACGTGGCCCGCATGCTCGAGCGCCGCGATTTCCGCCAGCGCTTCGAGTCGGGCCAAGCCATCTCCATCCACGAGTTCCTCTACCCCCTGGCCCAGGCCTACGACTCGGTCGCGCTGCGGGCCGACGTCGAGCTCGGCGGCACCGACCAGCTCTTCAACCTCAACGTCGGCCGCGACATCATGCCGGGCTATGGCCTCGCTCCGCAGGTGGTGCTGACGACGCCGCTGCTCGAGGGGACGGACGGCGTCGAGAAGATGTCGAAGAGCCTCGGCAACTACATCGGCGTCACCGAGGCGCCCGACGCGATGTTCGCCAAGGTCATGAGCATCTCGGACGAGCTGATGTGGCGCTACTACACACTCCTCACCGACCTCTCGCCCGCCGAGATCGACGCGGAGAGGGCGGCGGGACGGCCCATGGCGTCCAAGATGGCGCTCGGCCGGCGGATCGTGGCGGACTTCCACGACGAGGAGGCCGCCGCGGCGGCCGAGGCCGAGTGGCGTCGCGTGCACCAGGAGCGGCAGGCCCCGAGCGAGCTGCGCGTCGTGCGCATCCCCGCGGGATCGATCAAGCCGCACCTGCTCCTGGTGCAGGCCGGCTTCGCGAAGTCGAACGGCGAGGCCGTGCGGCTGCTGCGACAGCGCGCGGTGCGGCGCGACGGTCAGCTCGTCGACGCGAGCGCCGAGATCGCCCTCGCGTCCGGCGAGAGCTTCGTCCTCTCCGTGGGAGCGGCGCGCCACGCGCGGGTCGAGGGCACCTGACGCTCGCCCGCGAGGCTCGCTCGTAGGCTTGACAAGGGGCCCGCTCCTGCGTACTATCCTCTTTTGCCGGGGGCGTCACACCGGGTGTCGTGAGAAGGACGTCGGGTCAACCGGACGCACCTCCCCCCACCTGAGTCGCACCTCCCGCCGTGAGGGCCAGAAAAAGGGCTTGACAGCCCCGCCGCGTTTCGGTATTCTGGTCAGGTTCGCCCGAAGTCGGCGTGGCTCTTTGAAAACTGGGTAGACGAACCAAAGATTCCGGCGAGATTCGGCTCGCCAAGGACCGACACGTATCTTCAGTACGAAGGGCGCTCCGCGAGGGGCGTCACCAGTTCAACTGGAGAGTTTGATCCTGGCTCAGAATCAACGCTGGCGGCGTGCCTAACACATGCAAGTCGCGCGCGAAAGGGGGGCAACCCCTGAGTAGAGCGGCGAACGGGTGAGTAACGCGTGGGTGATCTGCCTCCGAGTGGGGAATAACAGCGGGAAACTGCTGCTAATACCGCATGACATCCTCGAGTCGCATCGGGGATCAAAGCCGGGGACCGCAAGGCCTGGCGCTTGGAGATGAGCCCGCGTCCGATTAGCTCGTTGGCGGGGTAATGGCCCACCAAGGCTCCGATCGGTAGCCGGCCTGAGAGGGCGGACGGCCACACTGGGACTGAGACACGGCC
>CAZLRF010000006.1:69395-115358 GCA_964561785.1 uncultured Acidobacteriota bacterium | reverse complement strand
TGATGTAGATGCCGTTGCGCTCGCCGAAGATGTACGGCTTCATCTTCGGGTTCCAGCGGCGGGTCTGGTGGCCGAAGTGGACGCCCGCCTCGAGCAGGTCCTTGATCGTGACGCTCGCGGCGACGTCCTTCGCCTCCGGGGCGGCGGTGGGAGTGGTGGTCTCGGACAACGAAGCCTCCTGTGTGACAGCCCCGGGCGTCGAGCGCCCGGGGCTTTCCGGCCCCTCGCGGGGCTCGAAGTGAACGTCCTCTAGCGCTTGCTGAACTGGAACCGGCGGCGGGCGCCCTTCTGGCCGTACTTCTTGCGCTCCTTGATTCGCGCGTCGCGGGTCAGGAACCCGGCCTTCTTGAGCTTCCCGCGCAGCTCTCCGTTGAAGAGGCACAGCGCGCGGGAGATCCCGTGTCGGATGGCGCCCGCCTGCGCGGCGACGCCTCCGCCGTGGATCGTGGCCACGACGTCGAACTTGTCGTTCGTCTCCGTGACCGAGAAGGGCTGCTTGACGACCTGCTTCAGGGCTTCGATGCCGCCGAAGTACTCGTCGAGGCCCCGCTCGTTGAGCTGGAACTCGCCCGTCCCCGGGCGCAGGTGCACGCGGGCGACCGACGTCTTGCGCTTCCCGGTGCCGTAGTACTCGATGGGGGTGGTGCTCAAGGCTTCTCTCGCTCCTGCTACAGGTTCAGCGGCTGGGGCTTCTGCGCCTGGTGGGGGTGCTTCGAGCCGCCGTACACCTTGAGCTTGAGGAACATCGCGCGCCCCAGCTTGGTCTTCGGCAGCATGCCCCGCACCGCCTCCTCGACGATTCGTGCCGGCCGCTGCGCCCGCACGTCCTTCGCGGCCTCGCTCTTGAGCCCTCCGAGGTAGCCGGAGTGGCGCCGGTAGACCTTGTCGGTCTCCTTGCGACCGGTGAGGACCACATGGTCGGCGTTGATCACGACGACGTGGTCGCCCGTGTCGAGGAACGGGGTGTAGGTCGGCTTGCGCTTGCCGGTGAGCACGTTGGCGGCCGCGGTGGCGACCTTCCCGAGCACCTTGCCGCTCGCGTCGATCACGAACCACCGCCGGTCAAGGCTGGTCGCCTTGGGAATATAGGTCGGCATCCAGTGAGTCCCCTTCGCCCCACGCGCGACGCGGCGCGGGATCGCAAACCTCGAATTTTTAAGGCATTTCGCCCGGAGTGTCAAGGGCCCTTCGGGGGGGACGGGCGGACCGGGGCGAGGCGGGCGTGGGCGAGGGCGGGCAGCTCGCGGCGAAGCCTCTCCTGCCGCTCGAAGTCCAGCTCGGCGACCGCGAGGCCCTCGCCGTCGGCGACGCGGGCGAGCACCGTTCCCCACGGGTCCACGATCATGGCGTTTCCGTGGGACTCGCGGCCCCCGCCGTGGTGGCCGACCTGCGCCGGGGCGAAGACGTAGGCGAGGTTCTCGATCGCGCGGGCGCGGAGCAGCGTCTCCCAGTGGGCCTTTCCCGTGCGCTCCGTGAATGCCGAGGGGACGCACAGGACGCGGGCGCCCCGCCGGGCGAGCTCCCGGAACAGCTCGGGGAAGCGCAGGTCGTAGCAGATCGACAGCCCCACGGGTCCGATCGGCGTCTCGGCCACGACGACCTCGTCGCCGGGAAGGACCGAGCGCGACTCCTTGAGGTGCTCCAGGCCGGGCAGGTCGATGTCGAAGAGGTGGATCTTGCGGTAGACCGTGATCGTCTCGCCGTCCGGCCCGAGCAGGACCGAGGCGTTGCGCACGCGGGTCTCGCCCGGGACGCGCTCGGGCAGGCTGCCGAGGAGCAGCGTCACACGCAGCCGCCGGGCGAGGACGGACATCCGCGCCACCCACGGGCCGTCGAGATCCTGAGGCTCCGGGACCGGCTGGCCCTCGGAGCGCAGGAAGGCGAAGTTCTCGGGGAGACCGACGAAGGAGGCCCCCCGGGCCGCGGCCCGCTCGACGAGCGCCTCGGCGGCGTCGAGGTTGCGCTCGACCTCGGCGGTCGAGGTCATCTGCACGGCCGCGGCCAGCACGCGCGCGGGGCTCACCGATCCCTCCCCGGCGCCCTTCGCCGAGCGGCGGGGCGCTTCGTCCCCGCGGCGCGCGCGCCGGCAGGGCGGGCCTTCCCGGCGGGCCCGGCCGAGGCCCACGCCTGGCGGCTCTCCCACGCGCACTCCGCGAACAGGGGGCAGCTCCCGCAGGCGGGCCGACGGGCGTCGCAGACCTTGCGCCCGTGGAAGATCAGCAGATCGGTGGTCCGCGTCCAGCGTTCGCGCGGCACGAGGGCCATCAGCTGGCGCTCGACGTCGACGGGGTCGTCGCCGCGGACGAGTCCGAGGCGGTTGCTGACCCGCAGGACGTGGGTGTCGACGGCGATGCCTTCGTTCACCCCGAACGCGTGGCCGAGCACGACGTTCGCGGTCTTGCGGCCGATGCCCGGGAGGGGCACGAGCGCCTCCATCGTGCGCGGCACCTCACCGCCGTGCGCCTCCACGAGGCCGCGGGCGAAGCCGGTGATGCTGCGCGCCTTCGCGCGGAAGAAGCCGGTCGAGCGAACGAGCGCCTCGACGTCGGCGAGGGGCGCCGCAGCCAGGGAACGGGCGTCCGGGTACCGAGCGAAGAGGGCGGGCGTCACGCGGTTCACGCGCTCGTCCGTGCATTGGGCGGAGAGGATCGTGGCGACGGCGAGCTGGAAGGCGTCCCGATGCTCGAGGGCGCAGCGCGCCTCGGGGTGGGTCCGCTCGAGGACGTCGAGCACGCGCTTTGCGCGCTCGGAATTGGGGCGGCGCGTGCGGGACGGCACGCGCGGATTCTACCGTGCGCGGTGGAGGAGAGGGGACGCCGGGAAGAGGGGGGCCTGCGTGGTCGGCGGCTCGAGGCGCGAGAGGCGCACTTGCACCGAGCGAACCTCCTCGGGCCGCTCGAGCAGCGGCGACGCGATCTCGCGCACGGCCGTGGCCACCTCGCTCTCGCCGGCGAGGCCGGGGTCGAAGGCCTCGCCCCGTCGCTCCTCGCCGGAGGGCCGTCGGACCTCCACGGTCGCGGCCCGGGCCACGAGGCGGAAGGGCTTGAGGCGCCGGGCGGCCCGGCGGGCGAGCGAGTCCAGGATCTCCTCGAGGGCCAGGCGGTCGGTCCGGCGGTCGCGGACCCGCCATTCCTCGAGCAGCGACGTGGGCGGCGCGGCCACTGCGATCGCCGACTCCTCCTCGCCGCGAGCCGCGGCGCGCAGGCGGGGCGCGAGGACGGCGCCCACCGCGGCGGCGAGGGTCGCGTCGTCGGCGTCGGCGACCTGGCCGAGCGTGGCGAGGGAAGCGCGCTCGAGGGCCGACTCGAGGTGGGGGGGAAGGGAGAGCGCGCCGATCGGCTTGCCGGCGAGGAACGACTGCTCGTAGCCGGGTAGGACGACGAGGAGGCCTCGGGGCTTGGCCCAGGCGGAGGCGATCCGGGCCGCGAGGCGCGAGCCGGCGAGTCCGAGCGAGGCGTCGAGGCCGAGGCGCCGCTGGAGCTCGTCGCGCACCGTCTCCGCGGCGCGCGCCGGAGGCGTGTCGGAAGGGCCCTCGGGAGTGAGGTCGACGAACGCCTCGTCGGCCGAGGGACGCTCGACCCGCCGGCTGGCCGCGAGGAGCACGGCGGTGACCTCCTCGCTGAAGCGGCCGTAGGCGTCGAGGTCGCCGCGGCGGAAGACGGCGAGCGGGCACAGCTCCCGGGCCCGGGAGAGGGGTTGGCCGGGCCGCACCCCGTTCGCGCGCGCCTCCTCGCTCGCCGCGGCCACGAAGCCCATCCCGTGCCCGTCGCCGCCGATCACGACCGGGCGCCCCCGGAGGGACGGATCGAGGCTCCCCTCGACCGAGACGAAGAACGGGTCGAGGTCGACGTGCAGGACGCTTCGGCGACGTTCCTTCACGCTCCCAGCATAGGCCCGGACCCGGCCCGCCGAGGTCCGGGTGTCGGGGTCAGTTGACGGGCCCGCGGGGCGGGCCGAAGGACTCCTGGTAGAGGCGGAAGTTGTCCTGCAGGGCCGCGATGAGGCCGGGGACCATCTGCACGGGCACGACGAGGCGGGCCCTCACGGGGGCCCGCACCGTGTGCGTCGCCTGGGCCTCGCGCATCTGCTTCTCACCCATCGGGAGCATCTCGCAGAAGGTCAGGGTGAAGTCGAACGGCGAGTTCTGGATCGCGCAGAAGTTGCTGTAGACGCGGGGGACGTGCGGGTCCTCGTCCGGGACCACCGTGAAGTTGAGCGACGCCGGCTTCTCCTCGGCCATTCGATGAGCCTCCGGGGCGGAGTGTAGCCCGGCGGCCGCGTTCTCAGTACTTTCGCAGGACCCCGATCACGACTCCCTGGATCCGAAGCCGGTCCTGGTCGACGATGAGCGGCTTGAGCCGTGCGTTCGCAGGCTGCAAGCGGACCTGCCCGCCCCCCTCGCGGTACATCTTCTTGAGGGTGACGCTCTCCCCGTCGAGCAGGGCGATCACCATCTCGCCGTCCCGGGCCACCCGCCGGTTCTCGACGATGACGTAGTCCCCGTCGCGGATCTGCTCCTCGATCATCGAGTCGCCCTTGACCTGCAGGACGTAGGTCTCGCGGCGGCCCACCATGTCCTGCGGGACGAAGATGGTCTCGCTCGCGTCGATCGCCTCGATCGGGGAGCCGGCCGCCACGCGCCCGAGCAGCGGCAGCTCCACGGCCTCCACGCGGACCTCGGTCGGCACGAGCTCGAGCGCCCGGCTGCGGTTCCAGTCGCGCCTCACCGCCCCTTTCTTCTGGAGGTTGGTGAGGTGCTTGTGGACCGTGGCGAGGGAGCGGAGACCGAAGTGCTCGGCCGTCTCCTCGATCGTCGGGGCGTAGCCCTTGCGCTCGATGAACCGGTCCAGGAAGTCGAGGATCTCCTTCTGCCGGCGGGTCAGGTACATGAGCGATTCCTCCCGCGCCCAACGTAGGCGAAAATCTGGCGAAAGTCAATGCCGTGCCCCGGTTCCACGGGAGGTCGTTCGCCGATTCCGGCGGTGTGGGGCCGACGGGTGGACTTGGCGGCTCGAGAAGACCAGAATCGCGCGGACCCCGACATGAGCCCCGTGAGTGCCGGCCGTCGCGTCCTCGGTGCCCTCGGCCTGGTTCTGCCTGCGCTCGCGGCCGCGGCCGGGGCGGCGGCGCGGCCGGGGGGGGCCTGGCTCGGCGTCCCGGGGTGGGGCCTCGGCCTCGCCGCCGCCGCGGCGGTCGGGTGGCTGGCGTGGCGCACGCGCGACGCGCTCGCCCCGGCCTCGGGGCTCCTCGTCCCGCTGGCCGTGTTCCTCGCCGGGGCCTCGTTCGCGGGACCGCGGGCCCTCTCGGGGCCCGCGCTCATGGTGCTCACGCTGGCCGGCTTGGCGCTCGTCGCGCCCCGGGCCGGGTGGCGCGTCCCCGGGGGGCGGGCGTTCCTGCCCCTCGCTTTCGCCGCGCTGGCGGTGTTCGCCGGGCGAACCCACGCGCAGGTCGGCCCGCGGGGCGACGAGCCGCATTACCTCATGGTCGCGGAGAGCCTCCTGCGAGACGCGGACCTGTCCCTCGAGGACGACTATGCGAGGGGGCGTTACCGCGTGTTCCACGACGCGCCGCTCGAGCCCCACTACCGCGTCCGTGGGAGGGACGGCGAGATCTTCTCCCTGCACGCCGTGGGCCTGTCCGTTCTCGTGCTGCCCGCGTGGGCGGCCGCGGGCTATGCGGGGGTGAGCGTCTGGCTCGCGTTCGTCGCCGCGCTCGTCGCCCGCGAGGTGCGCGAGTGGGTGCGCGAGCTGACCGGCCGCGAGGCCCTGGCCGACGCCGCGGGGTGGGCCGCCGTGCTGTCCGCACCGCTCGCGCACTACGCGGGCCTCGTGTTCACCGAGGTGCCGGCGGCGCTCGCCCTCTCCTTCGGCCTGCGCGCGGGCCGTCGGAACGCGTCCTGGGCCGTGGCCTCGGCGGGCGCCTGCGCCGCCGTGCTGCCGTGGCTGAACGTGCGCTACACCCCCCTCGCGGTCGTCGTCGTGGCCCACGCTCTATGGCGCAGCCCGCGTCGGGCGCCGTGGCTTCTCGCCCCCGGCGTCGTCTCGGCGGCGGGGCTCCTTCTCTACCACCAGGCCCTCTACGGCTTCTGGGATCCCCGCAGGGTCTACGGCCGGAGGCCCGAGCTCGCGCTGTCGACGCTGGGCGAGGGGCTGCCCGGCCTGCTCCTCGATCAGGAGTTCGGCCTGCTCGCGTACGCGCCGGCGCTCGTCCTCGCCGTGCCGGGATTCGCCGTTCTCGCGCGGCGCGACCGGCGGCTCGCCCTCGCTGCGGGACTCGCCGTGGCCGCGGTCGTCCTGACGGCGGGGACGTGGCACATGTGGAGGGGCGGCTTCAATCCGCCGGGGCGCTTCCTCGTCCCGATCGCCCCGCTGCTGGCGGTGGCGGCGGCCCTCGTGGTCGACCGGCGCGGGCTCACGGCCGGGAGCGCGCTTCTGCTGGGGTGGACGCTCGCGTGCGGGATGGCGGGAGCGGCCGAGCCGCGCCTCGTGCACCGCGACCGGGACGGGACCGCGCCTCTCTTCCGTGAGCTCTCGGGCGCCCGCGAGTGGACCGGGCTGCTTCCCGCGTACGTCCTCGCCGACCCCGACCGTCACCGGCTCGCGGCGCTGTGGGCGGCGGCCCTGGCGGCGGCGCTCCCCTGGAGAGCGGCGGGAGCGACGGCCGGGCGCGTGGCCGTGGCCGGGGTCGCTCTCGTGGTCGCCGCCCAGGCCGCGGCGGCGCTGAGCCACGCGCGCACCGACGATCGCGACGCGGTGCGTCTGCTCGGGAGGCCCGCGGTGTCGCTTCCGCTTCCTGGGGCGACTGCCTCCGTCGGCGCGGTCTGGTCGCCCTCGGCCCTGGGATGGGGGCCGCTGTACGAGCCGCACCGCCATCCCGCCGGCGTCGCCATCGGCCGGCGGCTGCTGTTGCCGGCGGGGGCGGTGCGCGGGAGGCTCTCCGCCGAGGTCCTCGACGGCGGCGTGCGGGTTCCCTTCGTGTCCGTGGCCCCTGACCAGCCCGGGGCCCCGCGGCGGCGGTTCCCCTGCCGGCCCACCTCCGATGGCTGGGAGGTCGATCTGGCGGTTCGTCGATCCGACGGGGCGGTGAGCCTGACCCTCGAAGGCGGCGGCCCGATGCTCGTGCGCGCGATCGAGCTCGCCGTTCAACCCCCCGTGCCCGCCTCCGGTCCAAGTCCGTGAGGAGCAGTCCGGATGGGCAGGCGGTGTCCGTGACGAGCGCGGCGATGGCGTTGCCCGACGGCCTCGATTCGGCGGCGGCGGGGTCGGGCGAGCCGAGGGACGCGGGCGAGGAAGACCGACAGGCCGTGGAGGCCTGCCAGCGGGGCGAGAAGGAGGCCTTCGATCTCCTCGTCGCTCGCCACCAGCGGGCCGTCTACCGCCTCTGCTACCGCTTCGTGAACAACCACGAGGACGCGAACGACATCGCGCAGGAGGTGTTCCTGAAGGCGTGGAAGGCGATCCCCCGCTTCAGGGGTGACAGCTCGTTCTCGACCTGGCTCTACCGGATCGCGGTGAACGCGTGCCTGAACTTCCGGGCGGCGCGCAAGCCCCCGGCGCTGGATCTGCCGGACGCGCTCCCCGATCCGGACCCAGGGGCGCAGGCGCAGCTGGAGTCGAGCGACGAGGCCCGCCGCGTCCGGGCCGCGGTCGGCCGGCTGCCCGAGCGGCAGCGGGCCACGCTGATCCTCAAGGTCTACCACGAGCTGACGCACGAGGAGGTGGCGAGGATCCTGGGCTCGACGGTGGGGACGGTGAAGGCGAACCTGTTCCACGCCCTCGCGAACCTGAGGCGCATGGTCCGGGAGGCCGAGGAGGTGAGGCGATGAGCGCCCACGTGGCGGAGGATCGGGTCGTGGACCTGGCGCAGGGGCCGGGCTCTCCCGAGGAGGCGGTGCATCTGGCGGCGTGCGCGCAGTGCGCGAGCCGGGTGGACGAGGCGCGCGAGGCCCTCGCGCTCGCGCGGGCGGACGACGTGCCGGAGCCGCACCCCCTGTACTGGGAGGCCCTGCGGCGCAACGTGGGTCGCAGGATCGAGGCGGAGGGGCGGCGCGCGCGGTGGTGGGCGTGGCTCGCCCCGCTCGCCGCGGCGGCCGCGGTGGCGGTGGTCGCGCTGCGCCCGGGGTCGCTCCCGGCACCCGCCGCCTCGCCGTCGGCGACGCTGCCCGCCTGGGCGGCCCTGCCGGAGGAGAAGGACGACCCGTCGCTCGCGGTGCTGGAGGCGGTGCTCGAAGACAGCCCGGGCGTGCTCGACGAGGCGCTTCCGGCGAGGGCGCTCGTCGCGGCCCTGACCGAGGAGGAGTCGCGGGACGTCGTCGCCTCGCTGCGCGGGATTGGAGGTGAGTCGTGAGGACGAGGATGATCGTGATCGCGGCGGCCCTGGCGGGCGCCGTCGCGTTCCCCGCGCTCGCGCAGGAGGGGCCGGGGCCGGGGGAGCGACCCGCCCGTGAAGAGGCCCTGCGGATGGTCGACGCCTACGTGGTGAGCAACCTGCAGGAGAGCCTCGGCCTCGACGACGCCCAGTTCGCGAAGGCGATCCCGCTCGTGAAGAAGCTGCAGGCCGAGCGGCGCGAGTACTTCTTCGAGAGGGCCCGGCTCACGCGCGAGATGCGGCGGCTGCTCCGGCAGGGGGGCGCGACCGAGGCCCAGGTCGTGGAGCTGCTCTCTCGCATCAAGACGCTCGACGCCGAGGGGCCGGCCCGGACGGCGAGGAACCTCGAGGCGCTCGACGCGATGCTGACGCCGCTCCAGCAGGCGAAGTACCGCGTGCTCGAGTCCGAGGTCGAGCAGCGGCTGCGCGAGGCGCTGGGACGCCAGCGGCCCCGCGCCCGACCGGCCCAGCCGCGAGAGTAGAGGATCACCCCTTCGGCGTATACTGGCGCCCTATGGCGACCAGGGAGAAGGCGACGGGGGGCGCCCGCGCGGCGAAGGCGAGCGCGAAGAGCGCCGGGGCGAAGCCCGCGGCACGCAAGGCCGGGGTGAAGGCGGCGGCGGTGCGCAGGGCCGGCGCCTCGGCGGAGACGCCCGCGGCGCCAGGGGCGGGCAAGACGGTCGCGCCGAAGAAGGCCGCCTCCGCGAAGGCGAAGGCCCGGAAGGCGGCCACGGTCGCCGGCGCGCGCAAGCCGGCGCCGCGAGCGGCTCAGGCCGCCGCGACCAAGCCGGCGGCGGTGGAGAGGCCCGGGCGGAAGAGGCCCGCGGCCGTGGTGGAGCCCGCGTCGGCGAAGAGGACTCGGTCGCGCCGGCCGGCACCGGAGCCGAAGGCAAAGGCGCGATCCCGCGCGCGGCGGGTCGCGCCCGTCGAGCCCGAGGCTCCGGGCGCGGTCCCCGGCCTGAGCGAAGAGGACCAGATCCGCGCCGCGAAGTTCCTGCCCCGCGAGCTGCCCCGGCGGTACTTCGAGGAGGAGAAGTTCATCTTCCCGCAGACGTACGGCGTCAACCGGGTGCGCTTGCTCGTGCGCGACCCGGAGTGGATCTTCGCGTACTGGGACGTGGACCCCGCGGTCATGAGGGACCTCGCCCGGGCGATCGGCGAGCGGGGCCTCGCGCTGTCGCGGCTGACCCTGCGCGTGCTCGACCCGGTGAGCGGGGGCTCGAGCGACATCCTGCTCCCGCCGGGCGCGCGGTGGTGGTACATCCGGACCGACTCGGCGCGCCGCACCTACCGCGCGGAGCTCGGGGTGACGCTGCCCTCGGGCGAGTTCCGGAGGCTGGCCGACAGCAACACCGTGGTGACTCCGCGGGTCGGGCCGTCGCCCGAGCGAGCACGGCGGCGGATGAGCTACCGGGACGCTCGCGAGCTTCCGCCCTCGGCGGCGGAGGAGGCGGGGCGCAAGGAGAGGGAAGCCGGCGTCGCGAGCGAGCCCTGGGAGTCGGAGTCGATCGACGGCTCGAGCGCTCCCGGCGAGCCGGGCCGTCGCGCGGGGCGCGGCGGCGCGAGCGACGCCTTCCGCCCGGGCGGCGCGAGCGACGCCTTCCGGCCGGGAGGAGCGAGCGACACCTTCAGGCGCTAGGGGACGCAGGATGCCCACCGGTTACTGGTGCCCCGTCCTCCACGCGCACCTGCCGTACGTGCGCCACCCGGAGTACCCGTCCTTCCTCGAGGAGGACTGGTTCTTCGAGGCGCTCACCGAGACCTACGTCCCGATCGTGCGGGTCCTCGACGGCCTCCTCGGCGACGGCGTCGAGTACCGGCTGACGATGACGCTGTCGCCCCCGCTCGTCTCGATGATGACGGACGAGCTGCTGATCCAGCGCTACCACCGGCACCTCGACGGCCTGGTCGAGCTCGCCCGGCGGGAGGTGGAGCGCACCAAGCGCTGGCAGCCGCAGTTCCACGACCTCGCGTGGTTCTACCTCCACGAGCTCTCCGACGTGCGGCGGGTGTTCCGGGAGGGGTACGGATCGAACCTCGTCTCCGCCTTCCGCAAGCACCGCGACGCGGGCCGGCTGGAGATCATCACCTGCGGCGCGACCCACGGGTTCTTCCCGCTCATGGACCCCGTCCCGCAGGCGGTGCGCGCGCAGGTGCAGGTCGGCGCGCAGCACTACCGCAAGCACTTCGACCGCAACCCGGACGGGATCTGGCTTCCGGAGTGCGGCTACCTCCCCGGCCACGAGGTGTTCCTGAAGGAGGCGGGGATCCGCTTCAGCTTCCTCGAGTCGCACGGGCTGACCGACGCCCACCCGCGCCCGAGCTTCGGCGTCCACGCCCCGATCGTCTCCCCCGGGGGGATCGTCTTCTTCGGGCGCGACATGGAATCCTCGCGCCAGGTCTGGAGCGCGGAGTCGGGATACCCGGGCGACTTCGACTACCGCGAGTTCTACAAGGACGTGGGCTGGGAGCTCCCGATGTCGGACCTCGAGGAGTTCCTCCCCGACGGGCAGAGGAAGAACCTCGGGATCAAGTACTACCGGGTGACCGGGCGGGGAACCGACCTCGGCCACAAGCAGCCCTACGTGCGGGCCTGGGCGATGGAGAAGGCGGCGAGCCACGCCGGGAACTTCCTCTTCAACCGGCAGAGGCAGGTCGAGCACCTCGCGGCGAGGATGGGCCGCTCGCCGATCGTGGTGAGCCCGTACGACGCCGAGCTGTACGGCCACTGGTGGTACGAGGGGCCGCAGTTCCTCGACTTCCTGTTCCGCAAGATGCACTTCGACCAGGACGTGGTGAAGCCGGTGACCCCCTCCGAGTACCTGGAGCGCTTCGGAGACCTCGAGGTCTGCCAGCCGCCGATGTGCACGTGGGGCGCCTCGGGGTACGCGGAGGTCTGGCTCAACGCGTCGAACGACTGGATCTACCCGCACCTCGACATGGCCGCCGAACGCGTGGTCGAGCTCGCGCGCCGCTACGAGCACCCGACGCCGCTCGAGCGGCGGGCGCTCGACCAGGCGGCACGGGAGCTGCTCCTCGCCCAGTCCTCGGACTGGGCCTTCATCATGAAGACGAACACGACGGTCGAGTACGCGAAGAAGAGGACGCGGGACCACGTCGCCCGGCTCGACTACCTCTACCGCGCGTTGAGCGGCCAGTGCCCGCTCGAGGAGCGGATCCTCCGCGAGTTCGAGGAGCGGGACAACATCTTCCCGGAGATCGACTACCGGGTCTACCGCTAGCCGGCCGGCTGATGCCGGAGGCACGGAGTCTCGACGCCGAGCGCCGGGGCTGCCTTGTCGCGGAGGGCGAGCGGGTGTATAGCTGGGCCATGATCGGCACGGTGCGCCGTGCCGCGGTGGCCGGCAGCTGGTACCCGGCCACGGCCACGGCGATCGTCCACGAGGTGGACCGCTACCTGGAGGCGGCGGGGCGGGCGGTCGTCCCGGGGCGGGTCGTCGGGCTCGTGAGCCCGCACGCGGGGCTGCGCTACTCGGGCCCGGTCGCCGCTCACGGCTACGCGGCGCTCGCCCCGCTTTCGTCCGACCCGCCGACGGTCGTTCTCGTCGGCCCCTCGCACCGGGCGGCGTTCGACGGGGTCGCGGTTCACGCAAGGGGAGCGTGGGAGACTCCGCTCGGCCGCGCGGACGTCGACGAGGACGTGGCGGTGGCGCTCCTGCGCGCGGCCCCCGTCGCCTTCGACGATCCCGAGGTCCACCGGCAGGAGCACTCGCTCGAGATGCAGATGCCCTTCCTGCAGCGGGTGCTCCCCGGGGCGAGGATCGTTCCGCTGCTGATGGGCGGCCAGTCGCGCGAGGAGGTGGAGGCGCTCGCGGGGGCGCTCGCCCGTGTGCTGGCGGGGCGGCGGGCGGTCCTCGTCGCGTCGAGCGACCTCTCCCACTACCAGCCCGCCTCCGTCGCCAACCGGCTCGACGCCCTGGTCGTGGACGCGGTCGAGCGGTTCGACGACGAGGGCCTGATGCGGAGGCTGGAGACGCACCACAACGTGGCCTGCGGGGGCGGGCCCGTGGTCGCGGTCCTCAAGGCGGCCCGGGCTCTCGGCGCCGACCGGGCGACCGTTCTGCGGTACGCCGACAGCGGGGACGTGGGGGAGCGGGACAAGAGCCACGTGGTGGGCTACCTGTCCGCGGTCCTCACGGCGCAGGCGTGAGCGCGATCGCCGTCGGAGCGCCCCCCGCCGAGCTGACCGCCGAGGAGGAGCGCGCCCTGCTCGGCGCGGCGCGCGAGTCGATCGCGGCCCGGCTCGAGGGCCGCGCGCCGCGGCTGCCGGCCGCGCAGGGCGGTCTCCTGCGGCCGCAGGGGGCCTTCGTGAGCCTGCACCGGCGGAGCGACGGGGAGCTGCGTGGCTGCGTGGGGACGATGCGCTCGGAGGAGCCGCTCGTGGCGACGGTGGCGCGGATGGCGGTGGCCGCCGCGTTCGAGGACGGCCGCTTCGCGCCGCTGCGAGCGCCGGAGCTGCCCGGGGTGCGCCTCGAGATCTCCGTGCTGTCTCCGCTCGAGCCGATCCGGCCGGAGGACGTGGTCGTGGGGCGCCACGGGCTGCTCATCGGCCGGGGGGGACGTCGCGGCGTGCTCCTCCCCCAGGTGCCGGTCGAGCACGGGTGGGACAAGGAGACGTTCCTCGTCCGCCTGTGCGCGAAGGCGGGGCTTCCCCCGGAGGCGTGGCGGGACCCCGCGGCCGAGCTCGCCGCGTTCACCGCCCGCGTGTTCGCGGAGGAGTAGGCGCCGCGGTCAGGCGCGGCTGCCCCCGGCCACCTCGATGACCTGGCCGGTGACGAAGTCCGCGGCGGGAGAGGCGAAGAACAGCACGGCCCGCACGACGTCGGCGGCGCGGCCGGGGTGGCCGACGGGGACGCGCTCGCCGAGCCGCTCGTCCGCGGCCGACGCCTTGCCTCCGCTCTCGTCGCGCAGGAGGCCCGGAGCGACGACGTTCACGGTGATCCCGCAGCGGGCCTCCTCGAGGGCGAGCGCCCGGGAGAGGGCCACGACTCCGGCCTTGGCCGCCGAGTAGGCGGCCATCTCCGGCTCGCCGAGCGTGCCCGCCGCCCCGACCGCCGCGAAGTTCACGATCCGGCCGAAGCGCCGCTCGCGCATGCGGGGCACCACCAGCCGGCACATGTGGAAGACCGAGTCGAGGTTCGTCGCGACCACGCGGCGCCACTCCGCGGGCTCGACCTCGACGAGGGGGTTCCAGTGGAACGCGCCCACGGTGTTGACGAGCACGTCGATGCGCCCCCACTCGGCGACCACGCGCTCGACGAGGACGCGGGCCTCCTCGAAGTCGGTCACGTCCCCGGAGAGGGCGAGGGCCTCGCCCCCCGCCCGGCGAACCTCCTCCGCGACCGCGTCCGCCTCGCGCGCGTCGCGCCGGCAGTTCACCACCACCCGCGCCCGCTCGGCGCCCGCGGCGCGGGCGAGCGCGGCCCCGAGGCCCCGTCCGCTGCCCGTGACGAGGAAGACCCTGCCCCGCAGGCCGTCGTCTTTCATTTTCCGGTCACCCGCACCATCTCCGCGGTGGTCGTCACCCCGCGGAAGACCTTCTCGATCGCCGCCTCCTTGAGGGTCCGAAGCCCCTCCTCCCGGGCGGCCTTGAAGATCTCCAGCGAGCCCGCCTGCTGCGAGACGAGCCGCCGGATCTTCTCCGTCATGGGGAGGATCTCGTAGATGCCGGTGCGGCCGAGGTAGCCGGTCTCGCGGCAGTGGAGGCAGCCCTTCCCCCTCCGGAAGCGGTAGGGCTTGAGCTTCTCGAACGGGATCTTCATCGCCGCCGCCTCCTCCTCGCCCGGGTCGTACTCCTCCGAGCAGTGGGGGCAGTTCTCGCGCACGAGGCGCTGGGCCACGACGCCGATGAGGGTCGAGGTGATGAGGAAGTGGGGGACCCCGAGGTCGAGCAGCCGCGTGATCGACGAGGGCGCGTCGTTCGTGTGCAGGGTCGACAGCACGAGGTGGCCGGTGAGGGCGGCCTGGACCGCGTAGTCGGCCGTCTCGGCGTCGCGGATCTCCCCGACCATGATGATGTCGGGGTCCTGGCGCAGCACCGTGCGCAGCGCGGCGGCGAACGTGATGTCGATCTGGGGCCGGACCTGCACCTGGTTGAACTCTTCGAAGACCATCTCGACCGGGTCCTCGATGGTGACGATGTTGACCTCGGGCCGCGAGAGGTGCTTGAGGACCGAGTAGAGGGTGGTCGTCTTCCCGCTCCCGGTGGGTCCGGTGACGAGGATGATCCCGGTGGGACGCGAGATGAAGTCCCGGAACTTCGGCGCGTCGTGGGGGGACAGCCCGAGCTCGTCGACGCTCTTGAGCAGGACCTCGGGGTCGAAGATGCGCAGCACCGCCTTCTCGCCGAAGGCGGTGGGCATCGTGCTGACGCGCAGCTCCACGTCGGAGTCCTTCTTCTTCCACTTGAAGGCGTGGCCGCCGGGGGAGACGAGGGCCACCTCGTCGGAGACGGTCAGCGAGGCGCCCGAGCCCTTCGCCACCACCTGGAGCTGGCGCTCGACGCCGTCCGTGCCGGTCACCTGGATCGTGTCCCCGACCGACACGGGGGCGAACGCGCCGCCGCCCGGCCGGGCCTCCACGATCGTGGACGAGCGCCCCACGGTCTTCACCTTCCCCGACCCGGCCTCCCATCGCTCGCGCTTGATCCGCCCGTCCTGGGGCCGCCTCTTCTCCGCGAGGTTGGCGCCGGCGAGGACCTTGAGCCGGGAGACGAGGGCCTCGTAGACGATCTTGGGGATCGCGTGCATCTCCTGCAGCACCCCGTCGATCCGGAGGCGGACGAGCGTCCGCTCGCGCTTGGGCTCGAAGTGGATGTCCGAGGCCCGCAACCGGAACGCCTCGTCGAGGAGCTGGTCGAGGGCCTTGGCGACGCCGGCGTCGAGGCTCTTGTCCGAGGAGGAGAGCTGCTCGAGGTTCCCGAGGTCGACCACCGGGACCGTACGGCTCTCCTCGAGCTCCTTCTTCGCGTCGCGCAGGCTGGCCTTGAGCTTGTAGAAGCTCTTGTTGATCGAGTCGACGTCCGCCCGGGTCGCGACCACGCGGTCCACGTGGCGGCAGCGGGTGACCCGGCGGATGTCCTCCTCGGGGAACGGGGCGAAGGGGTCGTGGACGGCGATCGTGACGCGGTCGCCGGTGCGGGCGATCGCCACGAGCCCGTTGCGGCTCGCGAAGACCTCGGGGATCGACTTCGTGACCACGTCGAGGTCGAGGTCGAGGGGGTTGATCTTGACGTAGGGCAGCCCGGCGTGGGCGGCGAGGGCCTGCGCGATCTGCACGTCGGTCACGAGCCCGAGCTGCGTCACGGCCTGCTCGGTCGTGGACCCGCTCGCGCGCTGCGCACGGCGCACGGCGTCGGCGTCGTCGACGGAGAGCACCCCGCGCTCGACGAGGAGCGCCAGGAGCTCGGGCGTGCCGGGGAGCGTCGCGGGTGCGGTCTTCCTCGCCGTGGGAATGGCCATGGGCCGCTCGTCGGATTATGGGAGCGGCCCCCGGGGGCGTCAAACGGCTTTGCCCGGCGGCGGGCAAGCGTGCTAGCGTGCCCTTCGTCCCGTGAGAAGAGAGAGCGTGGCGAAGCGGCGGGTGACCCTCATCGGCGTGCCCCTCGACCTCGGCGCCGGGCGCCGCGGCGTCGACATGGGTCCCTCCGCCTTCCGCGTGGCGGGTCTCGACGCGAGGATCGCGCAGCTCGGCCACGCGGTCGAGGACCGCGGCGACCTTCACCCGAAGATCCAGGAGACCCAGGGACCCGGGGATCCGCGCCTCAAGTACCTGCGGGAGATCCTCGAGGTTTGCGAGGCCCTGCGCGACGCGGTGGGGGAGGCCCTCGCCGCGGGGACGACCCCGGTCGTGATCGGGGGCGACCATTCCGTCGCGATGGGGACGATCGCCGGGCTCGCCCGCCACTTCCACGCCCGGCGGCAGAAGCTCGGACTCGTCTGGTTCGACGCCCACGCGGACGCGAACACCGCGGAGACGAGCCCGACCGGAAACATCCACGGCATGCCCCTCGCCGCGGTCCTGGGCCTCGGCGCCCCCTCGCTCGTGAACCTCGCCGGCTTCTCCCCGATGGTGGACGGCTCCCGCGCGGCCCTCGTGGGGATCCGCGACGTGGACGCCGAAGAGCGCGCCAACGTCAGGGCCTCCGGCATCGGCGCCTTCACGATGCGCGACATCGACGAGCGGGGGATGCGCTCGGTGATGGAGGAGGCGATCGCGCGCGCGAGCGCGGGGACGGCGGGGATCCACGTCAGCTTCGACATGGACGGCATGGACCCGGACTACGCCCCGGGAGTGGGCACCCCCTCGCCGGGGGGGCTGTCCTACCGCGAGGCCCACCTCGCGATGGAGATGCTCGCGGACACGGGCCAGGTCGTCTCCGCGGAGTTCGTGGAGACGAACCCCATCCTCGACCACCGGAACGGCACGGCGGCGCTCGGCGTCGAGCTGCTCACCTCACTCCTCGGCAAGAAGATCCTGTAGCGTGGCCCGACGCCGCCGACGTGAACGAGAACGGCACGAGGGGCCCGATCAGCCGGCCGATCCAGGCTCGACGAGGGGCGGCCACCAGCCCGCGAGGTCGATCTCGAGATCCGGGAAAGGCTCCGCGCGGACCTTGTCCTCGGCCCCGAAGGTCCCCGCCACGACCCAGCGCCCCGCCTCCAGGCGGTAGACCTCGAGGACCCGCGCGAGGGGGTCGACGAGCCACAGGTGGGAGAGCCCGACCTGCGCGTACAGGTTCATCTTGCGGACCCGGTCCACGTGGACGGTCGCGGGCGAGGCCACCTCGCACGCCCAGTCGGGCACGACCTCCGAGAAGGCGTCGGCCGGGAAGACCGGCATCCGCTCGATCCTCCAGCCCGCGAGATCGGGCACGGCGATCGCGCCCCCGAAGTGCAGCTCGGGCTCGAAGAGGATCCACCAGCCCCCCGGCCCCCGGCGGCCGCCTCCGGGGCCGTGGAACGGCACGACGTCGCGGTACACCATGCCCGCCGCGAACGCGTGGGGGAACGCGGGCCGGGGGGTGACGTAGAGCTCGCCGTCCAGGATCTCGGCGACCTGGTGCGGCGGCACGGCGAGCAGGTCCTGGTACGTCGCGGGATGCCCCAGCTTGACGGGGTTGCCGGCCATGGCGCCAGTCTACCGCAGCGCCGCTCCGGGCCCCCGTCGAGCACCTTTCGTCCGCCCGCGGCCCGGGCACGAAACCGCGGGTCCTACCGGGTCGAACGCATTGACACCCCGTAATCTCTCTGGTAGCTTCGCTTTTCCGGCCGGAAGGCGCGTGGCTCAGTGGTAGAGCGCTTCCTTGACACGGAAGAGGTCGGTGGTTCAATTCCACCCGCGCCTACCAGCCCGCAGGGCTGGGCCTTTCGGCCCGAGGAGAGCAACGGACCTGTCATGCTGATCGAATCCTGATGTCGTCGCCGAGCGCCCCTCCCCTCGACGCGACAGGTCCCTCCGGCGAGACGAAGCCCGCCGACTCCCCGATCGAGATCTACCGCCACTCGTCCGCCCACCTCCTGGCCGCGGCGGTGACGGAGCTCTTCCCCGACGCGCAGTGCGGGATCGGGCCGCCCACGGAGGACGGCTTCTTCTACGACTTCCTCGTGACGAAGCCGTTCACGCCCGAGGACCTCGTCGCCATCGAGAAGAGGATGGCGCACATCGTGAAGCAGAACCGGCCGATCGAGAAGAAGCTCCTTCCCAAGGCCGAGGCGCTCGAGCTCTTCGCGAAGAAGGGCCAGACGCTGAAGTGCGAGCTCATCCGGGAAAAGGCGGGCGACCCCGTGCAGTGCTACACGATGGGGGAGTTCGTCGACTTCTGCCTGGGGCCGCACCTCCCGTCGACGAAGGAGATCAAGGCCTTCAAGCTCAAGGCCGAGCCCGCCGCCGCCTACTGGAAAGGCAAGGAGGGCAACCCGTCGATGCAGCGCATCTACGGGTACGCCTTCTTCACGAAGGAGGAGCTGGACCAGCACCTCTTCCGCCTCGAGGAGGCGAAGCGCCGCGACCACCGCAAGCTCGGGCGCGAGCTCGACCTGTTCTCGATCGCCGACGAGACGGGGGCCGGCCTCGTCCTGTGGCACCCGAAAGGGGGCTTCGTCCGCAAGCAGATCGAGGACTACTGGCGCGACGAGCACCTCGCGGGCGGCTACGATCTCGTGTACTCCCCCCACATCGCGCGGCTCGACCTGTGGAAGACGAGCGGCCACACCGAGTACTACAAGGCGAACATGTACTCGCCGATCGAGATCGAGAACGTCGAGTATCAGCTCAAGCCGATGAACTGCCCGTTCCACCTGACGATCTACAAGTCGCGGCTGCGCAGCTACCGCGACCTGCCGTATCGCTGGGCGGAGCTCGGGACGGTGTACCGGTTCGAGCGCTCGGGCGTCCTGCACGGCCTGATGCGGGTCCGTGGCTTCACCCAGGACGATGCCCACATCTTCTGCCGGCCCGACCAGCTCGAGGACGAGATCCTCCGCGTGCTCGACTTCGTCACGAACATCCTGCGCACCTTCGGCTTCGACCGCTACGACATCTATCTCTCGACGAGGCCGGAGAAGGCGAGCGGCAGCGACGAGGAGTGGGAGGTCGCGACCGGCGCGCTGCGCAAGGCGCTCGAGTCGCGCGGGCTGCCGTACGTGGTCGACCCCGGCGAGGGCGTCTTCTACGGCCCGAAGATCGACATCAAGATCAAGGACTCGCTCGACCGCGCCTGGCAGTGCTCGACCATCCAGGTGGACTTCCACAACCCGACGCGCTTCCAGCTCGAGTTCATCGGCGAGGACGGCAAGGCCCACCAGCCGGTCATGGTGCACCGCGCCCTCCTCGGGAGCCTGGAGCGGTTCTTCGGGGTCCTGATCGAGCACTACGCGGGGGCGTTTCCCCTGTGGCTCGCCCCGGTGCAGGCCGTCGTCGTCCCGGTCACCGAGAAGCACCAGGCCTACGCGCGCGAGGTGGGCGAGGCGCTGCGCAAGGCCGGCGTCCGCGTCCACGTGGACGACCGCAACGAGAAGCTGGGCTACCGGATCCGCGAGGCCCAGGTCCAGAAGGTCCCCTACATGCTCGTGGTGGGGGACAAGGAAGTCGAGGCTCGGAACGTGTCCGTGCGCCACCGACAGGCGGGCGACCTCGGGCCGCAGGACGCGGCCGCCTTCGCCGAGCGCGTGGTCCGTCTCTCGGGGGAGCGCGCGACCCACGAGGAAGCCCCCGCCCCCGCCGCAGGAGGTGTCCAATAGACAGCAAGACGGTCCGCATCAACGACCGCATCCGGGCGAAGGAGGTCCGGGTGATCGACGAGGACGGGTCCCAGCTCGGGATCATGCCCCCCGGCCAGGCGCTCATGCTGGCCGAGGAGAAGGGGCTCGACCTCGTCGAGATCGCGGCCGCGGCCACCCCGCCCGTCTGCCGGATCATGAACTCCGGCAAGTTCTTCTACCAGCAGGCCAAGCGGGACGCGGAGGCGCGCAAGCACCAGCGGCACATCCAGATCAAGGAAGTGAAGTTCCGGCCGAAGATCGACGAGCACGACTTCGCGTTCAAGCGCCGCAACGTCGAGCGCTTCCTGCTCGACGGCAACAAGGTCAAGTCGGTGGTGCTCTTCCGCGGCCGCGAGATCGTGCACAGCGAGATCGGGCGGGACATCCTGAACCGCCTCGCCCAGGAGCTCGGCGACTCCGTCCTCGTCGAGTCGCCCCCTCGCCAGGAGGGGAACACGATGGTGCAGATCCTCGCGCCGAAGAAGGAGGTCGCGCCGGCCAAGCCGAAGCCGAAGCCGAAGAAGCCGGCAGCCGAGGCCGCGGAGAAGACCAAGTAGGAAGACCATGAGAAAGCCCAAGGCGAAGCTGAAGCTGAAGACGAAGAGGGCCGCGACGAAGCGGTTCAAGGTGACCGCGAGCGGGAAGATCCTGCGGCACAAGTCCATGAAGCGGCACATCCTCACCAAGAAGGCCCCCGGCCGCAAGCGGACGCTCGGCCAGGCCGTCCTCGTCTCCGACGCGGACGTCGCCCAGGTGAAGAGGATGCTGCTGGCGTAGGGACCGAAGGGCGGGCGCGGGAGCCCCGCCGGGCGCCTCCGAGGCGTCCCACCCCAAGCCCCGCGGGAGGGGTCGCGGTCGAGCGGCCCGGGCCGGCGTCGCCGCCTGGAAGAGCGACGGGACGGGCCGATGGGGGCCCGGGCCAGACGAAGGGACGTCCGTCATGCCGAGAGTCAAGCGAGGAAGCAAGCGCCGCGAGAAGCGCAAGAAGCTGCTGTCGCGGGCGAAGGGCTACTTCCTCGGGAAGAGCAAGCTCTACAAGTTCGCCAAGGAGGCGACCGACCGCGCGGGCAACTTCGCCTACGTCGGGCGCAAGCGCAAGAAGCGCGACTTCCGGCGGCTGTGGATCGTCCGCATCAACGCCGCGGCGCGCCAGAACGAGATGACCTACAGCGAGTTCATGGCGGGGCTCAGGGGAGCGGGCGTGGCCCTCGACCGCAAGGCGCTCGCGGAGATCGCGGCGACGGACCCCGCGGCCTTCTCGAAGCTCGCGGCCTCGGCGAAGGCGGCTCGGGCGAAGGCCTGAGCGCGCGGCCGGGGCGCCCGCGCAGGCGCGCCCGGCCCGGCGACGATGTCCGACACCATCCACGGCATCCGGGAGCGGGCCCAGCGCCTGCGCGCGGAGTTCGACGCCGCCCTCGCGGGCGTCGACGACGCGACCGCCCTGCAGGCGGTGCGCGACGCGTTCGTCGGCCGGCGCTCGGGGGCGGTGTCGGCGCTCCTCAAGTCGCTCGGGGGACTCGCCGAGGGCGACCGGCGGGCGGCGGGGCAGGAGCTCAACGCGCTCAAGGCGGTCATCGAGCAGGCCCTGGTGGAGCGCGGCCAGGCCCTCGAGCGCCGGGCCCGCGAGGTCGCCCTCGAGCGCGAGCGAGTCGACGCCACGCTGCCCGGACGGCGCCCCTTCGTGGGGCGCCGCCACCCCCTCACCGTCGTGCGGGAGGAGCTCGAGGACATCTTCGTGGCGATGGGGTACGAGGTCTACGACGGCCCCGAGGTGGAGGACGACTACCACAACTTCGAGGCCCTCAACATGCCGCCCGACCACCCCGCCCGCGACATGCAGGACACCTTCTACCTCGAGGGCCGGGCCGGCCTGCTCCTGCGCACGCACACCTCCTCCGCGCAGATCCACTACATGCTGGAGAACGAGCGTCCGCCCGACGTGCGCATCATCTGCCCGGGAAAGGTGTTCCGCCGGGACAGCGACGTCACCCACACCCCGATGTTCCAGCAGATCGAGGGCCTCGTCGTGGGGCGGGGGATCCACCTCGGCCACCTCAAGGGCACGATCGAGGCCTTCCTGCACGCCCTCTTCGGCGAGCAGTACCCGGTGCGCTTCCGGCCTTCCTACTTCCCCTACACCGAGCCCTCGGTCGAGGCCGACCTCGGCTGCATCGTGTGCGGGGGGAGCGGGCGGCTGCCTTCGGGCCCCTGCCGCGTGTGCAAGGCGACCGGCTGGCTCGAGATCCTCGGCTCGGGCATGGTCAACCCCGCGGTCTTCGAGGCGGTCAACGCCCGGCTGGGGAGGAAGGCCTACGATCCGGAGGAGGTCACGGGCTTCGCGTTCGGCCTCGGGATCGAGCGGGTGGCGATGGTGCGTCACGGCATCGACGACATCCGCCTGTTCTACGAGAACGACCTGCGCTTCCTGGAGCAGTTCGTCGGATGAGGATCCCGCTCGGCTGGCTCCGCGAGTTCGTCCCCTTCGAGGCGGAGCCACGTCGGCTCGCGGACGACCTGACCGGCGTCGGCCTCGCCGTCGACGCGGTCGAGAGCGCGGGCGAGGAGACCGTGCTCGAGATCGACGTGACGACCAACCGCGTCGACTGCATGAACGTCTACGGTGTGGCGCGGGAGGTGGCCGCGCTGTACGGCCTGCCGCTCCGGCCGCTCGAGGCGAGGGTTTCGCCCTCGGGCCCCGAGGCGACCGCGGCTCTCGACGTGGCGATCGAGGCGGGTGAGCTCTGCGGACGCTTCTGCGCGCGCCTCCTGGACGTGAAGGTGGGTCTCTCGCCGGCCTGGCTGCGCGACCGGCTCGAGCTCGTCGGGATCCGCTCGATCAACAACGTGGTGGACCTGACGAACTACGTGATGGTCGAGATGGGGCAGCCGAGCCACGCGTTCGACCTCGCCCGGGTGCCGGGGGGGCGGCTCGTCGTCCGCTGGTCGCGCGAGGGGGAGGCGCTCACGACCCTCGACGGGACCGAGCGGCGCCTGCCGGCCCGGGTCGGCGTCATCGCGGGGGCGGGGGGCGAGCCGGCCCTCGCCCTCGCCGGCATCATGGGGGGGGCCTCGAGCGAGATCCGGGACGAGACGAGGACGGTGGTCCTCGAGGCGGCGTGGTGGGACCCGCTCTCGGTCCGCCGCGCCGCGCGCTCGCTCGGGATGCACACCGAGGCGTCCCACCGCTTCGAGCGCGGCGCCGACGTGGCCGCGGGCCCGCTCGCGATCGACCGCCTCGCCCACCTGCTCGCGAGGATCGGGGGCGGCACCGTCCGCCCCGGCCTCGTCGAGCGCCGGGGGGACGAGCGCCCCGGGCGCACCGTGCGCCTGCGGCCGGCGCGGGTGAACGCTCTCCTGGGCGTCGACGTGCCCCGGCTCCAGCAGGTGCGCACGCTCGAGTCGCTCGGCTTCCTCGTGTCGGGCTCGGGCTCCGGGCACGAGGCGAGCGTCCTCGTGCCGTCCTGGCGCCTCGACGTGCAGGGCGAGGCCGACCTCGCCGAGGAGGTGGGACGCCACTTCGGGCTGGACAAGATCCCCCCCGCGCTTCCTCCGGCGTCGCGCCCGGGCAGCCTGCGCCGCTCGCAGAAGCGCGAGCGGCGGATCCGCTCCGTGCTCGCCGGCGTGGGCCTCACCGAGGTCATCAACTACGCCTTCGTCGCGGGGTCGGCGGCCGATGGTCCCCCGGAGGCCCGCAGCCGGCTCGCCAACCCGTTGACCGAGGAGCAGGACACGCTGCGAACCTCGCTCGTGATGCCGGGCCTGCTCGGAACGCTGCGCACGAACCTGCGGCTCGGCCGGCGGGACGTCGCCGTGTTCGAGCTGGGACGCGTCTTCGTCGTGCGGGACGGGATCCCCCGCGAGGAGCGGAGGCTGGCCGTTCTCCTCTCGGGCAGCACGAACCCGCACCACTGGTCGATGCGGCCCCGCCCGTTCGACCTCTTCGACCTCAAGGGGGTCGCCGAGCTGCTCATGGCGCGCCTCGGCGAGAGCGCGCTGGAGATCGACCGGGGGGCGGCCCCTCCGCCGTTCCTCCACCCCGGCCGCGCCGTCCGCCTCCGCCGGGAGGGCGCGGTGATCGGCTACGCGGGCGCCGTACACCCCGACGTCCGCGCGGCGTGGGAGCTGCGGGACGAGGCGGTCGTCCTCGAGCTGGGCATCGACGCGCTGGTCGAGGAGGCGCCGCGGACCTCGCGCTTCGTGGCCCTCGACCGCTACCCGGCCGTGCAGAGGGACCTCTCGATCCTGTGCGACGAGACGACCCCCGCCGCGGAGATCGACGCGCGGGTGCGGGGAGCGGCGGGGGAGAGGCTGCGCTCGGTGAGCCTCCTCGACCGGTACACGGGGAACCAGGTGCCCCCGGGGAAGGTGAGCCTGACGGTGAGCCTGCGCTTCCAGGACCCCGAGCGCACGCTGACGAGCGAGGAGGTCCAGGGGGCCGTCGACGGCGTCGTCCGGGAGCTCCGCGCGGCGGGGCTGGAGATCCGGGGAGAGTGAGGGAGGCCGCGGTGGAAGACAGCTTCGAGCTCCTCGAGGACAGGGTCCGCAAGGCCGCGAAGCGGCTCAAGGAGCTGCAGGTCGAGGCGGACGGCCTGCGCGGCGAGCTGCAGAAGGCGCGCGCGCGGGCCGAGGCGGCCGAGAAGGCGGCGGAGGAGGCGCGCGAGGCGGCGGCCGCCGCGGAGGCGCGGGTCGGACGGGCCGCCGAGGAGGCCCGAGGCAGAGAGGACCTCGAGGCGGAAGCGAAGCAGCTGCGCGCCGAGCGCGAGGAGATCCGCCGGCGGATCGAGAGGCTCGTGGAGCTCCTCGGGAGCCTATAATCCCCGGCATGTCGGAGAAGCCGAGCCTCGTGCACGTCGAGATCTTCGGGCAGACCTATGCGGTGAAGGCGGGCCCCGACCCCGGCTACGTCGAGCGCCTCGCCGCCTTCGTGGACGAGCAGATGAAGGAGATCAGCCGAGCGAGCGGGGCGGTCGACAGCCTGCGCGTCGCGGTCCTCGCCGCGCTCAACATCTCGGACGAGTGCCTTCGCCTCCGCCGCGAGGTGGAGCAGGCGAAGGCCGAGACGAAGCGGACGGACTCCGGCGTCGACGAGCGGGTGAAGCGGCTCGCCCGGACGCTCGGGGCCGCCCTCGGCGAATAGCCTTGCCGCCACCCCCGGCCCCCGCTATCATGCCTGCGAGGTCCTCTGCCTTGCCCGTGATGGTTACGGAAACCTCGAACCAACGTTCTCTGTGAGGGGGTCCGATTCGCCTCGCGGTGTGCACGCCTCCGCGTCGAGGAAGCCTGAAGCGCGGCTCAGGGCTCCCACCTGGTGACCCGGTTCAGGTCACCTGCCACACGACAAGGCGGAGGGCCTCGCTGTGATCCCGCTCCTCTCTCCGCTCCGCGAGGTGGGTGAGAAGGAGCTCCTCCGGCACCTCCGCTCCCGGATCCCGCGGGCGGCGGGGGTCGTGGTCGGCATCGGGGACGACGCGGCCGCGGTCGAGACGGCACCGTTCTCGCTCGTCACCACCGACAGCCAGGTCGAGGGCGTCCACTTCGAGAGGATCTCCGCGCCGCCGCGGCTGCTCGGCCGCAAGGCCCTGACCGTCAACCTCTCCGACATCGCGGCGATGGGCGGCATCGCCCGCTACGCGACCGTGAGCCTCTGCCTGCCCGGGGACGTGACCGCGGGGTGGGTCGACACGCTCTACGACGGGCTGCTCGAGCGGGCGGCCGAGGCGGGGGTCGCGCTCGTCGGGGGGAACGTGACGCGCGGCCGCGGGGCGATCGTGATCGACGTCACGCTCCTCGGGGACGCGGGCCGCTTGCTGCTGCGCTCGGGGGCGCGGCCCGGCGACCACGTCGTGGTGACGGGCACGCTGGGCGCGGCGGCGGAGGGGCTGCGCCTCCTGGCCGAGGGCGCCCGGCTCGACGACGACGCCGCCCTCGTGGCGAGCGGGGTGTGGACCGCGTCGTCCGGGACCGCGGTCGCGGCCTGCCTCGCGGCCCAGCTCGACCCCCGTCCCCCGCTCGCCCTCGCGCGCTCGATCGCGGAGAGGGGCCTGGCCCGGGCCGGGATGGACGTCTCGGACGGGCTGTCGCTCGACCTGCGGGAGATCTGCCGGGAGTCCGGGCTGCGGGCGGTGATCGACGCCGTGGCGGTCCCGGTCGACCCGAACGCCGCGGGGCTCGAGAACGCACGAGGCGGCGACGGCCTGGGGCTCGCCCTGCACGGGGGCGAGGACTACCAGCTCCTGCTCGCAGTCGCCGAAGGCGAGCTCGAGGAGGCGAGGGAGCTCGCCCGGGTGTGGGGGGTGGAGCTCACCGTGATCGGGCGCTTCGAGGAGGGCGAGCCCGAAGTCCTTCTGCGCGACGAGAGGGGCACGCAGCCCCTTCCTGCCGGGGGACACGACCACTTCCGCGCCCGGTCGTCCTGAAGGGGCCTCGCATGCGCTGGCTGCGGCGCGCCGGCCAGGTTCTCCTGCACGTGGACCAGTCGCCCACGCGCGTCGCCGCCGCCTTCGGCCTCGGCGTCTTCATCGCGTTCTTTCCCCTGCTCGGGGTCCACACGCTGATGGCCCTCCTCCTGGCGGTGACCCTCCGCCTCAGCAAGGTCGCGATCCTCGTCGGGGCATGGACCAACAACCCGTGGACGGCGGCGCCGATGCTGGCCACGGGCACGATGCTCGGCTGCCTCGTCCTCGGCGTCTCGCCCGCGAGCATCGGCCGAGTCGACTGGAGCCTGCGCGGGCGCGCGCTTTTGGAGTCGCTCGCGTCCGGGCTCGCCCCGCTCCTGTGGCCCTACGTCGTGGGCAACCTCCTCCTGGGGGTCCTGGCCGGGCTCCTCGGCTTCGGCGTGGTCCGCTTTGCCCTCGCCTCGCGCCGCGGCGCGGGGTCCCCGGCGGGAGCGGGGGCGAACAGGCTCGGCTAGTAGTCTAATCGCCCGGGAGCCCCGGCGGGGCGAGCTCGTGGTGACGCGTGGCGACCTGGAAGGCCGAGCCTGCGCGCAGGAGGGTCTTCTCGTCGAAGCGGCGCCCGACGAGCTGGAGGCCGACCGGCAGGCCGCCGGCGAGCCCGCAGGGCAGGGAGAGAGCGGGCAGGCCGGCGAGGTTCGCGGGCACGGTGAACACGTCGGCCAGGTACATCTCGAGGGGGCTACCCGTCTTCTCGCCGAGCCGGAAGGCGGGGGACGGCGTCGTCGGTGTCGCGACCGCGTCGCACCCGGCGAAGGCCGCCTCGAAGTCGCGCGCGAGGAGGGTGCGGACCTTCTGGGCGCGCAGGTAGTAGGCATCGTAGTAGCCGGAGGACAAAGCGAACGTCCCGAGGATGATCCGGCGCTTGGTCTCGGCCCCGAACCCGAGGTCGCGGGATTCGCCGTAGAGCGCGGCGATCCCGCGGGGAGCGGGGGCCCGCAAGCCGTAGCGGACGCCGTCGAAGCGCGCGAGGTTGCTCGAGGCCTCGGCGGTGGCCACGAGGTAGTAGGCGGCGACGGCGTGCGGAAGGCGGGGCAGGGGGGCGTCGACGAGGCGCGCCCCGGCGTCCTCGAGGGCGCCGAGCGCCTCGCGGAAGCGCGCGAGCGTCTCCGCCTCGACCCCTTCGGAGAGGAAGCTCCACGGCACGCCGATCCGGAGCCCCGAGGCGCTCTCGCCCGGGCGAGGGAGGAGATCGCCGACGGCCTCTCTCGCGCTCGTCGCGTCCCTCGGGTCGTGGCCGAAGAGGAGCGATGCCGCGAGCGCCACGTCCTCCACGGTGCGGGCGAGCGGGCCGACCTGGTCGAGCGAGGAGGCGTAGGCCACGAGGCCGTGGCGGCTGACCCGGCCCCAGGTGGGCTTGAGGCCGACGACCCCGCACAGGGCCGCGGGCTGGCGGATCGAGCCGCCGGTGTCGGAGCCGAGGGCGAGAGGGGCGAGGCGGGCGGCGACGGCCGCGGCGGAGCCTCCCGACGAGCCCCCGGGCACGCGCTCGCGGTCCCAGGGGTTGCGGGTCGGGCCGAAGGCGCTCGTCTCGGTGGAGGAGCCCATGGCGAACTCGTCCGTGTTCGTCTTCCCGAGCACGATGGCCCCGGCCCGCTCGAGGCGCTCGACGGCGGCGGCGGAGAAGGGCGGCCGGTAGCCCTCGAGCATGCGCGACCCGCAGGTGGTGGGCAGGCCCGAGACGTGCAGGACGTCCTTGACCGCGAGGGGCACCCCGGCGAGAGGGGGGACCGGCTCGCCGCGGGCGAGAGCTTCGTCCAGCGCCCGCGCCCGCCCGAGGGCGCGCTCGGCGGCGACGGTCAGGAAGGCGCCGAGCGAGGGGTCGATCGCCGCGACGCGGTCGAGGTGGTGCCGCGCGACCTCCTCGCAGGAGACCTCGCGCCCGGCCACGAGGCGGCGGATCTCGGCGGCGCCGCTCCCGGCGAGGCCGCCGGTCATCCGATCACCCGCGGGACGCGGAACAGGCCGTCTCTCGCGTCGGGGGAGGCCTCGAGGACGCCGTCGCGAGCGAGCCCGTCGCGCGGCTCGTCCTCGCGGAGGACGCCGCCGGGCGTCGCGCCGGCGAACGGGGGAACGCCCGACGTGTCGAGCGCCTGCAGCGACTCGGCCCAGGCGAGGATCTCCTCGAGCTGGCGCGCGAAGAGCTGGCGCTCCTCCTCCGTCAGCGAGAGGCGCGCGAGCCGCGCGACGTGGTCGACGGTCAGGACGCTCACCCGGGGCACGAGGGGCTACTTTATACTGGCCCCGCCGCGCCCGCACCGTGAGGAGGCCGCGACATGGCGCTCTGTCCCCACTGCCACCACGCCGTGCCCGACGAGGACGCCTCGTCCTGCCCCAACTGCGGGGCCGACCCCCGTTCGGCCGCAGTACCCCCGCCGCTCGACCCGTCCGCGGGCGCCGCGGTCCCACCGCCAGGGGGCGGCCCGGGCGCGGCCTCCATCCCCTGGGAGGATCGAGGTCGCACGGGGCTTCTTCCCGCGCTGTTCGAGACGACGCGCGACGTGCTCGCGCGCCCCGGCGACTTCTTCCGGGCGATGCCGCTCTCCGGCGGGCTGGGCTCGCCGCTGCTGTACGCGGTGCTGGTGGGCTGGGCCGGCCTCGTCGCCGCCGCGCTGTACCAGGCGGTATTCCGCTCGGTCGTGGGGCCGGGCTGGGGCGGTTTCGGCGCCGCCGACCGGCCCGAGGTGGCGAGGGCCCTCGCCTGGATCGAGGGCTGGGGGGGATTCGTCGCGCAGGCCGTCTTCGGCGGGGTGTTCGTGGTCCTCGGCGTGTTCCTGGCCGCCGGCATCCTCCACCTGATGCTCCTGCTCCTCGGGGGGGCGAAGCGCGACTTCGAGGCGACCTTCCGCGTCGTGTCCTTTTCCCAGGCCACGAGCATCCTGCTCCTGGTGCCGTTCTGCGGCCAGCTCGTGGCCCTGGCGTGGTGCCTCGTCCTCTACGTGATCGGCCTCTCGCAGGCGCACGGGATCGGGGGCGGCCGTGCGGCGGCGGCGGTCCTCCTGCCGCTCGCGCTCTTGTGCTGCTGCTGCGCCGCCCTGTCGTTTCTCTTCGCGGGTGCGATCGCCGGCCTCGCCGGCCAGCTTCGGTGAGCCGGGTCGGGGAGGGCATCGCTCGGGGCGGGCCGGCGGTGGCGCTGCGGGCGCGCCCGGGAGCGCCGCCGCTCGGCGCGATCTTCGGCGGCATCGGCGCCCTCGCCGCGGCGGCGGTGTGGGCCCTCGGGCTCGACCGCGTGGGGCTCACCCTGTGCCTGTTCAAGGCGATGAGCGGCCTGCCGTGCCCGACGTGCGGCGGGACCCGGGCGCTCGGGAGGCTGGCCGCGGGCGACGTCGCCGGGGCGGTTGCGATGAACCCCCTCGCCGCCGCCGCGGCGGCCGCTCTCGCCGCGTGGGCCCTCGCCGACCTCCTCCTTCTGCCCTCCGGTCGGGCCGTCGCCCTGGAGGTCTCGGGGCGGGCGTCCCGGGCGCTGCGGGTCGCGGTGCCCGTGGCGCTGCTCCTGAACTGGCTGTACCTCGTGGCCGCCGGGCGCTGAGCGCGGCCTCGCTTATACTCGGGTCGTGATGGACGGCGAAGGCCGGATCGCACTCTCCGTCGTCGTTCCCCTCTACAACGAGGTCGAGAACGTCGAGGACCTCCACCGCCAGCTCACCGCCGCCCTCGAGCCCTCCGGCCGCACGTTCGAGCTCGTGCTCGTCGACGACGGCAGCACCGACGGCACGCGCGATCGCCTGATCGAGCTGGAGGAGCGGGACCCGCGCGTGCGCGCCGTCCTGCTCCGGCGCAACTTCGGCCAGACCGCCGCCTTCGCGGCGGGGTTCGACCGTTCCCGGGGCGACGTCGTGGTCACGTCGGACGGGGACCTGCAGAACGACCCGGCCGACATTCCCGCCCTCGTCGAGCGGCTCGAGCGCGACGAGCTCGACATGGTCTGCGGGTGGCGTCGCGAGCGACAGGACCCGCTCTCGAAGCGGATCCCGTCCTTTTTCGCGAACCGTCTCATCTCCTGGGCGACCGGCGTGCGGCTGCACGATTACGGATGCTCGCTCAAGGCCATGCGGGGCGAGGTCGCGCGGGGGATCCGGTTGTACGGCGAGATGCACCGCTTCATCCCCGCCGTCGCCTCGTGGATGGGGGTGAGCCTCGCCGAGGTGCCGGTGAACCACCGGCCGCGGACCCGCGGACGGAGCAAGTACGGGCTCGGCCGGACCGTCCGCGTGCTCCTCGATCTGTTCACGGTGAAGTTCCTCCACTCCTACGGGACGCGGCCCGCCCACCTGTTCGGGCTGCTCGGCCTCGGGCTCGGCGCGCTGGGGACGGCGATCCTCGCCTACCTCGCGGTGCTCAAGATCGTGTTCGGCGAGGCGCTCGCGGGGCGGCCGCTGCTGCTCCTCGGGGCGCTCCTGTTCCTCACCGGGGTCATCCTCGTCTCGTTCGGGCTCATGGGGGAGCTGCTGGTGCGGACGTGGCACGAGAGCCAGGGCAAGCCGATCTACGTCGAGCGGGCGCGGAAGCGCCCCCGTTGACCCGCGTCCTCTTCCTCGCCGAGTCGTTTCACCCCGTGCTGGGGGGGGGCGAGACGCACCTGCGTCGGCTCGGGGCGGCCCTCGTCGAGGCGGGAGACGCGGCGACCGTGGTGACGCGGCGCGGGGACGACGCGTGGCCGGCCGAGGAGAGGCTCGACGGGATCCGCGTCGTGCGCGTCCCCCCCTCGGGTCCCGGGCGCAGCGGGAAGTACCGCATGGTCCCCGCGGCGATGCGGGCGGTCCTTCGGGAGGCGGAGGTCCACGACGTGCTCGTGGTGCGGAGCACGCGGGTGCTGGGGCTGCCCGGGCTCGCCGTCGCCCGCTGGGCCGGGCTCGGGGTGGTCCTGCAGCCGGAGACGAACGGCGAGCTCGACGGAGAGGCGTTCACGTGGGGCAAGCGCTGGGCGGATGGCCCGCTCGGCCGCCTGGTGCGAAGGCTCGTCCGCGTCCGCAACGCCTGGCTGCGCGACGCGAGCGCGTTCGTGGCCATGTCCCGCGCGATCCGGGACGAGATGATCGGGGCAGGGGTGCTCCCCGGGCGGATCGCCCTCCTGCCCCACGGCGTCGACACCCGGCGATTTCGCCCCGCGACGCCGTCCGAGCGCACGACGCTGCGCGAGAAGCTCGGCTTCGGCGCGGGCACCGTGCTCGTGTACTCGGGCCGGCTCCTGCGCGGCAAGGGCCTCGACACGCTGCTCGACGCCTTCACCGTCGCCTCGGAAGGGCGCCCGGACCTGCGCCTCGTGCTCGTGGGGTCGGGAGAGAGGCAGGCCCTCTCCGTCGAGGACGAGCTGCGGCGAAGAGTCCGGGAGGAGGGCCTTCTCGGGAGGGTGAGCTTCGCGGGGCGGGTGGACGCGGTCGAGGACCACCTCCGGGCCGCCGACCTGTTCGTGTTCCCCTCGGAGTTCGAGGCCCTCGGCATCGCCCTCGTGGAGGCGGCGGCCTGCGGTCTGCCGGCGGTCGCGACGCGCACCGGGGGCATCGTCGACGTGGTGGAGGACGGGGTGAGCGGGAGGCTCGTCGCGCCAAGGGACGTGGCCGCTCTCGCGGAGGCCATCGCCGCCCTGGCCGGGGACCCGACCGCGCGGGCGCAGATGGGCCGAGCCGCCCGGGCGGCGGCCCTCGCCCGGTTCGACGAGCGGGACGGAGTCGAGCGCTACCGCGCCCTGTTCCGAGAGGTCACTCCGCGGCGGGCTTTCTCATCCCCGCCGGCACGTGCTCCTCGTGCAGGTGGAGGTCCTCCTCCATCACCGGCTTCTCGAGCTTGAACGAGAAGTACAGGGCGAGCAGGATGACCGTCGCGAACACCCCGATGAAGTGGATCCAGAGGTAGCGCGTCACGCTGTCGATCGGGGCGAGCGCCTCCGAGAGGTCCTGCTCCACGGTGACCAGCCAGCGGACGTCCGGGACCTGGTCGATGGGCGAGAAGCCCACGATCCGGGCGGGCTCGACGAGGATGTCGCGGCCCGCCTCGTCCTTCCGTCGCACCTCCGGGATCGTCCAGTAGCCCCGGCGCTGCCCGGCCCGGCCGAACAGCTGCTGGCCCGATTCGCCGAGGGGGAAGCCCTCGACGGCGTTGCGCAGCGACTCGAAGCCCGGCATGGGCTCCCGGAGGATGCGCTCGCTCTCGTCGGAGGCGAGCACGAGGCCGTCCGTCGAGCGCAGGAGCGAGGCGTGGCCGGTCCGGCCGATCCGCACCGGGGCGAGGACCGTGTAGAGGTCGGCCCCGTCCACGACCGCGCGGATCGCCCCGATCCAGACGTCCTCCGAGCTGCGCACGGGGTAGGCGACCTCGAAGAGCGTGAGCGTCGATCCGCGGGGGCGGTACAGCTCGCCGATGTGGATCTCGGGGTCGCCCTCCTGGGTGGAGAGGTCCTTGAACCAGGCGGCCTCGCCGTGGAAGAGCCGCCCGCCGGGACCGGAGGAGGCGACCACGCGCCCGGTCGCGTCCACGACCTGGACCTGCTTCAGGGTGGGACGCACGAGCGCCACCGGACGCAGCCTCGCGGCGAGCGGGGTCTCGAGGATGGCGGCGCGCAGGCGCGGGTCCGTGCCGCCCGCCCAGGCCTGCTCCAGCCGCCGCGCCTCGTCGGCGGTGGTGGCGCGGGTGGGCTCGGAGAGCGCCTTTCGGACCTCCGGCTCGAGGGCGAGCGTGCGCAGCAGCAGCACCTGCTCGGCCATGAACTGCTCGAGTGCGAGCTTCGTCTGCAGCGCCCGCTGCTCGAGGCTGGTGCCGACGGACTCGCGGAGCTGGTTACGGGCCTGGTTGACGACGATGAAGGACCCGACGGCGACGAAGGGCATCGCGGCGAAGAAGAACACCGCCAGGACCCGGGTGTCCAGCTCGTAACGGCGCTTGGCCATGGCTGCCTCCCCTGACTGGGCGAAGAGCCCGGCCCCGCCTTCCCGGCTGAGCGGGGCGCGGCGACCCTCGGGAAGACGTCCCGGGCTCGCGCCGCCGACGGCGACCGCGTTTGGCTCGAAGCCTAGGCCGGTATGGTGGAGCCGTCAAGGGAATCCGGCGGCTCATGGAGTGGTTCCCGCGGCTCACGTCGCGGCGCCCGGACGCCTTACACTTCCAGGCACCATGCGCGTGGCTCTGACGGGGGCCTCGGGGTACACCGGGGGGCGGCTGCTGGAGGCCCTCGTGTCCCGGGGCGACGAGGTCTCGGCCCTCGTCCGGCCCCGCTCGGTGACGCCGACGCTGAGGGAGCGGGTGACGCGGCTGGTGGAGGGGGACCTCGCTGATCCCGAGGCGGCGGCCCGACTCCTGGAGGGGGTCGAGGCCGTCGTCCACGTGGCCGCCGTCTACCGCACGGCCGGCCACCCCGACTCGTACTACCGCGACGTGAACGTGGGGGGGACCGAACGCCTTCTCGAGGCCGCGGCGCGCGCGGGGGTGCGCCGCTTCGTCCACACCTCCACGGTCGGCGTCCATGGCCACGTGGAGCACCCCCCCGCGGACGAGACGGCGCCGATCGCGCCGGGGGACGTCTACCAGGCGACCAAGGCGGAGGCGGAGGCGCTCGCCCTCGATTACCACCGGCGACGGGGCCTGCCCGTCGCAGTCGTCCGGCCGGGGGCGATCTACGGCCCCCGAGAGACGCGGTTCCTGAAGCTGTTCCGCGCGATCGCGAGGGGCCGCTACGCCGTGGTCGGCAGCGGACGGACGTTCTACCACCCGGTCTACATCGACGACCTCGTCGCCGGTTTCCTGCTCGCCCTCGACCGCGACGAGGCGGTGGGCGAGTGCTTCCTGATCTGCGGGCCGCAGTACGTGACCCAGAGAGAGCTCGCCGAGATGGTGGCGCGACACACCGGGGGGCGGGTGCTTCCGTTCCGCGTGCCCGTCCGCCCCCTCCAGTGGGCGGGGGACCTGGTGGAGGCGGTGTGCGTGCCGCTGGGTCTCGAGCCGCCCCTCCACCGCCGGAGGGTCGACTTCTGGACGAAGAGCCGGGCGTTCAGCATCGAGAAGGCGCGGCGGCGACTCGGCTACGACCCGAAGGTGTCGCTCGAGGAGGGCCTCGCGCGCACGGCCGCATCCTACCGGGAGGCCGGGTGGCTCTAGGGAGGGGGCCGGGGGGCCTCCTGGCGGTCGTCGGCCTTCTGCTCGTGGCGGCCACGCTCGCCGTCGACCTGCCCCGGGCGTCGCGGGGAGAGTTCTGGGGCGATGCGGCGACCTACCACGCGATGGCGTGGAGCCTCGCCCGCGACCTCGACCTGCGCTTCGAGGCGCGCGACCTCGAGAGGATCCGCCGCGAGTACCCCGGTGGGCCGCAGGGGCTGTTCCTGAAGCGGGCGAGCGGAGGACTGACCGTGGAGCCGGGTACGGGGTTCCCGTGGGTGAGGCGCGTGCGACCGGACGAGGGACGGCTCTACTACGCCAAGGCGTTCGTGCACCCGCTCCTCGCCGCGCCCCTGGTCGCCGTCCTCGGGACGCGGGGCCTCCTCCTCTCGAACGGCCTCCTGCTCGCCGGGGCGCTGTTCCTCTCGGCCGCGATCCTCAGGCGCCGCGGGCTCTCCCCGTGGTCCGCGGCCGTCGTCGCGGCGGCCCTGTGCCTCCTGACGGTCGTCCCGGTCTACCTCGTCTGGGGCACGCCCGAGATCCTCGGCTTCGCGCTGATCACCGCGGCGCTCGCCGCCTGGGCGTTCGGGCGGCCGCTCCTCGCCGCCGCCCTCTTCGGTGTCGCGGGCTACATGAAGCCCCCGAACGTCCTGATGGCCCTGCCCCTCGGCGTGGCGCCTCTTCTCCCCGCGGCGGGCGGGACCCTCCTCGGCCCCGGTCTCGCCCGGCGCGCCGCCGAGTCCGTCCGCCGCGGGCTCGTCCTCGTCGGCGTCGCCGGCCTTCTCTACGGGCTCAACGCGGCCGCGACCGGCGAGTGGAACTACCAGGGCGGGGAGCGCAAGACGTTCTACGGCCGCTTCCCGTTCGACGAGCGGGGCTCGACGTTCGACGACAGCGGGACCTGGATGACGACGAACCAGGTGGGGCCCCTGGTGGCGGGGCGCGACGAGGAGCGCGTGACCGCGCAGACCGGCCCCGCCCGGGACCCGGCGGAGCTGCGCGAGTCGTTCGCCTGGAACGTCGCCTACTTCTGGGTCGGTCGCTTCGGGGGGGTGCTCGCGTACTTCCTCCCGGCGCTCGTCGCCGCCCTTCTCTTCCTCGTCCGCGGACCGAGGGACAGGGACGGCTGGCTGGCCTTCGCCGCGATCGGTGCGTCGGCGGTCGCGTACATCCACGTGATCCCCGACAACTGGTACGGCGGGGGCGGCACCCTCGGCAACCGCTACTTTCTGAACCTCCTGCCGGGTTTCCTGTTCCTGGTCCCCCCGAGCGGGGCGCTGCTCGTCGTCGGGGCGGGCCTCGCGGGGGCGGTCGTGTTCCTCGCCCCGCTGCTCCTGTCGCCCATCCATCACTCGCGGCGCCCCGGCGACCACGCGACCGCGAGGGCGTTCCGGCTGCTCCCGGCCGAGCTGACGATGCTCAACGACCTCTCCGTGTTCACGGAGCCGTGGCGGAAGAAGCGGCCCTTCGGCTTCGTGGGCGACGCGCTTCGACCCGCCGACGAGGACGCGTACTTCCTCTACTTCCTCGACGACGGGACCTGGGGCCGCGAGGAGTGGGCGGGACGGGCCGGGTTCTGGCTGCGGGGCGGAGGGCGGGCCGAGGTGGTCCTGCGGGCCTTCGATCTCGCCCCCGTCGATCGCGTGGTGCTCCGCGTCGTGGGGGGGCCGCTCGGCGACACGGTGACCGCCCGGCTCGGGGGGCGGTCCGCTCGGGTGAGCGTGGGACCGGGCGAGAGCCGCGAGATCGAGCTTCCCGCGGGCCGGGGGCTGCGCTACTACGACACGTACCTGCACACGCTGCGCCTGTCCTCCCGGCGCGGCGCCCCGCTCAGCGACGGCCGTGTGGTGGGCGCGTTCGTCGAGGTCCGGCTCGTCATGGGACCGCGCTTCGAGGGCAAGTGAGCGAGCGCCTCGCGCGGGTCGTCCTCGGCGTGGCGGCCGGCCTCGCGCTGCTGCTCGCGGTGTCGATCGACCTCCCGCGCGCCTCGGATGGACGCTTCTGGAGCGACGGGGCGACGTACCACGCGATGGCGGCGAGCCTCGCCTTCGACGGCGACCTCGAGTTCGGCCCCGAGGACCTGGCGCGCGTGCGCTCGTCCTACCCCGGGGGGCCGCAGGGCGTGTTTCTCAAGCGCGTGCCCGGCGAGAACGGCCCCCGCCTCGTTTACGCGAAGGCCCTCGCATACCCCGCCGCCGCGGCGCCGCTCGTCCGTGTCCTCGGGGCCGACCGAGGCCTGCTCGTGCTCAACGCGCTCCTGTTCGGCGCGGCCCTGTGGGCCGGCTACTCGGAGCTCCGGCGCTCCTGCGGGGCCGGGGCGGCGGCCGCGGGGGCGCTCGCCGTCTTCGTTGCCGGCGTCGTGCCCGTGTACCTGCTGTGGGAGACGCCGGAGGTCTTCAACCTGGGGGTGGTCACCCTGGGGCTCGTCGCCTGGAGGCGGGAGCGGCCGCTGGTCTCGGCCCTCCTGCTCGGCCTCGCCGCCTACTCGAAGCCGACCAACCTCGCGCTCGCCCTGCCGCTCCTCCTCGACCCTCTCGTCGGGGGGGACGTGCGCGGGTGGACGCGGCGGCTCGGCGAGTCGGCGCGTCGCGCGGCGGTCGTGGCGGCGGCGGTGGCCGCCGGCTTCTCGCTCACGTTCCTCGCGACGGGCGAGTGGAACTACCAGGGAGGAGAGCGCAAGACGTTCTACGACCGCTACCCCTTCGACCCCGGGGTGAGCTTCGACTCGGCGGGCGTGTGGATGACCACGGACCACATCGGGCCGCTGGTGGCGGGGCGGGACGACCACCGGCAGACGGACCGCGTCGCGCCGCCCCGCACGGCGGACGAGCTGCGCCGGTCGTTTCTCCTCAACCTCGGCTACTTCTGGGTCGGCCGGTTCGGGGGCGCCCTCGCCTACTTCCCGGGTGTCGTCCTCGCGCTCGTCCTGTTCCTCGTGGCGGGGCCCCGCGAGAGACACGGGTGGCTGGCGCTCCTGGCCCTGGTCGCGTCCTGGCTGGGGTACGTCCTCCTCATTCCCGACAACTGGTACGGCGGCGCGGGCACGATCGGCAACCGCTACTTCGTCAACCTCGTGCCGCTGGGGCTGCTCCTTTTGCCCAGGGGACGCGGACCGCTCGTGGCGTCCGGGGCCGCGCTCGCCACGCTCGCCCTCCTCCTGCCCGTGCTCGCCTCGCCGGTCCGGCACTCGCTGCGGCCCGGGGACCACGCGGTCGGCGGCGGGTTCCGCGCGTTCCCGGCCGAGCTGACGATGCTCGGTGACCTCTCGCCCTTCACCGACGTCTGGAGAAAGCGGCGGCCGTTCAACGCCCCGGGGGGCGACCCGGCGCGCCGGCCGGCGGGGGCCCCGCCCTCCTACTTCCTCTGGTTCCTCGACGACGGGACGTGGGGCCAGGAGTCCTCGTTCGAGAGAGAGGGGTTCTGGCTGCGCGGGGGCGAGGACGCCGAGCTCGTCCTGCAGGCCCTGGCGCCCGTGCGCCGGGTCCGCCTCTCGGTGACCGCGGGCCCGGCAGGGGACATCGTGACCGCGAGGATGGGCGGGGCGCGCCAGCGGCTCGTCCTCGCGCCGCTCAAGTCGGGCGAGATCGTGTTCGACGCGCCGGCTCCCGACGTCGGCTACTACGGCACCCGGCTCCACCGGCTGCGCCTCGGCTCCCGCTACGGCGCGAGCATCGAGAGGGACGGGCGGCGGCTCGGGTCCTTCGTGTCGGTGGAGCTCGAGGAGTGAGCCTCCGGCGGCCCCGCTCGGCTAGCTCCCGTGCTCCTTGCGCAGCAGCGCGTCGAGGCCCCGGCTGATCCTCCGGCACCGCTCGCGGGCGTCGCCCTCGAGGAGCTTCTGGCGGGCCGTCGTCGTGATGGGGAGGTGCTGGCAGGCGAGGTTGACCCAGGCCATGGGCTCGGAGGAGCGGCGTTGCCCTTCGAGGAATGCGCGCAGGTCGGGGTGGCCGTGGAGGTAGCGTGCCAGCGCCTCGACCGCCGCCCCCCACTCGTCCCCCTCGTCCCCCTCCTCGATCGGGGAGGCCTCGGCGACCAGGAGGTCGACCCCGACGAGCAGCTCCGCCCGGGCGCGGGAGAGGCCGTCGAGCTCGATGCGCAGCTCGAGCGGGGAGAGCGCCTCGGTCTCGCGGACGCAGGCGACGGTCCCGACGACCTGCAGGTCCCGAGGCCCCGACGCGGGCTCGCGGGTGGTGAGGGCGAGGACGTGTCCGCCGGTTCTCTCGCCCAGTCGCGCGGCGGAGACCGAGGCCGGCCGGTCGAGCACGAACGCGAGCGAGGCCCCGGGAAAGAGGCACATCTCGCTCAGGGGAAGGACCGGCAGCAGCCGGCGCCCGGCGGCGTCCACGGGGCGCAATGTTACCGCAGGCCGCCCCCGAAGCGGCGGGCCCACTTGCGCCGGAGAACCTCGGCGAGCGTCTGGCGCCCCTCCCCGGGGAGAAGCTCCACCCAGTCCTCGCCGATGCGGGCGATCGCGCGAGGGTCGGACCCGCGCCGCGAGATCGGCGTGCCGGGCACCTTCCCGCACCAGGCCGCCTCGTAGCCCACCTCGCGGGCGAGGTGGCGTGCGGTGGGGCCCTCCGCGTGCCAGGGGTAGCAGACGTGCCGCACCGGGCGGCCGGTCCGCTCCTCGATCGCGCGGCGCGACTGCTCGAGCTCCTTCCGGATCGCCTCGACGCGCTCCTCGGGCGTCTCGGTGCGTCCGGTCACCCGCGTGCCCCGCATCGCCCGGCGCAGGCGGACCTCCCAGTCGGCGAGCCGGAAGAAGCCCTCGCCGCCCGCGGCGGCGACCTCGGCCACGCACCGCTCGCGCACGGCGGGGTCCTCGAAGAAGCGGGGCGATTCGGAGAGGCGGGGCGCCGAGCGCAGGAGCGGGGCCCCGAGCGGGGCCTCCTCGCCGAGGAGGTCGCGGTCCGCCTCGCGGAGCAGGGGCTGGTCGAAGGCCTCGTAGCCGAGGCGCGAGCGGGGGGTGACGAACCCGACGAGGTGGGGAGCGGTGTGGACGCGCGCGTGGGTGTGGGTGTGACTCTGGAAGTCGAAGAGCCCCGTCGCGGCGAGCGACGCCACCTCCTCCCAGGAGAGGAGGGCGCCGCCGGGGCGGTCGGGGATGCGCCCCGGGACGAGGAAGACGACCGCCTTCATCCCATGGCGGGCGAGGAGGGGCGCGGCGACCGTGCCGACCGAGGCCCGACCGTCGTCGAAGGTGAGCACCACCGCCCGCTCGGGGGGCTCGCGCTCGCCGCGCAGGACGGCGAGGTGCTCGTCGGCCGAGAGGGTCGCGTAGCCGTTGCGGGCGAGGTGGGCGATCCTGGCCGGGAACGACTCGCGCTCGGCCTCGTGGAAGACGAACACCGGGACGTCTCCCCGCGGCAGCTCCCCGCCGGTCACGAACGGGGGGTAGCGACGCAGGAGGAGATCCCGCGGGACCTCCCACGCCTCGCGTGCGTTGCGAGCGAGCGCAGAACGAGCCACTCAGGCCCCCCCGCCGGCCAGGAGCTCGTCGTAGAGGGCCTGCATGGCGTCGACGCACGCGCGCACGTCGTAGCGGCGGGAGGCCTCGAGCGCGCAACGGCCGAGCGCCGCGCGCAGGTCCGGGTCGGCGACGGCGCGGTCGAGGGCCGCGGCCAGGGCGGCCGCGTCGCCCGGCGGGACGAGCAGGCCGCTCACGCCGTCCTCGAGCACCTCGCGGCAGCCGTCGACGGACGTCGAGACGACGGGCCTGCCCGCGGCCATCGCCTCGAAGAGCGCGAGGGGCGTGCCCTCGTAGAGCGAAGAGATGCAGAACACGTCGATCGCGCCGAGGACGTCGGCCACGTCGGTCCGGTGCCCGGCGAAGACGACCCGATCCGAGATTCCGAGACGGGCCGCCTGCCCCCGCAGGTCCTCGAGGAGGTCGCCGTCCCCGGCGATCAGCAGGCGGGCCTGCGGGCGCCGGGGCAGCAGGGCGGCGGCCGCATCGAGCAGGAAGCGGTGGCCCTTCTGCGCGCTGAGCCGGCCGACCGTCCCGACGACGAGCGCGTCGTCGGGCAGCGACAGCCCGCGCCGGACGGCGAGGGCCCGCTCGCGGGGCACCGGGGCGAACTCCTCGAGCGGCGCGCCGTTCCAGATGACGCGCACGCGCTCCGCGGGGACGCTGCGCTCGTTCACGAGGAACTCGCGCGTCGAGTGGCTCACCGCGATCGCGGCGTCGGTGAGCCCGCGCAGCAGGCGGTCGGCCACGCCCTGGTAGGCGGGCATGCGCGGGTCGGCGAAGTGCTCGTGCAGCACGAGCTTCGCCCCCGCCGCCCGGGCGGCGAGGCGGCCGAAGTCGGCGGCGGCGTACCCGTGCACGTGCAGGATGCGCGCCCGGGTGCGCCGGGCGAGGGCGACGAGGTCCCCGAGGATGCGGGGGTCGAACCGCGAGCGGCCGAGGCTCGTGACCGGGACGCCCTGCGCGCCGAGCCACTCGGTGGCGGGCTCGGGGTGCTTGAGGCCGCAGAGGGTCACGTCGAACCGCGCGGGGTCGTAGCGGGGGAACCACCAGGAGAACAGCCGCGAGACCCCGTGGATGCTCGAGCCGCGAACGCCGAACTTGTCGCAGACGTGGAGGACTCCGACCGGCATCGCGGGCCTATGCCGCGCTCGCCGCGCCGCGGCCGCTCGGGCGGACCATCCACACGAGGGCGCCCGAGAGCGACAGGAGCACCATCAGCCCGGCGCCGACGAGGGAGAAGGCGAGGGCGCTCTCCCGCGGCAGCCCGAGCTGGGAGAAGTACAGGCTGAACAGGCCCTCGCGCAGCCCCCAGCCGTTGAACGAGACGGGCACCGCCTGGAGGAGCGTGCACAGCGGCACCATGAGGAAGGCGGCTCGCGCGGAGAGGGGGACCTCGAGGGCCCGGGCCACGGCCAGGTAGTAGAGGACGACGAGGGCCTGGATGAGGATGCTCGCCGCCCCGGCCACCCAGATCGTGCCGACCCGGGCCCGGAAGACGTGGACGGCGCTCTGGACGGTCTCGAACTGAGCCTGCGCCCACGGGAGCGAGCTCAGCCGCGACTTCGCCATGATCCAGCGGGCGATGCCCGGGCGGAAGAAGACGTAGGCGAGGAAGCCGAACAGGAGGGCGAGGCCCACGAGCACCGCGCGGGCGCCCGCGAGGCCGCGGACGGTCGGGGGGGCGAGGACGAAGGCGACCGCGGCCAGGAGGAAGAGCGCGCCGAAGCCGAGGATCCGGTCGATGCCGACGACCGCGAGCGAGGTCGCGACGGAGCCGGTGAGCCGGGAGCTGTCACGCACCCGCACGATGTCGCCGCCGATGTTGCTGGGGAGGAAGTTGTTGAAGAACGTGGCGACCAGGTACGAGGCAGTGAGGCGGCGAAGGGGCGCCGGAGCGCCGAGGGCGCCCAGCAGCAGCTGCCAGCGCCACGTGGCCAGGGCGAGCATGAGGACGAAGCAGGCGATCGCCGCGAGCATGTCGACGAGGTCCGCCGAGCGGACCCGCTCCTCGAGCGCGGATCGATCCGTGGTGGAGAGCAGGTAGGCGAGGAGGGCCAGCGAGACGGCGATCTTGACGCCTGCGATCGCGCTGCGCTTCATGAGCTAAGGCGCCATGCTACAGTACGTTCCGCGGACGGGCAAAGGGGCGAGGCAAAGGCCAAGCGTGAGCGGGGGCGGGCCGGGGACGCGGCGGCAGGTCGGCATCCAGGAGGCGATGGGAGACGGCTCGTCCGCCCTGCGCCGCTACCAGGACCTGGTGGTCGGACGGCGGGGCCTCGGGCGGCTCGTGCTCTACGAGCTGGTCGTGCTCACGAGCTCGTGGGTGCCCGGCGCGCTCGGCCTGGTCCTGCGCCGGCTGCTCTACCCGCTCCTGCTCGGATCGGTCGGGCGAGGCGTCGTCTTCGGGCAGGGCGTCGTCCTTCGCCATCCCCACAAGATCCGCCTCGGCGACGGCGTCACCGTCGACGATCTCGTGGTGCTCGACGCCAAGGGCTCGTCGAACCGCGGCATCGACGTCGGCCGCTCGGTGTTCCTCGGCCGGGGCACGATCCTCTCCTGCAAGGACGGCGACATCGAGATCGGCGACCACGGCAACTTCGGCTTCCACTGCGAGGTGTTCTCGGCATCGAGCGTGAGGATCGGGCGCCACGGCCTGTTCGCCGCGCAGTCCTACCTCGTGGGCGGGGGGCACGACTTCACCGACGCGCAGGTGGCGGTGATCGAGCAGCCGCGCACGTCGCGGGGAATCGTCCTCGGCGACGACGTGTGGCTGGGCACGGGGGCGAAGGTCCTCGACGGCGTGCGGATCGGGAGCCACGTCGTCGTGGGCGCGAACGCGGTGGTGACCTCCGACCTGCCGGACGGCGCCGTGGCCGCGGGGGTGCCGGCCCGCGTCCTGCGGGTGCGGGAGGCGGGTTCGGCCGGGGCGGCCTCGGGCTAGAATCGTCGCCAGCCGCTTCCCGGTCGAGGTGCCCATGAAGAAGGTCCTGGAGGAGAGGGAGCCCGCGTCCGACACGCGCTTCTCGACGATCTCGGGGCGCGTGGTCCGCCCCGTGTACCGCCCGGAGGACGTCGAAGGGCTCGACTACGCGCGCGACCTCGGCGACCCCGGCCGCTACCCCTTCACCCGCGGCATCCACGAGACGATGTACCGCGGGAAGCTGTGGACGATGCGGCAGTTCGCCGGCTACGGGACCGCAACCCAGACCAACGCCCGCTTCAAGTACCTGCTCGAGCACGGGAGCAGCGGGCTGTCCGTCGCGTTCGACCTGCCCACCCTCATGGGGCGCGACCCCGACCACCCGCTCTCGCTCGGGGAGGTGGGCAAGTGCGGCGTCGCCGTCTCGTCGCTCGAGGACATGGAGACGCTGTTCGAGGGGATCCCGCTCGACCGCGTGACGACCTCGATGACGATCAACTCCCCGGCGGCGATGCTGCTCGCGTTCTACGTGCTCGTGGGGGAGAAGCAGGGCGTGGGACCGGAGGCGCTCGCGGGGACCCTGCAGGCGGACATCCTGAAGGAGTTCATCGCACAGAAGGAGTACATCTACCCGCCGCGTCCGAGCATGCGGATCGTGGTCGACATGATCCGCTGGTGCACGGAGCGGATGCCGAGGTGGAACACGATCTCGATCTCCGGGTACCACATCCGCGAGGCGGGGGCGACCGCGGCGCAGGAGCTCGCCTTCACCCTGCGCGACGGGATCGAGTACGTGCAGTGGTGCGTGGACGCCGGGATGGACGTCGACTCCTTCGCCCCGCGCCTGTCGTTCTTCTTCAACTCGCACTCCGACTTCTTCGAGGAGATCGCCAAGTTCCGGGCGGCGCGCCGGATCTGGGCGCGCACGATGCGCGAGCGGTTCTCGGCGAAGAACCCGCGCTCCTGGATGCTGCGCTTCCACACCCAGACCGCCGGGGTCAGCCTGACCGCGCAGCAGCCGTACAACAACGTGGTGCGCACGGCCCTGCAGGCGCTGGCGGGGGTGCTCGGCGGCACGCAATCGCTGCACACGAACTCGCTCGACGAGGCGCTCGCCCTTCCGACCGAGGAGTCGGTGACGATCGCGCTGCGCACCCAGCAGGTGATCGCCCACGAGTCGGGGGTGGCGAACGTGGCCGACCCGCTGGGAGGATCGTGGTTCGTGGAGAGGCTGACGAACGACATCGAGGCGGAGGCCCTCGAGTACTTCCGGAAGATCGACGCGATGGGGGGCATGGTGGCCGCGGTGGAGCGGGGCTTCCCGCAGCGCGAGATCCAGGAGGCGGCGTTCCGCTTCCAGCAGGCGGTGGAGCGCAAGGAGAAGGTGATCGTGGGCGTCAACGACTACGTGATGGAGGAGAAGGAGCACCCGATCCTCTACATCGACGAGAGGGTGGCGGAGGAGCAGGTCGCCCGGGTGCGGGCGCTGCGCGCCGCGCGCGACCGCTCTCGCGTGGAGCGGACCCTCGCGGACCTGCGAGAGGCGGCGAAGGGGACCGACAACCTGATGCCCCCGATCCTCGAGGCCTCGCGGGCCCGGGCCACGGTGGGGGAGATGTGCGACGCGCTGCGCGAGGTGTTCGGGGAGTACGAGGAGCAGCCGGTCTTCTGAGCCGGGGTATGATTCGGCCATGACCGAGACCGCCGCCCGCCGCGCCCGGGTCGTGATCGCCAAGCCGGGGCTCGACGGCCACGACCGGGGGGCCAAGGTGATCGCGCGCGCCCTGCGCGATGCGGGAATGGAGGTCATCTACACCGGCCTGCGCCAGAGCCCGGAGCAGATCGTGGCCGCCGCCGCGCAGGAGGACGCCGACGTGATCGGCCTCAGCATCCTGTCCGGCGCGCACCTCCCGATCTGCCGACGCGTCCTCGAGCTGCTGCGGGAGCGAGACATGACGTCCGTGCGGGTGTTCGTCGGCGGGATCATCCCGACCCAGGACGTGGCGGAGCTCAAGCAGATGGGCGTCGCCGGCGTCTTCCTGCCCGGCGCGTCGACCCAGGACGTCGTCCGGGCCATCGAGGACGAGCCCGCGGCGAGCTGAGGCGGTTCGCCCTGCCGCTAACTCGTTGACAGGCGGGAGGGAAGGGTCTATCTTCAGCCGAATCGCCCCGACTCGACGCCACGCTGGCGCGAGGGCGGGGAGCGGCGCGGGGCGGCGCAAGCCTTGGGGGCCCGGTAGCGGATGGGAAAGAAGATCCTGCTCGCGGACGACAGCATCACGATCCAGAAGGTCATCGAGCTGACCTTCTCGGACGAGGACTTCGAGGTGGTCACCGTGGGCAACGGGAGGCTCGCCCTCGAGCGGCTCCCGCAGGTCCGCCCCGACATCGTGCTGTGCGACATCATCATGCCGGAGAAGGACGGGTACGAGGTCTGCGAGCAGATCAAGGCCGACCCGTCGTTCTCCCACATCCCCGTGCTCCTCCTGACCGGGGCCTTCGAGCCGTTCGACCAGGAAAGGGCCGCTCGCGCCGGCTACGACGGGTCGCTCGCGAAGCCGTTCGAGCCCGAGACGCTCATCGCGAAGGTCCGCGACCTCCTGGCCAGGGCCCCGGCACGCGCCGTGCCACCGCCGGCCCGGCCCGCCGTCGCGCCGCCGCCAATGGCGCCGCCGCCCGCGGCTGCGCCCCCTGCCGCGCCGCCCGTCGTGGTTCCGTTCTCGCGACCCGCGGAGGTGCGGCCGTCCACTCCCGGGCCGGCGCCGAGCTTCATTCCCGACGAGCCGTTCGGGGCCTTCGACGCCTCTGCGCTCGGGGAATCGCCGGCCGCGGAGCCGGCGCCCGGATTCGCCCCGATCAGCGACGAGGAGTCGGCCACCCTCCTCGCCCCGCCCGCGGCGACCCCCGCGGACTCCGCCTCCACCGTGATGTTCCGGGCGGACGAACTGCCGTGGAACGCCTCCCCGGCCCCGCCCGCACCGCCGTCGGCGCCAGTGCCACCCCCCCCCGTTTCCGTGGCCGCAGCGGCGCCGCCCGAACCGGCCTTCGTGCCCGACGAGTCGATCGCGGCCGTCGAGGCGACGGAGGAGCCGCCGGTGTTCGAGGAGGTCCTCGAGGAGGACCTGGACTTCGGTGCCGCGCCGTTGCCGATGGACGCGGCGGGCGATGAAGCGGGGGGCCTCGCCCCGGAGACCGGAAGCACCCTGCCTCCGCTCCCGCCCCCGGACGCGGGGGGAATCACGGGCGTCTTCGCGCCGACAGCGGAGCCGATGCGGGAACGCGAGCCCGAGCCGGTATTCGAGCCCGAGCCCGAGCCGGCGTTCGAGCCTCAGCCTGCGCCGGCGTTCGAACCCGAGCCCGCACCGGTGCTCGAACCCGAGCCCGCACCGG
>CAZLRF010000006.1:0-69295 GCA_964561785.1 uncultured Acidobacteriota bacterium | reverse complement strand
GCGCCGGCGTTCGAGCCCGAACCCGCGCCGGGTGGCAAACCTCAGCCGGCGCCGGAACCTGCGCCGCCGCCCGGACCCACCGTGCCCGAGTCGTTCGCCGACGTCGCGGCAGCGGTTGCTCCGCCGGAACCCCCGCCGCTGCCCGCCTCCGAAGCAGCGGCGTTCGCCGTCCCGGTGGAGATGGTGGAGAAGATCGCGCAGCGCGTCGTCGCGCAGATCTCGGAGAAGGCCGTGCGCGAGATCGCCTGGGAGGTGATCCCCGACCTCGCCGAGGCGCTGATCAAGCAGGAGATCGAGCGCCTGAAGGCCGAGCTCCAGAAGGCCTGAGGTCCTGACGGTCGGGGCGCCGGTCCGGGAGGGCCGGGGGGCGTGATAGGCTCGCTGGCCGGCGCGAGGCGCGTGCCCGCGAGCCGGGTTCCCCGGCGACAGGAGGCGCTCAGGACGTTGATCATCACCATCGACCCCAACACCCTCGGAACCCACTTCGAGCCCAGGGAGGCGGAGGAGCGCTGGGCGGAACGCTGGCGCGAGTGGGGCGTCCATGCATTCGACGAGGACGCGGACGCTCCCGTCTACGTCGTGGACACCCCGCCCCCGACGGTCTCGGGCTCCTTGCACGTGGGCCACGTCTTCAGCTACACGCAGACCGACGTGCTGGTCCGACACCACCGCATGCGGGGCCGCAACGTGTTCTACCCGATGGGCTGGGACGACAACGGGCTGCCCACCGAGCGGAGGGTCCAGAACTACTTCCACGTGCGGTGCGAGACCCAGGCCCGCTACGAGGAGGGACTCCGCCTCGCCATGGCGGGCGACGCCGAGCGCAGGCAGCCGCCGCGCCGGGTCTCCCGGAAGAACTTCATCGAGCTCTGCCTGGCGTTGACCGCCGAGGACGAGAAGGCGTTCAAGGCCCTCTGGCAGCGGCTCGGCCTGTCCGTCGACTGGGCGCTCGAGTACTCGACGATCGACGCGGCCAGCCGGCGCACGGCCCAGTGGAGCTTCCTCGATCTGTTCCGCAAGGGGCAGGTGTACCAGGTGGAGGCGCCGACCCTGTGGGACGTCGACTTCCGCACCGCGGTGGCTCAGGCCGAAGTCGAGGACCGGCCGCAGAAGGGGGCGTTCCACCACGTGCGCTTCGGGGTCGAGGGCGGGGGTGACTTCGTGATCGCGACGACGCGCCCCGAGCTGTTGCCCGCGTGCGTGGGGGTGGCGGCTCACCCGGAGGACGATCGCTACCGGTCATTGTTCGGCCGCCGCGGGGTGACGCCCCTCTTCCGGGTGCCGGTACCGATCTTCCCGAGCGACCTCGTGGAGCGGGAGAAGGGCACCGGCATCCTGATGGTGTGCACCTTCGGGGACGCGACCGACGTGCAGTGGTGGCGGGAGAACGGCCTCGCCCTGCGCCAGGTCGTGGGTCGCGACGGCCACCTCGTCCCGGTCGAGTTCGGGAGCGAGGCCTTCCCGAGCCTCGACCCCGCGCGGGCGAACCTCGCGTACGCGGCGCTGCAGGGGAAGACGCCCCGGGAGGCGCAGAAGGCGATCGTCGAGCTGCTGCGCGACCCGGCGGGAGACGCGAGCGGGCGGGGCGCGGCGCCCCTCGTCGCGGAGCCGCAGCCGATCGAGCACCCGGTGAAGTTCTTCGAGAAAGGCGACCGGCCGCTCGAGTTCATCACCACCCGGCAGTGGTTCGTGCGGATCCTCGAGCACAAGCAGGCGCTCGTCGAGGCGGGAGACCGCGTGATCTGGCATCCCGACTTCATGCGCCTGCGCTTCCGCAACTGGACGGAGAACCTGAACCTCGACTGGTGCATCAGCCGCCAGCGCTACTTCGGCGTCCCGTTTCCCGTGTGGTACCCGGTCCGGGCCGACGGGACGATCGACCACTCGGCTCCGATCGTGGCCCGGGAGGACGCGCTGCCCGTCGACCCCACGATCGACGCGCCGGAGGGGTACTCGGAGGAGCAGCGCGACCGGCCGGGCGGGTTCACGGGGGAGGCGGACGTCTTCGACACCTGGTTCACGTCCTCCCTGACCCCGCAGATCGCCACCGGCTGGTCGACGCGTCCCGAGCGGCACCGGCGCCTGTTCCCGATGGACCTGCGGCCGCAGAGCCACGAGATCATCCGGACCTGGGCCTTCTACACGATCGCGAAGGCTTGGCTCCACGAGGGCGACATCCCGTGGCGAAACGTGGCGATCTCGGGGTGGGTGCTCGACCCCGACCGCAAGAAGATGTCGAAGAGCAAGGGCAACGTGGTGACCCCCATGCACCTGCTCGACCAGTACGGCGCCGACGCCGTGCGCTACTGGTCGCTCGCCGCCCGGCTGGGCACGGACACCGCGTTCGACGAGAAGGTGTTCGCGGTGGGGCGGCGCCTCGTGATGAAGGTGTGGAACGCCTCCAAGTACGCGCTCGCCCAGAGCGCGGAAGACGGCGTGGTCGGCCACCCGCTCGACCTCGCGTTCCTCGCCCGGCTTCGCGACACGGTGGACAGGGCGACGGCGGCGTTCGAGGAGCTCGACTACGCGGGGGCCCTCGACGCCGTGGAGCGCTTCTTCTGGGCCGGCTTCACCGACAGCTACCTCGAGATGGTCAAGGCGCGCGCGCGGTCGGAGACGGACCAGGCCGGGCGCACGTCGGCGGTCGCCGCGCTGCAGCGCGGGCTGTCGGTCCTTCTGCGCCTGCTCGCGCCCTACCTGCCCTACGTCACCGAGGAGGTGTGGTCGTGGGGCTTCGCCGCGCGGAGTGGCGAGCGCAGCATTCACCGCGCGCCCTGGCCGGGGGCCGAGGACTTCGAGGGCGTCGCGCCCGGCGAGGGCGCGGGCGCCGCGTTCGACGCGGCCTGCGGCTTCCTGGACGCCGTGCGCCGGGCGAAGAGCGCGGCGGGGGGGACCGTCGGCCGGCACCTGGCGGCGCTGCGCGTGGCGGCGAGCCCGGCGACGGTGACGCTGCTCCGGCCGTGCCTCGAGGACGTGAAGGCGGCCGCCCGAGCGGAGGGCGACGTCCTCGTCGCTCGCGAGGGCTTCGCCGACGGGACGTTCGAGGTGGAGGAGATCGTCCTCGCCGAGAAGCCGCCGAAGCCGGAGGCGTGATGGAACGCGCGGCCGCGCTCGCCTCCGCCGTGCGCGAGCGCGGGGGGCCGGCCCTGGCCGCCGTCGAGTGGCGGGACGAGCTGGTGTCGACGAGCGACCGGCTGAAGGCGCTCGCGCGCGGCGGCGCGCCCGAGTGGACGGTCGTCCTCGCCGACCGCCAGACCGGCGGCCGGGGCCGGGAGGGCCGGTCCTGGACGTCTCCGCCGGGCGGGCTCTACCTGTCCGTCCTCCTTCGCCCGCGCTTCGAGAGGGTCTCCCTCCTGCCGCTCGCCGCGGGGGTCGCGGTGGCCGAGGCGGCGGGAGCGCTCGGGGTGGCGACCGAGCTCAAGTGGCCGAACGACGTGGTCTGCCGGGGCCGCAAGCTCGCGGGGGTGCTCTCGGAGGCCGCGTCCGGTCCGACCGGCGTCGAGTGGGTCGTGCTCGGCATCGGGGTGAACGTGGCGCCGGACGGCGACGCGATGCCGGCCGAGCTGCGCGAGACCGCCACTTCGCTCGCGGCCGAGGGCGCCCCTGACGCGCCGCTCTCGGCGGTCGCCGCGGACGTGCTCGCCGGCGTGGGCCGCGCCTGCCTGCTCCTCGCCACGGATCCCGCGGCGCTCGTCGCGCGCTGGCGCGAGAGGGCGATCCCCTGGTGGGGAGAGACGGTCGAGGCGACCACTGCCGGCGGCCGCGTGCGGGGGGTGCTGCGAGGCATCGACGCGGACGGCGCCCTGCTGCTCGAGCCCGAGGGCGGCGGGCAGATGCGGCTGGTCTCCGGCGAGGTCTCCCGCGTCCGGCGGGCGGTCTTCGGGTGAGGTGAGGGTGGCGACGGACCCCGAGGCCGAGTACTTCCAGGCGGTGGAGGAGTACTTCGTGTCCCGGCGGGGAGACCCGCTCTTTCTGTCGAACGCCGAGTGGAATCTCGTGCGGAAGTGGCGCGTGGCGGGGGTGCCCCTGCGCGTGGTCCTGCGCGGAATCCGCGACGCCCTCGATGCCCACGCCCACTCCTGGAGCCGCGACCGCAAGGTGCGCAGCCTCGCGTACTGCGCGGCAGAGGTGGATGCGGCCCGCGAGAGATGGGAGCGGGCCCTCGCCCTCGGGCGCGAGCCGGGCCTCGACGCCCCCGCCGCCCTCGCCGGGTTCGCCGCCGCGCTCGAGGGAGCCCAGGGCCTGGGCGCGCGGTCGCGCGCCGCTGCCTCCGCCCTGGCCCGCGAGCTCCGCGCCCGGGCGGACGCGGGGTCCCTCGAGGAGGTCACCGCGTGGCTGGCGGGGCGCGAGGCCGAGCTCGTGGCCGCCCTGCGCGAGGACGAAGGCGAGGAGGCGGCGCGCGTCCTCGAGGCGGAAGTCGACGCCTCGCTCGAGCGGTGGCGCGCCCGGATGCCCGCGCGCGTGCTCGAGCAGCTGCGCCGGGAGTCCCTCGCTCGGCGGCGGCTCGAGGCGCACGGGCTGCCCCGGCTCAGCCTGTTCCACCTCGAGGCGTCTCTTCCGTGAGCGGGTCGGGCGGGCTGCGCAGGGGCGACGTCGTGCGCGGCGTCGTCGAGAAGGGCGTGTACCGGGGTCGGGGGCTGCTCCGCCTCGACGGCCGCGTGGTGTTCGTCCCGCGCGGGCTTGCCGGAGACCGCGTCCGCGCCGAGGTGACCGAGGTGCACGCCGGCTGGGCGGAGGCGCGCCTCGTCGAGGTCGAGCGCCCCTCTCCCGATCGGCGGGCCTCGCCGTGCCCCTACGTGCCGCGTTGCGGTGGCTGCGCCTACCAGGAGCTCGCCTACCCGGCCCAGCTGCGCCTCAAGGAGGCCGTGCTGCGCGAGTCCCTGCGGCGCTCGGGCGTCCCGTGGGAGGGCGACGTGGCGATCCATGCGTCGCCGGAGTCCGGCTGGCGCATGCGCGCGTCGCTGCACTTCGCCGCGGGGGCGGAGGGTGCCCGCCTGGGCCTTCGCGAAGAGGGAAGCCGCCGCCTCGTCGAGGTGGACGCCTGCCGGCAGCTGTCGGCCCGGGTGGGAGCGGCCGCGCGCGCGGTGCGCGAAGCGCTCGCCGCTCACCCCGGAACGTGGCGGGGTCTGCGGGGCCTCGACCTGCTCGAGGCGCCCGACGGCTCGACGCTCGTCGCATGCCTGGCGACGGCGCTGCCGGGGCGGGAGGTGCAATCGCTCGCCGCGCTCGCGGCGGGGCTCCCGCTCGACGGCTTCGGGGTCAGCGCCGAGCGAAGGCTGCGGTGGCTCCGCGGATCGCCGTTCGTCGAGGCCACCGTCCTCGGCGCGAGGCTGCGCGCCCACGTGCGCTCCTTCTTCCAGGCGAACCGCTTCCTGCTCGAGCCGCTCGCCCGCGAGGTGGTGGGGCTCGTCGAGCGGGGAACGGGCCCGGTGCTCGATCTGTACGCGGGGGTCGGGCTGTTCGCGATGCCGCTCGCCGCCCGGGGCGAGGACGTGGTGGCGGTCGAGTGGTCGGCCACCGCCGCCGAGGACGCTCGCTGGGCGGCCCGCGAGAACGGGCTGCGGCGCGTGCGGGTGCTCGAGGGGGACGTGGCGCGCCGGCTCGGCGACGTGCCCCCCGCGCCCGGCGAGCGCGTCGTGCTCGACCCGCCTCGGAGCGGGGCGGGTCCCGAGGTGGTGTCGGCGGTGGCCGCCCGCAGACCGGAGGCGGTGGTCTACGTCTCCTGCGATCCTCCGACGCTGGGGCGCGACCTCGCCTCCTTCGCGGCGCGGGGCTTCCGTCCGGACGCCGTGCTCCTCTTCGACCTCTTCCCCGACACCTTCCACCTGGAGGCGGTGGTCCGGCTCCGGGCGTCGTGAGCCGCCTTGTGACGGTCCGGGAACCGTCCTGTCGAGGCGGGACGCGGGGAGCGTCGCGGCGTATGGTCCGCCGCGATGCGCCGTCCCCTCCTCGCCCTCGCCGGAGCGTTCGGCCTCGGCTGCCTCCTCGCCGGGGCCGGAAGGAACACGCTCGAGGCGATCGCGCTCGTCTCGCTCGCGGCCGCACTCCTCGCGGCCTCGCTCGCGGCCGGGGAGGGACGCGCGGCGATGGCCGGCCTCGGCGGCGCGGCGCTCGCCCTCGGGGTGGCGGCGGCGAGCGTCGAGGCGATGCAGGTCGAGAGCCAGCCCCTGTGGCGCCTGGCCGAACGCGGGACGGGGCGGGTCGTGCGTCTCGTCGGTTCGGTTCGAGGGGACTCGGAGGAGCGGGACGGCCGGCTCACGTTCCGGCTGGCCGTCGACGCGATCGAGGAGAGATCCGGGCATCCCGTCCCGACCGAGGGTCGTGCGCGTCTGGAGGTGGCGGGGGAGGACAAGAGGCCCCGATTGCTCGACGGGCAGCGCCTCGCGGTGTGGGCGGCCCTTCGGGCCCCTCGGCGGGGCGCCGGTGACGAGGTCTTCGCCTCCTGCAAGTCGGCCCGGCTGGTCGAGCGCCTGCCGGAGGGCGGCGCGCCGCTGCGGCTCTTCGTGGCGCGGCGGCGCGAGGAGGCACGCGCCGCGTTCGCGCGGTGGCTCCTCCCGGGGGTGGAGCGGGGGCTGGTGCAGGCGATGGTGCTCGGCGACCGCTCGGGAATCGACGCGGCGACGTCCGAGGCGTTCCGGGCTTCGGGGACCTACCACGTCCTCGCCCTCTCCGGCGCCCAGGTCGCGATGGTCGCGGCGCTGCTCGTCTTCGCTCTGCGCGCCCTGCGGGCCGGGCCGTGGACGACCGCGTGCGTCACGGCATCGGCCGTGGGCCTCTACGCGGTCTTCGTCGGGGGCGACGTGCCGGTCGTCCGGGCGAGCCTCATGGCCTCGGCGGTCCTGCTCGGGCGGGCGATCGACGTGGACACCGACGTCGCGAACCTGCTCGGCCTCGCCGCGCTCGTGCTCCTCGTGGCCCGCCCGTCCTCCGCGGGCGACGTCGGCTTCCAGCTCTCCTTCGGCGCCACGCTCGGGATCCTGGCCCTGGCGGGGCCCCTCACCCAGGGGTGGAGAAGGCTGCCGCTGCGGGTCGACCTCGCCGTGGCCGCGTCGATCGCCGCCCAGGGCGTCCTCGCTCCCGTCCTCGCCTCCTGGTTCCACCGCCTGGCACCCGCCGCGATCGTGCTCAACATCCTGGCCGTGCCGCTGTCGGGCGTCGTCCTCCTGGGCGGCCTCGGCGTCCTCGCCGCGCAGGCCCTCGGCGCCCCCGTCGCCTCGGCCGCGGGCGATGTCGCGTGGGTGACGGCACACGCCCTGCGCCGCTGCGGAGACCTCGGCCCCCTGGGCCCCTGGTTGGACCTGCGGGTGCCCTCGCCCACGTGGACGGCGGTCGCCTCGTGGACCGCCGGCCTCGGACTGCTCCGTCGCGGACGGCGGGTGGCCGGGCTGGGCTTGCTCCTCGCCTCCCACGTCGCCCTCGTCGCGGGGCGGCCGGGCGCGGCGGACGGACGGCTCCACCTCACGGTCGTGGACGTGGGCCAGGGCGACAGCCTGCTGCTGCGGTCGCCCTCGGGACGCGCGCTCCTCGTCGACGCGGGAGGCTCGCGGGACCCGCGCTTCGATCCCGGCGAGCGGCGGGTGGCGCCCGAGCTGTGGCGGCTGGGCGTCCGCCGGCTCGACGCCGTCCTCGTGACCCACGCCCACCCCGACCACGTGGGCGGGGTCCCGTTCCTCCTCCGGGCGTTCCGGGTCGGGGAGCTGTGGGAGGGGCCGGCGCCGCTGCGCGATCCCGTCTGGCGGGGGATCGACGAGCGCTTCCGTGCCCTGGGAGCGGCGCGGCGCTCGCTCGCCGCCGGCGCGCGGCTCGACTGGGACGGCGTGCGCCTGCGCGTTCTCGGCCCCCGCCCCCCGCGCCGCCCGCCCTGGCGGGTGCGCAACGAGGACTCCGTCGTTCTCGACGTGTCGCTGGGGGAGGTGCACCTGCTGCTCACGGGAGACGTCGCCGGGGACGCGGAAGCGGCGCTCGTGGTTCCACAGTCGGTCGTGGTGAAGGTGGCCCATCACGGCAGCCGGTCGAGCAGCGGCCGGGGCTTCGTGGAGGCGGCCGCGCCCCGCCTCGCCCTCGTCTCGGCGGGAGCGCACAACACCTTCGGGCACCCTCACCCCGAGGTGCTCGAGCGCTACCGCACGGCGGGGGCACTCGTGCTGCGGACCGACCGCGATGGCACGATCGAGGTCGCAACGGACGGGACGAGGGTCTGGGTGCGCACCTGGGGGGAGGCCCAGGCGCGCCGCATCCGCTGAAGAAAGAGCGACTTGTGGTAGGATGCAGCGGCTGCGGACCGGTGCGGGGGGGTCGGCTGGGTGCCCGCGGGCCTCCTGCCGGGCCTTGTCGACCGCGGATGAGCGAGACCGAGAAGTCCTTCACCGTCAGCGACCGCCGGCACTTCACGCCGGAGGGCCGTCCACGCGATCCCGAAGGCGGCGCGGAGTCGCCCGCGGTCGGCGCGCGGGCCCCCGCCGAGAAGCCGGCCCCTCGGACCCCTCGGCGGGCGGAACCCGCACGGCTGAGCGACCTTCTGCTGAGCCTCGCGGCGCAGGCGAGCCTCCTGCTGTCGGGACACAGCTCCCCGGACGGCCCCTCGCCGGTCGAGGCCCTCGAGTCGGCAGGTTCGGTCATCTCCGTGCTCGAGATGCTGAAGGACAAGACCGAGGGACGCAGGACCGCGGACGAGGACGCGCTGCTCGACGACCTGCTCTTTCAGCTCCGGATGGCGTGGGTCGAGAGGAGCCGGGCGGTGCCCCGGTGAGCGCCAGCCTGGCCCTGGCCCTGCTCCTCGCCGTTGCGCCCGAGGCCGCCGGGACCCACGCGCCGGTGCCCGTCCCGCCGGGCCCGACCTTCGAGGAGATGTGGGGCCGCTACGTCCGCGCCGACGCCGCGGCCGATGCGGCGGGCGCGGAAGCCGCCCTCCGGGAGCTGCGGCGCGCGCGCGTGGAGAGGAACGTCGCCAGCCTCGACACGATCGGGCTCGCCCTGGTCGAGCGGGGAGCGGCGCGGCTCGCCGAGGGCCGGCGCGAGGAGGCCGAGGAGGCCTTTCGCCTGGCGGTCGAGCTCGCCCCCGGGCTGCCGGACGCCCACGCCGGCCTCTCGCGCGCCCTGCTCAGGAAAGGGCCCCTCGGGGTGGTGCCGAGCCTGCGTGCTGCGCTGCGCGGCGTCTCCGCGTTTCTCGCCACGGGTCGGGGGAGCCTGCGCTCGCGCGATACCGCGACCGTGGCCTTCCTTCTCGCCTCGTTCGGCCTCGCGTGGGGCGCGGCCGTCGCGCTCGTCCTGCGCCGCGGCGGTCTGTTGCGCCACGATCTGGAGGAGTGGCTGGGTCCCGGCCAGAGCCGGGCCGCTTCGCTGGCGCTCTTCCTGCTGCTGCTCCTCCTTCCGGTCGCCACGTTCCAGGGCTGGGGCTGGCTGGCTCCGTGGTGGCTCGCGCTGCTGTTCCCGTACCTCTCGCGGGGGGAGAGGCTCCTCGCCGTCCTGCTCCTCGGGGCCGCGACCGCGGCGGGGCCGCTCGTCGCGTCGCTCGAGGCGCGATCGCGCACCGCGCGCAGCCCTCTCCTGCACGCGGCGCTGCGCGCGGTCGAGGCCGTCCCCGACGCGGCCGACTTGGAACGGCTCGCGGAGGCGGCCCGCTCGGATCCGGCCGATCGCGACCTCGTGTACCTGCTGGCGGCGGCGTGGCGGAAGTCGGGGCGGTACGACGAAGCGGCCGCGCTGTACCGCGAGGAGCTCGCGCGGAACCCCTCCGACGCGGTCGCGCGGAACAACCTCGCGAACCTCGAGTTCGCGCGTGGCGGGTTCGACGTGGCCCGCCAGCGCTACCGGGAGGGCGCGGCCCCGGGGAGCCCCCCCGAGGTCGCGGCCACCTCGTTCTACAACCTCTCGCTCGTCCACCTCCAGAAGTTCGAGTACCAGGCGTACAACGAGGCGAAGTCGAACGCCGACCGGCTGGCCCCGGGCCTGGTGGCCGACTACGACCGGTGGCGATACGACTCGGGGGACTACGCCGTCGTGGACATGGGGCTCGACACGGGGCAGGTCGCCCGGAAGCTCGCGAGCGCCGCGGGCGGGGTGGCCGCGAGGAACGTGATCGAGGGGCGGGAGCCCCCTCCGCCGGCGGGGGGCGTGGCGCGGGCCTTCGCGAGCCGCTTCTCGGCGGCGGTCGGGGTCTTCGCCCTGGTCGCGTTCGCGGTGGGTCGATGGCGCGGTCCCAAGGCGTTCACCCTCCACTGCGCGCGCTGCGGCACCGCGTTCTGCCGCTCGTGCCACCTCGGCCAGGTGAGCGGCGGGCTGTGCTCGCAGTGCTACCACATGTTCGTCGTCCGCGACGGTGTGTCGGCCCCGGCGCGCAACCGCAAGATGGCGGCGGTGCAGGCGGCCGAGGCGAAGCGCGAGCGCGTGTTCCGCGCCCTGTCGGTGCTGTCGCCGGGAGCCGGCCAGGTCTACGGGGGCTGGACGCTGCGGGGGGCGGCGCTGATGCTCGTCTGGTACGGCGTCCTCGGCGTCCTGCTCGGCTCCCGGCGCGTGCCCTTCGCGGAGGTCTCGGACGCCGTCTCGCCGCCCTGGGGGGCGATCGGGGCGGGAGGGATCCTGGTCCTGGTCTGGGCGGCGGCCAACCGGTTCCGTCCGGCGGCGGAGGTGGAGCTTCCGGCGCGCCACCCGGGCCACCGGCGGGCGCGGGCGCCGCAGGCGGCGGGGTAGACGATGGCGCTCGAGGGGACGATCCGCGACTTCGGCCTGCCCGACATCTTCCAGCTCATCGGCCTGCAGCGCAAGACCGGACTGCTCACCCTGACCCACGAGAAGGACGACGAGAGCGTCACCGTGACGTTCGAGAACGGCATGGTGGTGATGGCGGACTCGTCCGCTCGACGCCTCGAGGACCGGCTCGGCAACGTCCTCGTGAAGCAGGGCAAGATCACGAAGGACCGGCTCGACGAGGCCCTCGCCGTCCAGAAGCAGACCCTGCAGCGGCTCGGCCACATCCTCGCGAGCGGCGGGGCGATCACGACGAAGGACCTGCGCGACGCGCTGCAGGTCCAGATCGCCCAGATCGTCTTCCGGGTCTTCCGCTGGCGAGACGGGCGCTATCACTTCGCGCCCGCGGACGCGGTGGACTACGACCGCGAGAACTTCGTGCCCATGAGCACGGACTTCATCCTCATGGAAGGGATCCGGATGGTGGACGAGTGGCCCATCATCGAGAAGCGGATCCCGTCCTTCGACATCGTGTTCCGGCCGGTCGTCGATCCCTCTCTGATCGAGGTGGGAGCGGGGGCGGCGCCCGACGCGAGCCTCGTCGAGCGGAGGGTCGCGACCTCCACGGGTCGGATCCGTCTCGCCCCGGACGAGGAGCGTGTCTTCCGCAAGGTGGACGGCGTGCGGACCGTCCAGGCGATCATCGACTCCACGGGCGCCGGCGAGTTCGAGGTGTGTCGGACGCTCTTCGACTTCCTGAACCGCAACCTCGTGGCCCCCGCGGGCACCGGCCCGGCCCCCGAGGAGCAGGAGGGCCCCGCCGAGGGCGCGGCCTCCCCGGTGCCGGGCTACGTGGTGGCCGCCCTGGTGATCGCCCTCGCGGCGGCCGGCCTGGTCGTGCAGTGGCGCTCGCCGTTCGCGGTCACGGGGCTCGCTCCGCTGCTGGAGGGGACCGAGGCGTCGCTCCTCGAGGGCCTGACCTCGGCCCGTCTCGCCCGCCTCGAGCGAGCCATCGAGGCGTGGCGGGCGACGCACGGCACGCCGCCCGCCGCCCTCGAGGACCTCGTCCGGGCCGGGCTCGTGGACCGCGACTACCTGCTCGACCCGTGGGCCCGCCCGTTCCACTACGAGGTGGAGCCGGACGGCTACCTGCTGTCCGCCGTGGACGACGCCGGGGCGAGTCGCCCGGAGGCGACCGTGCGGCGTCGCTCCTCCCGCTAGCGGCGACCCGCGGATGGACCGCCTGGCCCTCGATCGGGACGGTTTGCTCGGCCGGCCCGCCCCCGTGGTCACGGTGGGCAACTTCGACGGGGTGCACCGCGGTCACCGCGCCCTGGTGGCGGAGGCCGTCGAAGGGGCCCGGGCGGCGCGGTGCGAGGCGGTCGTGCTCACCTTCGACCCCCACCCAGCCCGCGTGCTTCGCCCCTCGGCCGCCCCCCCCGCGCTCACCACCCTGGCCCAGCGCGAAGAGCTCCTCGTGGCTCTCGGCGTGTCGCGGCTGGCGGTGCTCCCGTTCGGCTCGGAGGTCGCCGCGCTGTCCCCGGAGGAGTTCGCCGTGCGCATCCTGGCGGGTGTGCTGCGCGCCCGCGAGGTCGTGGTCGGGGAGTCCTTTCGCTTCGGACGGGGGAGGAGCGGCGACGTGGACGTCCTGCGCTCGCTCGGGGCGCGGATCGGATTCGGGGTGCGCGCGGTGCCCCCGGTCCTCGAGGACGGCGCTGCGATCAGCAGCAGTCGCATCCGCGAGGCGCTGCGGCGGGGCGACGTGAAGAGCGCTTCCGCTCTGCTCGGGCGGGAGCCCTTCGTCGACGCCCAGGTGGTGCGGGGAGAGGGCCGGGGCCGCCGGATCGGCATCCCGACCGCGAACCTCGTGTCCGAGAACGAGGTGATTCCGTCGCGGGGGGTCTACGTGGCGCGGTGCCGGCTCGAGGCCGGGGAGGACTGGCCCGCCGTCGTCAACATCGGCCGCCGTCCCACGTTCGGCGGCACCCACGAGACCGTCGAGGCCCACCTCCTGGACTTCGACGGCGAGCTCTACGGAGCCCGGGTCAGGCTCGCCTTCGTGGAGCGGCTGCGGGGAGAGGAGCGCTTTGCGGGCGCCGAGGCGCTCGTGGCCCGCATTCGCGAGGACATCGCCCGGGCCCGGACCCTGCTTTCGGAGGGCGGCGCGAAGCATGTATAGTCCTCCCCGGACCGGCCCATGAGCGAGCTCCTCGTCGACAGCCGCGAGGTGGAGGGCATCGTCCTCGTCTACCCCCGGGGCTTCGTCAACGCCCACACCGTCCGGGTGTTCGAGGGCGAGATCCAGAAGGCGATCGACGGGGGGCGCTACCGGATCGTGGTGAGCGGGGCGGGGCTAAAGTACATCGCGAGCGCGGGCCTCGGGGCGCTCATGGGGGTGATCGAGGAGGTGCGATCGAACGGCGGCGACATCCGCCTCGCCGACCTCAACGAGACCGTCCACAACATCTTCGAGATCCTCGGCTTCGACCACCTCTACCGGATCTTCCCCTCGGAGGTCGAGGCGGTCATGAGCTTCCGCGAGGGGACGGGAAGCCCCACGGCGTGAGCGCGCGGCGTCCCGCGCTCGTCCTCCAGGTCCCGAGCCGGACGGAGTACCTGGCGCTCGTGCGGGACGTGGCGCGCCGGATGGCCGAGGTCGCCGGGTTCGACGCGGTCCAGGCCGAGCAGCTGGCCCTCGCCGTCGACGAGGCCTCGACGAACGTGATCGAGCACGCCTATCGCGGGGCGGGGGACCGCACGGTGGAGCTGGGTTTCGAGGACGAGGGGGACGAGCTGCGCGTCGACGTCCTGGACCAGGGGGAGGCCGTCGATCCCGCGTCGGTGCCCGATGTGGACCTGCGGCGCTACGCCTCCGAGCGCCGGACGGGCGGCCTCGGGATGCACCTCATGGGCCGGATCATGGACTCGGTCACGTTCCGGCGGACGGCGCGCGGGAACGTGTGCCGCATGGTGAAGCGCAAGCCCTCGAGGGTCGCCCCGTGAGCGTGCCCGTGGTGCTCCAGTACCAGCAGGCGCTCGACGCCTTCCGCCGGGAGGGGCGGGAGCCACCGCTCCTCAAGCGCATGTCCGAGCTCATCTCGCTGCTCGACCTCACGACGACGCTCGGCTCCTCGCTCGGCGGCGGCGCGATCCTCGAGGCGGCGCTGCTCGTCGTGATGGGCGAGCTGCAGGTGTCCCGGGGGGCCCTCTACGTACACGAGGGCGCGGAAGGCTTCCGCCTGCGGGTCTGCCGGGGGGGCGCGCGGGGCCTCCCGCCGACCGTCCCCGCCGGGGCGGGCGAGCCCCTGGTGTCGGGCGCGGGGCTGCCGGGTTTCGAGCTCGCCTGCCCCATCCGGCGCGGCGAGCGCACGATCGCCCTCCTCGTGCTGGGCCCGCGGGCGAGCGGAGCCCCGTTCGGTCCCGAGGAGAGGGGCTTCATCGAGAGCCTCGCCGCGTGCGCCGCGGTCCCGATCGAGAACGGGCTCGTCTACGAGGAGCTGCGGCAGGCGAACCGCTCGCTCTCGGTGAAGGTCTACCAGCTCAACAACCTCTTCGACATCTTCCGCGAGCTGACCGCGCAGCTCGAGGAGGAGGCGATCGAGCGGCTCGTGGCCACGACCGCGATGGGGCAGTTCCTGGCGACCCGCAGCGCGGTCTACCGCGTCCGCGAGGGGGGGCTCGATCTCGTCCACGCGCGGGGCTGCCGGGCCGGAGGACCCTCTGCCCGAATCGAGGCGGACGGGGGGCGCCTGCTCCAGGAGGTGCCCCGGCCCCGGGCGGCGGAGGCCCTTCCTCCGGGCCCCCTGCGCGAGGCCCTCCTCGACGGGGGGTTCGCCCTCGCGGTGCCGCTCGCCGCGGGCGAGCGGGTGAGCGGGCTGCTCGCGGTGGGGCCGCGGCCCGGGGGGCGGCCGTTCTCGGACGAGGACCTCGACTTCGCCGCCGCCCTCGCGCGGCAGACGCAGGCCGCCCTCGAGGGCGCACGGGCGCAGCGCCTGCGCCTCGAGAAGGAGCGACAGGACCGGGACCTGCAGATCGCCCGGGAGATCCAACAGACGCTGTTCCCGCGCGAGGCGCCCGCCCTCCCCGGCTTCGAGCTCGCCGCGCTCAGCCGGTCGTGCTTCCAGGTGGGCGGCGACTACTACGACTTCATCCCCCTCGAGCAGGGCAGGCTCGGCCTCGTCGTGGCCGACGTGTCGGGCAAGGGGACCCCGGCCAGCCTGATGATGGCCTCCGTGCACGCGTGGCTGCGCGCCACGGCCGGCACCGCCCCGCCCGCGCGGGTGCTCGAGCGGCTGAACCGCTTCCTCTACGCGAGCACGCAGACGAGCCGGTACGTGACGCTGTTCTACGCCGAGCTCGACCCCGCCCGAAGGGTGCTCGCCTACGTGAACGCCGGCCATGTTCCGCCGTACGCCGTGAAGGCGGGGGGCGGCGAGGCCCGCCTGACCGCGGGGGGCCCGGTCCTCGGGCTGCTCGAGGAGGTGTCCCTCGAGGCGCGGGAGATCGCGCTCCAGCCGGGCGACCTCGTGGCGGTGGTGACGGACGGGGCGACCGAGGCGCAGGACCCGTCGGGCGAGGAGCTCGGCGACGAGCGGGTGCGCGCGGCCCTGCGCTCCGCCGGTGACGAGGGCGCGCCGGCGGCGCTCGCCTCCCTCGTCCGCGCCGTGGACGCCTGGACCGGGGCCGCAGGTTGCACGGACGACCTCACCGCGCTCATCCTGAGGGCAACATGACCATCGAGCTGAGGCTATTCGACACGTGGAGCGGGCGCGTCGTGCCGCTCGTCCCTCTCGACCCGCCGCGGGTCAGCTTCTACGCGTGCGGCCCCACCGTCTACGACCGGGCGCACGTCGGGAACTTCCGCAGCTTCGTGGCCGCGGACGTCCTGCGCCGCACGCTCGCGCGCTTCGGCTACGTGGTGCGCGGCGTGATGAACGTGACCGACGTCGACGACCGGATCATCCAGAAGGCGCAGGAGGCGGGCACCACGCTGCGGGACCTGACCGCGCGGTACATCCGGGCGTTCGAGGAGGACATGGCGGCCCTGCGGCTCCTGCGGCCCGAGCACATGCCGCGCGCGACCGAGCACGTCGCCGAGATGATCGAGCTGATCGAGCGGCTGGCGGCGCGGGGCCACACCTACACCGCGGAGGGCAGCGTGTACTTCCGGGTGGCGACGTTCCCGGAGTACGGGCGTCTCGCCCGGCTCGACGTGGCGGGGATCAAGGACGGGGCGCGAGTCGACACCGACAAGTACGACAAGGAGAACGCGCGCGATTTCGTGCTGTGGAAGAGGAAGACCGACGAGCCCGAGTGGGCGCAGTGGGACGCGCCGTTCGGGAGGGGACGGCCGGGCTGGCACATCGAGTGCTCGGCCATGAGCATGAGGTACCTCGGCGAGACGTTCGACATCCACTTGGGGGGCGAGGACCTCGTGTTTCCCCACCACGAGAACGAGATCGCCCAGAGCACCTGCGCCACCGGCAAGCCGTTCGCGCGGCACTGGATGCACGTCCGGCACCTCCTCGTCGACGACGAGACGATGTCGAAGAGCAAGGGCAACTTCTTCACGATCCCGGACATCCTGGGGAGGGGCCACTCCGCGGAGGCGGTCCGCTATCTCCTCGCCGGGGCGCACTACCTGAAGCCGCTGAACTTCGGGTTCGAGGGCCTGCAGCAGAGCCGCTCCGCCCTCGAGCGGGTGCACGGGCTCCTCGGCCGGCTGGGCGAGGTCGACCGCGCGGGGGAGGCCGGGCCGGCGGCCGGGGCGTGCGCCGAGGCGCGGCGCGCGTTCGACGACGCGCTCGCCGACGATCTCAACACCCCGGAGGCCCTCGCCGCCGTGCACGGGCTCGTGGGGCGCGCGAACGCCCTGCTCGCGGAGGGTGCGCTCACGCGGGCGGGGGCGGAGGCGGTTCGCCGCGAGATCGAGTCGATGGACGGGATCTTCGCCGTGCTCGTGCCGGGGCCGGAGACGGCGCGCCTTTCGGCGGAGGAGCAGGCGCTGTTCGACGAGCGGCAGGAGGCGCGGAGGCGGCGGGAGTTCGCCCGCGCCGACGCGGCCCGCGCCAGGCTCGAGTCGCTCGGCGTGCTGCTCGAGGACACCCCCACGGGCACCCGGTGGCGCCGGCGTCGCTGAGGCCCGTGCGTCGCCCCGGAGGGGCCGGGGAGGACCTCGCCTGCGAGCACCTCGTGCGCCGCGGGCTGCGGGTGCTGGCGCGGAACTACCGCTGCCGCGCGGGGGAGATCGACGTGGTCGCCGGCGACGGCGTCACGATCGTCTTCGTCGAGGTGAAGGAGCGCCGCTCGGGCTCGCACGGCAGCGCGGTGGAGGCGGTGACTCCGGCCAAGCGCCAGCGCGTGGTGCGCGCGGCTCGGCACTGGGCCGCGTGCCACGGGGCGCAGGGGTGCGCGTTCCGCTTCGACGTCGTGTCGATCGACTGGGGCCCGGACGGCCCGAGGGTGCGCCACGACGAGAACGCGTTCGGAGAAGCCTGACGACGAGCCCGGGTCAGGGGGAGGTCATGGAGCGGGAAACGGGATTCGAACCCGCGACTTCGACCTTGGCAAGGTCGCACTCTACCACTGAGTTATTCCCGCCCTCAGCGACGTCCCAAAATAACCACGAAGGCGCTTCTCGTCAAGCGGGACAGGGCGGGCCCGCACCTTGATTTGCAGCGCCAGCGTCCCGTATAGTGCTCGCAGGGCGGCGTAGCCAAGTGGCTAAGGCGGAGGTCTGCAAAACCTCTATTCACCGGTTCGACTCCGGTCGCCGCCTCCAACCTCCTTTTCCGAAGAAGCCGCTTCCGTCTGACGCCGCCTTGTGTCCTCTCGAGAGGACGGAGGGACGGGCGGTCGAACCCGGAAACCACTGACTGACAATCACTTCGCTGAGACCGTCAGTCTGGCACCTATCCTGCTGTCTCGCTAAGGCAGTGATGGGCCCGGGACGTGCCACCCTCGCGGGGTGGTAAACGGCGGGCAGCAAAGGAGACAACCGTGCGACGAGCGACCCTGAGCCTGACCCTGATGGCCCTGCTGTGGGGAGGCGCCCGCACCGCCGCGGCGGGTGGCCTCGACCTGCGCATTGGCGGGTACTTTCCGCGAGGCAGCGAGACGCTCTTCACGGACGTGCGGGAGCTCTACCTCGTCGAGAAGAGCGACTTCTACGGTGTGTACGGCGGCGTCGAGTACAACCAGGTCGTCCTGAGGAACGTGGAGCTTGCCGTGCACTTCGACGGCTACTCCCGCTCCGTGGACACGTCGTACCGCGACTACGTGCGCCCCTCGGGGGCCGAGATCGAGCAGACGCTGAGGCTGCAGATGCTGCCGCTCGGGGTTTCCGTCCGCTTCCTTCCGACGAGCAAGAGAGCGAAGCTCGTCCCCTTCGTCGGAGGGGGAGTGGACGCGGTCTTCTGGGAGTACGAGGAGTACGGCGACTTCATCGACTTCTACGACCCGTCCCTGCCCGTGATCGCCGACGCCTTCCGCGCGGACGGGACCGCCTTCGGCGTCCACGTGCTGGGCGGCTTCCGGGCCTACATCAACCGGGACTTCGCGATCGTAGCGGAGGGCCGCTACCAGTGGGCCGAGGACGACATGGGCGGCGACTTCGCGCCGAACGCGCCCGGGCTCGTGAACCGGCTCGACCTGTCCGGGGCGACCTTCACGGTCGGCCTTCACGTCCGCTTCTGAAGGTGGCGGCCGGCCAGGCCGGCCACGAGAGGCCGGGGTCCGCCCCCGCGGACTCCCTGCCTGCTATGATGGAAACATGAAGCTCACGCGGCTCGGCGCGGTCTCCCTCGGGCTCGTCTTCGGCTCGACCCTGGCGGGCGGGCTCCTCGGAGGGCGCGCGCTCGCCGGGGGCGGACGCCTCAGCGAGCAGCTGCGCCTGTACACCGCGATGATGGCCGCGGTCGAGCGGGAGTACGTCGAGGAGGTGCCGAGCGACCGCCTGGTCTCGAGCTCCATCCGGGAGATGCTGCGGACGCTCGACCCGCACTCGAACTTCTTCGAGCAGCGCGACTACCAGACGATGCAGGAGCGCCAGAAGGGCCAGTACTACGGCCTCGGAATCACCGTCCAGTCGATCGACGGCAACATCACCGTCGTGTCGCCGTTCGAGGGGACGCCCGCGTTCCGGCTCGGCATCCGCGCCGGGGACGTCATCAGCCGGATCGAGGACGAGGACGCGCGAGGAATGGGCATCGACGACGCGGTCAAGCGGCTGCGCGGGCCCAAGGGGACCCCCGTCCGAGTGACCATCGTCCGCCAGGGCTACGACCAGCCCCTCGAGTTCACGGTCATCCGCGACGCGATCCCCCTCCACGCGGTCCCGTACGCATTCATGGTCGCGCCGAAGGTCGGGTTCATCCGGCTGCAGGACTTCAACGAGGTGACGGCCTGCCGGCCCGGTGACGGCGAGGGCTGCGAGCGCGAGCTCGAGCGGGCGCTCGCCGATCTCAAGCGCCAGGGGGCGACGGCGTTCATCCTCGACATCCGGGACAACCCCGGCGGGCTGCTGGACCAGGCCTTCGCGGTCTCGAACCTGTTCCTCAAGAAAGGGCAGCTCGTCGTGTTCACCCGCGGGCGGTCGCGGCGCGACGAGTCCAACTACATCACCGAGGAGGAGAGCGCCTGGTCCTCCGTCCCCCTGGTCGTGCTCACGTCCCGGCACAGCGCGAGCGCGAGCGAGATCGTGGCGGGGGCCCTGCAGGACCACGACCGGGCCCTGATCGTGGGGGAGACCACGTTCGGGAAGGGGCTCGTCCAGACGATCATGCCCCTGCGCAACGTGCGCGGCTACGCCCTCGCCCTCACCACGGCCCGCTACTACACGCCGTCCGGCCGCTCGATCCAGCGGGACTACTCGGGCTCGCCGCTCGAGGAGTACTACGCCCCGCGCGACCGCAAGGCGTGCGACCAGGGCCGATCCGAGATGAAGCTGACCGACTCGGGACGCCGGGTCTTCGGCGGAGACGGCATCACCCCCGACTACTGCGTCGAGCCGGAGGCGCCCTCGAAGTTCGTCTCGCGCCTCGTCGCTCGCCAGGCCCTGACGAGCTTCGCGCGCGGCTTCGAGGCGGCGAGCGGGCAGGAGAGCGGATCGATCGCCGGCACCGGCAGCCGCACCGCGCCCGCGCCGGCGCGGGTGAAGAAGATCACCCCCGCGTTCCGCGTGGACGACGCCGTCCTCGTGGACTTCCGCGCCCACCTCGACGAGCGGAAGATCCGCTACAGCGAGGCGGAGCTCGCCGAGCACCGCGACGAGCTCGCCCGGCGGATCGAGGAGGAGGTCGTGCTGCAGGTGTTCGGCGAGGGGGAGGCGCGACGCCGCACCGCCGCCTGGGACCCGCAGGTGCGCAAGGCCCTCGAGCTCATCCCCCGGGCGGAGCAGCTCCTGCGCGACCCGCGGGCCTACGTCGCCGAGCGCGAGCGCGAGCGGCGGCTGGCGGACGCCGCGGCGGGCGGCTCAGCCTCGCGGCCGTAGGGCGCCCGCGCCCGGGTCGGCGCGGGAAGGCGTGCTACGATCGTGGGCTGCCATGCCTTCCGACATCGTCCTCCGGGGGATCCGCGTCCACAACCTCAAGGGTATCGACGTCCGGATCCCGACGCGGAAGCTGGTCGTGGTGACCGGCGTGTCGGGCTCGGGGAAGAGCAGCCTCGCGTTCGACACCCTCTACGCCGAGGGCCAGCGCCGCTACGTGGAGAGCCTGTCCTCGTACGCCCGGCAGTTCCTCGAGCGGATGGAGAAGCCCCGGGTGGACGAGGTGGACGGGATCTGCCCGGCCATCGCGATCCGGCAGCGGGTGCTCTCGCGCAGCCCCCGCTCGACGGTGGCCACCGCGACCGAGATCCACGACCACCTGCGGCTGCTGTTCGCGCGGGCCGGCCGCACGGTCTGCGACGGGTGCGGCGAGGAGGTGGGACGGGCCTCGCCCGCCGGAGTCGCGCAGCGTCTGGTCTCTGCGGGAGGCGAAGGCAGGGTCGTGGTCGCCTTCCGGCCGCCCGCGGGCGAGGCAGCGGCGGCGCTGCGCAAGCGCGGCTTCCTGCGCGTCCTCGCAGAGGGCGCCACGAGCGAGCTGCCCGAGGAGGGAGCGCTGCCCCCGGGCGCGCTCGTGGTGGTGGACCGCCTGGTTCCCCGCGAGAGCGAGCGGGCGCGGCTCTCGGAGTCGCTCGAGACGGCGCTGCGCGAAGGCGGGGGACGGGCGGTGGTGGTGAACCACCTCGGCGAGGCGCTGCCGGTCTCGGAGCGCTTCGAGTGTCCCCGCTGCGAGACGAGCTACGCCGAGCCGGAGCCCCGCCTCTTCTCCTTCAACAACCCCTTCGGCGCCTGCCCGTCCTGCCACGGCTTCGGCAACCTGATCGAGGTCGACCTCGACCTCGTGGTGCCGGACAAGCGCCGCAGCCTCGCGGAGGGGGCGGTCGAGCCGTGGAACCGCCCGCACTACCGGGCGGTCCTCGCGCAGCTTCGCCGCTTCGCGAGGCGGCGCGGGATCCCGATGGACGTGCCCTGGTCCTTCCTCGACGAAGGCCAGCGGCGGCTCGTGCTGGAGGGGGACGAGGAGTTCGGAGGGATCCTCGGCTTCTTCCGCTGGCTGGAGGGGCGCAAGTACCGCGTCCAGGTGCGCGCGTTCCTCGCCCGCTACCGGGGCTACCAGGAGTGCCCGGCCTGCGGCGGCGGACGCTTGCGCCGGGAGGCGCTGCGGGTCCGGGTCGGGGGGTTGTCGATCCGTGACGTCGCGCGGCTCTCCGTCGGCGCCGCCCGCCGCTTCCTCGCCGACCTCGAGCTCGAAGGGGCGGACCGGGCCGTCGCGGAGAGGGTCCGGGGCGAGATCGACCGCCGTCTGTCGTTCCTCGAGGACGTGGGGCTCGACTACCTGACGCTCGACCGCGCGTCCTCGTCTCTCTCGGGGGGAGAGTCCCAGCGCATCGCGCTCGCCGCGGCGCTCGGGACGGGCCTCGTCGGGACGCTCTTCGTGCTCGACGAGCCCTCGGTCGGCCTGCACCCGCGCGACACCGAGCGGCTCGTCGGTATCCTCGCGGCCCTGCGTGACCAGGGCAACACGGTGGTCGTGGTCGAGCACGACCCCGTGATCGTGGCCGCCGCCGACCACGTGATCGACCTCGGGCCCGGGGCCGGCGAGCAGGGAGGCCGCGTCGTCTACCAGGGTCCGGCCGACCTTCTGTCGCGAGAGCCCCGGAGCCTGACCGCGAAGTACCTGCGCGGCGACCTGCGGATCGCGGTGCCCGCCCGCCGGCGGCGGGGCAACGGGCTGTTCCTCCACGTGCGGGGCGCGTCGGTGCACAACCTCAAGGACGTCGACGTCCGCTTTCCCCTCGGCGCGTTCACCGTGGTGACCGGGGTGTCGGGGTCGGGCAAGTCGACCCTCGTCCACGACGTGCTCTGCGCGAAGCTGCGGCGCCGGCGGGGGGGATCGGAGCGTCACGCGGGGAGTGTCGTCGAAGGCGCCGAGCACGTGGAGCAGCTCGAGGTGGTCGACCAGTCTCCGCTCGGGCGCAGCCCGCGATCGAACCCCGTCACGTACATGAAGGCCTTCGACGCGATCCGCGAGCTGTTCGCCGGCTCCCCTGAGGCGCGACGGCGGGGGCTCGGAGCAGCGGCATTCTCGTTCAACATGCCGGGGGGGCGCTGCGAGGCCTGCGGAGGCGACGGGCGGGTGCGGGTGGACCTGCAGTTCCTGGCGGACGCCTGGCTCGTGTGCGAGTCCTGCGGCGGGCGCCGCTACCGCCCCGCCGTCCTCCAGGCGCGGTGGCGGGGACGGTCGATCGACGAGGTGCTCGACCTGACGGTTCACGAGGCCCTCCAGCTCTTCGCAGGACAGCACCGTGTCACCCGACGGCTGAAGGTGCTCGAGCAGATCGGCCTCGGCTACCTGCGGCTGGGCCAGCCCGCGAGCACCCTCTCCGGGGGCGAGGCCCAGCGGGTCAAGCTCGCCGCGCATCTCCTGCGCCGCCCCGGGCCCCGCGTCCTCTACGTCCTCGACGAGCCCACGACGGGCCTGCACATGGGCGACGTGGACGAGCTGCTGAAGGCGCTCCAGCGCCTGCTCGACGGCGGCGCGACCGTGGTGGTGATCGAGCACAACCTCCACGTGATCAAGCAGGCCGACTGGGTCGTCGACCTCGGACCCGAGGGCGGGGAGGGAGGGGGGCGCGTGGTGTTCCAGGGAACGCCGGAGGCGCTCGCCGAGCAGGGGACGGGGCACACCGCTCGGCACCTGCGAGCGGTGCTCGGGGGGCCGCGGGGTGCGATCGCCTGAGGGGCGTCTGCTATCATAGGCCCATATGCCACTCGCCCGCGGCTGCGTCCTGGCGGCGGCCCTCGCCCTGACGGCGTGCCAGGGGGAGAAGACAGCCGGGCCGGGGGCGGGAGCAGATGCCTTCGGCGGGGCTCGCGGGCTCGTGGAGGGCGGCCGCTTCGACGAGGCGATCGCCGCTCTCGGGGAGGCGTCCGACGCGGAAGCGCTCTATCTGCTCGGGCGGGCGTGGGCGGGCAAGGCGGCGAGCGCCCCGGTTCCGACGCCTCTCCCCGGCTCGGGGCAGCCGGCGGCGGCCCTGCTCAAGCCCGAGGAAGAGCGGGCAATCGCCTTCTTCGCGCGTGCGGTGGCCCTCAGGCCCGACCACGCGGCGGCGCACCTCGCGACGGCCGAGCTTCTCGCCCCGCATGCGCTCGCCCTCGCCGGGAGCGGTCGGAGCGGGGCCGGGGTTCCGGGCGGCGCCGAGGCGAGCATCGAGCGGGTCCTGCGGGCGTACGCGGACGCCGTGGCGTCCGACCTCGAGGGCACCGAGGCGGTGGAGGGTCTCATCCGCTTCGCGACCGCGGCCGGACGGGCGAGGGAGGCGGATGCGGCGTTCGAGGAGCTGGCGAGGCGGCGGCGCGAAGACCCGAGCGTGCTCGTCCGCCACGGCGACTTCCTCGCCGGCCCCGGGGGCGACCCGGAGCGGGCGCTCGCGCGCTACGCGCAGGCGCTCATCTGGCGCCCCGACGACACCGCCACGCGCCTGCGGATGGCGGCCATCCACCTCGATGCCGCCCGGTCGCTGCTGGGCCAGCAGCAGTACGCCGCGGCCGAGGCACGCCTGCGGGAGGCGCGCAAGCACGCCGTCGTGCCCTCGTCTCCCGAGGCGGCCCGCCTGCGGGAGCTCGAGGCCCACCTTCGGGACATCCGGGGGCGCTGAGGCGCTTCAGAGAGGGTTGCGTCCAACCCCGTTGTCGTCGACGTAGACGAGCGCGCTCTCCTGGGGGGTCCCTGGCGAGTCGTACTGGTTGAGCGCCTGACCGCCCACGACGAGCCGCGCGGCCGTGACCCCGCCGGTAGGCGTGTCGACGACGTAGGGGTCGAAGACGCGGACGAGGTGGGGGGCGTCGGAGGGTGGCCAGTTGACGGGCACGCCCCTCGCGATCCCGGTCCACACGCGGGAGCCGGGGTCGGAGGCGAGGTAGATCTCCTGGCCGGGCCGCATCCAGCTCCCGAAGAAGACCACCAGGTTGTCGCACGCCGAGGGGGCGTTCTGGCATCCGTTGGGCTGGCGGTACTCCACGGTGACGTCGGCGAAGCGACCGGGGGCGAGCGGCTCGGGGCCGGCTGGCGGGTCGGGCTGGAAGTCGCATCCGGCGCCGGCCAGGAGGAGCGCGAGAGCGACGACCGACCAGGGCCAACCGCCGCCGCGGTGTTGCCGCTGCATCGCCCGGATGATAGCATCCCCGAGCCCTCAATGGTCGACGCCGAGCGTCCCTTCATCCTCGTCATCGAGGACGACCGCGATCTGCGCCGCGCGTGCCTCGACATGCTGACCGCCCGCGGCTACCAGGCCCTGGGGGCGGCATCGGTCGGCGAGGGCCTGAGGGCGTTCGGCGAGCGGCGGCCAGCCGCGGTGCTCCTCGATCTCCGGCTACCGGACGGAACCGGCCTCGACGTCCTGCGCGAGCTGCAGAGGCGCTCGCCGGTGACGCCGGTCGTCGTCGTTTCCGGCTACGGGAGCGTGCCGGACGCCGTGGAGGCGATGCACCTCGGGGCGGCGGAGTACCTCGAGAAGCCCCTGGCGAGGGAGCGGCTCTACGGCGTCCTCGACCGGGTCCTCGCCCCGGCCGCGAGCCGCGAGGGCCGGGCGGCCGAGGAGGGCAAGGAGCCGGGAGGCGCGCGCTACGGCATGGTCGGGCGCTCCGAGGCGATGCAGAGGGTCTACCAGCTGGTGGACATGGTGGCCCCCGCTCGAGCCAGGGTGCTCATCTCCGGGGAGCGGGGGACGGGCAAGGAGCTCGTGGCCCGAGCCATCCACGCCCTCTCGCCGCGGAGGGACCGCCCGTTCGTCCAGATGAACTGCGCGGCCGTTCCGGCGGACCTCATCGAGAGCGAGATGTTCGGCCACGTGAAGGGCGCCTTCACCGGCGCCGTCTCCGACCGCCGGGGCACGTTCGAGTCGGCCGACGGGGGCACGCTCTTCCTGGACGAGATCGGGGACATGAGCCTCGTGATGCAGGCCAAGCTCCTGCGGGTGCTGCAGGAGGGCGAGGTCACGCCGGTCGGCAGCTCGCGCAGCCGCGCGGTCGACGTGCGGATCCTCGCCGCGACGAGCAAGAACCTCCTCGAGGAGATCGAGAAGGGCCGCTTCCGCGACGACCTCTACGACCGCCTCAACGTGGTCAACATCGCCCTGCCTCCGCTGCGGGCCCGCCGCGAGGACGTGCCGCTGCTCGCCGAGCACTACCTGCGCCTCGCCAGCGTCGAGAACGGCTTCAAGCCGAAGCGCCTCGCGCCGCGGGCGGTGGAGTTCCTCTCCCAGCTCCCGTGGCGGGGCAACGTCCGCGAGCTGCGCAACCTGATGGAGCGGCTCGCGGTCATCGTGGCCCGCGAGGCGGTGACCCACCGCGACGTGATGGAGGCGCTGCACATGACCGCGCCGGCGGGAGGCGACGACGGGGCGCCGCTCGCCCTGCGGGTCGCGCGGTCCCGGTTCGAGCGCCAGTACATCCTCGAGCGGCTGTCTGCGAACCGCGGCAACCTCGGCCAGACCGCGCGGGAGCTGGGGATCGAGAGGACGAACCTGTACCGGAAGATGAAGCAGCTCGGGATCGGGACGTCGGCCAGAAGACGCTGACGCCACGTTGCGAATCGGATAATGGGGCGTTGCACGACCGATCCGGAGAAGCATGAGACCCAGCTCCAGGATCCCGGCAAGAGACTGCAGCCGAGAGGCTTCGTCGAGCAGGGGGACATTGGCCCCAATCGTGCTTTAGGAGTGAGGCGAAGAGGGGGATTGACTCCTCGGCCGTGACGCTGCAGCGTGTTCCGAGCGGTGTCGCGGGGGTGGGCGCGGGGTTTGGAGGGAGCCCGGCGCCGGCCCTCGGCGGACCACGCGGGAACCGAGGCCCCGGCCGGGAAGTCGATCCCCCTTTCCTGTTCCCCTTTCTCCGCGTTCTTCGTTCTCCCTCCCTCTTTGACCCGGGTCGGAGGTGCGTCGTAGACTCGCAGCTTTGCGAGGAGGCCGAACGTGGCGGCGAAGAAGGCGCTCATCACCGGCATCACGGGACAGGACGGGAGCTATCTCGCCGAGCTGCTGCTCGAGAAGGGCTACGAGGTCCACGGCCTCGTGCGCCGGAGCAGCTCGTTCAACACGTGGCGGATCGACCACGTCCGCGACCGCCTGGTCCTGCACTACGGGGACCTCGTGGACCAGAACAGCCTCGTCCGGGCGCTCGAGGCGCTCGAGCCCGACGAGGTGTACAACCTCGCGGCGCAGAGCCACGTCAAGGTCTCCTTCGAGATGCCCGAGTACACGACGGACGTGACCGCGCTCGGGGTCCTGCGGGTGCTCGACGCGGTGCGCGACCTCGGCCTCCGCACCCGGGTCTACCAGGCGGGCAGCTCGGAGATGTACGGCCTCGTACGGGAAACCCCCCAGACCGAGAAGACGCCCTTCTACCCCCGCTCCCCTTACGCGGTGTCCAAGTGCTACGGCCACTGGATGGCGGTGAACTACCGGGAGAGCTACGGGATGCACGTGTCGAACGGCATCCTCTTCAACCACGAGTCGCCGCGGCGTGGGGAGAACTTCGTGACCCGGAAGATCACGATGGGGGTCGCCGCGATCAAGCAGGGCCGGGCGAAGGAGCTGCGCCTCGGGAACCTCGACGCGAAGCGCGACTGGGGCTACGCGAGGGACTACGTCGACGCCATGTGGCGGATGCTCCAGCAGGACCAGCCCGGCGACTACGTCGTGGCCACCGGAGAGACGCACTCGGTCCGGGAGTTCTGCGAGGAGGCCTTCGGCGCGGTGGGGCTCGACTGGAGGGACTTCGTCAAGGTCGACCCGAAGTACTTCCGCCCCGCCGAGGTGGACCTGCTGCTCGGCGACCCGTCGCGGGCTCGCGCCGTGCTCGGGTGGGAGCCGAAGGTGACCTTCAAGGGCCTGGCCAAGCTGATGGTCGAGGCCGACCTCGAGTCGGCCGGCCGGCATCCCGACCGCCCGAGATAGGCGGGGAGGCTCAGCGCGCGGGGGCGGACTCTCGGGCCTCGATGAGCGCGTCGAGCTCCTGCCGGAGCCGGGCCAGGATCTCGTCGTAGGTGAAGGCCCCCACCGTCTCGGTCCGCCGCTTCAGGTTGACGTGGGTGGGGCCGCACCACAGGCCGAGGTCGGCGTCGTCCGTCTCCCCGGGGCCGTTCACCCGGCAGCCCATGACCGCGATCGTCAGGGCGTGCTTCTCGGCGTAGGCCGTCATCTCCTTCACCCGCTCCGCGAGGTCCACGAAGCGCTCGTTCTCCACCCGCGAGCACGACGGGCAGGAGATGATGTTGAGCCGGTCGTCGTCGAAGACGGGCACCGAGCGGAAGCGCCCCGCCGCCACGTCCGCGAGGATCTGGAGCGCGACCGTGACCTCCTCGTGCTTGCGGGGGTTGGGGAGGGTGAGGCTGACCCGCAGAGTGTCCCCGATGCCCCGCGAGAGCAGCTGCTCGAAGGCGACCCGGGTCTTGATGATCCCCTCGGGGGGGATGCCCGCCTCGGTGACCCCGAGGTGCAGGGGCACGTCGGGCCGCGCCTCGGCGAAGCGGCGGTTCGCCTCGATGACCTTGCGGGGATGGGAGTCCTTCAGGCTGACCACGTAGCGCTCGAAGCCGAGGTCGTCCATGTGGCGGCAGTGCTCGAGCGCCGACTCGACCATGGCCGCCACGTCGTCGTCGGGGAAGCGGGCCTTCATCTCGGGATCGACGCTGCCGCAGTTGACGCCGATCCGGATCGCGAGGTCGTGCTCCCGGGCCACGGCCACGAGGAAGGCCACCTTCTCCCGGACGGGCTTCGCCTTCTCGTGGTGCCAGAGGTGGCCGGGGTTGTAGCGGACCTTGTCCACGTGGGGGGCGACGCTCTCGGCGAGGCGGTAGCTCTCCTGGAGGTCGACCACGAGGTTCGCCGTGGTCTGCCGGCGCACCTCGGCGAGCGCCTCGACGTCCTTCGGGCTGTCCACCGCGACGCGGACGAGCGCGCCGCCCGCCATGCGGATCGCCTCCGCCTGCGCAACCGTCGCGTCCACGTCCTGCGTCCGCGTCGCGCACATGCTCTGCACCGCCACCGGGTGGCCGCAGCCGAGCGAGATCCTGCCGATGCGGACGCTCCTCGTCGGGTTTCTCTTCATGGGCTCTTCGTCGATCCTAGCAGGCTTCGGCGCACCCCGGCGAGTCGTCAGCCGAGGTCCTCGAGCGCGCGGACGCCGCGGCGCATCGCGGAGCGGAACGTGCCGACGCAGACGGCAGCGGCGAGCGCGAGCAGCCCGGCCGCCGCGGCGAGCCTCCGGCCCGGCACCGGCAGGTCCCGGCCGTGGTGCCAGACGATCCACCCCACCGGCCACGCGAGGAGCGCGATGGTCACGCCGACGAGGAGCACCGCCGCTGCCATGTAGGCGACCCCCCCGTAGGAGCCCGCCACCTGGGTCAGGCTCTCGTGGGCGAAGCGGGGGTAGCGGGCGCCCAGGCTGCAGGCGAGGCCGACGAGGGCGAGGGTGAGGAACGCGACCGCCGCCGCGGCGAGCCACTGCACCGGCGCGATCGCCCCGAGCATGCGGTTCGAGGCGATCGTGAGCGCCTCGGCCAGCACGAGGATCGGCAGGAAGCCGGTCCAGAACTTCGACCACAGGAACGCCCGCATCGGCACGGGGGCGGTGCGCACGATCCAGAACGCGCCGCCCTCGGCCGACACCGCGGGAAACACGAAGCGCACGGCCACCGCCGACGTGACGAGCCCCGCCATGAGCAGGTTCAGGAACACGAACAGGTGCCTCGCCTCACGGCTGAAGTAGGGCACCCGCTCGAAGTCGAGGACCGTGAAGTTGTACACGTAGACCACGGCCAGCGCCGCGAGCAGGAGAAGCTGCGACCACTGCGCGGTGTCCCGCACGAAGACCTTGACGTCCTTGACGAGCAGGGCCCGGCGGGCGGGCGCGATCGGCAGTCGGCGGACGAGCCGGTCGAGCCCGCGCAGGCGGGTGAAGCGGGCCTTGCGGGCCTCCTGGGCCTTGCTCCAGGCGGAGAAGAAGAAGCGGCCGTAGACCGCGCGGGCGAGCATGGTCAGCGCGAGGGCGGTCGTCCACAGCGACCCGAGGTGGAGCCAGTCGACCCTGCCCCCGAGGGCGGCGAACAGGCTCTCCCCGGCCCAGAAGGAGGGCAGGAACGGCGTCACCGGGGACTGCAGGGTGGCGAAGAAGGCGGTGACGTCGGGCAGGGACTCGACGCTCAGCAGCCGCTCGGGGCGGAGGAAGCGGAGCAGGACGACGAGCGCGACCGCGAACAGCAGGCCCATCAGCATGAGGACGTCGCGCGCGCGGCGGGCGGGAAAGACGCTCACCAGCCCCAGGGTGAGGACCGCGCCGGCGGCCGTGGGCACGACGACGAAGGGGAGCACCGTGAGGGCGCACGCGAGGTAGTACCCGGGCGGGGCGCAGCGGGCGAGGCCGACCGCGAGGAGCACGGGCAGCACGAACGCGACCACCATCCAGGAGGACTGGGCGACGGTGCGGGCGAAGCGGGAGTGGAAGAGCCGCTCCGCGGGCACGGGGGCGCACAGGAGCAGCCGCATGTCCTCGGACAGGAAGAAGGTCCCGAGGGCGCTCACGATGGCGCTGAAGGCGACGAAGGAGAGGAAGGTGAGAAAGAGCCAGCCGAGGCCGAGGCGCACGAGGTAGTCGCCGAGCTCCTCGTAGTCGAGGAGCTGCCAGGTCAGGTAGAAGACGACCGCGAACACGCCGCCGGCGGCGGCGAGCGCGATCGTCCCGAACACGGCGGCCCGGGCCCCGTCGCCGGGCTCCCGCCTCCGCGCGCGGTTGCGGGTGGCCCAGAGCGAGGGCAGCAGGAGCCACGGAAACGCGTGCCTCACGCTTCGATCTCGCGGAGGCCGGAGCCGCCGGTCAGCTTGAGGAACACCGGGGTGAGCGCCTCGTCGGCGGACCCGGCCATGGCCTGCAGCTCGGGGACCGTGCCGCGGGCGATGATCCGGCCGCCGAGAATGATGCTGATGCTGTCGCACATCTCCTCGGCCACCTCGAGGGTGTGCGTGCTCATCAGGATCGCGACGCCCTCCCCGCTCATCCGGCGGAACAGCTTCTTGATGAGAAGGGCCCCGCGGGGGTCGAGGCCCACCATCGGCTCGTCGACCAGCACCGCCTTGGGCCGGTGGAGGAATGCGGCGCACATCACGAGCCGCTGCTTCATTCCGTGGGAGAAGCTCTCGACGAGCTGGTCTCGCCAGGACCCCAGCTCGAACAGCTCGAGCAGCTCCGCCGCGCGGGCCTCGAGCGCCTCGCCCTCCAGGCCGTACAGCCCGCCGTGGAAGCGGAGGAACTCCGCGGCGGTGAGCTTCTCGTAGAGGAACGGACGGTCGGGGATGAAGCCGAGCGCGGCCTTGGCCGCCTGCGGCTCGAGCGCGAGGTCGTGGCCGTCGATCCGGACGCGCCCGGCGCTGGGCTGGAGGAGCCCGGCGATCATCCGGATCGTGGTGGTCTTGCCCGCGCCGTTCGGGCCGAGGAACCCGTGGATCTCGCCGGCGGCGACGCGGAGGCTGACCCCGTCGACGGCCTTGAAGGATCCGAAGGTCTTGACGAGGCTGTCGACGTGGATCACTCGCGCCTCCGCGGGGGGGAGGACCAGCACCCGCCGCGCTCGCGGCGCGGAAGCGGCAGGTCGAGCGGCCGCAGGTCGCTCGCGGCGCGGCCGACGAGGATCGGCGTCGACCCCGGGCGCAGCTGAACCTCGACGACCTCGAGCCGCGCGCGGCCCACGAGCCCCGCGATCGCGGCCTGCCGGTCGAGCCCGCCGCGGGCGAGCCGCACGTGGGTCGCGTCCGCGGGGAACTGGTTGAGCGTCGGGTCGACCGGGAGCCAGGAGCCGCGCCCTCCTCCCTCGGCCACCCAGACCTCCGGCCACGCGTGGTAGTAGAAAGCCCCGCGCAGGTAGACGAGGCCGGTGGCGATGCGGGAGGGCAGGCCCAGCGCCCGCGCCATCGCCACGTACAGGGCGGTGTGCTCGTTGCAGTCCCCGACGCGGGTGGCGAGCACCTCGCGGGCGGAGGGCAGGCTCACGGTGGGCGTCTTCTCGAGGATCGCGTGAACGTGGCGGACGAGACGCTCCGCCCGCCCGCGCGGCGACTCCGCCCCCCGGACCGCCTTCTCGGCCTCGGCGCGGATGGCGGGGTCGTCGCTCTCGAGGAGCGGCTCGGGGCGCAGGTGGTCGGCGAGGCCGAGGGGCTCGGGCGCGGTGGCGAGGTCGCGCGGGTCGACGACCTCGAGAACGTCGCCGCGGAGGGTCTGGCCCGCCCCCTGGAGGTCGGCCGGGTCGAAGCCGTCGAGGGGGGAGAGGCGCAGGCGCAGCCTGGCGACCGTGGTCGGGTCGTCGATGCGCACCGGCCGCGAGGGCACGATCGCGGAAGCCTCGAGGAGATCCGCCCGGATGCGGCCCGGCACGGCCAGGGTCTGGGCCTCCTCGGCTGTCTCGCGGACCACGAGCAGGCCCATCGGGCTTTCCTCGCGGACGACCTCCCCCACGTCCGTGATCCAGCTGCGGGTCGTGAGGCCGGCCCAGCGCCCTTCCACCCGGAAGGCGGGTACGGGCCGTCCCGCCGCACGAACGACCTCCCGTGCCTGGACCTCGAGGGTCATCGGGGTGTTGCGCAGCGTCGTGGGGTCGAACACCGAGACACGGAGGGTCTGCCCGGGCGCGAGCCCGCGGGCGGCGAGGGCGCGCGGGAGGCTGAGAGGCAGGGCGGGGACCTCCTCGAGCTCCCGGGTGTCCGTTCGCTCGCCCGAAGAGGTGCGGATCGTGAGGTGGAGGCGCCGCCCCTCCAGGCGGCCCTCCACCTCGGTGGGGCCCGTGCCGGGGTCGAGAGAGAAGGCGAATCGCCGCAGCACGAACGCGCGGTCCACGCTGGCGCGGGTCGCGAGGCGCACGGAGGCGATCGAGCCGAGGAGGCTCATCTGGAGCCGTCCGTCCTCCCGGATCTCGTAGCCGTCCTCCGTGGCGCTCGTCTGCCCCACGGAGAAGCCGATCTTGTCCCCGCGGTAGTAGACGCCCTTCCACTGCGCGGACGAGCCGTAGCGGGCCAGGTCCGCGGCGAGCGCCACCGGGGACGAGGACCAGGCCGCGCGAGCGAGGACCGCCATATGGGCCGCCCAGGCGACGAGGACGGCGGCGGACAGGACCCGGGCCACGGGACGGGGGAGCGGGCGAAAGACGTTCAAGGCGCGCACGCCCCGGGGGTCATCGATCGATTATAGGCGAGGCCCCGGCACAGGCCTGCTAGACTCGGCCCGCCGTGGACCTCGCGCGCGTCGAGATCGTGCTGGTGAGGCCCCGTCGGCCGGGGAACGTGGCCGCGGCCTGCCGGGCCATGAAGAACATGGGCGTGCGCAGCCTCGTCCTGGTGGGGCCCCCGCACGGCCTGGACGACCGGGAGGCCCGCGCGCTCGCCTACGGGGCGTGGGACGTCCTCGACGGGGCGCGCCGCGCGGGGAGCGTGGGCGAGGCGGTGGCGGGGAGCGTGTCGGTGGCGGGGACGACGGGGCGCGCGATCCCGGGCGCGTGGTCGCCGCGGCGGCTCGCCGAGGAGGCGGTGGTCCTGTCCGGGGGCGGCCGGGTGAGCCTCGTGTTCGGCCCGGAGGACTCCGGGCTGACCGGAGAGGAGCTCGCCCTGTGCCACCGGCTGGTGCACGTGCCCACCGACCCCGCCCAGCCGTCCCTCAATCTCGCCCAGGCGGTGCTGCTCCTCGCCTACGAGCTTCGCCTCGCGAGCCTCGCCGCGGGTCCGCCCCCCGCCGCCGAGGAGGCGGCGACGGCGGGCGCCCTCGAGCAGGCGGTGCAGGAGATCCGGGGCGCGCTTCTCGAGATCGGCTACCTCGACCCTTCGAGCCCGGACCGCATCCTCACGGAGCTGCGCCGCCTGCTGGCGCGCGCCCGCCCGACGCCGCGCGAGGTCGTCCTGCTCCGGGGGCTCGCGCGCCAGGCCGCCTGGGCGGGGCGCGTTGCGCGGGGCGGGCCGTCGGCCCGATAATCCACCCCCGGGGGGGAGTGAATGACGACGGCCGCCGAGCGTCCGCACGACGAGGCCCACGCGTTCCAGGTGCCGCGGCTCCTGCGCGCGGCCGAGGTGCTTTTCGCGGACGGGCGGGTCCTGCGAGGCCGAGTGTTCCTGCCCGCCGCGGCCGAGTCGCACCCCGGCGCGATGCGGGCGGAGGAGTGGATGAACGATCCCTCCCCGTTCTTTCCCTTCCTCCCCGACGGGGAGGGCCGGCCGGTGATCCTCAACAAGCTCCAACTGGTGGTCATCTCGGTCTCGGCGTCGGCGGACCGCGACGGGGCGGAGGGCGAGGTGGGGGCGCCCCTGCGGAGGGTGCGCGTCGAGTGCGGGGCGCTCCGGCTGGAGGGGGACGTGCTCATCGACATGCCCGCGAACCACTCGCGCATCCTGGACCTGCTGAACCGGCCGGGCGCGTTCCTCACCGTGCGCGAGGGGGACCGGCACCACCTCGTGCGCAAGTCGCGCATCACGCGCGTCAGCGAGCTCTCCGCCGACGCCGCGAGGCCGCGGCCATAGGCCCGCGGGGGCGTTCGGGCGGCGGGGAGCGGGCCCTGCTCGTCGGCCTGTCCCGGGGGGGGCGCGACCGCGCGCGCACCGAGGCGTCGCTCGAGGAGCTGGCCCTGCTCGCGTCGAGCGCGGGGGCGAGCGTCGCCGGCTCGCTTCTGCAGGAGCGAGCGCGGCGCGACCCGGCGACGCTGGTCGGCCGGGGAAAGGTCGAGGAGATCCGGGCGAGGGCCGAGGAGGAAGGGGCGGACCTCGTGGTGTTCGACGAGGACCTCACTCCCGCCCAGCAACGCAACGTCGAGGAGGCGACGGAGAGGAAGACCGTCGACCGCACCCAGCTCATCCTCGACATCTTCGCAAGGCGCGCCCGTACGCGAGAGGGCCGGCTCCAGGTGGAGCTCGCGCAGCTCGACTACCTCCTGCCGCGGCTCGCCGGCAAGGGGACGCTGCTCTCGCGCCTGGGGGGCGGCATCGGCACGCGGGGGCCGGGCGAGACGAAGCTCGAGACGGACCGGCGCCGGATCCGCCAGCGGATCCAGTCGATCAAGCGCGAGATCGAGCACGTGCGCCGGGAGCGTCGCACGCGCCGGGTGGCCCGGGAGCGCCGCGAGGCGCCGGTGGTCGCCCTCGTGGGCTACACGAACGCGGGCAAGTCCACCTTGTTCAACGCGCTGACGCGCGGCCCGGCCGTGGTGTCGGACCAGCTCTTCGTGACCCTCGACCCGCTCGTGCGCCGCGTGCGCCTCGGGGGCAGTCGCGAGATCCTGCTCGTGGACACCGTCGGCTTCATCCGGAAGCTGCCGCACGCCCTCGTGGCCGCCTTCCGGGCCACCCTCGAGGAGGTCAAGGAGGCGGACCTCCTGCTGCACGTCGTGGACGCCTCGCAAGACGGGGTGGAGGAGCGGGAGGCGGCGGTCGAGGCCGTCCTCGGCGAGATCGGGGCGGGAGAGCGCGCGCGTCTGCTCGTCCTCAACAAGGCCGACCGGACGCCCGGGGACCGGCTGGCGGCGCTCGCCCAGGCCCGGCCGGGTTGCGCGGCAGTCAGCGCCCGCACGGGGGAGGGGCTGCCCGGGCTGCTCGAGCGCATCTCGGGGCTTCTCGGGCTCGAGCCCCTCACGGTCCGCCTGCGCTTCGACGCCGCGGACCGGCGCGGGGTGGCGGGGGTCTACGCGGCGGGACGCGTGCTGCGGCACGTGGTCGAGGAGAGCCACGTCCTTCTCGAGGCCGAGCTCAGCGCCCGCGCGCTCGACCGCTTCCGGGAGCACGTGCGTTGAGACGTCTCGCGCGCTGGGTGGCGCTCGGCGCGGCCGCCACGGGCCTGCTCGCGGGGGCGTGCGCGAAGCGGGTCGTGCCGGCGCTGCCCGAGGGGGAGGACTACGTCGCCCCCGCCCCCGGGCCGGGGGAGGTCTCCGCGAGCGAGGCGGACGAGCTGGCCGAGGCGTGGCGCTTCGTGCTCTCGGGCGACGCGACGCGGGCGGCGAGGCGCTACGAGGAGATGCTCCGCCGTCAGCCGGCGAACGTCTTCGCCCGGGCGGGGCTCGGCTATGCGCGCCTGCGGGCGGGGCGCGTGGCGGAGGCGAGCGCCGAGTTCGCGGCGGCCCTCGGGGAACGCCCCGACTTCGTCCCGGCCCTCGTGGGAGCGGGATCCGCGGCCCTTCGCGCGGGCGACGTCGACGCGGCGCTCGGGTTCTACCGAAGGGCGCAGGCGTCGGCTCCTCACGATCCGCTCGTTCGAAGGAGGACGGCCGCGCTCCGGCTGCAGGCGACCGAGCGACGCATGGCGGCCGCCACCGCCGCGGCGGCGCAGGGCGACTCCGCCGGGGCGGAGCGCGAGTACGCGGCCGCTCTCGAGGCGGCTCCGGAGGTGGCGCCGGTGCGCCTGGCTCTCGCGGAGCTCGTGGCGGCGCGAGGGGACACCCCCGGGGCGATCGCGCTGCTCGAGGCCGACCCATCGGGCGATCGCCTGGCCGCCCTGCGCCGGGCGGAGCTGCTGTCGGGTCTCGGGGAGCACGAGCGGGCGGAAGAGGTGTACCGAGGCCTCGTGGCCCGGGACCCGGCGGACGAGGCGGCCCGCGCCGGCGAGCGGTCGGCGCGCGCGGCGCGCGAGCTCGCCTCCATGCCGGAGGAATACCGGTCGATCCCGGGTGCGGCGCGGGTCTCCCGCGCGGACCTCGCGGCCCTGCTCGCGGTCCGGGTGACCGCTTTGCGCCGCGCGGGCCCCGGCGAGCCGCGTGTGGCCGTCGACATCTCGGGGTCCTGGGCGCGGGAGCACGTGGCACGCGTGCTGGCCCTCGGGCTGATGGACGTCTACCCGAACCACACGTTCCAGCCCGGCGCGACGGTGCGCCGGGTCGATCTCGCGCGGGCGGCGGCCCGTGTCCTCGACCGCCTGGCGGGGCCGGGAACGTCCGCTCCGCCTCCCCTCGACATGTCCCGGGGCCACCTCGACCTCGCCAGCGTCCAGCGGGTCCTCGGTGCGGGCCTCATGTCGTGCACGCCCGCGGGCGCGTTCGAGCCCTGGCGCCCGGTGAGCGGCGCCGAGGCTGTCGGCGTGGTCGACGGCCTCGCCCGGCTCGTGGGCCCGTAGGGCGCGGCGGTTTGCGGTACCATGCCCGGCGGGGAGGGCCCTGACATGGACGAGAAGGAGCTCCTGCGGAGCGTGCCGCTGTTCTCCGAGCTCTCCGACGAGGACATCACGAGCCTCGGCCGCCTCGCCTCGCGCCGTCGCTTCCCCAAGGACACCGTCGTCTTCTTCGAGAACGAGGAGGGAGACTTCTTCTTCATGATCCTCGAGGGGAGGATCAAGGTCACCATCCTCGGCGACGACGGGAGGGAGATCATCCTCAGCATGCTCGGGCCCGGGGACTTCTTCGGCGAGATGGCGCTGCTCGACAACGAGCCGCGCTCGGCCACCGCGATCGCGGTGGAGGAGAGCGAGCTTCTCTCGCTGCACCGCACGGACTTCCAGGGGGTGATCGGGGACAACCCCGCGATCTCGGCCGCCCTCATCAAGGTCCTCTCGGCGCGGCTGCGGCGGGCGAACCACCAGATCTCGACCCTCGCCCTGCTCGACGTGTACGGCCGGGTGGCCCGGGTCATCCTCGACATGGCCCGCGAGGAAGGGCGGCGGCTCAAGGACGGGCGGATCGCGTTCCGCCGGGCCACCCACCAGGAGATCGCGAACCGCATCGGGACGACCCGCGAGACGGTGACGCGGATGCTGAAGGACCTCGAGCGGCAGGGGCTGGTGCGGGTGGAAGGCCGCGAGATCGTTCTGCAGCCCGGCTTCGAGCGTTCGTTCGACTAGCCCGGGCCTACTCGGAGTCGGCCCGGTCGATGCGCACCCGCGTCGGCCCGCGCGGTCGGGCCTTGCGAACCTCGAGCCGGAGGACGCCGTCCTCGAGCTCGGCCCGGATGCGGTCGGAGTCGATCTCCTCGGGAAAGCGGAAGCCCCGGGCGAACGGCCCGTGGCGGCGCTCCACTCGGTGGAAGCACTCCGGGCGACCGGCCGCCGTGGGCTTTCGCTCCCCGCGGACGACGAGCTCGTCGCCCTGGACCTGGACGACGGTGTCGTCGAGGCCGACGCCGGGCAGCTCGATCTCGACGACGTAGGCGTCGGCGGTCTCGACCACGTCCGCGGGGGGCAGCCACGTCCCCTGGAGCAGGGACGGGTCGTCGACTCTCTCCCGGGACACGGTCTCCTCGAAGAGGCGGTTCATCCGCTCCTGCAGGTCGAGGAGGTCCTGGAGGGGGTCGCGGCGCAGCGGCACGGGAGGAGTCTAGCTCATCGTGCCAGGCGCTTGCGCAGCTCGCCGAGGAGCGCGAGGGCCTGCATCGGGGTGAGCCGGTCGGGGTCGGCTCGCCGCAGCTCGTCGAGGACGGCCTCGTCGGGACCGGAGAACAGCGCCAGCTGGCGGGCCCCCTCCGCGGGGCGGTCCGAGTGGGCGAGGCGGGGCCGGCCCTCGCGGTCGAACTCGGTGCTCTCGAGGTTGCGGAGGATCTCCTGCGCGCGCACGACGACGGGGGCGGGCAGCCCGGCGAGGCGGGCGACCTGGATCCCGAACGAGCGGTCGGAGCCCCCGGGCTCGATCTTGCGGAGGAACACGACCGTGTCGCGCCACTCGCGGGCCGAGACGTGGAGGTTGCCGACGGTGGGGAGGTCGGCCGCGAGGTCCACCAGCTCGTGGTAGTGGGTGGCGAAGATGGTCTTCGGCCCCGCGTCGCTGCCGGCGATGTGCTCGGCCACCGCCCACGCGATCGACAGGCCGTCGAACGTCGCGGTGCCCCGCCCGATCTCGTCGAGCAGGACGAGGCTGCGCGCGGTGGCGTGACGCAGGATGTGAGCGGTCTCCTGCATCTCGACCATGAACGTGCTCTGGCCGCGCAGGATCTGGTCGGAGGCTCCCACCCGGGTGAAGACGCGGTCGACGAGCCCGATCTTGGCCTCGCGGGCGGGGACGAAGCTGCCCATCTGGGCCATCACGACGACGAGGGCGGCCTGGCGGAGGAACGTCGACTTGCCGCCCATGTTGGGGCCGGTGAGAACGTACAGCCGGGGCGCCCCGTCCCCCATCGCGAGGTCGTTCGCGACGAACGGCTCGGAGAGCACGCGCTCCATGATCGGATGGCGGCCCTCCACGAAGGACAGCTCGTCGCCCGTGCCGAGGCGAGGCTTCACGTAGTCGAACCGGGTGGCGGCCTCCGCGAGCGAGGCGATCACGTCGAGGACGGCGGCGGCCCGCGAGGTCTGCTGCACGCGGCGCGCGGCGCCCGCGATCCTTCCCCGCAGCTCCTCGAACAGGCGGATCTCGCGCTCGAGGATGAGCTCGTCCGCCCGCAGGACCCGGTCCTCGTACTCCTTGAGCTCGGGGGTCACGAAGCGCTCGCCTCCCGCGATCGTCTGCTTGCGGATGTAGTCGGGGGGAACGAGACCGAGGTTCGACTTGCTGACCTCGATGTAGTAGCCGAACACGCGGTTGAAGCGGACCTTGAGCGACGCGATGCCGGTGCGGGCGCGCTCCCGCTCCTCGATCGCGGCGATGGTGGCCCGGCCGCCCCGGCTCGTCGAGCGCAGCTCGTCGAGCTCGGGGTCGATCCCGTCGCGCACGAAGCCGCCGTCGCGGGCGAGGGCGGGGGGATCGTCGACCAGCGTGCGCGAGACGTCCTCGGCCAGGTCGAGCGGGGGGTCGAGGCCCTTCACCTGGGCGCGGAGCAGGGGAGCGACCACCTCCGCGAGGGCCTCGGCCGCCGCGGGCAGCGCCGAGAGGGACCGCGCGAGGGCGACGAGGTCGCGGGGGCCCGCCGTCCCGAGGGTCACCCGGCCCAGGATCCGGTCGAGGTCCTGGACGGGGGCCAGCGCCTCGCGCAGGCGGCCCCGGTCGAGGGCGCGGAAGGCCAGCTCCTCGACCGCGTCCAGCCGGTCCTGGATCCGCTCGAGCTCGACGAGCGGGCGCAGGATCCACTCGCGCAGCAGCCGGGCGCCCATCGCGGTGCGGGTGTGGTCGAGGACGTCGAGGAGGGTACCGCGGCGGCCCCCGTCGGCGAGGTTCTCCACGAGCTCGAGGTTGCGCCGGGTCAGCGCGTCGAGGACGAGGCTGTCGCGCGGGCCCCGGGTGCGGAGCGACGTGACGTGGGCGAGGTCTCGCTTCTGCGTCTCGCGCACGTAGCGCAGGACGGCGCCGGCGGCGGCGGCGGCGCGGGGAAGCCCCTCGCACCCGAAGGCCTCGAGGGTGGCGACGCCGAAGTGGGCGAGCAGCTCCCGGCGCGCGCGGTCGGGGTCGAAGGCGCGCTCCTCGGCCGGCGCGCGGGGGATCGCCGCCTCGGGCTGGGCGGGGTCCGAGAGCCAGGGGGGAAGCTCGGCCTCTCCCCGCGCGAGGATCTCGCGCGGCCGCGTGGCGCCGATCTCGTCGCGCAGGCGGTCGAAGCGGCCGGGTCCGTCCCACTCCGCGGCGAGGAACTCCCCGGTGGTGGGCTCGAGCCAGGCGACGCCGAGGCTGGAGGGCCCGGGGTCGAGCGCCATCACCCAGGAGGCCTCGGCGGCGTCGAGGGCCGACGCGTCGAGCTGGGTTCCCGGCGTGATGACCCTCACCACCTCGCGCTTGACGACCCCCTTGGCGCTACGAGGGTCCTCCATCTGCTCGCACAGGGCCACGCGGAATCCCTGACGCACGAGGCGGGCGACGTAGGCGGCGGCGGCGTGGTGGGGAACCCCGCACATGGGCACGGGCTGGCCGTCCCTGTCCTTCGAGCGAGAGGTGAGAGCGATCTCCAGGGCCTTGGAGGCCACGACCGCGTCCTCGAAGAACAGCTCGTAGAAGTCGCCCATCCGGAAGAAGAGCAGGGCGTCCGGGTGCTCCGCCTTCATCCGGTGGTACTGCTGCATGGCGGGCGTCTGGTGCAGGGGCGACGACATGAGGGAACGTGGAGTATAAGCTAGCTCGTGCGCGTGCTCGCCCTCGACACGACAGGCCCCCGGGGGAGCCTGGCGGTGGCGTCGGAGGAGGGTCCGCTCGCCGAGGCCCGGGTGACCGCTTCCGAGGGCCACTCCCGATGGGTCCTCGGCGCCGTCGAAGCGCTGCTCGCCGGGCTGCGGCTTCGGGTCGAGGATCTCGACGCCCTCGCCGTGACCACCGGGCCAGGCTCTTTCACGGGGCTGCGCGTGGGCCTCGGGACCGTGAAGGGCCTCGCCCTCGCGAGCGGGCGGCCGTGCGTCGGCGCGACGACCCTCGAGGTGCTCGCCCGGTCCGCCTCCGGAGGGGCGAGCACGGTGGTGGCGCTGCTCGAGGCGTCCCGGGGCGACGTGTTCTACGGGGTCTTCGACACGGACGGCCTGCCGCTGCGGGAGCCCGGCGCCGGCCCCCTCGCCGAGGCGCTGCGGGGCCTGCCGGCGGGGGCGGCCTTCGTGGGCGAGGCCGCCGTGCAGCGCCGGGAGGCGATCCTGGCCACCGTGCCGGGCGCGCGTTTCCCCCCCTGGGAGGAGTTCCTCGCGGCGACGCTCGCCCGGGCCGCGCTGCGCCGGGTGGCCGCGGGCGAGGCCGTGGCCGCCTCGGCCCTGCACCCCGTCTACCTGCGGGGGGCCCACATCCGCCCGTCGCGGCCGTGAGCCTCCCCCTCCTGCTGCGCCGGGCGGAAGCGAAGGACGCGCGGGCGATCGCCGCGCTCGAAGCGGCGTGCTTCACGCACCCCTGGACCGAGGGGCAGGTCGAAGAGGAGCTCGCGGGCGGGGAGGGGCGGCTCGCGCTCCTCCTGGAGTCGCCCCGCCGCGGCGTGGTGGCGTGGGCGGCCTTCCGGCAGGTCCTCGACGAGCTGCACGTGATGACGGTGGCGGTCGCCCCTGGCGTGCGACGCCGGGGCCTCGGCCGCCGGCTCCTCCGCTTCGCCCTCGCGCGGGCGGCCCGAGGGGGCGCGCGGCGCGCGCTGCTCGAGGTGCGGGCCGGCAACCGCGAGGCGCTCGCGCTGTACGAAACGCTCGGCTTCCGTGCCTGCGGGCTGAGACGCGAGTACTACCGGGACCCGGTCGAGGACGCGGTCGTGCTCGCGCGCGACGGGCTCGTCGATCGTCCCGGCGATCCTTGAACTCGGCGGGGGGCCCGTGGTACCGTCCCAGCGGGGGCGCGGGAGCGCCCGTGCCCCCGAAGATGAACCGCTAGAAACCCAACGCGAGGGTCTCCCTCAGACCCGGCAGGAGGCGCCGATGCCGCAGGAACCGGTTTCGCCCACGCCCGTCCCGAGCGACGAGGAGTATCGCCAGCTGGAGGCGCAGCACCACGAGTACGAGAGCCGACTGGGCGAGCTGGCCGGGAAGGTCGTCCTGACCGACGAGGAGCAGGTGGAGGAGACCACCCTCAAGAAGAAGAAGCTGCAGCTCAAGGACCGGATGCAGCAGATCGCCCGGAGCCGGGGGGGCGCGGCTCACCCCTGAGGCCGCGGCGGCCCGGCCGCTTCCGCCACCGGCGGAGACGCCGGGCGCGGAGGAGCGCGACTTGGAAAGGCCGGGACGATTTCGCCGGGGGGCGTCGATCCTCCCCAGCCTCTTCACCACGGGGAACCTGTTCCTCGGCTTCTGGTCGATCGTCAAGACCCTCGACGGCCGCTTCGCCGAGGCGGCGCCCCTCATCGGGGCCGCGGTCGTCCTCGACATGCTGGACGGGAGGATCGCCCGCCTCACCGGCACGCAGAGCGAGTTCGGGGCCCAGTACGACAGCCTCGCCGACGCGGTGTCGTTCGGCGTTGCGCCTGCCCTCCTCGCCTTCGGCTGGGCCTTGCACCTCGCGCCCCGGGCCGGCTGGGGCGCGGCGTTTCTGTTCCTGGCCTGCGGCGTCCTGCGCCTCGCCCGGTTCAACGTCCAGAGACACGTCGTGGACGCGCGGTACTTCGTGGGCCTGCCGATCCCGGCGGGAGCGGCCCAGGCCGCGGCGATCGTCTTCGTGTTCCCCCAGGCCCCCGCCGAGCGCTGGATGGCCGGCGCGGCGATGGCCCTCGTGGTGACCCTCGCGTTCCTGATGGTGAGCACCTTCCGCTACCCCTCGTTCAAGGGCGTGGACCTCCGGCGGCGCCGCAGCTACGTGAGCGTCCTCGGGATCGCGGTTCTGTTCCTCGTGGTGGCGAGCGAGCCGCAGCTCTCGCTGCTCGCCGCGACGACCCTCTACACGGCCTCCGGGCCGCTCGGCTGGGCGGTCGGGGCGCTGCGACGGCGGCACGATCCGCCCGCCCCGCGCCCGGCGAGCGCGACGGTGTCGTCGCCGTGAACCCCTCCGCCCCGGTGGTCGGGGTGGGCGGAGTCGTGGTGCACGAGGGGCGGGTCCTCCTCATCCGCCGAGGCAAGGAGCCGCTGTACGGCCGCTGGGTGGTCCCGGGGGGCACCGTAGAGCTCGGCGAGACGCTCGAGGAGGCCCTCGTGCGCGAGATGCGGGAGGAGACCTCTCTCCTGGTCGAACCCCTCGAGGTGCTCTCGGTCTTCGACCGGATCGCGCGGGAGGGCGAACGCGTGTCGTACCACTACGTGATCGTGGACTACCTCTGCCGCTGGGTCTCGGGCGAGGCCCGGGCGGCCTCGGACGCGCTCGAGGCGGCCTGGGTGGGTCCGGCGGACCTCCCGGCGTTCGACCTGCCCCCGAAGGCTCTCGAGGTGGTCGGTGACGCGTTCCAGCGGGCGGCCTTGCGGGCGGCCGGGGGTGGGCGTACCCTGTCTGCGGGAACCGGGGCTCGCCCGGTCCGGGAGGACTGGACATGAAGCGTCTCGCTGCGGCCGCCTTTCTCGCTCTCGTCGGCATCGCCTCGACCGCGAGCGCCGGACCCCTGCCCCGGCCGCTGAGCCTCGCCGATCGTGCCGAGGTGGGCCCGCGGACGACGCACTTCGTACGCGGTGACCGCAAGCTGCCGCGCCCCCGGTCGTTCGTCGACGGCCGGCAACGCCCGTACCACCCGGGCCACTACGTCCGGAGCCGGACCCGCTAGCTCGTCCCGTCCCGCTCAGCCCAGGCGGTAGAGCATCCAGTAGACGGCCACGCCCGAGGCGGAGACGTACAGCCACAGCGGCATCGTCCAGCGAGCGAGGGCGCGGTGGGCCTCGATACGCCCGCCGAGCGCGCGCCGGACGGTCAGGAGCACGAGGGGGAGAATCGCCGCGGCGAGGATGGTGTGGCTGAGCAGGAGGGGGAAGTAGACCGCACGCAGCCAGCCCTGTCCCGTGAACCGGACCGACCCCACCTCGAAGTGGTAGACGAGGTACGACGCGAGGAAGAGGGCGGACACGACGAGCGCGGCGAGCATCGTCGCGCGGTGCGCGGCCCGGCGCCCTCGCCGCGCGAGCCACCAGCCGGTCAGGAGCAGCAGCGCGCAGGTCGAGTTGAGGACCGCGTTCAGCGTCGGCAGGTCGCGCGCGGTCAAAGCTGAGCCGCCACGAGGAGCGTGGACAGGGCGGGAAGGTAGAGCACGGAGGCGAGGAAGAGCCCCCTTGCGGCCAGGAGGTCGCGGGCGCGGGCGAGGCGCAGGGCGAAGAGGGTGAGCCCGACGCCGAGGACGAACGCGCCGGCCAGGTAGACGGTCCCCGCGAGCCCGGCCGCCACCGGGGCGAGGCTCACGAGCAGCAGGGCGAGGCTGTGCACCACGACCTGGCGCCCGGTGAAGGCGCCCTCGCGGTCGAGCACGGGCAGCATCGGGAAGCGCGCCCGGGCGTAGTCGTCGCGGTAGAGCCACGCGATCGCGAGGAAGTGCGGCACCTGCCACAGGAACAGGATGGCGAACAGGATGAAGGCGCCGGCGTCGAGGCGCCCGCGGGCGGCGGCCCAGCCGATCACCGGCGGCAGGGCGCCGGGGACGGCGCCCACGAGGGTCGCGAGGGGCGTCCGGCGCTTGAGGGGCGTGTAGGCGAAGAGGTAGCTCGTCCACGTCGCGAACGCCACGGCCGCGGCGAGCGGGCCGCAGGCGGGGAGCAGCGTCGCGAGGCCGGCGGCGGTGAGCAGCGCGCCGAAGAGGGTGGCGGCGCGGGGAGAGACGCGGCCTGACGGGAGCGGGCGCGTGCGCGTCCGGAGCATGAGGGCGTCCGTGTCGCGCTCGAGGACCTGGTTGAGGACGCTCGCGCCCGCGGCCACGAGGCCGGTGCCGAGGAGGGCCGCGGCGAGGACCGTCGCCGCCCAGGGCCGGGCTGAGGCCGTCACGAAGCCGACGAGCGCCGTCAGCACGACCATCCCGGTGATGCGGGGCTTCGACAGCTCAAGCCAGTCGGCGGGAGCGGCGTGGGAGAGGGCGGCGCTCGAGGTCGGCATGGGGACGAGAGCAGTCTATCGGCCGGCCGGGGGGGCGGCAAGCGGCGCGGGAGGCGCGGGTGCGGGGTCATCGCCGGGGAGCGCGTACCCCACGACCGAGCGGTCGCGCAGGCCGACGACCAGCCGGCCGACGGCCACCACCGGCGCCGTGCGGATCTCGGCGCCCGTGCGCAGGACGCCCGCCGGGGTACCCGTGGCGGCGACGAACGCGGCGATCTCGTTCTCGAGGCACGCCACGGCGACGTAGTCGCCGAGCGGGAGCGGCGCGGAGAGAGGGCGCGAGGGCAGCGACGCGCGCCACGCGAGGTTTCCGCCGCGGTGCAGCGCGTACAGGACGGCGTCGAAGGAGGCGAAGAGCACGCGCCCCGGGAGGAGGAGGCCCGCGTGGCCCACGTCCGCGCCCACCCGCCAGGTCCAGCCGGCCCTCCCGTCGTCCAGGCGCGCCTCGAGGATCCGCCGGTCGGTCGTGCCGAGGTAGAGGCGGCGAGACGGGAGGTCGACGACGGGCGGCGCGACGAGGGCCCCCGAGGTCGAGAGCGTCCACATCGACACGCCGGTGGCGCGGTCACGGCAGCGCAGGGTGCCGTCGGCCTCTCCTGCCAGCAGGCGCGAGCCGGTACCGACCGGAGGGGCCGTGGTCTCGGCGCCGGTCGTGTCCGCCCACAGGACGCGGCCCGTCGCGAGCTCCACGGCGGCGAGCCCCTTTCCGGCGACGAAGGCCCGGTCGTGATCGACGACCGCGGGCAGGGAGCCCGCGATGCCCGTCTCGGACTTCCATCGCACTCCGCCGCTGCGGGGCTGCAGGCTCCACAGCGTGCCGTCCTCGCCCCGGACGAGCAGGTAGCCCTCGGCGGCGCTCAGGCGGCCGGGCAGGGCCTCGGCCTTCCAGAGCACCGCGCCGGTCGCGGGGTCGAGCGACCGTACCGCCCCCTCCCGCGTCGAGACGTAGACGCGGCGCTCGTCGGTGGCCAGGGGAGGAGCGACGAGCTCGCCGAGGAGCGTCTTCCACGCGGCGGGAGCGGGCAGGAGCGGAGGCAGCGGCGCCGGAGGGCGGGCCGCACAGGCGGCCAGCGCCGTGAGGAGGAGCAGGGAGGCGAGGCGGCTCGACACGCGGGTCGCACTATACACCGGGAGGGCGCGGCGTCCGGCCCTCGCCGCGGGCGGGGGGTATAATCCCGCCTTCCAGGAAGGCCATGGAGAGAGACACCGTCCTCATCCTCGACTTCGGGTCGCAGTACACCCAGCTCATCGCCCGGCGGCTGCGGGAGATGCAGGTCTACTCCGAGATCGTGCCCCCGCGCACGAGGGTCGACTCCCTGGCCGCGCGACGCCCGAAGGGCATCGTGCTCTCCGGAGGACCGGACAGCGTCCACCAGAAGGGCGCGCCGCGGTGCGACCCCCGCGTGTTCCGCCTCGGCGTACCGGTGGTCGGCATCTGCTACGGGATGCAGCTCATGAGCCACCTCCTCGGCGGCGAGGTGAAGCGCTCGGGGCGGCGGGAGTACGGCCAGGCGTGGTTCTCGCCGAAGCCGGGGGGAACGCTCTTTCGCGGCCTTGCGCCCCGCTCCCGCGTCTGGATGAGCCACGGGGACGACGTGCGTCGCGCTCCGGACGGCTTCAAGGTCGTGGGCTCGACCGAGACGAACCCGATCTCGGCGATCGAGGACCCGTCGCGGCGGCTCTTCGGCATGCTGTTTCACCCCGAGGTCGTCCACTCCGAGGAGGGCGGGAAGGTCCTCGCGAACTTCCTCGACGTGTGCGGGTGCCGGCGGGACTGGAACGCGCAGTCGTTCGTCGAGGAGGCGACGACGCGGGTGCGCGAGCAGGTGGGTCCGAAGGGCCGTGTGATCTGCGCGCTCTCGGGGGGCGTCGACTCGGCGGTGGCCGCGCTCATCGTCCACCGGGCGATCGGTCGCCGCCTCACCTGCGTCTTCGTCGACAACGGGCTGCTGCGAAAGGACGAGGCGCTGCAGGTGCGCCGCCGCTTCGCGGAGCGGCTGCACCTCAAGGTCGTCTTCGTGGACGCCTCGCGGCGCTTCCTGAAGAAGCTCGAGGGGGTGGCGGACCCGGAGCGCAAGCGCAAGATCATCGGCCACGAGTTCATCGAGGTGTTCAAGGCCTCGATGGGCAAGGCGGGGCGGGCGGAATTCCTCGCGCAGGGGACGCTCTACCCGGACGTGATCGAGTCGGTGTCCGTTCGCGGCCCTTCGGCGGTGATCAAGAGCCACCACAACGTGGGCGGCCTCCCGAAGTCGATGAGGTTCAAGCTCGTCGAGCCGCTGCGGTGGCTGTTCAAGGACGAGGTGCGCAAGGCGGGGCTCGAGCTCGGGCTCGACGAGGAGTTCGTCTACCGCCAGCCGTTCCCGGGGCCGGGGCTCGCCGTGCGCTGCCTGGGGCCGGTCAGCCGGGACCGCCTCGACCTCCTGCGCGAGGCGGACGCCGTGCTCATCGAGGAGATCAAGGCGGCGGGCCTGTACCGCAAGGTGTGGCAGTCGTTCGCGGTCCTCCTGCCCGTGCGCTCGGTGGGGGTGATGGGCGACGACCGGACGTACCAGTACACGATCGCCCTGCGGGCGGTGGAGTCGCTCGACGGGATGACCGCGGACTGGGCCCGCCTCCCCTACGACCTGCTGGCACGGGTGTCGAGTCGGATCGTGAACGAGGTGCGGGGCGTCAACCGCGTGGTCTACGACGTGAGCAGCAAGCCTCCGTCGACGATCGAGTGGGAATGAGCACCAAGCCGGACTTCGTCCACCTCCACCTGCACACCGAGTACAGCCTGCTCGACGGGGCGTCGCGCCTCGACGAGCTCGTGGCGGAGGGGGCGCGCCTCGGCATGAAGGCCATGGCGATCACGGACCACGGCAACATGTTCGGGGCGGTGAGCTTCCACGACCTGTGCCGCGAGAAGGGCATCAAGCCGATCCTGGGCTGCGAGGTCTACGTGGCCCCGGCCAGCCGCTTCGAGCGGGGGGCCCCGAGCGCGTCGGACGCCTACAACCACTTCACGCTGCTCGCGACGAACGACGCCGGCTACCACAACCTGGTGAAGCTCGTTTCCGCCGGCTACCTCGAGGGCTTCTACCACAAGCCACGCATCGACAAGGACCTGCTCGCGAAGCACGCCGAGGGGCTGGTCGGCCTCTCGGGGTGCCTCTCCGGCGAGATCGCCCAGCACATCCTGGCCGGGGCCGACGAGGCGGCGCTCCAGAGCGTCGGCGCGTTCTCCGAGATCTTCGGGAAGGACCGCTTCTACCTGGAGGTCATGGAGCACGGGATCCCCGAGCAGCGCCGGGTGAACCAGGGCCTGCTGCGGATCCGGGAGCGGACGGGGCTCCGGCTCGCCGCCACCAACGACTCCCACTACCTCCGCCACGACGACCACCACGCCCACGACGTGCTGCTGTGCATCGGGTCGGGGAAGAAGGTGGCCGACGCCGAGCGCCTGCGCTTCGACACGAACGCGTTCTACCTGAAGTCGGCGGAGGAGATGGCCGCGCTGTTCCCGGACCACCCGGAGGCCCTGCTCTCCACGGTCGCGATCGCGGAGATGTGCGACTTCGAGCTTCGGGGCGTGTCCACGCTGCCCGCCTTCGACGTGCCGCCCGGCTTCTCGATCGACAGCTACTTCGAGAAGGCGACCCGCGACGGCTTCGCCGAGCGCCGCCGGTCGCTCGACCCCCTGGCGGCCGCGGGACGCCTCAAGCACCCGCTCGCCGATTACGAGGCGCGCCTCGACAAGGAGATCGGCGTCATCAAGCGGGTCGGGTTCGCCGGGTACTTCCTGATCGTCTGGGACTTCATCCGCTACGCGAAGGAGAGGCGGATCCCGGTCGGGCCCGGGCGCGGGTCGGCCGCGGGCAGCCTCGTCGCCTGGTGCCTGCGCATCACCGACATCGACCCCATCGAGAACGACCTCATCTTCGAGCGCTTCCTGAACGAGGAGCGCATCAGCCCCCCCGACATCGACATCGACTTCTGCGAGGCGCGCCGCGGCGAGGTGATCGAGTACGTCACCCGCAAGTACGGCCGGGAGAACGTGGCCCAGATCATCACCTTCGGGACGATGAAGGCGAAGGCGGTGGTGCGCGACGTGGGGCGGGTCATGGACATGACCTACGCCGAGGTCGACAAGATCGCGAAGATGATCCCGTTCGACCTCAAGATGACCCTCGACAAGGCGCTCGAGGAGTCGCCCCCGCTCAAGGACGCCTACCAGAAGGACCCCCGGGTCAGGGAGCTCATCGACGTCTCGCGGCGGCTGGAGGGGACGACCCGCCACGCCTCGACCCACGCGGCCGGGGTGGTGATCTCCCCCCAGCCGCTCACCGACCTCGTCCCGCTCTTCAAGGGGACGACGGGCGACATCACGACGCAGTTCGACATGAAGGGGGTCGAGCGCATCGGCCTCCTGAAGATGGACTTCCTCGGCCTGCGCACGCTCACCCTGATCGACAACTGCGTCAAGATGATCGAGGCGCACCGGGGCGTGCGCCTCGACCCCGCGGCCATCCCCCTCGACGACGCGCGGACGTACGAGCTGTTCACGGCGGGGCGCACGAGCGGGCTGTTCCAGTTCGAGTCGGACGGCATGCGCGACATCCTCAAGCGCTTCCGGCCCGACCGCCTCGAGCACCTCACCGCGCTCAACGCCCTCTACCGGCCCGGCCCGATGCAGATGATCGACGACTTCATCCGCCGCCGGCACGGGCAGACGCGGGTCACCTACGAGCACCCCGCGCTCGAGCCGATCCTGAGGGAGACCTACGGCGTGATGGTCTACCAGGAGCAGGTGATGCAGATCGCCTCCGCCCTCGCCGGCTTCACGCTCGGCGAGGCCGACCTGCTCCGCAAGGCCATGGGCAAGAAGAAGGCCGAGGTCATGGCCGCCCAGATGGACAAGTTCCTGAAGGGCTGCGCGGGGCGGGGGGTCCCGGAGAAGAAGGCGAGGAAGATCTGGGACGCGATGGAGCAGTTCGCCGGGTACGGCTTCAACAAGTCGCACTCGGCGGCCTACGCGTGGCTGGCCTACCAGACCGGGTACCTGAAGGCCAACTACCCGGCCTACTTCATGGCCGCGCTGCTCACCTCGGAGCGGGCGAACACCGACAAGATCGTCCAGTACATCGGGGAGTGCCGCGAGATGGGCATCCGGGTCCTGCCCCCCGACGTGAACCAGTCGGAGCTGTTCTTCAGCGTGGTCCCCGGGGCGGCTCCCGACCCGGGGTCCGTGGGCCCGGGGGGAGGAGAAGACATCCGCTTCGGCCTCGCCGCGATCAAGAACGTCGGCGAGGGGGCGGTGGAGGCCGTGCTCGCCGCGCGCAGGAAGGGGGGAGCGTTCGCCTCGCTCTACGACCTGTGCGAGCGCGTGGACCTGCGGGCGGTGAACCGCAGGGTGATCGAGAGCCTGGTCAAGAGCGGCTCGTTCGACTCGGGCGACCCGCGCCGCGCCGCGCTGTTCGCCGCGATCGACCGGGCGATGGAGGCGGGCCAGAAGCGCCAGCGCGACCGCGAGGCGGGGCAGTCGAGCCTGTTCGGGATGCTCGGCGGGGCGGAGGAGAAGAAGGCGTCGCCCGAGCGGATCCCCGACGCGCCGCCGTGGCCGGAGGCGGAACGGCTCGCGTTCGAGAAGGAGTCGCTCGGCTTCTTCATCTCCGGCCACCCTCTCGAGCGCCACCGCGCGGAGATCGCGCAGTGGGCGAGCACCACCACCGGCGGGCTCGCGGCGGCCGCGGCGGGCGGAGAGGTCACGGTCGGGGGCCTCGTGACCGGACTGCGCCTCATCAAGACGAAGAAGGGCGACCGCATGGCCAGCTTCCTGCTCGAGGACCTCGAGGGGAGCGTCGAGACCCTCGTCTTCCCGGAGGCGTACAAGAAGGCGGCGGGCCGGCTGGCCGACGACCAGGTGGTCCTGGTGAAGGCGCGGGCGGAGGTGCAGGACGACGGGAGGGCGAAGCTGCTCGCCTCCGAGGTGCTGCCGCTGGAGCAGGCGAAGCTGCAGGAGGCGCGCTTCGTGACGATCCGAGTCCCCCTCGAGGCGTGGGACCGCGGCAAGGGGGAGCGGCTCCGCGATATACTCTGCGCCCACCGGGGGGATTGCCCGGTGACGCTCGAGCTCGTGCGGCCCGGCTCGTGGGCGGTGGCGCTCGCGCCGAGCGCCTACTACCGGGTCCGGCCCGACACGGGCTTGCGCGAGGCAGTCGAGGGCCTGCTGGGGCCGGGCGCCCTCGTGCTCGCCCGGGCCAACGGAGCGGCGCGGGGCGCCTGAGCCGCGGGGAGAGGGGAGCATGGGCGAGGCCGACTTCGAAGCGCCGCTCGTCGAGCTTCAGAAGCAGATCGACGAGCTCGCCAAGTGGCCCGGGGACCCGGCGAAGGAGCGCGAGGCGCAACGGCTGCGCCGCGCGCTCGACGAGCGGCGCCGAGAGATCTACGCCCGCCTGACCCCCTGGCAGCGGACCCTCGTCGCCCGCCACCCGAACCGGCCCTACACGCTCGACTACGTCCATGCGCTCTTCACGGAGTGGACCGAGCTGCACGGGGACCGCCGCTACGCGGACGACCCCGCGATCGTCTGCGGCCTCGCGCTCTACCGGGACCTGCCGGTCTGCGTCGTGGGTCACCAGAAGGGTCGGGACACCAAGCAGAAGATCTACCGGAACTTCGGGATGCCCAAGCCCGAGGGCTACCGCAAGGCGCTGCGGGTCATGGAGCTGGCCGCACGCTTCGGGCGGCCGATCCTCACGTTCGTCGACACCCCGGGGGCCTACCCCGGGCTCGACGCGGAGGAGAGGGGGCAGGCGGAGGCGATCGCCTGGAACCTCCGGGAGATGGCGAGCCTGCGGACGCCGATCGTCGTGACGGTGACGGGGGAAGGGGGCAGCGGAGGCGCCCTCGCGATCGCGGTTGGAGACCGGGTGAACATGCTCGAGCACGCCGTGTACTCGGTCATCTCCCCGGAGGGCTGCGCCTCGATCCTGTTCCGCGACGCCTCGCGCGCGGAGGAGGCGGCGAGCGCGATGCGGATCACCGCCCGGGACCTCGAGGCGATGGGCCTCGTGGACGAGGTGATCCCGGAGCCCCCGGGGGGCGCGCACGTGAGCCACGAGGCGCTGTTCAAGTCGGTCGACGAGGTGCTCTGGCGACAGCTGCAGGAGCTGCGCCGCGTCCCGCGGGAGGAGCTGCCCGCCCACCGCTACCGCAAGTTCCGGGACATGGGTCGCCTGGGCCGGGAGTTCCTGGAGGCGCAGGAGTGAGCGTGCGCACGGTGGGCCTCGTCGGCGGCGGCACGATGGGGCAGGGGATCGCGATCACGAGCGCGGCCGCCGGCCTCGACGTCCTCCTCCTGGAGAAGACCCCGGAGCTCGCGCGGCAGAGCCTCGAGGAGATCGGCCACGCTCTCGATCGCGACATCGCGAAGTGGCGGCGCACGGAATCGGAGAAGAAGGCGATCCTCGGCCGGATCCGCACGGTGGACGCGATCGAGTCCCTCGAGGCGGCGGAGATCGTGATCGAGTGCGTGGTGGAGGACCTCGAGCTCAAGGCCTCGATCTTCCAGCGGCTCGACCAGGTCTGCCCCCCGTCCGACATCCTCGCCACCAACACCTCCTCGCTCTCGGTGACCGAGATCGCGGCGAGGACGCACCGCTCGGACCGGGTGATCGGGCTGCACTTCCTGCAGCCGGTCCCGAAGGTCCCGCTCGTCGAGGTCGTGCGGGGCCTTCGCACGTCGGACGAGACCTTCCGCCAGGCCATGGCGTTCGTGCGTCTGCTCGGGAAGACCGGGGTCGAGGTCTTCGAGTACCCCGGCTACGTGACGACCCGGGTCATCCTCCCCTTCCTCAACGAGGCGATGCACGTCGTCATGGAGGGCGTCGCGACCCCGGAGGCCGTCGACACCTCGATGAAGCTGGGCTACGGCCTGCCGGTGGGGCCTCTCGCGCTGGCCGACCGCATCGGCCTCGACGAGGTGAGCCGCTGGATGCAGTACCTGTTCGAGGAGCTCGGCGACCTGAAGTACCGCCCCTGCCCGCTCCTGCGCAAGATGATCCGGGCCGGACACCTCGGCGTGAAGAGCGGGCGGGGGTTCTTCGAGTACGACGAGGACGGCCCGGCGGCGTCCCCCCGACCGTGAGGCTGCCGGTCGAGCCCGCCCGGCTGCGGCGCGAGTTCCCCACGCTCTCGGACGAGGACCTCGCGGCGTACGAGGCGGTGACGCGAGCGCTCCTCGCGCACCCTTCCTCGCGGGGGCGGAGGCTCGCCGCCGTCCTCGCCGCCGCGGACCGCGCGCGGGAGAAGGAGGCGGCCGGGGTCGTCCTCGAGGAGGAGGAGCGGCAGGCCCTCGCCTACGCGCGGGCGCTCGCGAAGATGCAGGGGAGGCGGGCCGGGTAGCGGCTCCGGGCGGGGCGGGGCCGGGGAGTAGAATGGCCCCATGAAGGTCCTCGTCCTCAACTGCGGCAGCTCGTCGGTGAAGTTCCAGCTCGTCGAGACGGACGAGGCCTCCTCGGCCGCCGGGACCGACCGCGCCCTCGCGAAGGGCCTGGTCGAGAACATCGGTGGCACCGCGATCCTGCGCTACGAGGCGCAGGGGCGGCCGGCGGTCACGGAGACGGCCGAGATCCTCGAGCACAAGATCGCCGTCGAGCGAGCGCTCGCCCTGCTCACCCGCGAGGACTCGGGGGTGCTGCGCGACCGGTCGGAGATCGGTGCGGTCGGGCACCGCATGGTGCACGGGGGCGAGCGCTTCAAGTCGTCCGTCCTGATCGACGACGCCGTGCTGCGCGCGATCGAGGAGTGCTTCGAGATCGCTCCCCTGCACAACCCTCCGAACGTCAAGGGGTACCGCGCCGCCCGCGAGCTGCTGCGGGACGTGCCGCACGTGGCGGTGTTCGACACCGCGTTCCACCAGACGATGGAGCCGGTGGCGTACCTCTACGCCCTGCCGTACGTGCTGTACGAGCGGCACGGCATCCGGCGCTACGGCTTCCACGGCACCTCGCACCGCTTCGTCTCCCGTCGCGCCGCAGAGTCGCTCGGCCGCGCGGGGGACCCCGCGCTGCGGGTGATCACCTGCCACCTCGGCAACGGGTGCTCGGTCGCGGCGATCCGGGGAGGACGCTCGGTGGACACCTCGATGGGATTCACGCCGCTCGAGGGCCTGGTGATGGGCAGCCGCAGCGGCGACCTCGACCCCGCGATCCTCCTCCACGTGGCCTCCAAGGAGGAGCTCGGCCCGAGCGAGCTCAACGCGTTGCTCAACAAGCACTCGGGGCTCATCGGCGTCTCCGGCCTCAGCAACGACATGCGCAAGCTGCTCGAGGCAGAGACGGCGGGGAACGAGAGGGCGCGCCTGGCGGTGGACGTGTTCTGCTACCGCCTGCGCAAGTACCTCGCGGCCTACGTCGGGGTGCTCGGGGGGGCGGACGCGGTGGTCTTCACCGGCGGGATCGGGGAGAACGCCCCCGCGGTGAGGGCGCGGTCGGTGACGGGGCTCGGGGCGATGGGGATCGAGATCGATCCCGCGCGCAACGAAGTCGCGAGGGGAACGGAGGCGGACGTGTCCGCGGAGGGGAGCCGCTGCCGGGTCCTGGTGATCCCCACCAACGAGGAGCTCCTGATCGCCCGAGACGCCCACCGCATCGTCGAGGGGCTCCCCCTCGTATGAGGAGGGACCGGGCTCGGCTCGCGCGCCGGGCCCTCGCGGGCCTCGTCGTCCTGGTGGCCGTCGCGGTGGCGTGGAGCCTCCGCCGGCCAGGGCCCGCGGCGGGGACGCAGGCGGCCCCCGCCCCCGCCGCGCAGGGGACCACCGTGGCCGAAGGAGCGCTCCTCCGCTTCGAGGAGGGTCGACAGAAGGTCGCCGTGCGGTGGCGCACGATGGCCGGCCAGGAAGGCGAGGCGATGAAGCTGCAGGGCGTGGAGGTGAGCGTACCCTTCACCGCCCGGGGACGGGACGCCACGGCCACCATCTCGGCCGACGAGTGCCTGTACCAGCCCGCTCCCCTGCGCGCCTCGTTCCGTGGCAACGTCAAGGTCCGCACCGACGACGGGTTCGAGCTCGACAGCGCGAGCCTCAAGTACTGGGGGGACGAGGAGCGCGCCTTCACGCGCGACGCGGTGTCGTGGAAGCGGGGAGCCGCGTCGGGGACGGCGAGCGGCCTCGAGTACCGCACGGGGGGCGGCCTCTCGCTCCACGGGCCGGTGAGGGTCAGGCTCGAGGAGGGGGCGGGACCGCCCACGGAGGTGGAGTCGGGCAGCGCCTGGGCCTCCCGGGACGAGCGGCTCGTGCGCTTCGAGGGGGGCGTGGTGGTGCGGCAGGGCGCGCGCGTCCTGCGCTCCGGGCGGCTGCAGCTCAACCTCGACGAGACCCTGTCCGTGGTGGAGCGGGCCGCGGCGATCGAGGAGGTCGAGCTGGTCGCGGCGGCCGGCGTGCCGGGCGCCGGGGCCGCCGCGAACGGGAGCGAGAAGCGCCTGCGGTGCCGCCGGCTCAACATGGCGTTCGGGGAGAAGGGCGTGCTCCAGGAGGCGATCGCGGTGAACCGCGCGGCGCTCGAGGTCGAGCCGGGTCCCGGCGAGGCGCCGGAGACGCGGCGCGTCACCGCCCACCAGCTGCGCTTCGCGTTCGACGGCGAAGGACGCCTCGCCTCGGTGCAGGGACGGGCGGGACGGCCCGCGGACGAGGACGCGGCACGGCAGGTCGTCCTGACCGCCGAGCCGCGGCCGGGGGGGCGCACCGTCGCGCGCCGCGTCGAGAGCCAGTCGTTCGACGCCGGCCTCGACCCGGCGAGCGGGGCGCTCACCGGGGCTCGCTTCGCCGGCAAGGTGGCGTTCTCGGAGCCGGGGCGCAAGGCCTGGGCGGGGCAGGCCGACCACGACGAGCGCACCGGGCTCCTCCGGCTCGAGGGCGACCCGCGGATCCTGGACGAGAGGGACGGGGGGGAGCTGCGGGGGAACCTCATCCGGGTCTCCACGCGCTCGCGTGACGTGGCCGCGAGCGGCAGCGTGCGCCACACGGTGGGGCGGCGGGGCCCCTCCCCGCGGCCCGGCGTCCTCGCCGGGGGTGAGGACGCCGTGCTCCTGTGCAACGAGTTCGAGTACGACGCCGCGAAGCGGACCGCGCGCTACCGCGAGAGCGCCCTGCTGCGATCGGGCCGGGACGAGGTCCGGGCGCCGACGATCGTGATCGAGGAGGGCCCCGACGGCCGCCGCCGGCTCCTGGCGAGCGGGGGCACCACGTCGCGGTTGCACCCGCGCCCGTCGAAGGGGGCGGGGGGGGAGCCGCGCCCGGTCGAGGCCCGCAGCCAGGAGATGGTCTACGAGGAGGCGCAGGGGCGCATCGTCTACACCGGCGACGTCGAGATCCGCCAGGGCGACATCCTGACCCGCAGCCCGGAGGCGGTGGTCACCCTCGGCCGCGAGAGCGGCACCGTCGAGCGGGTCGCCGCCGGGGAGCCGGTGGAGGTGCGGCAGGGCCCCCGCCGGGCGACGGGACAGCGGGGGACCTACACGCCGGAGAGCGAGACGTTCGTCCTCGTCGGCGAGAGGGTGGTCCTGGAGGACGTGGACCGACGGCTCGAGGGGCGCATCCTGACGTTCGAGGTGGGCGGTGATAGGATCCGGGTCGACGGCCGCGAGGAGGTGAGAACCGAGGCGGTCTTCAAGCGGAAGGAGCGCCCGACACCTTGAGCGACGCGCCCGACCCCGGGCCGCCCGGCGCGGCGCGCGTCCTGCGCGCGCAGGCGCTCACGAAGTCGTACGGCCGGCGCGTGGTGGTGCGCGAGGTCGACCTCGAGATCCGCCAGGGAGAGGTGGTGGGCCTCCTGGGCCCGAACGGGGCGGGGAAGACGACCACCTTCTACATGGTGGTCGGCCTCACGCGCCCCGACAGCGGCCAGGTGTTCCTCTCCGACGAGGACATCACGGCGCTTCCCATGTACCAGCGGGCGAGGGCCGGGATCGGCTACCTCCCGCAGGAGGCGAGCGTCTTCCGCAGGTTGACCGCGGAGGAGAACGTGCTCGCGATCCTCGAGACCCGCGGCCTGGGCGTGGGCGAGCAGCGGTCGCTCGCCCGGGAGCTTCTCGAGGAGCTCGGGATCCAGGGCATGGCGCGCCAGCCCGCGTACACCCTGTCCGGGGGGGAGCGCCGGCGGCTCGAGATCGCGCGGGCCCTCGCCGCCTCGCCGTCCTTCATCCTGCTCGACGAGCCTTTCGCGGGCATCGACCCGCTCGCCGTGCTCGACATCCAGAAGATCATCGCGCACCTGCGGGGGCGGGGGATCGGGATCCTCATCACCGACCACAACGTGCGCGAGACCTTGAAAATCACGGACCGGGCCTATATTCTCAGGGACGGAAATGTCTTCCGCTCGGGAACCCCGCTCGATCTCGCCTCCGACGCCGAGGTGCGGCGGGTCTACCTCGGCGAGGGCTTCCGCCTCGACGGCGGGGGGACCTGAGCGGCAGGCGTCGGCCGGAGCCTGAGACCCCTTTGGCGCTGCACCAGAAGCTCGGCCTCTCCCCCCGTCTCAGCCAGAGGCTCATCCTCACCCCCTCGCTGCAGCAGGCGATCAAGCTCCTGCCGCTGACGACCCTCGAGCTCGCGGAGGTCCTCGAGCAGGAGGTCATGGAGAACCCGCTGCTCGAGGAGGTGCCGGTCGAGGAGACGAAGACGACCGAGGAGCTCGCCCAGGAGGAGCCGACCGCCGAGCGGGAGCGGGCGGAGGACCCGCTCAAGGAGATCGAGGTCGAGCGCTTCTTCGAGGACTACTTCGACGACGGGGGCGACCGCCGGGCACGGCCGGCGGAGCTGCCGGAGGTCCCGCCGATCGAGAATACTCTGACCGAGACGCCGGACCTCTACGACCACCTGCTCTGGCAGCTGCGCATGAGCGAGGCGGACGAGGCGGCGTTCGAGATCGGCGAGGCGATCGTGCAGAACCTCGACGAGGACGGCCTCCTGCGGGTCCCCCTCGAGGACGTGGCGGCGATGGGACCGTGGCCGATGGAGGCGGTGGAAGCGGCGCTCGCCCTCGTGCAGTCGTTCGATCCCCCCGGGGTCGGGGCGCGCAGCCTGACCGAGTGCCTGCGGATCCAGCTGCGCGTGCTCGGCCTCGAGAACTCCCCCGCGGACGTCATGGTCCGCGACCACATGAAGCAGCTCCAGAGCCACCAGTACCCGGAGATCTCCCGCCAGATGGGGCTCTCCGCGGAGGAGGTCGCCCACCACCTCGAGATCATCCGGGGCCTGTCGCCGCGGCCGGGGAACCGCTACAGCGCCAAGCGCTCCGACTACATCCTCCCCGACGTCTTCGTGGTCAAGGAGGGCGAGGAGTACAAGATCGTCCTCAACGACGACGGGCTGCCGCGCCTGCGGATCAGCCCGACCTACCGCCGGATGCTCGACCACAAGGAGCCGGGCTCGGAGGAGACGCGGGCGTACGTCAAGGACAAGCTGCGCAGCGCCCTGTGGCTGCTCAAGAGCGTCGAGCAGCGCCAGCGCACGATCTACAAGGTCGCGGAATCGATCGTGCGCCACCAGCGGGCGTTCCTCGACCACGGGATCTCCCACCTGCGGCCCCTCGTGCTGCGCGACGTGGCGAGCGACATCGGGATGCACGAGTCCACGGTGTCGCGCGTGGTCGCGAACAAGTACATGCACACCCCGCGCGGGGTGTACGAGATGCGCTTCTTCTTCCACAGCGGCATCACCTCCACGATGGGGGAGGCGGTGAGCTCGGTCACGATCAAGGACAGGATCAAGAAGATGATCGAGGAGGAGGACGCCTCGAGGCCGCTCTCCGACTCGCGCATCGCCGAGGTCCTCGGGGCGGAGGGGCTGCCCCTCGCCCGGCGCACGGTGGCCAAGTACCGGGAGGAGCTGCGCATCCCTCCCTCGAACCTGCGCAAGACCGTCCACTGAGCCCCCGCCCGCGGGGGGAGGGAAGGACGATGAAGATCGAGTTCACGGGACGGCAGACGGAGATCCCCGACGCCGTGCGCCGCCTCGCCGAGCGCAAGCTGCAGAAGCTGGGACGGCTGCTGCCCGCGGTGACGAGGGCCCACGTCGTCCTCGCGGCGGACAAGCACCGCCAGGTGGCGGAGGTGAGCGTCCACTCCCGGCGGATGGACCTCTCCGCGGTCGCGGTGTCGAACGACGCCAGCCTCTCGGTGTCGGGCGCGCTCGACAAGCTGCTGCGGCAGGCGCAGAGGCAGCGGGCGAAGCGCCGCGAGCGCAAGGGGGCCGCGTCCCCGCGACTGCTCGGGCCGCCGCCCGAGGGGGCGACGGACGGCGCGCCTCGCGTGGTGAGGACCCGCCGGGCCGCGGTCAAGCCGATGAGCCTCGATGAGGCCGTTCTCGAGCTCGAGGGCAGCCGCGAGGGCGTCCTCGTCTACCGCGATGCGTCGACCGAGAGGGTCCGGGTGCTGTTCCGCAGGCGGGACGGCCACCTCGGGCTGATCGAGCCCGAGGCCTGATGCCGCGACGCCGCGACGCCGCGCGGGGAGGCGCTCCCGTCGCCGCCGCGTCGGCGCCCGGCCCCGGCGTGGCCGTGGCGGAGCTTCTCGACCCGACCGCCCAGGGGCTGAAGCTCGACCTCGCCGCGGGCCGGGCCGGGCTCGAGAGCCGGGTGCACCTGCCTCGCGTGCAGCGGCCGGGCCTCGCGCTCACCGGGTACACCGACTACATCCGGTACGGGCGGGTCCAGATCGTGGGGAGCTCCGAGGTGGGCTACCTGCGCAAGCTGTCCCCGCGACGCCGCACGGCCATCCTCCAGAAGCTGTGCCGTTGCCGGATCACCTGCTTCGTGGTGACCAAGGGCCTCGTGCCCCCGCCGGAGCTCCTCCAGGCGGCGGAGGGGCGCGGCATCCCGGTGCTCACCACGCCGCTCGAGTCGACGGGCTTCATCAAGCTCCTGTCCGCATTCCTCGAGGAACGCCTCGCGACCCGGCTGCACCTGCACTCGGTCCTTCTCGACGTGTTCGGCCTCGGCGTCCTCATCCTCGGAGAGAGCGGGATCGGGAAGTCCGAGTGCGCCCTCGACCTCGTCGACCGGGGACACCGCCTCGTCGCCGACGACGTGGTGGGGATCAAGCGGATGGGCGACGTGCTCGTCGGCGAGTCGCCGGACCTCACCCGCTTCCACATGGAGCTGCGGGGCCTCGGGGTGGTGAACATCAAGGACCTCTACGGCGTGTCGGCGATGCGGCTCTCGAAGAAGATCGAGCTCGTGATCCAGCTCGAGCGGTGGGAGGCGGGGAAGGAGTACGACCGGCTCGGGCTGCGAGGAGAGACGTTCCTCGTGCTCGGGGTCGAGGTGCCCCTCGTGAGGATGCCGGTCGCCCCCGGGCGCAACATCGCGCTCCTGGTGGAGGTGGCGGCGCGCAACCAGCTCCTGCGCGAGGGTGGCTACGACGCGGCCCGGCGTTTCGTCGAGCGGGTGGACGAGCTGGTGGGCTCCCCGGCCAGGCCGCGCCGTCGCCGCGCCGAGAGGTCCTCCCGGTGAGCGCCGTCTCTCGCGAGGCCCCCCGCCTCCTGGTCATCACCGGGCTTTCGGGGTCGGGCAAGACCCACGTGTCGCGGGCGCTCGAGGACGCGGGCTGGTTCTGCGTCGACAACCTGCCCACCGCGCTCGTGCCGTCCTTCGCCGATCTCATTCGTCGCACGCCGGAGCTGCGCCGCTCGGCCCTCGTGGTGGACGTCCGCGAGCGGGGGTTCGCCGACTCGTTCCCCGCGGTGTACCGCGGGCTGCGGCGCACGCGCGGCCTCGCCCTCAGCCTCCTCTTCCTGGAGGCGGACGAGCGCACGCTGCTGCGCCGGTTCAGCGAGACCCGCCGTCCCCACCCCCTCGCCGGGAGCGAGCCGGCGGCGATCGGCGTCCGCGCCGAGCGGGAGGCCCTGCGTCCGATCCGGAAGATGGCCGACCTCATCCTCGACACGTCCCGCTTCACCGTCCACGAGCTGCGGGACTACGTCCGCGAGCGCTACGACGTGCGCGGGCCGGAGCGGAGGATGGTCGTCTCGGTGCTCTCGTTCGGCTTCAAGTACGGGCTGCCCCCGGAGGCCGACGTGGTCCTGGACGCGCGGTTCCTCCCGAACCCGAACTTCGTCCCCTCCCTGCGGAGGCGGACGGGTCTCGACGCGGCGGTCGCGGCCTTCCTTCGCCGCCAGCCCGACACCGCGGCGTTCCTGCGCCGGGCGCTCTCCCTCGTGCGCTTCGTGCTCCCCCGCCACCAGCGGGAGGGCCGCAGCTACGTCACGATCGCGGTGGGCTGCACCGGGGGGAGGCACCGCTCGGTCATGCTGGCGGCGGAGATCGGGGCGGCGGTCCGGCGCGCCGGCTTTCCGGTCCGGGTGGACCACCGCGACCTCAGGCAGGAGTGAGCGCATGATCGGCATCGTGGTCGTGACGCACGGGCGGGTGGCGGAGGAGCTGGTGAACGCCGCGCGGACGATCGTGGGCGAGATCCCCGCGATCGCCGCGGTCTCGATCGGGTGGAGCGACGACCCGGCGGCGGCGGGGGCCGCGATCGAGAAGGGGATTCAGGAGGCGGGGGGGGGCGACGTGCTCGTGCTGACCGACATGTTCGGGGGCACGCCCACGAACCTGAGCCTGCCCTACCTCTCGGAGCGGGTGGAGATCGTCACCGGCGTGAGCCTGCCCATGGTGATCAAGGCCTCGTCGCTGCGCGAGGGCGCGCTGGTCGAGGTGGCCCGCGCCGTCCGGGAGCAGGGCAAGGGGGCCATCCACGTGGCGAGCGAGCTGCTCGCGCGGCGCCCCGCGTGAGGCGCCGCGAGGTCGTGATCCGGAACCGCCTCGGCCTGCACGCGCGGGCCGCGGCGCGCTTCGTCCACGCGGCAAGCCGGTATCGCAGCCGGGTGACGGCCGGCCGCGACGGGAGGGTGGCCGACGGCAAGTCCATCCTCGGGATCCTCCTCCTCGCCGCCTCGCAGGGGACGGCGATCGAGGTGTGTGCCGAGGGGCCGGACGAGGAAGAGGCGGTGAGCGCCCTCGCCGCCCTGGTGGAGAGCGGCTTCGGGGAGGACGCGTGAGCCGTCTGGTCGGGACCGGCGTCTCCCCGGGGGTGGCGGTGGGGCGCGCGCTCGTCATGGAGCGCGACCGCGCCCCGGTCTTCCGCCTCGCCGTCCCCCGGGACCAGGTGGAGGCGGAGGTGGCACGGCTCGAGGCGGCGATCGCCCTCTCCCGCGAGCAGCTCGGCGCGATCAAGGAGCGGCTCTCGCGCGAGGTCGGCGCTCCCCACGCCTACATCTTCGACGCCCACCTCCTCATGCTCGACGACCCGCTCCTGCGGGAGCGGGCGCTGTCCATCGTGCGGGAGGAGGGGGTCAACGCGGAGTGGGCGCTGCGCATGGTCTCGGAGAGCCTCCACGCGCTGTTCAGCCACTTCTCCGACGCCTACCTGCGCGAGCGCGCGACGGACCTCGACGACGTGGTCGGGCGCGTCCAGATCAACCTGCAGGGCGCGCCGGGCGCGCCCTCGCTCGCCCGTCTTCCCGGCCCGGTCGTCCTCGTGGCCGGGGACCTGACGCCCTCCGAGGCGGCGGAGCTCGACTGGGAGAGGGTACTCGCGATCGTCACCGACGTGGGCTCCTCGACCTACCACACCGCGATCCTCGCGCGCTCGCTCGGCATCCCGGCGGTGGCGGGGCTCAAGGACGCGACCCGGCAGATCCCGCCGGGCGCGGTCGTCGCGGTGGACGGCGGCCGGGGCGAGGTCCACGTCGACCCCTCCGGGCCGGCCCTCGTGGCCCTCTCCGCGACGCAGGAGGCCCACCGGCGCGAGGAGGAGCGGCTGCGCGGGACCCGCGGGCTCCCCGCGCGCACCCTCGACGGCGTCGAGGTCCGCCTCGAGGCCAACGTCGAGTTCCCGGAGGAGGCGGCGACGGCCCAGCTCTACGGCGCCTCGGGGATCGGGCTGTTCCGCTCGGAGTACCTCCTCGGGCGGGGCTTGCGCTTCCCGACCGAGGAGCAGCAGATCGACGTGTACCGCCGGCTCGTCGAGCAGATGCACCCGCACCCGGTGACGGTGCGGACGTGGGACGTCGGGCTCGAGGCGCTCGGGCCGGCGGGGCCGTCGAGCCCGAACCCCGCCCTCGGCGAGCGCGCGCTGCGGCTCCTGCGGCGCTCCCGCGAGCCCTTCCGGATCCAGCTGCGCGCCCTCCTGCGGGCGGGCAAGGAGGGCCCCGTCCGGGTGATGTTCCCGTTCGTCAGCGGGCCCTCGGACCTGCGCCTCGCCCTCGAGCTGCTCGAGGAGGCGCGGCGGGAGCTGCGGGCGGAGGGTCTCGCGTTCCGGGAGAGCGTCCCCGTCGGCGTGAACCTCGAGGTGCCGAGCGCGGCGATGGTCGCGGACCTCCTCGCCCCCGAGGTCGACTTCTTCAGCGTGGGGACGAACGACCTCATCCAGTACCTCCTCGCGGTCGATCGCACGGACCCCCGCGTGTCGTCCCTGTACGAGCCGCTCCACCCCGCCGTCCTGCGCACCCTCGCCGGGATCGCGAAGGCGGCGCGGGCGCACGGGCGGCCGCTCTCGGTGTGCGGCGAGATGGCGGGACAGCCTCTGGAGGCCGTTCTCCTGGTGGGCCTCGGCTTCCGGGCGCTCTCGATGGCGCCCTCCGCGATTCCCCGGGTCAAAGAGGCGCTGCGCGCGGTGCGAGCCGCGGACGCAGAGGCCCTCGCCGTCCGATGCCTCGCCCTGTCCACCTGCGCCGAGATCCAGGAGCTCGTGCGCTCCTCCCTCGCGCCGGTCGCGGCCGCCGGGGCGACGGCGGGGGACGAGGGTGGCCCTCAGTAGCGGGCGATCTCCCGCAGCGCTTCGGCGATCGTCGCGACCTGGGGCAGGATCGCGTCCTCGAGCACGGGGTTGTAGCCGACGAAGGTGTCCTTCGCCCCCACCCGCCGCACCGGCGCGTCGAGGTGCTCGAAGAGCTCCGACGCGACACGGGCCGCGATCTCCGCCCCGTAACCCCACGAGAGAGAGTCCTCGTGGGCGACGATCACGCGGCCGGTCCGGCGGACGCTCGCCGCGATCGCGTCCCAGTCGTAGGGGCTGAGCGTGCGCAGGTCGAGGACCTCGGTCTCGATCCCGTCGAGCGCCACCTGGCGCGCGGCGGCGAGGCTGCGATGGACGAGGGCGCCGAAGGTGACGACGGTGACGTCGCGGCCCTCGCGGACGCGGGCGGCCCGCCCGAACGGGATCGTGTAGTCGGGGCCCGGGTAGACCCCCTTGTTGTGGGTCTGCCGGTAGAGGTGCTTGTGCTCGAGGAAGAGCACGGGGTCGTCGCACCGGATCGCGGTGCGCAGCAGCCCGTTCGCGTCGAGGGCGTTCGAGGGGAGGACGACCCGCAGGCCCGGCACGTGGGTGAAGATCACCTCGCCGCACTGGCTGTGGTACACCGCCCCGCCCTGCAGGTAGCCGCCGTAGGTGACCCGGATCACCACCGGGCACTTGAAGCCTCCGTTCGAGCGCCACCGGATGAGGGCGAGCTCGTTGCGGATCTGCATGTACGCGGGCCAGATGTAGTCGAAGAACTGGATCTCGACCACCGGCTTGAGGCCCCGCGTCGCCATCCCGATCGCCCGGCCCACGATGTTCGCTTCGGCGAGGGGGGTGTTGAAGACCCGGTGGGAGCCGTGGCGGCGCTGGAGGTTGTGGGTGACCTTGAAGACGCCGCCCTTGCCCTTGACCTCGTCGAGCCCCGCCTCTCGCGAGCAGTCCGCCACGTCCTGCCCGAAGACCACGATCCGGGGGTCCCGCGCCATCTCGTCGTGGAGGCACGCGTTGAGCAGGTCCACCATCGTCTTCGGGCCCCCCTCCGGCACCGGCTCGACCTCGAGGGCGGGGGAGGCGGGGTCGAAGTCGGGGGAGTGGACGTGCAGGGTCACGCTCGCGGGGTCGGGGAGGGGGGCCTCGAGGGCGGCGTCGGCCGCCGCCGCCACTTCCCGCTCGACCCCGTCGCGCAGGGCGGCGAGGGCGTCCGCCGTCGCCACCCCCTCCTCGAGCAGACGAAGGGGGAAGGACGCCAGGGGGTCGCGCCGCGCGTCGGCCTCCCGCTCCGCGAGGGGGCGGTAGAGGGCCTCGTCGTCGGAGAGCGAGTGCGAGTACGGGCGGACGACCCGCGCGTGGACGAGGGCCGGGCCCCGGCGCGCGCGGCACCACGCCGCGGCCTCGCTGAGGACGGACAGGCTGGCGAGCGGGTCGCACCCGTCCACCTCGCGCACGAGCAGGTTGGGAAACGAGCGAACGAGCTTCGAGATGCTGCCCCCCGCGGTCTGGACCTCGACCGGCACCGAGATCGCGTAGCCGTTGTCCTCGATCAGGTAGAGCACCGGGAGCTTCAGGTTCGATGCGGTGTTGAGGCTCTCCCAGAACTCGCCCTCCGACGTCGTCCCCTCGCCCGAGGAGCAGTAGACGACCTCGTCGGAGGCGAAGCGGGGAGGCGGAGCGGAGGGGACCCGGCCCGCGGCGAGGTACAGGCCGGCCTCCGCGCAGCCGACCGCCTGGAGAAACTGCGTGCCCGTCGGCGAGGACTTCGTCACCACGTTGAGGCGCGGGTGGCTCCAGTGGGACGGCATCTGGCGTCCCCCGGAGCTCGGGTCGTCCCTCGCCCCCACCGCCCCGAGCAGCATCTCGAGCGGGGTCATGCCGAGCTGGAGGACGAGCGCCCGGTCGCGGTAGTACGCGTAGAACCAGTCGTGCCCCGGGCGCAGGACCATCCCGGCGGCGACCAGCACCGCCTCGTGTCCGGCCCCGCTGATCTGGAAGTAGACGCGGTTCTGCCGCTTGAGCTGGATCTCCTTGTCGTCGATGCGCCGCGAGAGCAGCATCGTGCGGTACATCGAGAGCAGGGTGTCGCCGTGCAGGCGCAGCCGACGGTCGAGCGTCGCGGCCAAGGTGGCTCGTCTCCTCCTGATCGGGTGGGCCGCCCGCAGCGGGGGAGGCGGCAGCTCCGGCGATTCTACAGCACCCCGGCGCCTCGCTTCAGGCGGTCAGGAGGTCCCAGACGAGGCGCGGTGAGACCAGCGACTGCGCGGGCTCGAAGTCCCCGGCGACCCCCACGAGGCGGTCGGCGATGTCCGGGCGTCGGGCGAGCCGCCGGGCCACGGCGTCGGCCGCGCGGCGCGAGGAGACGGCGAGCTGGAGCATGCGGTTGAAGCGGAACTTGCCGCGAGTGGCCGCCCGCCGCTCGCGCTCGTAGCCCGCGAGGAAGTGGGTGGAAGCGCCAGGGGTGTCGAGCGCTCGAAGCACGGCCGCCGCGGCCATCTCGGCGGTACGCAGGGCGAGCGTGACCCCCTCGCCCGTGAACGGATCGTAGAAGCCCGCGGCGTCCCCGACGAGGACGGCCCCGGGGGCGCTCGCCGACCGGCACTCGAGGGCGAGCGGCCCGACCGCCCGAGGCGGCTCCAGGAGCCGTGCGCGGTGGAGCCGCTCGGCGAGGCGGGGCCAGAGCCGGCGCAGCGACCCGCGGTAGAAGCCCTCGAGGTCCCCCGCGGCGGGTGCCATCGCGCGGCGGTCGAGGACGAACGCGACGTTGGCCGCGCCGTCGGGGAGGGGAGCGACGCCGCAATAGCCGCCGGCGGCGACGTGCATCTCGCCGAAGTCGGCGAGCCCTTCCATCCCCTCCCAGTGCCCGCGCACGGCGAAGCGGCGCAGGCGGCGGTGCTCCCGCAGGAGCAAGAGCCGCCGTCCGACCACGCTGCGGCGCCCGTCGGCCCCGACCACCACGCGGGCCCGGACGAAGCGACGGCAGGCGCCCTCCTCGACGAGCACGCCCGTCACCGCACCGCCTTCCTGCAGCAGGTCGCGCACCGGCACGCCCTCGCGCACCTCCGCCCCCGCGCGGCGGGCGACCGAGAGCAGGGCGGCGTCGAGGGCGAGGCGCCGGACGGCGAAGCCGGCGCGGCCCTCCCCGCGGTAGGACCCCTGGAACGCCGTGCCGTCCGGGGAGACGAGCCGCATCCCACGCAGGGGCCGCGGCGCGAGGGAGCGCACGTCCTCGGCGGCCCCGAGTCGCTCGAGCAGGGGCCAGGCGCCGGGAGAGATCCCCTCGCCGCAGACCTTGTCGCGGGGGAACCGGGCGGCGTCGAGGAGGAGCACGTCCCTTCCGGCGCGGGCGAGGAGCGTCGCGACGGCAGAGCCGGCCGGGCCGCCCCCGACGACCACGACATCTCGGCCCCTCACGGCCCCCCCGGGAGGGTCGCGACCGCCAGGAGGCGGTAAGGGAAACGGCGGCGGATCTCGACGCGGCGAAGGCCGGCCGCGGCGAAGGCGCGGCGCAGCTCGTCCTCCCGGAAGCCTCGCCGGATCGAAACGAGGCCGTCGTCGACGCTGACGCGGCTGCGGAAGAGCAGCGGGAAGGCGATGCGGCCGAAGAGCCACGGGACGAGGGCCCGCCGCAGGTCGTTCACGACCAGCGCGCGACGGGCGAGGCGGGCGAGACCGGCGAGGAGGGCCGGCAGCTCGGCGTCGTCGAAGTGGTGGAGGAAGAGCGAGGCGGTCACGACGTCGAACGCCCGCTCCGGGAAAGGGAGGCGGCGCACGTCCGCGACCACGGGGCGCACGACGGACGGCGCGCCGCGCAGGTGCAGCGTCTTGACGTCGAGCCCGACCGCGAGGAGCGGGCCGCCCGCGCGGGCGGCGAGGAAGGCGGTGACGTCCCCCGAGCCGCACCCCACGTCGAGCAGGCGCCCGGGTGCGGGGAGGTGGGGCCTCACGGCGTCGAGGAGGCTCCCGCGGTTGCCGAGCCACCGGTTGACGAAGCGCAGGTCGGCGAGGCTGCGCTTCGTCTCCGCCTCCGCGACGCCGAGGTCGAGCTGCTCGGGCTCGGTCGACCGCGCGCGCAGGTCGGGAATCACGCGAAATCGAGGAGCGCCAGCTCCGCGGCGAAGCCGGGGCCGAAGGCGCCGAGGAGGCCGAGCGCTCCCGCGGGGGGACGGTCGCGGCGGAGGATCTCGTCCAGGACGAAGAGGACGGTCACGGAGCTCATGTTGCCGTGCTCGGCGAGGACCGCCTCGGTGGCGGCGAGGTCCCGGGGGGAGAGAGACAGCCTCTCGGCCATCACCTCGACGACGCGCCGGCCCCCGGGGTGGAGGATGAAGCGGGAGACGTCGGCGCGCGTAAGGCCGAGCGGGTCGAGGAAGCCGTCGACGGCGGGCGCGACGTGCTGCCGCACGAACGGGGCGAGGGCCTTGTCGAGCACGATCTGGAGGCCCTGGTTGCGCAGCTCGAAGCCCATGAGGTGGGTCGTGCCCGGAAAGAAGACGCTCTCGCGCTGGCGGAGGCGGACGAGGGCGTCGCTCGCCCGGGGGTGGCGCGGTCCCACGAGCACGGCGGCGGCGCCGCCGTCGCCGAAGATCGCGGTGGAGACGACGTTCGTGGGGGAGCGGTCCCAGCGCTGGAAGGTGAGGCTGGCGAACTCGAGGGCGAGGACGAGGGCGGCGCCGTCGGGGCGGGCCTCGAGGAAGTCCGCGGCGCGCGAGAGGCCCACGACCCCGCCCGCGCAGCCCGACTCGGTGATCGGAAGCCGCGCGAGCCGGGGTCCGAGGGAGAGCGCGTTCGCCACGTGGGCGTCCACCGCCGGGATCATGAACCCCGTGCAGGAGACGCTCACGACGAGGCCCACCTCGGGCGGGGCGAGACCCGAGGCGGCGAGCGCGCGGCCGGCCACGTCGACCCCCGCCCGGCACGCGACCTCGCGGTAGGTGCGGTTCTGGGTCTCGAAATCCTTGGGGTGGAAGACGCTCTCGATCGGCACCGCCGAAGAGCGCGAGCGGACTCCCGCCGAGGCGTAGACCGCGAGGAGCCTCGGCGACACGCCCTCTCCCTCGGCCAGCCACTCGCGCACGAAGCCCGCGACCACCTCCTGCTCGTAGCGGTAGGGCGGCACCCAGCGCTCGAGGGCGAGAAGGCTCACCATTGCAGCCGTCCTTCGAAGCCCGGGGCCCGAGCTAGAACGGCACGTCGTCGTCCGTGGCCTGGAAGTCGTCGGCCGGGGCATCGGAGGGCGCCGCGCCCGGGCGGGCGCCGCCCCCGCCGCCCTCGCCGCGGCCGCCGAGGAGCACGAGGCGCGACCCGGGGCCACTCACGCGGATGCGGGTCGTGTTGCGCTTGTTGCCGTCCTTGTCCGTCCACTCCTCGTAGCGGATGCTGCCCTCGATGTAGACCGACCGGCCCTTCGTGACGTAGTCGCGCACGACCTGGGCGGTCTTGCCGAAGACCTCGACCCGGTGCCACTCCGTGCGCTCCTGCCTCTGGCCGCTCTTGTCGTTCCAGACCTCGTTCGTGGCGAGGGTGAAGTTGGCGATCGGCTCGCCGGACTGGGTGTAGCGGATCTCGGGGTCGCGGCCGACGTTGCCGATCAGGATCACCTTGTTGACGGATGCCATGTCTCGCTCCGGGCTCTCAGGGGGTCAGCCGCTCGCGGGCGATCCGGGCGGCCTGCGAGTTGGGGAAGCGGTCGACCACGTAGCGGTACTCGACGAGGGCCTGGCTCTTGCGGCCGAGCCGCTCGAGGGCCATACCCTTCTTGACCCGCCCGTCGGGCAGCTTGTCGCTCGAGGGGTAGTCCTTGAAGAGCGTGTTCCAGGCCTCGACCGCCTCCTCGTACATCTTCTTCCCGTACAGGCTCTCCCCGATCCAGTACTGCGCATTGTCGGTGAAGTCGGTGCCGGGGTAGTTCCGGATGTACTCGGTGAAGCCCTGGATCGCCAAGTCGTAGTTCCCCCGCGCGTAGTCCGCGTAGGCCTGGCTGTACA
>CAZLRF010000005.1:0-125617 GCA_964561785.1 uncultured Acidobacteriota bacterium | reverse complement strand
TATCGATGATGTGCTCGAAGCCGTTCCCGCGCGGCGTGCTCGCCGCCCTCGCCGCGGTGGCCGTGTTCGCGGCGCCTGCGCTCGCCCAGCCCGCTGCGAAGAAGCCGAACATCCTGGTGATCTGGGGCGACGACATCGGCCAGTTCAACATCAGCGCGTACAACAACGGCATGATGGGCTACCGCACGCCCAACATCGACTCGATCGCGAAGGAGGGCGCGCTCTTCACCGACTGGTACGGGCAGCAGAGCTGCACCGCCGGCCGTGCGGCGTTCATCACCGGACAGTCGCCCATCCGTACCGGGCTCACCAAGGTCGGCCTGCCGGGCGCGCCCGAGGGCATGAAGAGGGAAGACCCGACGATCGCGACGCTCTTGCGTGCCCAGGGCTACACGACCGGTCAGTTCGGCAAGAACCACCTCGGCGACCGCGACGAGATGCTGCCCTCGAACCACGGCTTCGACGAGTTCTTCGGCAACCTCTACCACCTCAACGCGGAGGAGGAGCCGGAGAACCCGGACTACTTCAAGAACCCCGAGATCAAGAAGAAGTTCGGCCCGCGCGGCGTGATCCACAGCTTCGCCGACGGCCGCATCACCGACACCGGCCCGCTCACCCGCAAGCGCATGGAGACGATCGACACGGAAGTCACCACCAAGGCGCTCGACTTCATGGTTCGCGCGAAGCAGTCGGGAAAGCCGTTCTTCCTGTGGTGGAACTCCACGCGGATGCACATCTTCACGCACCTGAAGGCCGAGGCCGAGGGCAAGACCGGCCTCGGCATCTACGCCGACGGGATGGTCGAGCACGACGGCCACGTCGGGCAGGTGCTGGCCAAGCTCAAGGAGCTCGGGCTCGAGAACGACACGATCGTCATGTACTCGACCGACAACGGCGCCGAGACCTTCACCTGGCCGGACGGCGGCACGACGATGTTCCGCGGCGAGAAGAACACCCAGTGGGAGGGCGGCTACCGCGTCCCCACCGTGATCCGCTGGCCGGGTGTCATCAAGCCCGGGACCGTGATCAACGACATCGGCGCGCACGAGGACATGCTGCCGACGCTGCTCGCCGCCGCCGGCGACACGACCGCCACGGAGGACCTGCTGAAGGGCCGCACGATCGGCGGGCGCAGCTACAAGGTCCATCTCGACGGCTACAACCTGCTGCCGGCCCTCAAGGGCGAGGCCGCGTGGCCGCGGCGGGAGTTCATCTACTGGACCGACGACGGCAGCGTCGCGGCGCTCCGCTACGACGCCTGGAAGATCACGTTCCTGGAGCAGAAGGCGGTCGGCCTGAAGGTGTGGCAGGAGCCGTTCACCGAGCTGCGCGCGCCGAAGGTCGCCAACCTGCGCATGGACCCCTTCGAGCGCGCCGAGGAAGAGAACGCGATGGGCTACCAGCGCTGGTACATGGAGCGCATGTTCCTGATCGCGCCTGCCGGCGCCTACGTCGGCCGGTGGCTGCAGAGCTTCCGCGACTACCCGCCGCGCCAGAAGCCCGGCAGCTTCAACCTCGACCGCGTGATGGAAGCGGTCATGAGCAGCTCCAAGCAGTAACCGTCGCGTCATCCCGCCGGGCCGCACCCTCCGGAACGGGGTGCGGCCCGGCTCCTTCGACCGAAGACGGTCCGGCGATCCAGGAGGCGACCGGAGATGACGAGAACCATGGCTGGGGCGCTGCTCGCCGCCGTCGTGGCGGGCGGGACAGGCCCGCGCGAGGCCGCGGACCCGCTCCCGAGCTGGAACGACGGCACGGCCCGGCGCAGGGTCCTGGCGTTCGTGGAGGGTGTCACTCGCGAAGGCGGCCCTTCGTACGTTCCACCGGCCGAGCGCATCGCCGTCTTCGACAACGACGGCACGCTCTGGGCCGAGCAGCCGATGTACTTCCAGGCGTTCTTCATCTTCGATCGCATCCGGGCGCTCGCGCCGCAGCACCCGGAGTGGAAGGACAGGGAGCCGTTCGCGTCGGTGCTCAAAGGCGACGTCAAGGCCGCTCTGGCGGGTGGCGAGCACGCGCTCCTCGAGATGGCGATGGGCACGCACGCGGGCATGACGTCCGAGGAGTTCGACCGGATCGTCACCGACTGGGTCACGACGGCCAGGCACCCGAAGACCGGCCGGCTCTACACCGAGATGGTCTACCAGCCGATGCTCGAGCTGCTCGACTACCTGCGCGCGAACGGCTTCAAGACCTACATCGTCTCCGGCGGCGGCATCGAGTTCATGCGGCCGTGGGCGGAGCGCGTGTACGGCATCCCGCCCGAGCAGGTCATAGGCAGCAGCATCAAGACGAAGTTCGAGCTGCGCGAGGGCCAGCCGGTGCTCGTGCGCCTTCCCGAGCTGAACTTCGTCGACGACAAGGCCGGCAAGCCGGTCGCGATCCAGATGCACATCGGCCGGCGCCCGATCGCCGCCTTCGGCAACTCCGACGGCGACCTGCAGATGCTGCAGTGGACGGCCGCCGGCCCCGGCCGCCGGTTCTGCCTGTATGTCCACCACACCGACGCCGAGCGCGAGTGGGCCTACGACCGCGAGTCGCACATCGGCCGCCTCGACGAGGGCCTCGACGAGGCGCGCGCCAGGGGCTGGACGATCGTGGACATGAAGGCCGATTGGAAGCGCATCTACCCATAGCGGTCGCAGATGACCTCGGCCCCCTCCACCGCCTGCCGCAGCCGGTGGCCTGCGTCCCCACCGTCAAGCGCCCCCCGGCCGGCGCATGCGCAGGATCACGCGCCGGTAGGAGGTGAGGCTCGGCCGGCCGTCGTCCTCGACCGCGAGGATCACGTGGGCGACGCCGGGCACCCGCGGCGTCACGGTCGCCCTCCCGGTCGACGCGCCCTCGATCGCGACGCGGGGCGGCGGGGGCGGCGGCATGCCGACCGGGGGGGGTGTTTCGCCCGCGCCCTCCGGCGCGGGCTCTCTCTCCCGCACGGGCTGGCCGGGGATGCCGGTGCCCGCCTCGGGGTAGTGGAACCACGTGAAGCGCAGCGCGTGGCCGTCGGGGTCGCTCGTGCCCGCGGCGTCGAGGACGACGCCGACGCCGACGACGGCGTCGAGCACCAGCGGCGAGGTCCCGGGCCGCCCGTTCACGACCACCGTCGGGTTGTGGTTCGCGCCGGCGAAGGGCCGGATCGTCCAGTCCGTGCGGGCGGCGAAGTCGTGCTGGAAGGCCGTCCTCCAGCGCCAGATCGTGGCCTGGTCCGACGTGTACTCCCTCCCGTCGACCCCCACGACCGTGTCCCGCGAGGAGTCGTTGCCGGGGTACGAGTCGCCGCCCTGCGTCCAGAACGGGCGCGGCTCCGCGCGGGGCTGGCGCCACACGTAGCGGCCGCCCCAGCCGCCGAAGGCCGGGCTCATCGCGCCCGCGAGGCCGTTGTCGACGAGAGCGAGGAAGGACGGCGTGTCGCCCTCGTGGATGCAGCAGGGGAAGGGGTACAGCTCGCCGAGCGGCTTCTTGCTGCGCACGTTCGCGTTCACCCACTCGTCGGTGAAGGTCGTGAAGTCGGCGCCCGGAGCGTTGCGGTAGAAGCGGTCGCCGCTGATGCCCGTCCACGTGGCCTGGGAGTACTCCTCGCCGTCCTGGGTGGACGGGTGGGCGACGTAGTGCAGCTCCGGGAACTCGCGGCGCAGCCACGGCCCGGCGTCGTCCTGGTCGGAGATCGTGTAGACGCGCAGCCGGGCCACGAGAAGGTCTCTCTCGGCCGCCGGGAGGGTGGCCCGCGCCGTCCACAGGGCCTGGGCGAGGGTGTTCGCGCCGCCCCAGGCCAGCACCCAGAGCGGCCGCGGGTCGTCCCGCGCCGCCGCTCGCAGCAGGAGCCGTGCGCCGGCCGAGTCCTTGCCCTCCCCCACCGCGGCCATGCCGTAGCCCGGCTGGCCGGGGGCGACCACCGCGCGCAGCGCCGCCGCGGCCGGGAAGCCGGGCGCGTGCCGGAGCAGGTTCGGCTGGACCTTCTCGTAGGCGTCGAGCACCGCGTGGATCACGTCGGGGCGGACCCGTTCGCGGAGCCACGTCGAGGTGGTGGCGACGAGACCCTCGACGTCCCACTGGTTCGAGTAGAGCAGGAAGCGCACGAGGGACATCTGGTCGTCCGGCTCGTTGGCGACGTCGGTCAGGACGAAGACGCGGGGCCGGGCGACGAAGGGGTCGACGAACGGCGGGGCCGCCCCGGCCGGGGCGGGCGGGGCGGCGAGAAGCCCCACGAACGACACGACGGCGACACCGAAACGGACTCCGCTCATGGCGGTCCTCCCTTCACCATCGCCGATTCGCTCCATACTCCGAAGCGATTCTGTCACGAGGACGTGCGGCGGGCGGGCCGAAGCGCAAGTGGGCTACGATGGGCGGGAGCCGTCGGAGACGAGGAGGAGGCGCATGGAGCACGAAGACCGGGATCGAGGGGGGGCCGCCGCCTCCCGGCGCACGTTCCTCTCCGCGCTCGCGGGCGCGGTCGCCCTCGGGCGCGAGGCGCTCGCCCTGCAGTCTCCCGGCCCCGCCGGGATCCCGGTCCGCCCGCTGGGCCGGACCGGCGCCTCCGTCTCGATCGTCGGCTACGGGGGGTGGCACGCGGCGGTGGGCGGCGACGAGCCCGAGTGCATCGCGCGGCTGCACGAGGCGATCGACCTCGGCATCACGTTCATGGACAACGCGTGGGAGTACCACGACGGTCGGGCCGAGGAGGTGATGGGCAAGGCGCTCGCCGCGCCCGGCTGGCGCGACCGCGTCTTCCTCATGACCAAGATCTGCGCGCGCGACTACGCGGGGGCGCGGCGCCACATCGAGGACAGCCTGCGCCGGCTGCGGACGGACCGGGTCGATCTCCTGCAGCTGCACGCGGTCCAGTACGCGGACGACGTGGAGCGGGCCGCGCACCCGGAGCGGGGGGCGCTGCGGGCGCTCGTCGAGGCGCAGAAGGCCGGCAAGGCCCGCTTCCTGGGCTTCTCCGGCCACCGCGACCCGCAGACGCACCTGCGGATGATCGCCGCCCACCCGTGGGACGCGGTGCAGATGCCGCTCAACCTCCTCGACGCCCAGTACCGCAGCTTCGAGAAGGCGGTCCTTCCCGTGTGCCGCGAGAGGGGCATCGGCGTCCTCGGAATGAAGTCGCTCGGCGGCGGGGGCGCAACGGGTGCCGTCCCCGCGGCGACCGGCGTCGACTGGGAGCTGTGCCGGCGCTACGCGCTCTCGCTGCCGGTCAGCACGGTCATCTGCGCGATGAAGAGCCGCGAGGAGGTGCGGGGCATGGCCCGCATCGCGCGCGGCTTCGTGCCGCTGACCGCGGCCGACGTCGAGCGCCTGCTCGGCCGGACGAAGTCGTTCGCGGCCGACGGCCGGGTCGAGGCCTACAAGGACCCGTCGAAGGGCTACGGCTGCTCCTACCAGGACGCGGTGCTGAAGGCGGAGGCCTGAGGCCCCGCGGCCGCTAGCGCGGAGGCTCGACGCCCGGGCGGGCCTGCGGCGCGCGCAGGGCCGCCTCGATGTCGGCCAGCCGCTCGCGGATCTCGGCGAGCCGGTCCGCGGGGCCCGCGCGCTCGCCGTGTTGCCCGGCGCGCTCCTCGAGCTTCGCCGCCTCGAGGTTGTTGATCACGATCGCGATGAAGAGGTTGACCACCACGAAGACCGCGAGCACGACGTAGCTGACGAAGAACAGCCACGCCCACGGCGTCGCGGCGAAGGCGGACCGCTGGACCTCGACCCACCCCTCGAGGGTGAGCATCTCGAAGAGGGTGAGGCCGGCGCGGGGGAGGCTCCCCCAGTGGGCGGGGTCGACGCTCCGGAAGAGGTTCACCCCGAGGACCGCGTAGACGTACAGCACGAGGCCGAGCAGCACGAGCACGTGGCCCATGGAGCGGATCGAGCGGACGAGCGTGCTGACGATGAGCCGCAGCTCGGGCAGGGCCGAGACGACCCGCAGGGCGCGGAAGAGGCGGGCGAGGCGCGCGACCGTCGCGAAGGGCCCGACGGCAGGCAGGAGCGACAGGGCCACCACCGCGAAGTCGAAGGTGTTCCAGCCGTCGAGGAAGAAGCGCCCGAGACGGGGCCAGAAGGCGAGCAGGCGGATCGCGATCTCGAGGAGGAAGACGGCCTGCACCAGGTGGTTGAGGGCCTCGAAGACCAGCCGGTTGCGGGCCATGAGGCCGGGGTCCGTCTCGACGCCGACGAGCGCGGCGTTCGCGACGATGACGGCGAGGACGAGGCCTTGGAAACGGGGGCTGGCTGCGGTCCGGCGACAGAAGTCGATCATCGGGCCTTATGGTAGCCTGAGGGCTTCGCCGGCCCCCGCGACCTCATGCTGATCCCCGTCCTGGTCCTCTTCCTGGCCTCCGCGCTCGCCCCCCTGGCGCACCGCGCCCTCGGCAAGCGCGCGGGCGTCCTCCTCGCCGCGGCGCCGGCCCTCCTCTTCGCCCACTTCGCCCGCTTCCTCGCCCCCTCCGCCTCGGGGCAGGCCGTCGAGGAGTCCTGGCCCTGGGTGGCCGGGCTCGGCGTCCGCCTGGCGTTCCGCCTCGACGGGCTGTCGCTGCTCTTCGCGCTCCTCGTGACCGGCATCGGGGCGCTCGTCCTCGTCTACGGCGGCGGCTACCTCAAGGGCGACCCGCGGCTGCCCCGCTTCTACGCCGCGATCCTCTTCTTCATGGCCGCGATGCTCGGCCTCGTGCTCGCCGACGACGCGATCGCCCTCTTCGTGTTCTGGGAGCTCACCAGCGTGAGCTCCTACCTGCTCATCGGGTTCGACCACGAGCAGGAGAAGGCCCGGAAGAGCGCCCTCCAGGCCCTCTTCGTGACCGGCGCGGGAGGGCTCGCGCTGCTCGCCGGCCTGCTGCTCCTCTCTCGGGTCGCGGGCACGCTGCAGCTGTCGGCCCTCGGTTCACAGGCCGGCGCGATCCAGTCCCACTCGCTCTACCTCCCCGCCCTCGTCCTGGTGCTGCTCGGGGCCTTCACGAAGTCCGCCCAGTTCCCCTTCCACTTCTGGCTGCCGGGAGCGATGGCCGCCCCGAGCCCGGTCTCCGCCTACCTGCACTCGGCCACGATGGTGAAGGCGGGGATCTACCTCCTCGCCCGCCTCAACCCCGCCCTCGGCGGCACGGACGCCTGGCACTACCTCGTGATCCTCGCCGGCACCGCCACGCTCGTCACCGGCGCCGTGCTCGCCTACGGCCAGACCGACTTGAAGCGCCTCCTCGCGTTCACCACCCTGAGCGCGCTCGGGACGCTGACCGTGCTCGTGGGCATCTCGACCGAGCTGTCGGCCCGGGCCGCGATGGCGTTCCTCCTCGTCCACGCGCTCTACAAGGCCGCCCTTTTCCTCGGGGTGGGAGCGATCGACCACGAGGCGGGCACGCGCGACGTGCGGCGGCTCGGGGGGCTCGCCCGGCTCATGCCCCTCACCGCCTTCGCCGTGGTCGCGTCCGCGCTGTCGATGGCGGGGCTGCCCCCCTTCTTCGGATTCCTGGCGAAGGAGCTCTTCTACGAGGCGAAGCAGGAGGCCCCCCGGGCGGGGAACCTCCTGGTGGTCGCCAGCTTCGTCGGAAGCTCGCTGGTCGCGGCGGCGGCCGGGCTCGTCGCCTGGCGGCCCTTCTTCGGCCGGGACCGCGGGACGCCGAAGGACACCCACGAGGCGCCGCCCGCGCTGTGGCTGGGTCCCGTCCTCCTCGCCGTGCTGAGCGTCGCGATGGGCCTTCTCCCCGACGTCCTCGCCGTCCCGCTCGTCCAGCCCGCGGCGAGCGCGATGCAGGGCGAGCACACGGAGGTCGTTCTCCGCCCGTGGGCGGGGATGAGCCCTGCCTTCGTCCAGAGCCTGCTGATGCTCGGCTTCGGGGCCCTGCTCTACCTCGCCCACGACCGGGCGCTGCTCCGCCTCGAGCGCCTGCGCGGGCTCGCGGCGTGGGGCCCCGAGCGGGCCTACGAGGGCCTGATGGCCGGCCTCGTCGCTCTGGCGAAGGCGCAAACCCGCGTCCTCCAGAACGGGGTCCTCGGCTGGTACCTGCTCGTGACCGTCGGCACGACCGTCCTCCTCGCCGGCTGGGCGCTCGTGACCCGCGTGCGGCCGGTGGCGCCCGCCCTCGAGCCCGTCCGCCTCGGCGAGGCCGCAGTGGCGCTCGCGATGGTGGGGGGGGCGGTGGCGGTCGTGCGGGCGCGGTCGCTCCTCTTCGCGGTGGCCGCCCTCGGTGTCGTGGGCTACGGCGTCGCGGTGGTGTTCCTCCTCTTCGGAGGACCCGACCTCGCCTTCACGCAGTTCGCGATCGAGACGCTGTCCGTCCTCCTCTTCGTCCTCGTGCTGCGCCGCCTCCCGCCCCTGCGGGTCCTGTCCCCGCCCGCCGAGCGGGTCCGCGACGGGGTGGTGGCCGCGGCCGCCGGGATCTTCGTGACGGCGCTCGTGCTGGCCGCGACCGCGGCCCCCCACCCGACCCCCCTGCGGGAGTACTTCGCGGCGCAGAGCCTCGCCCTCGCCAACGGGCGCAACGTCGTCAACGTCATCCTGGTGGACTTCCGGGGGTTCGACACGCTCGGGGAGATCACGGTCCTCGCCGTGGCCGCGCTCGGCGTCGTCGCGCTCCTGCGCCTGCGGGGCCCGTCGCGGCGGGAGGCGCTCTAGTGCCCTCCCCGATCCTGCGCTCCGGCACGCGCTTCCTCCTCCCGCTGACGCTGCTCTTCTCGGTCTTCCTCCTCGTCCGCGGGCACAACGAGCCCGGCGGGGGCTTCGTGGGCGGGCTCACCGCCGCGACCGCCTTCGCCCTGGTCCTCCTCGCCGAGGGTCTCGAGGCGTCGCGGCGGCTCCTGCGGGTCGACCCCCTGGCGTTCGTGGCGGGGGGGCTCCTCGTCGCCCTCGCCTCCGGGCTGCCCCCTCTCCTCCAGGGCCGGCCGTACATGACCGGCCTCTGGCTGAAGGTCCCGCTGCCGGTGGTGGGCAAGATCGGCTCCCCGGTCGTCTTCGACGCGGGGGTCTACCTCGTCGTGCTCGGGATCGTGCTCGCGATCCTGTTCGCCCTCGCCGAGGAGGAGTCGTGACCGTCCTCCTCGCGGCGGTGATCGGGGTCCTGTACGCCACGGGCCTCTACCTGGTGATGCGCCGCAACGTGGTCAAGCTCGTGCTCGGGCTCGGGCTGCTCACCCACGCGGCGAACCTGCTCATCTTCACGATGGGTCGCGTCTCGCGGGACGGTGCCCCGATCATCCCCCCCGGCGCCGAGCGCCTCGTCCCGCCCCACGCCGACCCCGTGCCCCAGGCCCTCGTCCTCACCGCCATCGTCATCAGCTTCGGCGTCCAGGCCTTCGCCATCGTGCTCGTCAAGCTCGCCCACCGGGAGACCGGCACGGACGACCTCGACGCGCTGCGGTCCACCGACTCGTGAAGGCCCTGGTCGTCCTGCCCGTGCTCGCGCCCCTCGCCACGGCGATCGCCTGCCTCGCGCTCCGCCGCTTCCGCTCCGCCCAGAGGACGCTGAGCGTGGGGGGGGCCGGCGTGCTCCTCGCGGCGGCGGCGGCGCTCCTGCACCGCGTGGACACCGCCGGCATCCAGGTCATGCAGGTGGGGGCGTGGCCCGCCCCCTACGGGATCAGCCTGGTCGCCGACCTCCTCGCCGCGATCATGGTGCTGCTCACGGGCATCACCGGGCTCGCGGTGGCCGTGTACTCGCTCGGCTCGATCGACGAGGCGCGGGAGGCCCACGGCTACCATCCGCTGTTCCACGTCCTCCTCATGGGCGTGAGCATGGCGTTCCTGACCGGCGACATCTTCAACCTCTACGTGGCGTTCGAGGTCATGCTGATGGCCTCGTTCGTGCTGCTCGCCCTCGGGGGGGAGCGAGCGCAGCTCGAGGGGGCCGTGAAGTACGTCACGCTCAACCTGCTGTCCTCGGCCGTCTTCCTCGCCGCGGTCGGCGTCCTCTACGGGGTCGCGGGCACTCTCAACCTGGCCGGCCTCGCCCTCGCCGTGCAGCGGGGGACGGCCCCGGGGATCGTCACCACCCTCGCGTGCCTGTTCCTCGTGGCCTTCGGGATCAAGGCCGCCGTGTTTCCCCTCTTCTTCTGGCTGCCCGCCTCCTACCACACTCCGCCGGTCGCGGTGTCCGCCGTGTTCGCGGGCCTCCTCACCAAGGTCGGCGTCTACGCGCTCGTCCGAGCGTTCACCCTGGTGTTCACGGGCGACAGCGCCTTCACGCACGGGATCGTCCTCGCGTGCGCCGCGCTCACCATGGTCACCGGCGTCCTCGGGGCCGCGGCCCAGCTCGAGTTCCGTCGGGTGCTGTCGTTCCACATCGTGAGCCAGATCGGCTACATGATCCTCGGCCTGGGCCTGTTCACCCCTCTCGGCCTCGCGGGGACGGTCTTCTATCTCCTGCACCACATCGTGGTGAAGACGAACCTGTTCCTCGTCGGGGGGATCGTGAAGGGCCTCGGCGCCACGCTGGACCTCGCGGGCCTGGGCGGCCTCTACCGCCGCCGACCGGCCCTCGCCCTTCTCTTCCTCGTGCCCGCCTTCTCCCTCGCGGGGATCCCGCCGCTGTCGGGGTTCTGGGGCAAGCTCGTTCTCGTCAAGGCGGGCCTCGACGCCGGCCACGCCACGGTGAGCGCGGTCGCGCTCGCGGTGAGCCTCCTGACGCTGTTCTCGATGACGAAGCTGTGGAACGAGGCCTTCTGGAAGGAGCCGCCGGAGGGCCGAGAGGTGTCGGCCGCCCCGGTGCCGTGGACCCTCCTCGGGCCCGTCGTGGCCCTCGCCGCGATCACGGTGGGGGTCGGCCTCGGGGCGGGGCCGGTGTTCGACCTCGCGAGCCGGGCCGCGGCCCAGCTCGCCGACCCCGCCCAGTACGTGCGGGCGGTCCTGGGACCGGGGGCCCGGCCGTGATCCTCGAGCTCGTCCTGCTCGCGCTCGCCTGGATGGCGCTCACCGGGGACTGGTCGCTCCCCGCGGCCGTCTTCTCCACCGTCCTCGGCTGGCTGCTCCTGCGCTTCGTGCGGCCCCTCGGCGGGGAGGGCTTCCGGCGCGTGCGGCTCTTGCGCCTGCCGGGCTTCCTGCTCTTTTTTCTCAAGGAGCTGATGATCGCCAACCTGAAGGTGGCGGCGGCGGTGATCGCCCCGGCCGGCCGGCTGCGCCCCGCGATCGTGGCTGTCCCGCTGAGCGTCGACCGGGACGCCGAGATCGCGCTCCTCGCCAACCTCATCTCGCTCACGCCGGGGACGCTGAGCCTCGACGTCTCCCCCGACCGGCGCACCCTCTACGTGCACGCCATGGCCACCGCGAGCCCCGACCACCTGCGCCGCGAGATCCGGGACGGATTCGAGCGGCGGATCCTGGAGGTGTTCCGGTGAGCCCGGCCGCCCTCGCCGGGGCGGCCCTCGCCCTCCTCGGCGCGTCGGTGCTCCTCGTGCTCGCCCGGCTCGTCCGGGGCCCCGACCTCGCCAACCGGGTGGTGGCCCTCGACCTCCTCAGCGTCCTCGGGGTGGGGATCGCGGCCGCCGCCGCGGTCGTCTCGGACGACGCCGTCTACCTCGACGTCGCCCTCGTCCTCGCCCTCATCGCGTTCGTGAGCACGGTCGCCTTCGCCCGTTACGCGGAGCGAGGAGGCGACGAGTGAGCCCCCTCGCCGCCGTTCTCCTGCTCCTGGGCGCCGTCTTCATGACGCTCGGCGCGGTCGGCCTCGTGCGCCTGCCCGACGTCTACATGCGGATGTCCGCCTCCTCGAAGGCCGCCACCCTCGGGGCCTCGCTCGCGCTCCTCGGGGCGGCGGCCCACTTCGGCACCGCGGCGGTCGCGGGGAGGGCGGTCGTCGTCGTGGCCTTCCTGTTCCTGACCGCGCCGGTGGCGGCCCACGCGATCGGCCGGGCCGGATACCGCCGGGGCAGCCCGCTGTGGAAGGGCACGATCGCCGACGAGCTCGCGCCGCGCGACGAGGAGCGCCGGGAGGGGCGATGAGCGGCCGACGGAGGGCAGGCGCGTGGACGCGGTGACGGTGGGGCTGTTCGTAGCGGGGCTCGCGCTCCTCGTCCTGGGGGCGGAGTGGCTGGTGAAGGGGGCCTCCCGGCTCGCCGCCGCGCTCGGCATCTCGCCGCTCGTGATCGGCCTGACCGTGGTCGCCTACGGGACGAGCGCCCCCGAGCTCGCGGTGAGCATCAAGTCGGCCTGGGCGGGCCAGCCCGACCTCGCGCTCGGCAACGTCGTCGGCAGCAACATCTTCAACGTGCTCTTCATCCTCGGCGTCTCGGCGCTCGTCGCGCCCCTCGTCGTGTCCTCCCAGCTCGTGCGCCTCGACGTCCCGGTGATGATCGGCCTCTCGGGGCTCACGCTCCTCATGGCCCGGGACGGGTCGATCGGACGGCTGGACGGGGCACTGCTCTTCGCGGGGGCCATCGCCTACACCGTCTTCCAGGTCCGGCAGAGCCGCAAGGAGTCGGCGGCCGTCCGGGACGAGTACGCGCAGGAGTACGGAAGGAAGCGCTCCTCGACGGCGGCGAACCTCGCCTTCGTGGGCGCGGGTCTCGTCCTCCTCGTGCTCGGCTCCCGCTGGCTGGTGAACGGCGCGGTCGCCTTCGCCCAGGCCTTCGGGGTGAGCGAGCTCGTCATCGGCCTCACGATCGTGGCGGCAGGCACGTCACTGCCCGAGGTCGCGACCTCGATCCTCGCCGCGCTGCGCGGGGAGCGCGACATCGCGGTCGGGAACGTCGTGGGCAGCAACCTCTTCAACATCCTGTCGGTGCTCGGCCTCTCCGCGCTCGTCTCCCCCGCCGGGCTGCCCGCCGCCTCCGCCCTGCTGCGCTTCGACCTGCCGGTGATGATCGCGGTGGCGGTGGCCTGCCTGCCCGTCTTCGCCAGCGGCTCGGTCATCGCGCGATGGGAGGGGGCGCTCTTCTTCCTCTACTACGCCGCCTACACCGCCTACGTGGTCCTCGCCGCGCAGCAGCACGACGCGCTGCCCGCCTTCAGCGCCGCGATGCAGGCCTTCGTGCTCCCCCTGACCGCCGTCACGCTGGCGGTCGTGGGCTGGCGGGCGTGGCGGGAGCGGGGATCTCGGGCGTGAGCACGGACCTCGCCCGGAACGTCGCGCTGTTCCTGGGCGGCCTCGTCGCCCTCGTCTTCGGCGGCCACGCCCTCGTCCGGGGGGCCTCCGCGATCGCGGCGCGCACGCGCCTGTCGCCGCTGGTCGTCGGCCTCACCGTGGTCGCGTGGGGCACGAGCGCCCCCGAGCTCGCGGTGAGCCTGGGGGCCGCGCTGCGCGGACAGGGCGACATCGCCCTCGGCAACGTCGTGGGCAGCAACATCGTCAACGTGCTGGGCGTGGTCGGGGCGTCCGCCCTCGCCGCGCCCCTCGTCGTGTCGCGGCGGCTCGTCCGGCTGGACGTGCCCATCCTCGTCGCGCTCTCGCTCGGGGTCTACTCCTTCGCCGCCGACGGCCGGATCGGGCGGGGCGACGGGCTGCTGCTCGCCGCGGCCGGGGTGGCCTACACGGTGTTCGCGCTGCGCGTGAGCCGCGGGGATGCGATCCCGGGTGAAACGTCGGCCGGACGATCACGCGGCCTGCTCCCCGCCGCGGCGCTCGTGGCGGGCGGGCTCGCGCTGCTCGGGCTCGGCGGCCGGTGGATGGTGGAGAGCGCCACCGCCTTCGCCCGTGCGCTCGGGGTCGGCGAGCTGGTGATCGGCCTGACCGTGGTGGCGGCGGGGACCTCGCTGCCCGAGGCCGCGGCCTCGGTGATCGCCGCCCTGCGCGGCGAGCGCGACATCGCGGTGGGCAACGCCGTGGGCAGCAACATCTTCAACCTCGTGGCGGTCCTGGGGCTGACCGGCATCCTCGCCCCCGGGGGCGTCCCGGTGGCGACCGCGGCGCTGGCCTTCGACATCCCGGTGATGGTCGCGGTGGCGGTGGCCTGCCTGCCCCTCTTCTTCACCGGGCACGCGGTGGCCCGCTGGGAGGGCGGGCTCCTCCTCGGCTACTACGGCGCCTACACGCTGTACCTCGTGCTGGCCGCGCAGCGCCACGCGGCGTTGCCCCTCTACTCTTCCACGATGGCGCTCTTCGTCCTGCCCCTGACCGCGGTCACGCTCGGGGTCGTGGCCTGGCGCGAGGCGCGACGCCGCGCGTAGGCCGGCGGCTCAGCCCCGCGCGGCGCGGGCCGCGTCCCGCCGGAGCGACCACAGCAGCAGCGGCGGGGTGGCCATCGTCGTCACCACGACCATGAAGACCGCGGCCGCGTAGGTCTCGGGACCGACCACGGGGTGGCCCTGGACCATGAGGCCCGCACCGATCCCCGCGAAGATCAGGCCCACCTCGCCGCGCGGCATCATGCCGATGGCGACCGTGACCCGTGAGACGGCACGGGGCACCGCGAGGCCGCACGCCCACTTCCCCACCATCGCGGCGAGGGTGAGGACGACCGCGAAGCCGAGGACGCCGGGCTTGAGGAAGTTGTCGACGTGGACGAGCATCCCCATCCGCACGAAGAAGATGGGCACGAGGAGGGCGGTGATCGAGTGCAGGCTCTCGTGCAGGGGTTTCTCCCCGCGCTTGACGTGGCCCTCGAAGTGCACGTCCTCGAGGACGAGGCCGGCCGCGAACGCCCCCACGATCGCGGCGAGGCCGGCCTGCATCGCGAGCCAGGAGAGGGCGAAGCACAGGCTGAGGGCGAGGGCCTGCACGACCCCGGTCGAGCGGATGGCGAGGGCCTGGCGGAAGAGCCGCGGCGAGACGAACGAGCCGATCACCACCGCGCCGAGGAGGAAGGCGAAGGCCTTCACCATGATCAGGACGATGCCCGCCGCGTCGAGCGTGGTGCCCGCCGCCGCCGAGCGGATGACGCCGGCGATGATCGCGAGGACCACGAGGCCGAGGACGTCGTCGATGACCGCGGCCCCGAGGATGATCCGTGCGGACGGGGTGCGGATCGCGTTCGCCCCCTGCAGCACGCGGGCGGTGATGCCGACCGAGGTCGCGGCGAGCATCGCCCCCACGAACGCGTGGGCCATCCACGAGTCCTGCCCGTGCAGGAGCTGGTCGACGCCGTAGCCGAGTGCCATCGGGGTGACCACCCCCACGACGGCCACCAGCGTCGCGGGAAGGCCCACCGCCATCATGTCCTTGGGGGTCGACTCGAGCCCGACCTCGAAGAGGAGGAGGATCGCGCCGAGCTCGGCGAGGATCGCGAAGGTCTCGCTCGCCTCAAGGGCGGCGAGGCTCGGTCCGCCGAGGAGGGCGAGGTTGCCGAGAAGGACGCCCATGAGCAGCTCGCCGAGCACGGCGGGCTGGCCCAGCCGCTCGACCACCGCTCCGAACAGCTTGGCGCCGACGAGGACGAAGGCGAAGGCGAGGAGGATGCGGGCGTGCTCGTCGTGGCCCGACGACGCGGAGAGGAACAGGGCGATCGCGCTCATCGAGGGGCGAGTGTATCAGGCGAACCGCCTCGCCGAGGGGCTCCGGGTCCGCCGATTCCGCTTGAGCGCGGGAGAGGCGGCTGGTAGGCTGGCCGTGTCGGCAGTCGCGGCCCCCCACGAGACCCGGGGCCGCCCGGATCGCGCACCCCTCGACGCGCGGCCTGTCCGGGAGGCGAGCATGAGCGACTTCCACCAGTTCGGCCCCGTCACCGCCCTCCCGTACCTCGCCGAGAGGGGCGTCGAGGACATGGAGGCGCGCCTCGCCGCGCTCGCCCCGCGCTTCCCGGTGTCGCTCGTCGTGCCGCTCGTGCCCTCCGAGATGGAGCGCCCGGCGCTCGCCGGGATCCTGGACGAGCTGTGCCGTGTCCGCTACCTCGACTCGCTCGTCCTGTCGCTCAACCACGCGAGCTTCGACGACTACCACCGCGCCCTCGCTTACTTCGAGCGCTACCCGGGACGCAAGGTGGTGCTGTGGAACGAGGCCCCGGCGGTCGAGGCGTTCGTCGAGGAGATGACGGCGGCGGGCCTGCACACGGGCGACCCCGGGAAGGGACGGGCGTGCTGGCTGGCGATCGGGTACGTCCTCGCCGAGGACCGCGCGGCCTACGTCGCGTTCCAGGACGCGGACGTCGTGAACTTCTCGCGCTCCATGCTCGCCCGGCTCGTCCTCCCCGCGGTCGAGCCCACCGTCGACTTCGACTTCGTGAAGGCCTACTACGCCCGGGTGTCGAGCCGGCTCCACGGGCGGGTCACGCGGTTGCTCCTGACGCCGCTCCTCGCGGCCTTCACCAGGCTCATCGGGCAGGACCCCTACATCCGCTACCTCTCGTCCTTCCGCTACGCCCTCTCCGGGGAGTTCGCGATCAAAGCCGACCTCGCGGAGAGGATGCGCCTGCCCTGCGACTGGGGCCTCGAGATCGTGACGCTGTTCGAGGCCCTGCGCCACCGCGCCGCGAGCCGCATCTGCCAGGTGGAGATCGCCGAGCGCTACGACCACAAGCACCAGTCGCTTTCCGCGGACGACCCCTCGCGGGGCCTCAACCGCATGGCCCGCGACGTGGTGAAGCACCTCCTGCGCACCCTCGCCGCGGCGGGGGTCAACCTCGCGCAGGGGCTCCTCATGAGCCTGCAGGCGGCCTACCAGCGCGAGGCCGAGGACGCGGTGGCCGACTCCCACGCGGTCTCGGTGGTGAACGGCCTCCCGTTCGACCGGCACGCCGAGGAACGGGTGGTGCAGGTGTTCACCCAGGCCCTGCGCTCGGCGATCGAGGAGTTCCTCGCCGACCCCCTGGGCCCGCCGCTCGTGCCCAACTGGGCGCGGGTGTGGGCGGGAGTCCCCGACGCGGGCGCGCGGCTCCTCGCCGCGGTCGCGAAGGGCGACGCGTCGGTCCGGCGGGAGTGGCGGTGAGGGCGAGGGAGTGGTGAGCGGGGTCCCCCTCGAGCCGCGGGTCGCCGAGCGCGTGCGGGAGCTCGACGGCGCGGAGCTCGTGGTCGGCATCCCCAGCTTCAACAACGCGGCGACGATCGGCCACGTGGTGCGGGCGGCGTCGCTGGGGCTCGCCAAGCACTTCCCGGGCCGCCGCGCGGTCATCGTGAACTCGGACGGCGGCTCGCGGGACGGCACCCCCGAGGTCGTGGCGCACGCCGACCCCGGATCGCCCCACGCGATCCTCGCCTCGCACCCCGTGCCCCCCGCGAAGCGGATCGTCACCCCGTACCACGGCGTCCCCGGCAAGGGGAGCGCCCTGCGGACGATCTTCGCGATCGCGGAGCGTCTCGGGGCGCGGGCCTGCGCGGTGGTGGACTCGGACCTTCGCAGCATCACCCCGGACTGGTTCGAGCTGCTGCTGCGGCCGGTGGCCGATCACGGCTTCGACTACGTCGCGCCGCTCTACCTGCGGCACAAGTTCGACGGCACGATCACGAACTCGATCGTCTACCCGCTCACCCGTTCGCTCTACGGGCGGGAGGTGCGCCAGCCGATCGGGGGGGAGTTCGGCTTCTCGGGGCGCCTCGCCTCGCACTGGCTGCGCCAGCCGGTGTGGGAGACCGACGTCGCCCGGTTCGGGATCGACGTCTGGATGACGACCACGGCGGTGGCCGACGACTTCCGGGTCTGCCAGGCGTTCCTCGGGGCCAAGATCCACGACGCGAAGGACCCCGGGGCGGACCTCGCGGCGATGCTCGTGCAGGTCGTCTCCGCGGTGTTCGACCTCATGGAGACGTACGAGAGCCGTTGGCGGGACGTCGCCACCGCGGAGGAGGTCCCGCTCTTCGGCTTCCCGCACGGGGTCGGGCTCGAGCCGGTCGCGGTCAACGTGGGCCGCATGGTGGGCATCTTCGAGCAGGGGGTGCGCGACCTGCGCGAGGTCTGGGGCCGGGCCCTCGCCCCCGAGACGCTCGCCGGGGTCGGCGCCCTCGCCGGGGTCGGGGAGGGCGAGTTCCGCTTCCCGGACCCGCTGTGGGTGCGCGTCGTCCACGACTTCGCCGTCGCGTACCGCGCGCGCTCTCTGCCCCGCGAGCAGCTCCTGCGGTCGCTGGTGCCGCTCTACCTGGGGCGCACCGCGTCGTTCGTGCTCGCCCACGCGTCGAGCGGGTCCGCCGAGGTCGAGAAGGCGATCCGCTCCCTCGCCGACGAGTTCGTGCGCCAGAAGCCCCGGCTGCGGGAGCGGTGGGCCGCCGCGGTCAGGGGCTGAGGAGGTCCTGAGCCATGCTGAGCGAGGTACTTCGGACGACAGTGGGGGAGTTCGGGACGAGGCTTCAGTCCTTCGCGCCCAACCTCCTCGCCATGCTCGTGCTCCTGCTGGTGGGAGCGGTGGTGGCGGGGGCGGTCCGCTTCCTGCTCGCCTTCCTCCTCCCCCGCCTCGGCGTGGATCGCTTCGCCGAGCGCAGTGGGATCGGGGACGTGGCGCGGCGGGCGGGCCTGACGAGGCGCCCCTCGCGCACGATCGCCCTCGCCGTGGCGTGGGTCGTGCTCGCGGTGTTCGTTCTCCTCGCGGTGGCCGCGCTCGACCTGCGGGTCGCGGTGGACCTCGTGGCGCGGGCGTTCGCCTGGCTGCCCCACCTGCTGGTGGCGGTCGCCCTCCTCGTCGCGGGCGGGCTCGTGGCCGGCTTCGCCCGCCGCAGCGTGCTGATCGCGGCGGTGAACGCGGGGCTTCCTTCGGCACGGCTTCTCTCCTCGGGCGTCCACGCGGCGCTCCTGGTCCTGTTCGCGGCGATGGCCCTCGAGCAGGTCGGGCTTGGCCAGAGGGTCGTGCTCACCGCCTTCGCGATCTTCTTCGGCGGGATCGTGCTCGCCCTCGCCCTCGCCTTCGGCCTCGCGGGCAAGGAGATCGCCCGCGAGTCGCTCGAGCGGCTGCTGCGGCGGCGGGGGCCGGAGGACGAGGACGGCCTGCGCCACCTGTAGGCCCTGGCTTCGCGTCAGGACGCGGGCGGGGCCGAGGGGAGCGTGAGCGACACCTCCCCCGCCGGGCCGGCGTCGTCGAGGCGACCCCCGTGCAGCTCGGCGATGCGCCGGGCGAGACCGAGCCCGAGGCCGGCGGTGAGGGGGGCCTCCTGCCGCTCGCCGACGGGGACGGCCGCACGGACCCCGATCCGCACGCCCTCCGCCGCGGCCGCGGCGCGGACGAGCAGGGCCGCGGTGTTGGCCCCGGCGCGCGCGCGCACCTCGTCGGTGACCGCTCGCAGCGCCACCCGCAGGAGCGCCGCGTCGGCGGAGACGGTCTCGGCCGCGGGGGCGAGCTCCACCGCGACCTCCGGCGTGCGCAGCTCCGCGAGCAGGTCCTCGACGTACACGGCCTCGCGCCGGACCTCCCCCCGGGCGAAGCCGAGGAGCGAGCGCGCGTCGTCGAGGGCGGAGCCGAGAGCGGGGGCGAGCGAGACGTAGTGCTCCGCGAACCACGGGGGCGCGTCGGGGCGGTTGCGGATCTCCGCCATGCGGTCGCGCAAGGTGAGGAGCGAGCCCACGAGGTGCTCCAGCCCCCGCAGCGAGGCGCTGCCCGCGAGGGCGAGCTCGAGCGCCCGTTCCGCGGCCTTCACCGTGCGCAGCGTGGCGAACAGCTCGAGCGCGGCCGAGAGCGCGCGGGGGACCTCGGCGAGGTGCTCGAGGACCGCGGGGCCGGGCCGGGCGGTGTCGGGACCGAAGTAGAAGGCGGCGAGGCCCTGGAGCCCGCCGGGCGTGCGGAACGGGACGGCCAGCAGCGCGGCGAGCCGCCGTCCCGGCGTATCGAGCGCCTGGCCCAGGTCGAGGTTCTCCGCGGCGAAGACGAGCGCCGGCTTCGCGCCCCCCGCCGACTCGAGGACGTGGCGGACGGCGAGGGGAGAGCCGAGGACGGGGTCGGCGTCGAGGCCCAGCAGCGTCGCGGCGGCGGGCGGCTGGCCCTCCTGGGGAACCCAGAACGAGGCGAGATCCGTCCCCGCGATCGCCGCCATTCGCGCGAGCACCGGGCGCAGCGCGGTCTCGAGCGGCGCCCCCGCGAGCACGTCCTGGGCCGCCGCCATCGTCCGGCGGAGGTCGTCGAGGCGCTGCCGTGCGACGTCGCGCTCCTCGCGCAGCTCCGTGAGCGCCGACCCGAGCTGCGCGGAGGCTTCGGCGTAGGTCTCGACGAGCTCGCTCGACTTCGCGTCGGCGCCCGTCGGCCGCACGTCCTCGGCCGGCACCGGAGGCGGCGCGACCCTCACGACGGTGTGGCCGGGCGGGGGGGCCGCGGCCGCCCCCGCGGCGAGCGCCGGGGGCGACGGCTCGACCCGGGGCAGCGGCTGCGTCGTCGCCGGGGTGGCCGCCGTCCCGGACAGGCTGGTGCGGCCGAACAGCTCGCGCAGGGCCTGGTCGGCCCACTCGCGGGCGGGCGCCGCGTCCTTGACGTCGAGGATGGCGTAGCGCCGCGCGAGGTCCTGCACGGTCCGGGCGAGGACGCTCCCGAACGTCTCGAGGACCCCCTCGCCGCGAACCGCCACCGCGGGCACCACCTCCGCCCCGCGTCCGTTCAGCGCGCGGTCGAGGGCCTCGACCTCGAGCACCTGGGGCAGGTCGCGCTTGTTGTACTGGAAGACGAGCGGCATCGCGGTGGGGTCGAGGTGGTGGGAGAGCAGGTTCTGCGTCATCTCCCGGTAGCTCTGGATGTTCTCCTCCCAGCGGTCGAGGGCGGAGTTCGCGACGAAGACGAGCGAGTCGGCGCCCTTCAGCACGAGACGGCGGGTGGCCGAGTACATCGCCTGCCCGGGCACGGCGAGGACCTGGAGGCGCAGGTCGAAGCCGCGGAAGCCCGGTGTCTTGAGCGGGAGCAGGTCGAACAGGATCGTCCGGTCCTGCGCCGAGTTGATCGAGATCAGCTCGCCGCGGCGCTTCGCGTCGGCGCAGCGGTGGAGGATCTGGAGGTTCGTCGTCTTCCCCCCGACCGGCGGGCCGTAGTACACGACCTTGACCTTGATGGTGCGGTCGCGGTGGTTCAGCTCGACCATTGGGGATCCGGGGACGAGGGGAATGGTACCCGCTGTCGGCGGAGCCTGCCACCGCGGCGGAGGAGGAGGGCTGGAAACGGCTCGAGGCCCCGTCGGGGCCTCGGTGGAGAGCGGAAGCTATGAAGCTGGTAGCGCTACGGGGATTCGAACCCCGGTTTGATGGCTGAGAACCATCCGTCCTAACCCCTAGACGATAGCGCCGTCCGCCAGTCTACGAAGGGGTCGGGGGGGGAGTCAAGCCGGGCGCGGAATCGACGGAATCGACTGGCTCGAACGGCGCAGCCGCCCCACCTCGACGGCGGCGACGCTCACGTTGTCCACCGAGCCGTGATCGAGGGCGAGCGAGACGAGGCGGCGGCAGGCCTCCTCGACGCTCCGGGTCTCGTGGAAGGCCTCGTGGATGTCGCGCTCGTCGAGGACACCGTGCAGGCCGTCGGAGCACACGAGGAGGACGCAGTCCTCGTCGAGCGTACCGAGGTCCTCGCCGAGGGGGGCCACGTCGACCACGAGGTCGGTGGGCCATCCGAGGGCGTTCGTCAACCGGTGACTGAGCGGGCTCGTGCGGGCCGCGGCGGGCGACAGCCCGCCGTCCCGGACGAGCCGCGCCGCCTCCGTGTGGTCGCGGGTCAGGGCGCTCGCGCCGCGGTCGCTCACGTAGTAGCAGCGGCTGTCTCCGGCGTGGGCGACCACGTAGTGGTGGTCCCACACGAGCGCGCAGACGAGGGTGCTGCCCGTCGCACCCGCGAGGGTGTTCTCCCTCGCCCAGAGCCAGATGCGCCGGCCCGCGGAGCGGACGAGGTCGGCCATGGCCTCCCGCACCGCCCCGGGCAGAGCGGAGGCTTCCGGGACCACGTAGTGCGCGTAGTGGCTCACGACCTGGAGGGCGAGGTCGGCCGCCTGCTCGCCGGCCGGAAGGCCTCCGATGCCGTCGGCGACCGCGAGAAGGACCGCGGGTTGGCCGGCCACGAGCGTCCGCAGGGCGCACACGCGGTCCTGGTTGGTGTCCCGCCGGCCCCGCGTCGTGAGGAGGGCGGGGGTCAGGCTCGGGGTCAGGGGGCGACGGTGGGGGTGGCCGGGCGCCGCTGCGGGGTCGTGGGTCATGGTCGCCAAGGGTGTCGCGCCCCTCCTCACCCGGGATTTCGGCCCGGGGCGCCCCGGAGGCAAGCGTCATCACACGCCACGCCCGGCGTGGCGTCATGTGGCGTGGGGTGCTGCTATACTCGGCGCGCCCCCGGGCGCCCGGCACGGGCGCGGGCAGTACCCTCCATGGGCGCGAGCGTCACCACAGACCCCGGACGGCTGAACGGCTGGAAGGAGATCGCCCTCCACCTGGGCAAGGGCACCCGCACGGTCCAGCGCTGGGAGAAGCTCTACGGCCTGCCCGTCCACCGAGTGGGACGGGAGGGCGGCGAGATCGTGTACGCCTTCCGCGACGAGATCGACCGCTGGCTGAACACCGCCGAGCGGGGGAGGGAGGACGTCGAAGAGGAGGTTCGCGAACCCGTGGCGGAGGGCGCGGGGGCGGGGGCCACGCTCCCCCCGCCGCCCACGCCCCGGCCGGCCCGGCGGGATCGGCGCCGGCTCGTCCGGGCGCTGGCCGTCGCGGGAGCAGCCGTGATCCTCGCGGCGGCGTGGTCGCTGCGCGGGGGATCCCTCTTCCCGCGGGGAGGCGAGCGGCTCGTTCGCCAGCCGACGGCCTGGACGCTCGGCCACGAGAGCCTGGTCGTCTTCGACGCGACGGGGGAGCCCCTGTTCCGGCACGACTTCGGCCTGCCGCTGGGTGCGGCCCTCTCCTCGGAGTCGCCCCGGAGGGACGTCGGCTATCTGCCCGTGCTCGTGGCCGACGTGGACGGCGACGGGCGGAGCGAGGTCCTCGTCAACCTCAACGCGGAGGACCGCGCCCAGCGCAAGCTCTACTGCTTCGAGGCCGACGGGACGCTGAGGTTCGTCCACCAGCCGACGGGCTCTCGGCGGTTCGGCGACGACGTGTACGGCGAGCCGTGGCTCGCCCACCGCACCTTCGTGACCCGGGGTCCCGACGGGCGCAGGCGCCTGTGGGCCGTCTTCACCCACAACCTGATGTTCCCGGCGGTCCTGCGGGAGCTCGACCCGAAGAACGGGGCGGTCCGCCAGGAGTACTGGAGCAACGGGTACGTCGAGGTCGTGCAGGAGGTCGCCTGGGGGGGCAGGCCGGTCCTTCTGGTGGGCGGGACGAACAACGACTTCCGGGCCGCGAGCCTCGCGGTGTTCGTGGTCGACGCCGTCGCGGGCTCGACCCCGGCCGTCCGGAGGGGCTACACGTGCCGCGACTGCGCGGCGGGGGGGCCGGACACGCTCTTCGTCTTCCCCACCGTGTGTTCCGCGAAGCAGGGCCAGGCCGGGGTCCACGCCGTGTGGGTGGAGGGCGGCGAGCGGCTGCGGGTGACGGCCGGACAGCCCATCGGCCTCTCGAGCGGGGAGCTCGTCGCGACCTACTACACGCTCGGCCCCGACGGGACCCTGGTGAGCGCCGAGATCTCGCGGGAGTTCCAGGCCGAGCACGCCCGGGTCGAGCGGGAGGGGATCGTCGACCATCCCTTCGGACCGCGGGACGAGGCGGCGATGCAGCCGGTCAAGCGCTGGGACGGCCGCCGCTTCGTCGACCTGCCGCGCGTCCCCGTCGGGCGCTGACTCCGGCCGGAGGCAGCGCCCGCCTTGTGATAGCCTCGGCGATTGCCATGACGGTCAGGACGCGCATCGCCCCGAGCCCGACCGGCGATCCCCACGTGGGCACGGCCTACGTGGCCCTCTTCAACTACGCCCTGGCGAAGAAGCACGGGGGGCGGTTCGTCCTGCGGATCGAGGACACCGACCGCGAGCGCAGCTCCGCGGCGAGCGAGGCGATGATCTTCGAGGCGCTCCGCTGGCTGGGCCTGCGCTGGGACGAGGGTCCGGACGTGGGCGGTCCGCACGGCCCCTACCGGCAGAGCGAGCGGACCGCGATCTACCGAGAGCACGCCGAGGAGCTGATGCGCCGGGGGGCGGCCTACCCCTGCTTCTGCACCCGCGAGCGCCTCGACGCGCTGCGCGAGGAGCAGAAGGCCCGCAAGGCGAGCTTCGGCTACGACGGCCGCTGCCGCTCGCTCGATCGCGACGAGGCCGCCCGGCGGCGGGCGGCGGGCGAGCCGCACGTGGTGCGGCTCGCGATGCCGCGCGAGGGCGAGACGGTGGTGCGCGACCTGCTCCGCGGCGAGGTGCGCTTCGACAGCGCGCAGGTGGACGACCAGGTCCTGCTCAAGAGCGACGGCTTCCCCACCTACCACCTCGCGAACGTCGTGGACGACCACCTCATGGGGATCACCCACGTGATCCGGGCCGAGGAGTGGCTCTCCTCGCTGCCCAAGCACGTCGTGCTCTACCGCGGCTTCGGGTGGGAGGAGCCCGTGTTCTGCCACCTGCCGCTCCTGCGCAACGCGGACCGCTCGAAGATCTCGAAGCGCAAGAACCCGGTGAGCCTCAACTTCTACCGTCGAGCGGGCTATCTCCCGGAGGCGATGCTCAACTACCTCGCCCTCATGGGCTGGGCGATGCCGGACGAGCGCGAGGAGTTCACCCTCGAGGAGTTCGCCGGGGAGCTCGCCCTCGAGCGGATCTCCCTCGGGGGGCCCGTCTTCGACGTCGAGAAGCTCCGCTGGCTGAACGGGAAGTACCTGCGGCGCCTCTCGCCGAGGGAGCTGCTCGAGCGGCTGCGGGAACAGCTGCTGTCCGAGGACCACCTGCTCGACGTCCTGCCCCTCGTCCAGGAGCGGATCGACACCCTCGAGGGCTTCTTCGAGTACGCGTCGTTCTTCTTCGTCGGGGAGGTGCCCTACGACGAGGCGGCGATCGAGGCCCTGGTGCCGAAGGGCCGCACGCCGGCCGAGGCGTCGAAGGCCCTGCGCGCCCTGCTCGAGGAGGAGCTCGACGCGATCATGGACTGGCGAAGGGAGGCGGTCGAGGCCGCCCTGCGCCGCTTCGCGGAGAAGGCGGGATGGGCGGCGAGCGAGCTGTTCATGGCGGTCCGCGTCGCCGCGACCGGCCGCGCCGCCTCGCCGCCCCTCTTCGAGACCCTCGCCGTCCTCGGCAAGGAGACCTGCCGGCGCCGGCTGCGCCGGGCCGCCGACACCCTCAAGACCGGAGCCTTGGCGAGATGAGCACGAGCCCCCCCCCGGGCGAGGCGCGCGAGCGCGTCGACTTCATTCGCGAGATCGTGGCCGAGGACCTGCGCAGCGGGAAGCACGCGAGCGTGGTCACGCGCTTCCCCCCCGAGCCGAACGGCTACCTCCACATCGGCCACGCCAAGTCCATCTGCCTCAACTTCGGCATCGCGCAAGAGTTCGGCGGGCGCTGCCACCTCCGGTTCGACGACACGAACCCGACGAAGGAGGAGCAGGAGTACATCGACGCCATCGAGGCGGACGTGCGCTGGCTCGGCTTCGACTGGGGCGAGCACCTCTACCACGCCTCGGACTACTTCGAGCAGCTCTACGAGTGGGCGGTCCACCTCGTCAAGGCGGGCAAGGCCTACGTCGACGACCTCTCCGCCGACGAGATCCGCGAGCACCGCGGCACGCTCACCGAGCCCGGGCGCAACAGCCCCTGGCGGGAGCGGTCGGTGGACGAGAACCTCGACCTGTTCTCACGGATGAGGAAGGGCGAGTTCCCGGACGGCGCCCGCGTGCTCCGGGCGAAGATCGACATGGCCTCGGGCAACATCAACCTGCGCGATCCGGTGCTCTACCGGATCCTCCACGCCCGTCACCCCCGCACGGGCGATGCCTGGTGCATCTACCCGACCTACGACTTCGCCCACGGGCAGTCGGACGCGATCGAGGGCGTCACCCACTCCATCTGCACGCTCGAGTTCGAGGACCATCGTCCCCTCTACGACTGGCTCCTCGAGAACCTCCCGGTGCCGTCCCGCCCGCGCCAGTACGAGTTCGCGCGGCTCAACCTCACCTACACGGTCCTCTCCAAGCGCTTCCTCCTCAAGCTCGTGGGCGACGGCCGCGTGCGCGGGTGGGACGACCCCCGGATGCCCACGATCTGCGGGATCAGGAGGCGCGGCTACCCCGCGGAGGCCGTCCGCGCCTTCGCGGCGATGGTCGGGGTGGCCCGGCGCGAGGGCGTCGTGGACATCGCGATGCTCGAGCACTGCGTGCGCGACGTGCTGAACCGCACGGCGGATCGCCGCTTCGCGGTCCTGCGGCCGCTCCGGGTGGTGATCGAGAACTACCCCGAGGGGCAGGTCGAGGAGCTCGACGCGGTCAACAACCCCGAGGACCCGGCGGCCGGCACCCGGAAGGTCCGCTTCTCGCGCGAGCTGCTGATCGAGCGCGAGGACTTCATGGAGGTCCCGCCGAAGAAGTTCTACCGCCTCTCCCCCGGGCGCGAGGTGCGCCTGCGCTACGCGTACTTCCTCACCTGCCGGGAGGTCGTGAAGGACGCCTCGGGCGAGGTCGTGGAGCTGCGCTGCACGTACGACCCGGCGACGCGCGGGGGCGACGCGCCGGACGGCCGCCGCCCGAAGGCGACGCTGCACTGGCTCTCCGCCGCCCACGCGGTGCCCGCCGAGGTGCGCCTGTACGGGCACCTCTTCACGCGTCCCGACCCGGGCGCGGACGGCGACCTGCTCGCCGACCTCGACCCCGCCTCGGAGCAGGTGCTCACGGGGGCGTGGGTCGAGCCCGCCCTCGCCGGCTCGCCGGTCGGCCGGGCGGTCCAGTTCGAGCGGCTCGGCTACTTCTGCGCCGACCCCGACTCGAGCCCCGACCGCCCCGTCTTCAACCGCACGTGCACCCTGAAGGACTCCTGGGTCAGGCTCCAGGCGAAGGGGCAGCAGGACGAGTAGGCCGGGCCCGCAGGCTACTCTCTCGGGGTCTCTCGGGGCTTTAGGGAGCGGGCGACGAGGCCGAGCCCGCCCGCGAGCAGGATCAGCATCAGCAGCGTGTCGAAGAGGCTCGTGGGCTCGAGGTAGACCCGCAGGTTCACGAGGACCCCGAGGAAGACGACCAGGGTCCCGAGCCCGGTGAGCGCCCAGCCGAGCCGGCTCCGACCGTCGAAGAAGAGAACCCCCGCGCCGACGACGAGCGGCAGCAGCGACAGGCCGAAGGTGTGGCCGCCGAAGAAGGTCCAGAACCCGGAGGTGACGGTCACCCGCTGGGTGAGGAGGTAGGCGCCCCCGACCGCCATGGCGAGGCCGACGAAGAACGTAGAGACGCCGCCCTCGGTCCCCCCCGCTCCCTTCATCGCTCCACCTCCCGCGGCCCGCGTGCGGCGCGGTCCGCGGGAATTGTAGCCCGGGCGCCCCTCAGGAGACCGACTTGAGGCGCGACTTGGGGACCCTCTCGCGGGGGATGTTGTAGCGCTGCAGGCGCAGGTAGACGGTGCGGCGCGTCACCCCCATCATCCGGGCCACCCGGGCGATGTTCCACTCGTTGCGGTTGAGGAGGAGCAGCAGCTTCTCCCGCTCCATGTCCTCGACCGGCGTCCGCTCGAGGTAGGACTCCCAGGAGTCGCCGCTGCCGGGGGCCCCGCCCGGGGCGCCGTTGTCGCGGACCGACTTCGCCACGATGCGCGAGAACTTCGAGAGCCGGTCGAGGTCGTGTGCGTCGCAGAAGTGCGGCTCCTGGCTGTCGACGTAGAGCAGCGCGAGAAGGGCGTCCTCGTCGAGCACGGGGGCGAGCGCGAAGGCCGCGGGGCCCGGTCGGTCCGTGACCGCGGCCGGCAGCCGGCGGTCGACCCCGCGGTCGGGCACGTAGAACGTCTCGCCCCGCCGCAGCGCCTCCTTCTGGGCGCCCCACGCCGCGGGGACGATCTCGAGCACCGCCTGGTCGATCCCGCGCGAGGCGAACAGCGCGACGTCGTCGCCCTCGCAGGTGAAGACGGCGCCGCTGCGCCCGTTGAGCAGCGACATCACGACCTCGAGGGTGCGCTCGGCCAGGCGGCGGGGATCGTCGGCCCCGACCACGAGCTCCGTGAACTGGTCAATGAGATCGATCCGCCGCGCCATCTTCTCCCCTCCAACCCCTCCGACGCCAAAGAATATCCACTCTTGAGTGGATAATGTCAAGAGATGATTACTGAATAATCGGATACTGACGTATAAGCGTGCGTGTTATGTTTCTAGAATAGTCATTTCTGGGTGCTTGCGCAGAGCGGCACGCAGCAGACCGGGCCGAAGGCCAAGAAGACTCGGGGACACGGGACCGGCGACGGCGCTAGGGCGCGCCGGCTGGCGGAGAGGGGGGGATTCGAACCCCCGGTACAGGCTTTATACCCGTACAACAGATTAGCAATCTGCCCTGTTCAGCCACTCCAGCACCTCTCCGCGGGAGGCGTCTTCCCCTCAGGGGACCGTCTGGTGGAGGGCCCGGACTCGTAAGACTAGCACGATCGGCTACGATCCGGGGATGGGCCGAAGGACGGGTGTCCCGAAGAACACCTCGCTCCTGGGCGTCGTCGCCCTGGTGCTGGCGTCGTGCGGCGGGGGTGCGACGCCGCCCGCGGCCACGAGGGAGGCCTCCCCCCGCGCGCGACCGTCGATCCTGCTCGTCACCCTCGACACGACGCGTTGGGACGCGATCGGCCCCGAGGCGCGGGGCGCCGTGACCCCCGCCTTCGACGCGCTCGCCGCGCGGGGCCTGCGGCTGCGCCAGGCCTACGCGACCGCGCCCGAGACGCTCCCCTCCCACGCCTCGATGCTGACCGGGCTCTACCCGGCCGGGCATGGCGTGCGCGAGAACGCGCGGCACCTCGCCCCGGTCCACCCCGTGGCGGCGGAGCGGCTGCGGGAGGTCGGCTACCGCACGGCCGCCTTCGTCTCCAGCTTCGTGCTCGCGAGGCGCTTCGGTCTCGCGCGCGGCTTCGAGCACTACGACGACGCGCTGCCCGGGCGAGGATCGGAGCGCTCGGCGCGGGAGACGACCGATCGCGCGCTCGCCTGGCTCGAGGGGCGAGCCGGGACGGAGCCGCTCTTCCTGTGGGTCCACTACTTCGATCCGCACGCCCCGTACGAGCCGCCGGAGCCCTACCGGCGCCGACACCCGCGCTCGCCCTACCTCGGGGAGGTCGAGGCCATGGACGAGCAGCTCGGCCGGCTCGTCGCGGCGTTCGAGGGGCGCTCGCGCGGGCCGGTCGGGATCCTCGTCGCGGCCGACCACGGCGAGGGCCTCGGGGACCACGGCGAGGCCCAGCACGGGAACCTCGTCTACCAGTCGACGATGCTCGTCCCGGCCGTGGTCGCCGGACCCGGCGTCGTGCCGGGGACGAGCGACGTCCCGGTCAGCACCCGCCGGGTGTTCCACACCCTGCTCGACTGGGCGGGGCTCGGCGAGGGGCGCAGCCTGCGCCGGGTCGAGCCGGAGATCGTCCTCGGCGAGGCGATGAAGCCGTTCCTCTCCTACGGGTGGCAGCCCCAGGTCATGGCCGTCGAGGGCCCGGTGAAGGCGATCCTCGCCGGGCGGCTCGAGGCCTACGACGTCGTCGCCGACCCGACGGAGTCGCGCGACCTCGGGGAGACGGCGGCCGTCTCGCGGCCCCTGCGCACGGCCCTGCGGGAGTACCCGATCCCCTCCCCCGGCGGCCGACCCGCCTCGGAGGCGCTCTCCGAGGACGAGCGGCGGCGGCTCGCGAGCCTCGGCTACGTCTCGTCGGGCGCTTCGCCCGCGGTGCGGAACGACGCGCCTCGCCCCGCCGACATGACGGGCCTGTTCCAGACGATCGACGAGGCGTCGGGCCTCTTCGTGCGGGAGGAGTACGCCCGGGCGATCCCGCTCCTCGAGCGGATCCGGGCGGCGGACCCGGGGAATCTCGACGCGGCGCTGCGGCTCGCGACCGCGCACTCGATGCTCGGGAACGAGCGCCAGGCGCTCGCGGCCTTCGAGAAGGCCGGCGAGATCGCGCCGGGCTCGCCGGACGTGCGGACCTACCTCGCCCTGCACTACTCACGGGGGAAGGACTGGGCCCGCGCGGCGCCCCTGCTCGAGCAGGTGGTGGCGGAGTCGCCGGAGCGGCTCCCGGCGGTGGAAGGCCTCGCGCTCGTCCGCGAGAAGCAGGGCCGCATCGAGGACGCGATCGCGCTGCGCCAGCAGGCGTACGCGCAGCGGGCCGCGTCTCCGGCGGAGCTTCTCCGCCTCGGCGAGCTCGCCATGGGCGTCGGGAGGACGGCACTCGCGCTCGAGTCGTTCGAGGCCGCCCGCGCGGCGCAGGGCCCCGCCTTCCGGCACGACCTCGAGCTGGGCGTCCTCTACCTGGCCGCCCGGCGCTTCGCCGAGGCGCGCGACGCGCTCGACCGCGTGCCGTCCTCGCACCCCGCGTACCCGATGGCGCTGTTCAAGCGGGCGCAGGTGAGCGTCCTGCTCGGCGAGGCCGACCGGGCCGCCCGCATCGAAGCCGCGCGGCGCCGCGCCGACGCCACGACGCGGCCCCTCATCGAGCGCGAGCGGCTGTTCGCGACGCCCGGCACGCCCTGAGAATGCGCCAATTCAAGATCTGACCCCTTCACGAAGACGGCCCGGCGGGGGGTGCCCGCCGGGCCGTCCCGGGCGTCAGGCGCGCGTCAGAACTGCAGGCGGGCCGCCAGCTGGAGGCGCCGCGGGGAGAAGTACTGCCGCGGCGTCCCGAACGTGGGGCTGTTGAACTCCGGGTTGATGTCGTAGCCCGTCTGGTTGTCGAAGACGTTGTACAGGTCCGCGATGAGCTGCAGGTTCAGCCGCTCGCCGAAGCGGAAGCTCTGGGTGTAGTTGAGGTCGAGCTGCCAGTGCGAGTCCGACCGGCGCGAGCCGGCCTTCTCCGCGTAGCGGTTGATGTTGCTCGTGGACGTGGTGAGGGCGATGTACGGCTCGAAGCTCCAGGTCTCCCAGGGCTGGCCGGACTGGGCCACGAAGTAGCCGCCGACGCTCGCCCGCCACGGCAGCTGGCGGATGCCGTAGACCTTGAGCAGGTGCGGCCGGTCGCCGCGCAGGGTGCCGTCCTTGAAGTCCCACAGCTGCCGGCCCGCGCCGTCGGCGATGTTCGAGGAGCCGATGAAGATGTTCTGGTCGTTGTTGCCGGTGGAGTTGTCCTGGTCGAAGTTGCCGTAGTACTTGCTCCAGGTGTACGAGCCCCGGACGTAGGTCTTGTCCGTCCGGTACTCGGTCTCGAGCGTCGCCTCCCAGTACTTCGTGTAGGCCCCGTCGAGCTCCGCGATCACGTAGCTCGACCCGCTGCCGATCTGGGCGACCTTCGCGGCGAGGTCGGGGATGTAGAGCTCGCGCGGGATGCCGGGCGGCGGGTTGAACGCGACGCGGGCATTGTTGTTCGTGTCCTCCCAGAAGTGCCGGCTCTCCCGGTAGCGGCCGTACAGGCGCGCCGACCAGCGGCGGCCCAGCATGCGGGCCGTGCCGAGGAGAAACTCGTCGGTCGTGCGCGGCTCGAGGTCGTCGACGAAGAGCTTGCCCGAGGAGGAGCCGACGTCCACCGAGCCGAAGAGGACGCCGTTCTGGTCGAAGTGGGCGTCGATGAACGTGCCGATCAGGTTGCGGTCCCAGGACGCGGCGCGGGGCAACGAGCTCGCGGCCGGGTTGTAGCGCGCCCAGCCCCCGTACACGGTGTCCTTGCCGTTGTAGGCCCAGGTGGCGGACAGGCGCGGCTGGATCATGTCGCCCCAGCCGAGCTCGTACATCTCGTACTCGTTGCCCGGGGCGGAGACGTAGCCGGAGAGCGTCGAGGAGTCCTCGCGCAGCCCCTGCCCGAACAGCGTGTCGTTGCTGAAGAGGACGCCGAGGTTGAGCGTCCAGTTGCCCCACTTGATCGCGTCGTTGACCTCGATGCTCTGAGAGCGATACTTCGAGTTGATCGGGGACGCGGCGCCCGTCGTCTGGCGCTGGATGCGGGCGGTGTAGTAGGCCCGCTGCGGGTTGCCCGCGATCGGGGGCGCGAGGCGGCCCCCGGGCGCCGAGATGAGGCCCCAGCCGTTGGAGCTGCGGACGAGCTCCTCGCGGTCCTCGTACCACTGGTAGCCGACGTGCAGCTCGTGCCGCACCGTGGAGCCGAGCGTGTAGTTGAAGCCGACCTGGAACGCGTCGCGGAAGAAGTCCTGGTCGTTGAACTCCGAGCCGTAGCCCACGATGCCGCCGCCGGTGGCGACGCCGTTCTGGACGTAGCCGTAGCGGTCGATGAGGGGCTGGACGAAGGCGTTGAACGCCGGCTGCCCCGAGACGGGGGTGGGGACGGTGAAGCGGCCGATCGTGTCGAAGGCGTTCGGGTCGATCCGGGTGCCGGGGGTGAGGTTCGGCACGACGTCCGCCACGAAGTCGGGGGCGCTCGAGGTCAGGTTCTCGAAGTGGGTGTACTTGAACGTCACGAAGCTCGAGGGGTTGACGACCCACGAGCCGTCGCCGGTGAAGATCTTGAGGCGCCCGTCGCTGCCGGTGCCGGTGGTGGGAGAGACGTTGGAGGCGAAGAGCGAGGCCGTGTCGTCGCGCTTCGAGTCGCGGTAGCTGGCGTTGAGGAGGATCGAGGTCGTGGGGGTGAAGGTCAGCTTGCCGAAGTACTCGTTGCGCGTGCTCTCGTAGTCGGGCAGCTCCCCGTAGAGGTTCGAGCGGTTGTCGCGGTTGCGGGTCGGGCGGTAGTAGGACGCGTAGATGTAGAGGGTGTCCTTCAGGATCGGGCCGCCGAGGTTGGCGGTGAGCCAGCCGAGATTCTGCTCGTAGCGCGAGAGGCTGCCGCTGTCGAGGCCTTCGGACATCTTGTCGCTCTGGAACTGGTAGCCGAGCCAGCCGCGCCACTGGCTCGTGCCCGAGCGGCTGACGGTGTCGATCGAGAAGCCGCCCGAGCGGTCGAAGTCGACCGCTCGCGCGCCGCCCTTCACCACCGTGATCTCGGCGATGTCGTGGGAGGCGGGCTCGGCGGAGAGGGTGCCGAAGAGCGGCAGGTTCACGTTGACGCCGTCGAACTGGTAGACGTTGTCCTGGCCGCTGCCCCCCGCGCTCGGCCCCCGCACCTGGTCCTGGGAGAACTGCACGCCCGGGATGAGCTTCTGCAGGTCGCGGTACTCCTGGCCGACGGGCAGGGCCATGATCTCCTGGCTCGCGAGGCTCGACTTGATCGTGGCCGAGTCCTTGTCGATCAGCGAGACCTCGGCGGTCACGGTCAGCGCCTCCTGGATGCCCGCGACGCCCAGCGTGGCATCCGCCCGGGTCTCCTGCGCGAGGAGGACCTGGGCCTTGCGGGTCAGGGGCTGCATGCCCGAGAGGTTGAACGTCAGGGTGTAGGTGCCCGGGGGGAGAGAGGGGAGCCGGTACTCGCCGTTCGCCGCGGAGACGGTCTCGCGGGCCCGGGGGAGCACGTCCGACGTGGCCTGGATGGTGACGCCGGGCAGGACGGCGCCCGCGGTGTCGGTGACCGTCCCCACGATCGCGCCCGTCTGCTGGGCGAGGAGGGGGCCGGCCGAGAGCAGGGCGGCGAGGCCGAGAAGCGCGCGAAGCGTCCGGGAACGCGACAAGGGCATGTCAGTCCTCCTCGAGTCTTCGGATGCGGACCGTGGACGAGACCGCGGCGACGAAGAGACGACGCCGCTCGGGTTCGGGAGCGCTCATTGCGGGGTGGTTGGCGGCCGCGCCACGGCGCGGGATGGCGGAGTCTACTACAAGTCCAAGCCGCGGGCGGCCGGGGTGGCGGAGGGCGGGGGACTCGAACCCCCAAGGGCCGTGAGGCCCGGGAGCTTTCAAGGCTCCTGCCTTACCAGTTAGGACTAGCCCTCCGCGGTCCCGGCTGCACCCATTATGCGCCCTCGCGCCCCTGCGGCGGCCCGAGGTGGGGCCGCAGCCGGCGCAGGAGGATCTTCACGAGGGTGGGGTCGCCGCGGTTCCAGTTGTCGTCCACGTCGAGGTCGAAGACCGGCCGATCCACGTCGGGGAAGCGGATGCGGACGAGGGTGCGGTGCTGGTCCCGCCGCTCGTTCATCACGAACACGCGGTCCGCCCACAGCAGGAGGTCCCGCGTCAGGGGCACGATCGCGAAGGGGGCGACGCCGGCCGAGCGCACCTCGTAACGCGGGTCGTGGCGGTAGAGGTCCTCCGCGGTCCGGCTGCGGTCGCGGTTGGCGGTGCAGACGAACAGGATGCGCTCGCGGGAGCCGGGGTCGGCGGGCACGACCCTCCATTCTACGGCCGTCCGCGGTGTACACTCACCCCGCTTGAACATCGACCGGCTCCTCCGGGACGTCGAGACCCGTCTGGGCGGACACGACGAGCGTCTCCGCATGGAGGTCATGGACGTGCTGCGCGAGGCGATCGCCCGCGAGCGGCGGGCCCTCGACCCCGCGTTCACCGTCGAGGCGGAGCGCGAGAAGCGGCGGCACGCCGAGGAGCTGCGGGGGGCGCTCGAGGCGATCCACGGCTCGGTGCGCTCGGGGGAGGCCCTCGACGAGGTGCTCAAGCAGCTCGCCCGTGTCGTGGAGGCCGACTTCGCGGCGGTGGCGGCGGCAGAGCCCGGGGCACCCCTGCGCGTCCTGGCCGCGCGGGGGGCGGATACGGCCGCGCTCGCCGGCGTCGTGCTCCGGGACGAGCGGCTGGAGGCCGCCCGGGAGGCCCGGCGCGCGGTCTCGGTGCGCGACGCCGACGCGGAGGGACCGCTCGGCCTCGCCGGGGCGCCGTCCCTGCGCTCGTGGCTCGCGCTGCCGCTGCTCCTCGAGGGCGACGTGGTGGGGCTGCTCGTCGCCGGCCGACTCGCGCAGGACAGCTTCACCGAGGAGGAGACGCTGCGCGCCAAGGCGGTGGCCTTCTGGGCGGCCGCCGCGCTGCGCCGGGCACAGCTCGAGGAGCAGGTGCGCCGCTACGCGACGCTGCTCGAGCAGGTGGTGGACGTCGACCAGCGGGTCTTCCGGGGCGACACGGCGGCCGCCCTCTGCCCCGCCATCCTCGAGGGGGCGTGCCGGATCGGCGGGTACCGGGGCGGCATGCTGGTCGTGCAGACCCCGCGGGGCCCGGTCGTGGCGGCCACCTCGGGGGAGGCGTTCGCGGGCGCCCTCTCCCGGCCGGCGCCCCCGGACCTCGCGTCGACCGTGGCCCGCCGCCTGGGGCCGGAGCGGATGCTCGACGTCGGCGAGTCGCTCGGCGCCGAGCTGCCCGCGGGACAGGTCTACCTGGTGCCGCTCGCGACGGCCGACGGCTGGGTGGGCTGCCTCGCCCTCCTCGACCCGAACGGGGAGTCGCCCGAGGACCGGCTGCTCGAGGCCTACGCCTCGCGGGCGGCTGCGGCGTACGGCCACGCGGCCCGCCATCACGTCCGGTCGTGACCCCCCTCCGCCGGCTCGCCCCGCTCCTCGAGGCGGGGCTGGTCCTCGCCCTCGCCCACGTGCCGGCGGCGCGAGCCCTGCTTCCGGGCCTGGGCGTCTTCACGGGAAGCGGGGGCGCTCTGCTCCTCGGCGTCGCGCTCCTCGTCGTCCTCCTGCGGTGGGCCCCTCGCCCCACGCGCGTCCCGAGGCCTTCTTCGCTCGCCCTGTTCCTCGTCTCCAGCCTGCTCCTCTCTGCGGTGGGCCTCCACTACGTTGGGGCGGTGGAGGCCTCGGGCGACGAGATCGACTACCTCATGATGGCCCAGAGCCTGTGGCGCGAGGGCGACCTCGACCTGCGGGACAACTTCGCGCGAGGGGACCACGAGGAGTTCCTCGGGGGGCTCGACCGCATGCCGGGCGGGGCGAGACGCGCCGACGGGCGGCCCTACCCGACCCACAGCCCAGGCCTCCCGCTGCTGATCGCTCCCGCCTACGCCCTCGCCGGAAGGGCAGGCGGCGTCGTTCTCCTCGCGCTCGTCGCGTCCGGCCTCGGCCTCCTCGTCCGCGACCTCGCACGGCGGGCGGGGGCGGACGAGGGGGCGGCATTCGTGGCGTGGGCGGCGGCCACGGGACCGCCCGTGCTCTTCTACACGGCGTTCCTCTACACCGAGGTGCCGGCCGCCTTCGCCCTGGCCCTCGCCCTGCGCCTCCTGCTCGTCTCGCCGGGCCCGCTCGGCGCCGCCGGCGCGGCGCTCGCCCTGTCCGCGCTCCCCTGGCTGCACGTGCGACTGTCGCTCGCGGCGGCCGCCGCCGGTGCTCTCGCCCTCGTGAGGCTGCGCGGACGGCCCCGCGCCGCGTTCGTCCTCGCGGCGGGGGCGATGGCGCTCCTCTACGCCGCCCACCAGTACGCGGTCTTCGAGAGCCTCTCGCCGTGGGCCCGCTACCGCGGCAGCGTCCCCGGCCCGATGCTGCGGGCGACACCCTTGCGGACGCTCGTCGGCCTCTTCGTGGACGGCTCCTATGGCCTCCTGCCCTACGCCCCCGTCTTCCTGCTCGCCCTCGCCGGGCTTCCGCTCCTCCTCCGCCGCGACCGCGCGGACCGCTGGGCCCTCGCCCTGGTCTTCGCCGCCGTGCTCCTGCCCGTCCTCAACTGGCGCAACTGGTGGGGCTTCTCCCCGCCCGCCCGCTTCACCGTGCCCCTCGTGCCGGTGCTGGCCCTCGCCGTCGCGGCGCGCGTCGCGGCCGGGGCCGACCGCGGCCTCGCCCGCTGGCGCTTCGCCCTCCTCGGCGCCGGCCTCGGCCTCTCGCTGTGGATGTTCGCCGAGCCGCGCGCCATGAGGATGGTGAACGGGCGGGACGGGCCGCCCCAGGTGTTCTCGGCCCTCGGGGGCGAGACGTCGCTCGCCCGGTACCTGCCCTACCCCAGCTCCCGGGCCGGCCGCACCGCCCCGCCGTGGGAGCCACCGCCCTCCGAGGCGCGCGTGGCCGGGGTGTGGGTGGCGGCGCTCGGCGCGCTCGTCCTGCTCGACCGGCGGGCGCTCGGCGGCGGGCGAGTCGACCGGTGGTTCGCGGGCCTGCTCCTCCCCGTCGTCCTGTTCCTCGCGGTCACGGTGGCGGTCGACCGCTGGGCGCGCCCCGGGGGCGCGCCGGTCACGCGCCCGGCGGCTTCGGCTTCGTGATCCGCTCGACCCCGCCGAGGTAGGGGCGCAGCGCCTCGGGCACGACCACCGAGCCGTCCGCCTGCTGGTAGTTCTCGAGCACGGCGATGAGCGTGCGGCCGACGGCGAGGCCGCTGCCGTTGAGCGTGTGCAGGAAGCGCGGCTTGCCGCCGCCCGCGGGGCGGTAGCGCAGGCCCGCGCGGCGGGCCTGGAAGTCGGTGCAATTCGAGCAGGACGAGATCTCGCGGTAGGCCTGCTGTCCCGGCAGCCACACCTCGATGTCGTAGGTCTTCGCGGCGGCGAAGCCCATGTCGCCCGTGGAGAGGACGACCACCCGGTACGGCAGTCCCAGACGCTTCAGGACCTCCTCGGCGTCCGCGACCATCCCCTCGAGCTCGCCCATCGACGTCTCGGGGGTCGCGAGCTTGACGAGCTCGACCTTGTGGAACTGGTGCTGGCGGATCAGCCCGCGCACGTCCTTGCCGTAAGAGCCCGCCTCCGAGCGGAAGCAGGGGGTGAAGGCCACGTACCTCCTCGGCAGCTCGGCCGCGTCGAGGATCTCGTCCCGGTGGAGGATGGTGAGCGGCACCTCGGCGGTCGGGATCAGGTAGAGATCGCGGTCCCCGGCGCGCGCCTTGAAGAGGTCGCCCTCGAACTTCGGGAGCTGCCCCGTCCCGGTCAGCGTCTCCGCGGTCACGAGGTACGGCGGGATGATCTCCCGGTAGCCCCGCGAGCCGTGGAGGTCCAGCATGAGCTGGATGAGGGCCCGCTCGAGCCTCGCCCCCATGTCCCAGTAGACGGCGAAGCGCGCCCCCGAGATGCGGGCCGCCCGCTCGAAGTCGAGGATGCCGAGCTCGGGGCCGAGGTCCCAGTGCGCCTTCGGCGCGAAGTCGAACGCCCTCGGCTCCCCCACCCGCCGGACCTCGACGTTGTCCGAGGCGTCCTTCCCCCGGGGGACGGAGGGGTCGGGCACGTTCGGGACGACGAGGAGGAAGCGCTCGATCGCCGCCGCGACCTCCTCGAGGCGGGCCTCGCCCTGCTTGACGCGCTCGGCGACGCCCTTCATCTCGGCCTTGAGCTCCGAGGCGTCCTCCTTCGCCTTGCCCCGGCGCGCGATCTCCTCGCCCGCCACCCGCTGGCGGTGGCGCGCCTGCTCGACCTCCTGGATGAGGGCCCGTCGCTCGACGTCGAGGGCCCAGGGGTCCACGCCGGCGAGCCCGGGGAACGCCTGGACGTCCGCGAGGGTCTGTCCCCGGCTCTCGAGCATCGCGAGCACGGCGTCCTTGTTCTCCACCACGAACCTGAGGTCCAGCATGGCCGGGCAGGATAGCACGCCGGGAGGGGCGCGCCCGGACCGCGTGGTAGCATCGCCGGATGACGATGGCCCACCAGAAGGTCCGCAAGGCGGTGTTCCCCGCGGCCGGCCTCGGCACGCGGTTTCTCCCCGCCACGAAGGCGCAGCCCAAGGAGATGCTGCCCCTCGTGGACAAGCCGATCATCCAGTACGTGATCGAGGAGGCGGTGGCCTCGGGCCTCAGCTCGATCATCATCGTCACCGGCAAGGGCAAGAACGCGATCGAGGACCACTTCGACGTGTCCTACGAGCTCGAGCGCCACCTCGCCCAGCGGGGACAGACCGACGTGCTCGAGCAGGTGCGGGCCATCTCGAGCAGCGTCAGCGTCTCCTACGTGAGGCAGGGCGAGCAGCTCGGCCTCGGCCACGCCGTCCTGCAGGCCCGCGACCTCGTGGGAGACGAGCCGTTCGCGGTCATGCTCGGGGACGACATCATCGACGCCGCCGTGCCCTGCATGCGCCAGATGCTCGACGTCTACGAGAGCTACGGGGGCCCCGTCGTCGCGGTGCAGCAGGTCCCGCGCCACGACATCTCGGCCTACGGCGTCATCGACGGCCTCCCGGAGGGCGACAGCGGGCGGCTGTTCCGCATCCGGGACATGGTGGAGAAGCCGAAGGCAGAGGACGCTCCGAGCGACCTCGCGATCATCGGCCGATACATCCTCACCCCCGACATCTTCGACATCCTCGAGAAGACCGAGCGGGGACGCGGCGGGGAGATCCAGCTCACGGACGGCCTGCGCCAGCTCAAGCAGCGGCGCACGGTCTACGGCTACCAGTTCGAGGGCGTGCGCCACGACGCCGGCAACAAGCTCGGCTTCCTGAAGGCCACGGTCGAGTTCGCCCTCAAGCGCGACGACCTGGGCGGCCCCTTCCGCGAGTACCTGAAGTCGCTGACCTTGTAGGCGCCCCGCTACTTCTTCTCGCTGCTCGAAGACGAGGACTTCGTCTCGGAGGGGCTCTTCGTTTCCGACGAGGAGGAGCCCGAGCCGCTGTCCTTCGAGCTGTCCGCCGAGCTCTCCTTGGCCTTGTCCTTGCCATCGCCCCCGGGGGACTTGCGGGCGTAGTCGGTGATGTACCAGCCCGTGCCCTTGAACTGGATGGCGGGCGCGGAGAGCAGCTTCTCGACCGGCCCTCCGCACGTGGGGCAAGCGGCGAGCGGCGGGTCCGAGAACTTCTGCATCTGCTCGAACGTCCCGTCCTTGGGGCACTCGTACTCGTAGAGCGGCACTTTCACCAACCTCCGAACACTCCTTTCTAGCACCCGGGGGCGGGCGCGGTCAAAGAGGGCCTCAGCGAAGGCCCTCGTCGCGCAGGCGCTCAGCCCGTGCGGCGGCGCGGCAGGAGGTCGGCGGCCCGCAGCGGCACGCAGGCGCGGCCCTCCAGGGTGAGAGGGAGGATGGCGTCGTCCCCTCGGACGGTCCGGGTGGTGGCGTAGCCCGCGGGGCCGGGGTCCCGCCGGATCTCGACGCTCGCTCCCTTGACGTCGACGACCCAGTACTCGGGCACGCCGCCGCGGGCGTAGAGGTCGGCCTTGCGACCGCGGTCGAAGGGGAGGGACGTGTCCGCCACCTCCACCACGAGGAGCGCGGAGCGCGGCAGCTCCGCCTGGTGTTCCTCGCAGGGGCCCGCGACCACCGCGATGTCAGGCTCCGGCGCTTCGTCCTCTGCCAGCACCAGCGGGCTCTGGGGGCGCACGCAGAACGCGTCTCGGGGGAAGATCTCGTTGAGCCGGGCCACGATCCCGGAGACGAGCGCGCTGTGCAGGGGGCCCTGGGGGGTCATGGCCACGATCTGGCCGTCGATGAGCTCGACGCGCTCGCCAGGGCGGATGACGCCGAACTCGACGAGGCGCAGGTACTCGCTCACCGTGAAATGACGCGGGGACGGGAGCGTGCTCACGTCGGGATTATCGCGCACCCTCTCCTACAGCCGCCACCAGGGCAGCGCCGTGATCCGCTCGTCGAGCGCGAGCGGCTCGGCGCAGCGGCAGACGACGTAGCCTTTCGGGGCCTTAGGAGGGTGCTCGTCGAGGAAGGCTCGCAGGTGGCGGGTGTCGCGCTCGGACGGGCGCTCGGTCCACTTGACTTCGACCGGGACGAGCTTCCCCCCGCGGGCGACGATGAAGTCCACCTCGGCGCCGGCCTTGCTGCGGAGGTAGTGGAGCTTCCCGCCGCCCAGGTACTGGAGGCGCTTCCACAGCTCGATCCCGACCCACTGCTCGAAGAGGGGCCCGGGATTGGCCCGGGCCGCGGTCGCCTCGAGGGGCAGCTCGGCGGCGGCGTTGCGCACGCCGAGATCGAAGAAGAGGAAGCGCTCCGTGGACAGGAGGCTCTTGCGCGGGCTGCCCGAGAAGGCCGTCACAAAGTCTACTGTATGTTTGGTCGTTGGGTCGCGCCCTCCTGGGTGGCAAAGCTCAAGGCGCCGTACGTGCTCTCCCCCGAGAGACTCGGCGGCATACGCCAGGCAGGCGAGGACCTGCTCGCGGGTGATCCCCGGATAGCTGTCGAGCACTTGTTCGAGGCTCCAGCCTTGCGCGAGCAGGCCGACGACGAAGTCGACGGCAAGTCTGGTGCCCCGGATCACGGGCTTGCCACCGAGGACATCCGCGTCGATGCCGATGTGGGCTCTCCAGTCCATGGCACTATTGGCCCACGGCGGCGGCGGCGGCTCAGTGCACCTCGGCCCAGTTCTTGCCGAGGCGGGCGTCGGCCACGAGGGGGACGTCGAGCTTCAGGGCGCCTTCCATGACGTCCTTCACCAGGGCGCGGGCCGCCTCGGCCTCCGCTTCCGGCACCTCCAGCAGCAGCTCGTCGTGGATCTGGAGGATGAGGCGGGAGCGCAGCTTGCGCTCCGCGAGCTCGCGGTGGAGGTCGATCATCGCCCGCTTGATGAGGTCGGCGGCGGAGCCCTGCACCGGGGTGTTCATGGCCTGCCGCTCGGCCTCCATGCGCACGGGGAAGTTCTTCGACCGCAGGTCGGGGAGCCGGCGCAGCCGGCCGAGCAGCGTACGGACGTGGCCGGTCTCGCGGGCCTTCGCGATGGTCTCGTCGATGAACGTCCGGACCCTCGGGTAGCGGGAGAAGTACGCCTCGACGAACGCCTCGGCCTCCTTGCGCGAGACGCCGATGTCCTTCGCGAGGCTGAAGGCGGTCTTCCCGTAGAGGAGGGCGTAGTTGACCATCTTCGAGATGCGGCGCTGCTCGAGAGGCGGGATGGGCGAGAGGGGGCCGAAGATCTCGCGCGAGGTGCGGTCGTGGACGTCCTCGCCGCGGCGGAAGGTGTCGATGAGGGTGGGGTCGCCCGAGAGGTGGGCGAGGACGCGCAGCTCGATCTGGGAGTAGTCGGCGGAGAGGAGAAGGCGGCCCTCCTCGGCGACGAAGGCCTCGCGGATGCGGCGGCCCTCCGGGGTGCGGATGGGGATGTTCTGGAGGTTGGGGTCGGCGCTCGAGAGGCGGCCGGTGGCGGCGACGGTCTGGTTGAAGGTGGCGTGGATGCGGCCGGTCTCGGGATGCACCAGCTCGGGGAGCGCGTCGACGTAGGTGGACTTGAGCTTCTGGACGCTGCGGTACTCGAGGATCTTCCGGGGCAGCTCGTGGACGAGGGCCAGCTCTTCGAGGACGTCCTCGGCGGTGGAGGCGGCCTTCGTCTTGGCCGTCTTCTTGCCCGCCTGCAGCCCGAGGCGGTCGAAGAGCACCTCGCGCAGCTGGGGCGGGGAGTTGATGTTGAACTCGCCCTTCGCGAGGCGGTGGATGTCCCTGGTGAGGACAGCGAGCTGCGCCTCCATGTCCCGGCTCATGGCGCGCAGGAGCGCGGCGTCCACCTTCACGCCGGCGAGCTCCATGGCGGCCAGGACCTCGACGAGCGGCATCTCCATCCGCTCGTAGACCTCGAGGAGGCCCTCCGCCTCGAGGCGCTCGCTCATCGGGCGATCCAGGCGCAGGACGAGCTCGGCCTCGCCGCCGGCGGCCTGGCCGGTGGGCACGGCCGCGGCGTCGGGGGCGGCGACGCCGTCCGTGCCCGGCGCGCGTCGCTCCCCGACGTGCTCCATCGCGAGGTCTTCGAGGGCGTAGACGCGGCGGCCGGGGTCGAGGAGATACGACGCGACGAGGGCGTCGAAGGCGAGGCCCCGCACGCGCACGCCAAGCCGCTCGAGGACGACCCGGTCGCGCTTGGCGTGGGCGCTCGCCTTGCGGACGTTCGCGTCCTCGAGGAGCGGGCGGAGGGCCTCGAGCGCGTCCTTCCTGCCGGGGGCCTGTGGGAAGTCGATCGAGGAGTGGCCGAGGGGGACGTAGGCGGAGCGGCCGGGGGCCCACGCGAGGGCGAGCCCGAGCACCTCCGCCCGCAGGGCCTGGGGGCTCGTCACCACGACGGCGAGGCCCACGCGCCCGGCCTTGCGGGCCTCGGCGACGACCGCCTCGATCTCCTCGCGGGTGCCGAGGAGCCGGTGCTCGGCCGCGACTGTCTCGACCTCGGGGGCGTACTCGCGGGCGAGGGCCTGGAACTCCAGCTCCTTGAAGAGGGCGTGGGCGGCCGCCCGGTCCGCCTCCCGGAGGCGCCACGCCTCGAGGTCGAGCTCGACGGGGGCGTCCGTGCGCAGCGTGACGAGCCGCTTCGAGAGCAGCGCCTCCCCGCGGTGGGCCTTCAGGCCCTCGCGGTAGGCCGCGCGCTTCACCTCGTCGGCGTGCTCGAGGACGCTCTCGACCGGCCCGTACTCGCGGACGAGGTCGCGCGCGCCCTTGTCCCCGATGCCGGGCACGCCGGGCACGTTGTCGACCGAGTCGCCGACGAGGGCGAGCACGTCCACGATTCTCTCGGGGGGGACGCCCCACTTCTCCTCGACCGCCTTGCGGTCGAAGCGCGTCGATCCCGATCCCTCGCGGCCGGGGTTGAGGACGAGGACGTCGTCGGTCACGAGCTGGAGCAGGTCCTTGTCGGCGGAGACGACCACGACCTTGTGGCCCTGCGCGACCGCCTGGGCGGCGAGGGTCGCGATGACGTCGTCGGCCTCGAACCCCGCCACCTCGACGACCGGCATCCGGAGCGCCTCGCACACGCGGCGGATGTACGGCAGCTGCACCGCGAGGTCGTCGTCCATCTTCGGCCGGTTGGCCTTGTACTCGGCGTACTGCTCGTGGCGGAAGGTCTTGCCCGGCGGGTCGAAGAGGACGGCCACGTGCTCGGGACGCTCGTCCTCGAGGAGCTTGCGCAGCATGGTCGTGAAGCCGTAGGTCGCGTTCGTGGGCAGGCCCTTGCTGGTGGCGAGGCCGCGGATCGCGTGGAAGGCCCGGTGGAACTGGCCGGAGCCGTCGACGAGGTAGACCGTCTTCGCGGGGGGCATCCTGGGCCGATTCTGGTCCCGGGCGGGGGACGAAGTCCAACCCGGGCGCTTCAGCGACGGCGCAGCAGGGTCTCGAGTCTCCGCCGGACCACCTCGCGCCGGGGCCCGGGCGGGATGCGCCCGACCCATGCCCAGGCGGCCTCCCGGTCGAAGCGGCGCGGGATCTCGACCTCGGGCAGGGCGGCGAAGAGGCGGCTGCGGGCGGGCGTGAGGTACAGGGCGTCGAGGAGGGCCTTCTCGGGCGTGGCGAGCCGGACGCCTCCCTTCGTCGTGACGAAGCCGCCGAAGAAGGTCGGCGCCAGCCTGTGCACGGAGAAGTCGCCGAGCCGCGTCCTGATCCGGCGTGTCGGAGCCAGGGACGCCGCGTACACGACGTGGGGCAGCTGGCGGATCATGCCGTGGCGCTGGAGGGCCGTCTGGAGGGACACGTAGGCCGGGAAGGGCGCCGTCAGGTGCTCCGGCAGGCGCAGGGGGTCGATCTCCAGGTCGAGGCTCCACAGCCCACGCCGCACCGGCAGCACGAGCCCCGCGGCGGCGAGCCGGGCGAGGGCGCGGCTGGCGGCGGAGCGGGAGAGGCCGAGGTGCAGGGCAGCGTCCCCGGTGGTGAGGACGGGCTTGCCCATCTTCCGGAGCCGCCCGAGCACGGTGGTGGCGGCCAGTCTCACGAAGCGTGCCCCGCGAGCCGGTCGACGACGAGCTCCCGCATGCGCTCCCACGTCTCCGGCGTCCCGTACAGCTCCTGGTGCTCCGGCGCCAGGTACGGGACGACCTGCGAGCGGTAGACGTCGAACGGCAGGCCCATGGCGCGGTCGAGGGCGGCGTCCAGCGTCTTCCGCTCGGCCGGCGTGAACGGACCCGGATCGACGCCGGTCGTCCGCAGCAGGTGCTCCAGGTCCCACACGTCGCGGGCCTGCGGCGCGGACCGCCCCGCGAGCGCCTGGACCTTCTGGCGGGCCGCCGCGCGCGCCGTGTAGTGCTGCACCGTCGGGGCCAGCAGGCCATACGGGCGCACGACCTCGGGTCGAACGGGCTCGAGGGCGTGCTCTTCGCCGGTGCCCCGCCGGCTGAACTCCACCCGGGTGTGGAGGGGCACCTCGGTGCCCTCCGCGCGAAGCTCGAACTTCCACCTCTGGGTGGTGTCGGTCTGCTTCGGCTTGCTGGTGCGGGCCAGGGCCAGGCCCTGGGCGGCCAGGAGGTCGTGGAACGGCCGGGCGAGGAGCAGCGCGTCCATTCTCTCCGCGAGAGCGTGGGGGCTCCCCCGGACCGCGTCGACGTCGAGGTCCTCGGAGTAGCGGAGGCTGCCGAACCACGCCCGGAGGTTGACGCCGCCCTTGACGACCCAGCTCCCGCGGTCGAGCCGGGACTCCAGCATGCGGAGGAGCACGAGGTGGAAGCACTCCACGTGCTGGATGGGGAGCCGCATCGGCATTATATTAGACTGAAATGCTACTGAACACAATTCAACTTAATATAGTCCCTCGGTGCCCCGCTTCGAGACGAGCGCGTCCTCGGCCGGGGGACGAAGTCCCACCCGCGAGGGGGCGCTTGATTTGCAGAGTCGGTGGCCATCCGCGCGAGGCCCGTCTCCGTCCCGCTCGCACGAAAGGGGTCCGGCCACCCGCCATCGGCTAGAATCCCCCCGCGATGATCCCCCGGCTGGCGGTCGCGCTCCTGCTCGCCACCGCGCTGCGCGGGTGCATCACCTACGAGTACGAGCACGAGATCTGGCTCCAGGTCGACGGGTCGGGGGTGGTGAACGTGACCGGGCGACCCGCCCTGTGGACCGCGTTCAAGGGCCTGCCCCTCGACGCGAACGACGCGGAGGCGATGAAGGCCGCGGCGCGGGAGCTGTTCGAGCGGTCGGGCCTCGACGTGCGCCGGGTGACGGTCACGAAGCGGCGGGGCCAGCGCTACCTGTTCGTCTCCGCCGCTTTCCGGGACGTGAACCGCATCTCCTTCACCCCCGCCTTCCCCGACCTGCGCGTGGGGCTGCGGCGCGAGGGGGGCCGGCTCCACCTCGACGGGAGCTGGCAGCGGCCGATCGGGGCGCCGGGCGGGGGGGAGGGCCACGCCGAGGGCTTGATGGCCGTGCGCTTCCACCTCCCGAGCAAGGTCTACGGCCACCGCCGCGCCGCGGACGGGGTCGAGCGGGGGAACATCCTCGGCTGGCGGCAGGGCGTGGCGGCGGCGCTCGACGAGGGGCGGCTCGAGTTCGGGGCGGAGATGGACGAGCGGAGCATCCTCTCCTCGACCGTGATGCTCTTCGCAGGAGCCGTCGTCCTCGCCGCCCTCCTCCTCGCCCTCGCCCTGTGGGCCGTCGTCCGCCAGGGCCGTCGGGACCTCGGCCGCTCCGCCTGAGCGGACGGCCGTCCGCGCCCCCGTCGTATAATCGCGGGCGGCGCGGCCGCCCCTCTCCCGCGCGAGGACCCATGAACGTCAAGCTCTCCTTCGCCCCCGCCTCGAAGACCCCCGCCGACCTCCTCGCCGTCGTGCTCGACGAGGAGAAGACGCTGCACGAGGTGGACGATCCGCAGGTCGCCGCCCACGTCGGGCGCGCGTCGGCCGCCTTCCGGGACAAGACGCTCAAGCGCGAGTACTACGCGACCCTGCCGGAGGGAGGGGTCGCGAGGGCGATCGTCGTGTACTGGAGCCCGCAGCTCAAGAGCTGGAACCTCTGGGAGAACCTGAAGACGTTCGCCGCGCGGGCGATGCGGCTCGCCCGCGACTACCGGATGCCGCGGGTCGCCCTCGTGCTCAACGCGAAGGACGCCGCCCCCCTCCTGGGGAAGGCCGTCGAGGGCGCGGTGCTCGGCACCTACGTCTTCGACAAGTACCGGCAGGAGAGAGACGAGTTCTTCGCGAAGGAGGCCTCGCTCACGATCCTCGCCCACCCCGACCACCAGGCGGACGCCGAGGCGCGCCGGGCCCGCTACCTGTGGGTCTCCGAGAACGTCAACCGCGCCCGCGACCTCATCAACGAGCCGGGCAACGCCGTCGTCCCGGAGACGATCGCCGCGGCGGCGGCCGAGATCGCCCGCGAGGTGGAGCTCGAGGTCGAGGTCCTCGATCCCGCCGCGCTCCAGGCGAAGGGCTACGCCGGCATCCTCCGGGTGGGCGCAGGGAGCACGAACCCGGGCCGGATGGTGATCCTGCGCCACGTGCCGAAGAAGGTCTCGAAGGAGACGATCGCCCTCGTGGGCAAGGGGATCACGTTCGACTCGGGGGGGATCAGCCTCAAGCCGGGCGACAAGATGTGGGAGATGAAGGGCGACATGGCGGGGGCGGCGGCGGTGCTGTACGCCATGCGCGCGCTCGGCAAGATCCGCCCCGACGTGAGGGTGCTCGGGATCCTCTGCTGCGCGGAGAACATGCCCGACGCGAGCGCCCAGCGCCCGGGGGACATCTTCACGGCCAAGAACGGCAAGTCGGTCATGGTCGACAACACCGACGCCGAGGGACGCCTCGTGCTGCTCGACGGCCTCGCCCGGGCGGGCGAGGAGGGCGCCACCCACGTCGTCGACATCGCGACCCTGACCGGCGCCGTCGTGCGGGCGCTCGGGCCGAGCGTCGCCGGGGTCATGGGCACCGACCGCGAGCTCGTCCGGCGGGTCATCCGCTCCGGCGAGAACCACGGGGAGCCCTTCTGGGAGCTGCCCCTCGTCGAGGAGTACAAGGAGTCGCTCAAGACCCCGTACGCCGACCTCAACAACATCGCGGCGGGCGGGCTGGCCGGGGCGATCACGGCGGGGCTGTTCCTGCGGGAGTTCGTCCCGAGCGGCGCGGCCTGGGCCCACCTCGACATCGCGGGCCCGATGTTCAAGGACAAGGAGTGGAAGTACTTCGACGCGGGGGCGATCGGCTTCGGCGTGAAGACCCTCGTGGACCTGTGCGAGCGCTTCCGTGATCCGGTCGCCTGAGCGGACGAGCTTCGACCGGGTCACCGATCTCGTCTGGATGGGGTCGCGCATCGCGACCCTCGACGACTTCCGGCGGCTGCGGGCGGAGGGCATCCGCGCCTGTGTCGACATGAAGCAGGAGGGGGCCGACCCCTGGGGCTTCGAGGCGTTCCTCTGGCTCCCGACCCCCGACCACGAGGCCCCCTCGCAGGTCCACCTGCGGATCGGCCTCGCGTTCCTGCGGGAGTGCGAGACGGCCGGGATGCCCGTGCTCGTCGCGTGCCTGGCCGGGGTGGGCCGCTCGTCGACGCTCGTCCTCGCCCACCTGCTCGCCGGGCGCTTCCGCGAGGAGGGCCTCGAGGCCGCGCTCGACTTCCTCACCGCCCGGCGCCCGATCGTCCGCCCGAACCCGGAGCAGGTCGAGGCCGCGCGGATGGCGGCCTTCGGTGTCCACGACCGGGGCTAGCCGCCCCGACGCTGGCCGGCGGCGACCGGGGGCTCGCCGATCGGCGGGGAACGGCTCCCGCGGGGGCCCGTATCCTCCTCTCGAAGACGGTCGTCCCTAAGGACACGGGGGGGCGCATGGTCAGGGTCGACGGGAACGGCAACGGCGAGGCGCTCATCAAGGTGCGGGGGCTCGACAAGAGCTACCGCCGGGGGGGCGAGGAGATTCACGTCCTCCAGGGCCTCAACCTCGACGTGGACGCGGGCGAGTTCATCGCTTTCATGGGTCCGAGCGGTTCGGGCAAGACGACGCTCCTGAACCTCCTGGGCGGCCTGGACGTGCCCACCGACGGCACGATCACCGTGGCCGGCGACGAGATCACGGCCATGTCCCGCCGGAAGCTGACCGCGTGGCGGGCGCGCCACGTGGGCTTCGTCTTCCAGGCCTACAACCTCATCCCCGTTCTCACCGCCTACCGCAACGTCGAGCTGCCGCTCCTCCTGACGCCGCTGTCGCGCAAGGAGCGACGCGAGCACGTGGAGGCGGCGCTGCGGATCGTCGGCCTCGAGGAGCGGATGCACCACTTCCCCCGCCAGCTCTCGGGAGGGCAGGAGCAGCGGGTCGCGATCGCTCGGGCGATCGTGGCCGACCCGACCTTCCTCCTGTGCGACGAGCCCACCGGCGACCTCGACCGCCGGAGCGCGGACGAGATCCTCGACCTGCTGGGTCTGCTCGTGACCGAGCGCAAGACGACGATCCTGATGGTCACCCACGACCCCCGCGCCGCCGAGCGCGCGAGCGCGCTGCTCCACCTCGAGAAGGGCGTCCTCGTCGAGGCGGAGAGGGGGCGGCGGGCGGGCGGGTCCCGCGCGAACGAGGAGGTGACGGCGTGAGGTTCCTGCCGCTGCTGCTCGCGAACCTGCGGCGGAAGAAGGTCCGCACGATCCTCACCGTCGGCTCGTTCGTGGTCGCGCTGTTCCTGTTCGGGCTGCTCGCCGCGGTGCGGGCCGGCTTCCGCCAGGGGATCGAGATCGCGGGCGCGGACCGCCTCGTGGTCGTCGGCCGGACCGGCCTCATCCAGCCCCTCCCGCTCCCCTACCGGGAGCGGATCCGCCGCATCCCGGGCGTGAAGGAGGTCGTGCACTCGACGTGGTTCGGGGGCGTCTACCAGGACCCGAAGAACTTCTTCCCGCAGTTCGTGATCGACCCCGCGGACTACCGATCGATGTACCCCGAGTTCCAGGTCCCCGACGATCAGTGGGAGGCCTTCCGGTCCGACCGGCAGGGCGTCGTCATCGGAGCGAAGCTCGCCCAGAGGTTCGGCTGGAAGCTCGGGGACAAGATCCCGCTCAAGGCGCCCGGGTACCTCGGGGGAGGGAGCTGGGACTTCCACGTCCGCGGGATCTACACGGGAACCCGGCCCCAGGACGACACGGGGCAGATGTGGATCCAGCACGAGTACTTCTTCGAGAAGGCGCCTGCCTACTGGCAGGGGATCGTCGGGTGGTACGTGGTGCGCGTGGAGGACCCGGGAGCGGCGCTCTCGGTGGCGAGGGCGATCGACCAGGAGTTCGCGAACTCCACCTCCGAGACCCGCACCCAGACCGAGTCGGCGTTCGCCGCCTCGTGGATGAAGCAGATGGGCAACATCGAGTTCCTCATCCTCGCCATCGGCTCGGTGGTCTTCTTCACCCTGCTCCTCGTCACCGGGAACACGATGGCGATCGCGGTGCGCGAGCGCACGGGGGAGCTGGCCGTGCTCAAGGCGGTGGGCTTCTCCGACCGGTTCGTCCTCGGCCTCGTGCTCGCCGAGTCCGTCCTGATCGCGGGGGTGGGCGGGGCGATCGGCCTCTGGCTCGCCCGGGGGATGGTCGCCCAGGACCTGACCAACGGCATCCTCCTCCTGTTCCTGCCGACCTCCGCCCTCGCGGCGGGGGTGGCGGTGGCGCTCGGGACGGGGGTGCTCGCGGGGCTCCTCCCCGCGGTCTCCGCGATGCGCCTCAGCGTCGTGGACGCGCTGCGGAGGATCTGACCATGACCATCCCGGTCGCCTACAACCTGCGCAGCGCGAAGGAGCGCTGGACCTCCTCGGTGGTGGCGGTCGTCGGGATCGCGGGCACCGTGGGGGTCTTCGTGGCCATGCTCGCCCTCGCCCGCGGCTTCCAGGCCACGGTGGCCTCCTCGGGTCTCCCCCAGAACGCGATCGTGCAGCGCTCCGGCGCCGACACCGAGATGACGAGCTTCATCCTGGCGGACGACGTGCGGATCATCGAGGACCTGCCGCAGGTGGCCCGCGGGACGAGCGGCCCCCTCGTGAGCCCGGAGGTGGTCGTCATCGCCTCGCTCCCGATGCGGTCGGCGCCCGACGCCGACGCCAACGTCCAGATCCGCGGGGTGACCCCGCGCGTCCTCGAGGTGCGGGACAACGTGAGGATGGTGGAGGGACGCTTCCTGACCCCCGGCCTCGCCGAGGCGGTGATCGGCCGGGGGGCGCGCGACGCCTACGTGGGGCTCGACCTCGGGGCCGAGGTGAGGATCGGGGCCGGCACGTGGAGGATCGTCGGGGTCTTCGACGCGAGAGGCACCGCGTTCGACTCCGAGGTGTGGGCGGACGCGACCATCCTCAACAGCTTCTACCAGCGGCCGGCGAACGTCTACCAGTCGGCCACCGTGCGGCTGCGCTCGGCGGACGATTTCCCCGCCTTCGAGGCGACGCTCCAGGGCGATCCCCGCCTGACCGCCCAGGCGACCCGGGAGCCCGACTACTACGCGAAGCAGTCGCAGACCGTCACGACGCTCATCACCGTGCTCGGGAGCATCATCGCGATCATCATGGGCCTCGGCGCGGTGTTCGGCGCGCTCAACACCATGTACTCGGCCGTCTCCGAGCGCTCGCGGGAGATCGCCGTCCTGCGCGCGATCGGGTTCGGCGGCGGCGCGATCGTGCTGTCCTTCTTCGTGGAGTCCCTCATCATCTCGCTCGTCGGGGGCGCCGTGGGCTGCCTGGCCGCGCTGCCGGTCAACGGCCTCACCACCGGCACGATCAACTGGCAGACGTTCTCCCACCTCGCCTTCGCCTTCCGCGTCACCCCCGACCTGCTGGCCTTCGGGATGGCCTTCGCGCTCCTGATGGGCGCGGTGGGCGGCCTGCCCCCGGCCATCCGCGCCGCGCGGGCGAACGTGGCCCACGCGCTGCGGGCGCTGTAGCTCACTCCCGCCGCAGGGCCTCGACCGGGTCGAGGCCCGCGGCGTGCCAGGCCGGGTAGAAGCCGAAGCCGATCCCGACCGCGAGGGCGACGACGAGCGCGGCGAGCAGCATGAGCGGGTGGACGGCGGTCGGCCAGCCGGCGAAGGCCTGGATGAGCACCGCGCCGAGGAGGCCGAGGGCGCTGCCCAGAACGCCTCCGGTCACGGTCAGGAGGGAGCTCTCGACGAGGAACTGGGCGGCCACGTCGCGCCGGCGCGCGCCGAGGGCTCGCCGCACGCCGACCTCGCGGGTGCGCTCGGCCACGCTCGCGAGCATGATGTTCATGATCCCGATCCCGCCCACGAGGAGGCTGATCGCGGCCACCGCGCCGGTGACGACGTTGAAGACCCGCTGGGTGCGCTCGCGCTGGCGGAGGATCTCGCGGGGGACGACGACGTCGAGGGGGACCCCGCCGGTGACGCGGCGGACGAGGGACTGGGCCACCTCGGCCGCGCTCACGACACCCTGCGGGGTCTCGACGCGGAAGACGATCTCGTCGACGCCGTTCGGGCTCGCATCGGAGCCCCGGTCGAGCGAGCCGAGCGGCACCAGCACGCACCGGTTGAGGTCCCGGCCGCGGATCGCCGCCCCGCGGCCGCGGGGCGAGGCCCGTCCCTCGAGGACGCCGACGACCCGGTACCAGTCGCCGCCGAGCCGCAGGCTCTCGCCGAGCGGGCTGCCGAGCGGGAACAGAGCCCGCGCCACCCCGGCCCCGAGCACGGCCACGCGCTTGCGGTCGGCCACGTCGAGGGCCGCGAGGAAGCGCCCGGCGGCGAGCTCCACCCGGGCCGCCTCGCGATAGGCGGCGGTCGTCCCGAGGGCGACGACGGCGGCGCTGCGCCCGCCGGCCTCCGCGGGGAGCTCCGCCACCCGCAGGGGCGCGACCGCGCGCACGCCGGGGACCACGCGGCCGATCGACTCCGCGACCGAGACGGGGAGGGCGAGGGGCGGCTTCTCCCCCGGCGCGGCCGGGCGCGGGCGAACGGTCACGGTGTCGATGCCGAGCGCGGCGATCTGGGCCAGCGTCTCGCGGCGGGCCCCCTCGCCGACCGACGACATCGCGACGACCGCGGCCACGCCGAAGACGACGCCGAGGATCGAGAGGCCGGAGCGCAGCCGGTGCTGCCGCAGGCTGCGCACGCCCAGCCGGAGGAGCACGAGGAGCGGGGCGAGGGACCTCACGGGCGCTCCTCCGCCTCGATCCGCCCGTCCCGCAGGCGCACGACGCGCTCGGCGCGCCGGGCGAGCGACTCGTTGTGGGTGACGAGGACGACGGTGCACCCCCCCGCGTGCAGCTCGTCGAGGAGCCGGGCGATCTCCTCGCCGGTCGCGCTGTCGAGGTTGCCGGTGGGCTCGTCGGCGAGGAGGAGCCGGGGGGACGTGACGAGGGCCCGGGCGATGGCCGCCCGCTGCGCCTCGCCCCCCGACAGCTCGGCCGGGCGGTGGTCCGCGCGGTGCGAGAGCCCCACCGCGGCGAGGGCGGCCTCGGCCCTCGCCCGCCACTGGGCGGGAGGCGCCCCCTCGTAGAGGAGCGGCGTCTCCACGTTCTCGGCGACCGTGAGCTGGGGGATGAGGTGGAACGACTGGAACACGAAGCCGATCGCACGGTTGCGCAGGCGGGACAGTTCGTCGTCGGAGAGCCCCTCGACCGCTCGGCCCTCGAAGAGGTACTCGCCGCGGGTCGGGCGGTCGAGGCAGCCGAGGATCGAGAGGAGCGTCGACTTGCCCGAGCCGGAGGGGCCCATGATGGCGAGCTTCTCCCCGGCCCCGACCTCGAGGCTCACCCCGTCGAGCGCGACCACGGCCGAGGCCCCGCGCGGGTAGACGCGGGCCACCCCGCGCAGGGCGGCGAGCGGCGCGGGCGCGGGATCAGGAGCCGGGGGCACCGCTGAAGTCCGGCCGCGCGGCCTCGGGGTCGCGCAGGAGCACCCGGTCGCCCCGGGAGAGTCCCTTCTCGATCACCACGAAGTCCGCGTTCGACGGGCCGAGGACCACCTCGCGCAAGCGCGGGCGGCGTCCGGCGAGGTAGACGACGCTGCGCCCCTCGCGCTCGAAGACCGCGTCCACGGGGACGGAGAGGGCCCGCGACCGCTCCTCGACCTCGATCTCGACCCGCGCCGTCATCCCCGGCCGCAGCCGCGGCTCGGACTCGTTGACGAGCACGGTCACCGAGAAGAACTTCCCGCCCCGGCGCTCCTTCTCCTCCTGGGCGAGGGTCCCGATCTGGGTCACCTGCCCGGTGAGGCGCAGGTCGGGGTAGGCCTCGACCCGCACCGTGACCTTCTGGTTGCGCTCGACCTTGTGGATGTCGGTCTCGCGGACCTTCGTCTCCGCCACCATCCGGCTGATGTCGGGGAGGATGATGATCGGCTGGTTGGCCCACACCTGGTCGCCGACCTGGGGCTTGCGCTGCTCGGAGCCGAAGAACACGTCCCGGTACACGACGATCCCCGGCACCTCCGCCCGCACCTCGCACCGGGCGAGCTGCTGCTTCGCGAGCTCGAGCCGGGCCGCCGCCTCCTGGATGCGGCTCTGGGCGGAGGCGATCCCCGCGTCCTTCTGGGCCATCCGGTAGGCGGCGGCGCTCTCGAGCTGGCGCAGCGTCTCCCGGCTCGACTGGGCGTCGGCCCGGGCCTGGCTCTTCTCGAGGGGGCGCCCGAACCCGACGAGCGCGTCGCGCCGCCTCTTCGCGAGGTCGAGCTCCTCCCGGGCCCGCGCGACCTGCTGCTCGGCCCGCTCGAGCTCGGTGCGGGTGATGAAGCCCTCGGCGAGCAGCGGCCTGAGGTCGGCGAGGGCCGTCTCCGCCTTCTGCAGCTCGCGCTCGGCGTTGGCGACCGCGGCCCGGGCCTCCTCCTCCTTGACCCGGCCCTTGCCCTCCTCGACGTCCTTCATCTCGAGGTCGCTCTTCTCGACGCGCAGCCGCGCCGCGAGCAGCTCCTCCTGGTTCTGGATCTGCTGGAGCTTGCGGTCCTCGCGCGCCTTCAGGAGATCGGCCTCGGCCTGCGCGAGCAGCGCCTGGTTCTTGCGGATCTCCTCCTCGAAGGGGGCGGCGTCGAAGAGGACGAGCAGGTCGCCCTTCTGGACGAGCTTGCCCTCCGGGGCGAGGGCCACGATCTTGGCCTGGTTGCTCTGGATGGTCGAGGAGTAGGTGACCGAGCGCAGGGCCTGCAGCGTGGCCGCCTCGGCGATCGAGACGCGGAAGGGCCCCTCGCGCACCTCCGCCGCCGGCAGGCCGCCCCCGTCGCCCCCGAGGAGCCAGGCGAGGCCGGCGAGGAGGACGGCGACGACGCCGAGGAGGCCGATCGTGCCTCGCGGGCGGCGGCGGGCGGCGGCGACGAGCGACCCGAGGTTCTCCCGGGTCCACTGCCGTCGGTGCATCCAGGGCCGCGCGTCGCGCAGCAGGACGGATGCGGTCCCCCTCGCACGGGCGGCGGCGGCGCGGGCGCGGGCGAGGAGGGGCGCGGGGGCCTCGGTGGTCACGGGGCGAACTCCGTCTCGACGTCGAGGGTGCCCGTCGTGCGCTTGAGGTCGAGGCGGGCGACGGCGTAGGCGGTCTGGAGCTGGACGAGCGCGCTGCGGGCGGTGACGAGGCTGCTCTCCGCGTCGACCACGTCGAAGTTGGAGCCGAGCCCGCGCTGGTAGCGCAGGACGGCGAGCCGCCGCTGCTGGGCGGCCACCTCCACCGCCTGGCGCTGGAGGGCCACGCTCTGGCGGATCTGGTCGAGCTCGCGCAGGGCCTGGCGCACCTGCTGCTCCACGTCGAGCTCCTGCTGGCGCACCGCCCGCTCGCGCGAGCCCACCTCGATCCGGGCCACCGCCCGACTCGCCCTCTGCGCCTGCTGCTGCAGCGGATACGAGGCGCTCAGGAAGACCTCGACCCGGCTGTCTCCCGCCGACCACGCGTCGCCGAAGGATCCGCCGAAGCCGAGGCGCGTCACGCCCACGTTGAGGTCGAGCTGGGGCAGCAGGTTCTGGGTGGCGAGGGAGAGGGAGCGCCGCGCGTCCTCGACGCGGTCGCGCGCCTCCGCCACCTCGAGCCGCGCCTCGAGGGCCCGGCGCACGAGGGCCTCGGCCGGCTCGAAGCGATCGTCGGCCGCCGGCAGCTCCGCCGCCTCGGGCTCGACGGGATCGGCGGGGGGAAGGGCGAGCAGCCCCCGGAAGCGCTCGAGGGCGGAGGCGAGGGCGGCCTGCGTGCGCACCATGGCGTCGCGGGCCTGCGCCGCCTGCAGCTCGGCCCGGAACACGTCGAGCTTGCTCGCGAGGCCGACCTGGAGGCGCGCCTCGGACGACTTGAGGAGCCCCTCCGTGCGCTGCAGGCTCTGGCGCGCCACCTCGAGGAGCTGGCGCTGGGCGACGACGGAGTAGAAGGCGGCGGCCACCTCCACCGCGAGGCGCTGGCGGGCGAGGGCGAGCGAGCGCTCCTGGCCCTGCACGGCCCGCCGCGCGTTGTCGAGGTCGAAGAAGGTGGCGTTCGGCCCGACGCCCCGCAGGAGCGGCTGGGTGAGCAGGAGCCGCAGGTCGCTCGTTCGGCCGAACGGGGCGTCGCTCTCCGGCTCGGACAGGTATCGGCCGGTGGCGGTCACGGTCCCCCCGGTCCACGGCAGCTTCTGGGACAGATCGAGGCCGAAGACGGAGCGCTCCTCGAAGCGCTGGTAGACCGGGGTGAGGGTGGGGAAGAACTCGCCGCGGGCGGCCTTCTCCTGCCACCGCGTGGCCTGCAGCGCGTCCACCGCGTCGAGGAAGGAGAAGTTGCGCTCGAGGGCGATCCGCACGGCGGAGCCGAGGGAGAGCGTGGGCGCGCCCTCGGTCGGCCCGACCAGGCGCGGGACGTCCTCCTCCGGCGGCGCCGGCGCCTCCTCCGGAGGGGCGGCCGGGAGGGGCGGGGGCTCCTGGGCGGCGAAGCCGGGGGCCGCGCAGAGCGCGGCGCAGGCGGCGAGGTGCGCGATTCTCAACTCGCACACGAGGTTAGCGGGCGGTCCGGCGCGGCGTCAAATCGCGGGCGCTGGCGCCGGGCCCCGGGGGTTGATAGTCTGCGCTCCCGGAGCCCGATTCATGAGACTGCGCCCGCCGACCGCCGCCGCCGCCTTGTCCCTCCTCCTCCTCGCCCCGCTCGGCGCCGCCGAGCGGCCCCGGATCGACGTCGAGGAGTTCACGCTCTCGAACGGGATGCGGTGGCTGCTCTACGAGCAGCACGACTCCCCGACCGTCGCCGCGTTCTGGACCGCCCGCGTGGGCTCGGTGAACGAGCGGCCCGGAATCACGGGCTTGAGCCACTTCTTCGAGCACATGATGTTCAAGGGCACGAGGACGATCGGCACGAAGGACATCGACGCCGACCTCCGGCTGATCGAGGAGCAGGAGAAGATCCGCGAGGAGATGCGGGCGGAGATGGAGGTCATGCGCGAGCGTCTGCGCCGCGGCGAGATCGACGACCTCGACCGTCCGGAGAGCTGGACGGAGCGCTACCGCGAGCTCGGGAAGCAGTTCGACGCGCTCGTGCAGAAGCAGCGCGAGACGATCGTCAAGGACCAGCTCGATCAGATCTACACGAAGCACGGGGGGGAGGCGCTCAACGCCTTCACCTCCGAGGACCAGACCGCGTACTTCGTGCGGATCCCGAAGAACAAGCTGGAGCTGTGGGCGTGGCTCGAGTCCGACCGGCTCCTCAACCCCGTGTTCCGGGAGTTCTACTCGGAGCGCGACGTGGTCTTCGAGGAGCGGCGGCTGCGCACGGAGTCGACGCCGCTCGGCAGGTACGACGAGGCCTTCCAGGCCCTGTTCTGGGAGGCGAGCCCCTACCACTGGCCGGTGGTGGGCTGGGCCTCGGACATCCCCAGCTACACGCTCGCCCAGGCCAAGCAGTACTTCGCCACCTACTACGCCCCGAACAACATCACCGGCGTGCTCGCGGGCGACTTCCGGGCGGCCGAGGTGAAGCCGCTCCTCGAGCGCTACTTCGGGCGCATCCCCCGGGGCACGGTCGAGCCGCCGCCGGTGGTGACCCTCGAGCCGAAGCAGCTCGGCGAGAAGCGCTTCAACGCGGAGGCCGAGACCTCCCCCACGGTGAGGATCTGGTGGAAGACGGTGCCTGCTCTGCACAAGGACACACCCGCCCTCGACCTGCTCTCCGACGTCCTCTCCGGGCGCACCGGGCGGCTCTACAAGGGCCTCGTGCTCGGGCGCCAGGTGGCGACCCAGTCCGCGGCCGAGCACGAGTCCCGCAAGTACGGGGGGATCTTCCGGGTCGAGACCACGGTCCGGGAGGGCGTGGAGCCCTCCGCGGCCGAGGCGGCGGTCCACGAGGAGATCGAGAGGCTGCAGAACGAGCCGGTGCCGCCCGAGGAGCTGCAGAAGGTCAGAAACGCCGCCAAGGCCAACGCCTACCGGCGGCTGTCCTCGCCGTTCTTCGTGGGCTTCCAGCTCGTGAGCTACGACGCGCTCGGCGACTGGCGGCTCATCAACACGTGGGCCGAGAAGGCGGACGCGGTCACCGCGGCCGACCTCCAGCGCGTGGCCCGCAGCTACCTGACGAAGGAGAACCGCACCGTCGCCACGTTCCTGCGCAAGAAGGGCCCCGAGGACCCGGAGGTCGCGAAGCTCCCGGCTGAGAACGAGTGAGGACCGCCATGACCCGCACGCGCGCCGCTCTCCCGCCCCTCCCCGCGCTCCTCGCCGCGGCCGGCCTCGCCCTCGCCGCGGCCGGGCCTGCGGCCGCCCAGCCGATCCCGGACCACCCGGACCAGCTCGCGTTCCAGCCGATCGCGTTCGAGCCCCCGTCCGCGAAGGACCACCGCGTGGTCCTGAGGAACGGCATGGTCGTCTTCATCGCCGAGGACCGGGCGCTGCCCCTCGTGAACGTCGCGATCACGGCCAGGGTGGGGAGCTGGCTCGACCCCGAGGGCAAGGAGGGCCTCGCCGCCTTCACCGGGTCCCAGATGCGTCGGGGAGGGACGCGGAGCCTCACCGCGGAGCAGCTCGACGAGCGGCTCGACTTCCTCGCCGCCCAGGTCTCGACCGGGATCGGCCCCGTCTCGGGCTCGGCGTCGCTCAACTGCCTTGCCGACAACCTCGACGAAGCCCTCGCCCTCTTCGTCGAGATGCTGCGCGAGCCGCGCTTCCAGGAGGACCGCCTCGCCCTCGCGAAGGAGCAGTCGCTGCAGGAGATGAAGAAGCGCAACGACGACTCCGCGGACATCGAGGCCCGGGAGTGGAACGTGCTGCTCTACGGCCCGGGCCACTTCACGAACCGCTTCACGACCGAGGCCTCGGTGAGGTCGATCGGGCGGGACGACCTCGTCGCGTTCCATCGCCGCTGGGTCCACCCCGCCCACATGGTCGCGGCGGTGTCGGGCTCGTTCTCGCGACCGGAGATGATCCGCAAGCTCGAGAGGGCCTTCGCCGGCTGGCCCTCCAAGAAGGAGACGGTGCCCCCCGTGCCCAGCACGTTCGGGCCGGTGGGCCCCGGGCTCTACCGGATCGAGAAGGAGGTGAACCAGGGCCGCGTCTCGATCGGCCTGCCCACCGTGTGGCGCACGAGCCCCGACGTGTACGCGCTCGAGGTGATGAACGAGATCCTGGGCGGCGGCGGCTTCACCTCCCGCATCACGCGGACCGTCCGCTCGAACGAGGGCCTCGCCTACTCCGCGGGCTCCGGCCTGTCATTCGGCGTCTTCTACCCCGGCCGCTTCCGCGCGGCCTTCCAGTCGAAGAGCCGTTCCGTGCCCCGGGCGACCTCGCTGGTGCTGGAGGAGATCCGGAAGATGCGGGAGGGCCTCGTCACCGAGGAGGAGCTCGACACGATCAAGAGCAGCCTGATCCAGACCTTCCCCTCGAGCTTCGCCTCGAAGGCTCAGGCGATGGCGGTCTTCGCCTCGGACGAGTACACGGGCCGGGACCCGTCCTGGTGGACCACCTACCGCGACCGCATCCGCTCCGTGACCGCCGCGGACGTGCAGCGGGTGGCGCGGGAGCACCTCGTGCCGGAGAAGATGATGGTCCTGGTCGTGGGCAGGCAGGCCGAGATCGACCTCGGGGAGGAGAAGCACCCCGTGACCCTCGACTCGCTCGCCCCGGGGGGCAGGGTCACCCTCCTGCCGCTGCGGGACCCGATGACGATGAGGGCGAAGTAGCCGCTACTTCTGGAAGGCCCGGACGAAGTCCTTGAGCAGCAATGGGTTGTTGCTCTTGACCTTGCCGGAGAGGAAGTCCATCGGGCCGAGCTGGTGCTCCCCGTTCCACACCGAGAGGAACAGCTCGGCCGGCCCCTTGAAGAAGCAGTCGGCCCCGTCGTTCTTCCCCTTCTTGACCGTGCACTTCTGCTTCGTGATGTGCACGGTCCACTTCTCGTCCTCGCCGAGCGAGAAGTAGTACGAGCGCTCGGCGTCGACGTTCTTCTTGTTGAAGCGCTTGCACAGGCCCTTGAAGATCGCCTCGACCTCGCTCACGCCCGGTGCTCCCTGCGCGCGGCGGGCAGCTCGCGGATGAAGTCGTCCACGATCCTGCGCTGGGCCTCCGGGGTGAGGGACGACTTGACGATGCGGGACGCGGCCTCCACCGCGAGATCGGCGACCTGCGAGCGCAGCTCCGCGATCGCCTGGTCCTTCTCGCGCTGGATCTGCTCGCGGGCGCGACCGGTGGCCTGCTCGGCCTCGGCCCGTGCGCGGCCCACGAGGTCGGCGCGGACCGCGTCCGCCTCCTTCACCGCCTTCTGGAGGATCTCCTCGCGCTCCCGCCCCGCCGCCTTCAGCATCTCCTGGTGCCGGGCGAGGAGGCTCCTGGCCTCCGCGGCCGCCGCCTCCGCGGAGTCGACCTGCTCCTGGATCGTCTTCTCGCGCTCCTCCACGAGCTTGAGGAGCGGACCCCAGGCGAACTTCCCGAGGATCCAGGCGAAGAGCGAGAAGACGACGATCGTGCCCCAGACGAGGGTGGCGTCGACGCTGAGGATTCCGCCCCCCCCGCCCTCGGCCGCGGCGAGGGCGAGGGACGGCGCGACCAGTGCCTGCACCTTCGTGCCTACTTGATCGCGAGCAGGATGGTGACGATGAGGGAGAAGAACGTGACGCCCTCGATGAGGCCGGCGGCCACGATCATCGCGCCGCGGATGTCGCCGGCGGCGTTGGGCTGGCGGGCGATGCCCTCCATCGCGGCGGCGGCGAGGCGGCCGATGCCGGCGGCGCCGCCGATGATGGTGAGGCCCGCCCCGATGCCGGCGGCGAAGTACGCCATGACCTTGGGATCCATCTAAGCTTCCTCCTGAGCGTGGGTGCGGCGTTCCAAGAGAATCAGTGCGCGGGGTGCGCGTACATCCCGATGAAGATGGCGGAGAGCAGGGTGAAGATGTAGGCCTGGATGAAGGCGACGAGGATCTCGAGCAGCATGATGAAGAGGGCGAGGGCGATCGACACCGGCGCCATCGCCACTCCGCCCGCCGGGCTGATCTGGGCCATCAGCGGGATGAGCAGGATGAGGGTGGTGATGACCATGTGCCCGGCCAGCATGTTGGCGAAGAGCCGGATCATCAGCGCGAACGGCTTCGTGAACATGCTGAGGACCTCGACCGGCACCATGATCGGCAGCAGCCACGCGGGAAGCCCGGGCGGGATGAGGTTGTGGAAGTGCCCGGCGAGGCCGTACTTCGAGATCCCCGCGTACTGCTGGGCGGCGAAGGAGACCGTGGCGAGCCCCAACGTGACCGCGAGGTTCCCGGTCGAGGTGGCGGAGAAGGGCATCAGGCCGAGGAGCGCCGCGACCAGGATGAAGAAGAAGAAGCTGCACAGCAGCGGCGTGAACTTGCGGGCGTCGTGGCCGATGTTCGGCGTCGCGATCTGGTCGCGCACGAAGAGCACGAGCCCCTCGACCGCGGCCCCGACCCCCCTCGGGACGCCCTTGCGTCCGTAGGCGCGCAGGGCGAGGCGGGCCCCGGCGATCACGAGCAGCGCGGCGAGGAGGAAGAAGACCGCGTGCTTCGACGGAAGGCCGAAGAAGGGCGCGTCCGTCACGTGGTGCATGATGACGGTCGCGGGGTCCGAGGCGTGGCCGGCCTCGGCGGCGGGGGCTTCGGCCGCGTGGGTCTCGGCGGCGTGCTCGACCGGAGCCGACGGGGCGTGCGCCGGTGCGGCCTGCAGCAGCAGCGCGAGCAGGAGGGCGCTCATCGTCCCTCTCCCGGGGAGAGGCGGGCGCCGGGCTGCCGGTGGAGGATGGACAGCTCCAGGACGAGGAAGAGGACGAAGTAGGAGAGGACGGCGAAGGCGAGCGGCCACTTGGGCAGGCCGAGCGCCACCACGCCGGCCACGACGGCGGCGATCATGAGGACCATGCGCCCGACCATGCCCCCGAGCACGGCGGCGAGGAAGGCGTTGGTCGAGCGGCGCTTCGACCACACCACGAGCGCGTGGGCGGCGACGGTGTTGGCGACGGCGAGGGCGGCCCCGAACGCGGCGGCCGCGCGCACGGGCGCCTCCGCCCGGCGCAGCGCCAGCGCCCACGCGAGGGCCAGGGTGGCCGCGGCCACGCCCGTGACGAGGATCGAGTATCGCAGGAGGCTCAAGGCTTGGGGTCCGAGTGCCGCGTGTTCTGTCCCGAGACGGTCCTGAAGAAGTGCACGAGCGCCGCGCCGAGGCCGAGGCAGCCCCCCAGGAGCAGGAGCACCGGGCGGGTCCCGAGCCGGCCGTCCAGCCAGTAGCCCCCGCCCAGCCCCGCGAGCACGGTGACCGCGAGGGTCGTCCCGAGCCCCAGGTACGGCGCCGCCTCGCGCATCGCGCGCGAAAAGTCCCTCGCGGCTCCTCCCGGGGCCCTGGGCCGGTCCGGCGGAGACGTTCGGGACGGCAACAGCGAGGAACGGTATCACACGCCCCACGGAGCCGGCAAGGCGCCCTAAGCCGCTGAGTCCGTTGCGGATCGATTCTCGGGGGCGGCGGGATCGGGGACGCCGGTGACCGCCACGCGCAGCACGTCCAGCCGGTAGATCCGGAGGGCCGAGAGGACGAGGGAGAGCACGACCGGCCCGATCAGGAAGCCGAAGACCCCGAACGCGAGGACGCCGCCCACGATCGAGAGGAAGCCGAGGAGGGGGTGGATCCGGGCGGTGCCGCGGAGCAGGAGCGGCTTGATGACGTTGTCGCTGCCGCTCACGACGATCGTGCAGTAAGCGAGCAGGCCGAGGGCCGGCCCGGACCGGCCCTGGAGGGCGAGATAGCCGACCGCGGGCAGCCACCCGAGAGGCGAGCCGACGAGCGGGACGGTGGCGGCGAGGATCACGGCGGTGCCCCACACGAACGGCGAGGGCACCCCGAACATCATGAAGCCGGCCCCGGCGAGGATCCCCTGGGCCACGGGCACCACCACCACCGCCTGCAGCGCGCCCTTGATGGTGCGCTCGAGGTGGTCGAAGATCTGCCGCTCCTGCTCCTCCGAGAAGGGCGAGACGGGGCGCAGCTCGGCCCGCAGGCGCCCCCCGTCGCGGAGGAGGAAGAACAGCATGAGCAGGAAGAGCGCGAGGTCGACGACCGCGTGCGTCACCCGGCCGAGGGCGTCCTGGAGGAGGCCGTTCGCCCGCCCCGCGACCTCGGCGAGGCCCCCCGAGACGAGCGGGGTCACCTGCGCCTGCAGCCACGCGATCCACGGCTGCAGGCCCGGGTAGCGCTGCGGCAGCTCGTTCCAGAAGCGCTGCAGCTCCTCGGGCCCGACGAGCGGCTGCAGGCGCACCCAGTCGAGGAACGCGGCGAACTGGCGGGCGAGGAGGATCATCGAGGTGGCCACCGGAACGAGGATCGCCACCGTCGTGACGAGGACGAGAACGGCGGCGGCGAGGGTCGGCCGGCCCCCGAGGGCCCGCGCGGCGTGCTTCTGGACGGGCGCGAGGAGCAGCGCCACGCAGGCGGCGACCGCGAAGACCAGGATGAACGGGCGGAACACCCAGAACGCGAGAACGAGGATCGCGGCGAGCGCGAGGAGCAGCGGGGTGAGCAGGTCGCGACGGCGCCGTTCGGGCACGTCTTCAGCCCCGGCTGACGCCGTCGGGCAGCTCGTTGCGGTCGGAGTCCCCTTCGCCCGGCCGCCGCGGGAAGTGGCGGGCGAGCTCGGCGCCGACCGCCCTCACCGCGGCGACGATCCCCTCGGTGAAGCGCCCCGCGCGGAACGCGTCGCGCACCTCGTCCGCGACCGCGGCCCAGAACGCCTCGCCGCAGCACCCGTCGATCCCCCGGTCTCCGATCACGACGATCGCGCGCGCCTCGGGGGCCACGTAGAGCAGGACCCCGTTGCGTTCCGCCGTCGCCGTCATTCCGAGCCGTTCGAAGGTGAGCTCCGCCTCCCGGCGCGAGCTCTCGACCTCCTTCTCGGCCACGTGGACGCGGATCTCGCCGCTGGAGCGCGCCTCCTCCTCGCGGATGGCGGCCACGATCGCCTCGTCGTCGAGCGCCGCCTCGAACTGGGCAGGCGTCATCGCTGCTTCCCCCTCACCAGCTGCTCGAGGCGCCGCCCCCCCCGAAGGACCCCCCGCCCCCGGAGAAGCCGCCCCCCCCGCTCGACCAGCCGCCCCCGCCGCCCGACCAGCCCCCGCCGCCCCACGAGGATCCCCCGCTCCAGCGGCCGCTGTCGCGGCGCCAGCCGCGGCCGCCGTACGTGCGCCCGACGTGGATCCCGCCCGAGCTCTGGGAGGCGAGCCAGAGGAACAGGACCACGAACAGGACGATGACCAGGAGGGGGAGCAGGGGTACGCCGGCGGGCGCCTGCGGCGGCGCCGTGTACTCGCCGCGGGTGGCGGCGAGGATGCCGTCGATGCCGGCCTCGAGGCCGCCCGCCCAGTCCCCGGCCCGGAAGCGCGGGCGCACCTCGTTGTCGAGGATGCGCGCGGCCAGCTGGTCGGGCAGCGCGCCCTCGAGGCCGTAGCCGGTCTCGATCCGCATCTTGCGGTCGGCGACGAAGACGAACAGGACCGCACCGTTGTCCCAGTCCTTCCGGCCGACCCGCCAGGACTCGGCCGTGCGCACCGTGAAGTCCTCGAGGGAGGGCGACGGAAGGCTCGGGAACACCGCGACCACGATCTGGGTGGAGGTCTCCTCGGCGAACCGCCGGAGCTTCGCGTCGAGCCGCTGCGCGTCGCCGGGCGAGACGACGCCCGCGTAGTCGTTGAAGTAGGCCGCGGGCGGGGGCGGCAGCGACTCCGCCGACACCCCCGCCGCCCCCCCGGCCAGGAGGCCGAGGACGACCAGCGCGCGACAGACGGCGCGCGTCACGGCGTTCGGGACGCCCCTACCGCTGCTCGGCCGGCGCGGGGGTGGCGCCGAAGTTGAAGTTCACGCTCGGCGCCTGCTCGGAGCCGGCCGCGGCCTTGAAGTAGGCCTTCTCGCCGAAGCCCAGGAGCCGGGCCACGAGAACGGTCGGGAAGCGCAGCCGCGCCGTGTTGAAGCGCTGCGCCGCCTCGTTGTAGCGGTTGCGCTCGACCGAGATGCGGTTCTCGGTGCCCTCGAGCGCGACCTGCAGGTCGCGGAAGTTCTGGTTGGCCTTCAGCTCGGGGTAGCGCTCGACCACGACCATGAGGCGCGAGAGCGCGCTCGACAGCGAGTCCTGCGCCTGCTGGAAGCGGGCGAACGCCGCGGGGTCGTTGGGCAGGTTGCCGAGGTTCACCTGTCCGACGCTGGCCCGGGCCTGGATGACCGCCTCGAGGGTGGACTTCTCGAAGTTCGCCGCGCCCGAGACGGTCGAGACGAGGTTCGGGATGAGGTCGGCGCGGCGCTGGTACTGGTTCTCGACCTGCGCCCACTGCGCGTCGACGGCCTGGCCGAGCGTGACGAGGTTGTTGTAGGTGCCCATCAGCATCCCGCCCACGATCAGGGCGACCACGACCAGCACGCCGAGGCACCCGAGCCACTTCACCATGGGGACTCCTCCCTGCTACCGGACATCGCCGGGGATGCTGCAGACTAGCCCATCCCCGGGGACTCGTCCATTCGTCAGAACTGACAGCCCGCTCAGTGCGCCGGCGCCGCGGGGGGGGCCACCGCGTGGGGATCGGCCGGCGCCGCAGACGCCGCCAGCGCCGTGTTCGGGCCGAACTTCGCGGGCTGCACGAGGGCGGCCACCTTCGCGACCGGCTTGTGCAGGAACTCCAGGAACGGCCTCGGGTAGACGCCGATCCAGAAGCAGAGCACCACGAGCGGCACGAGGGTGGCGAGCTCGCGGGCGCTCAGGTCGACGAGGTGGTTGTTCTCCTCGTGGGTGACCTTGCCCCAGAAGACCCTCTGGTAGAGCCACAGCAGGTACGCCGCGCCGAGCACGACGCCGGTCACGGCCCAGTAGGCCCAGACCCTGTTCGCCGCGTAGGCCCCCTGCAGGATCATGAACTCGCCGATGAAGCCGTTGAGCAGCGGCAGCCCCATCGAGGCGAGGAAGATGATCAGGGTGAACGTGGCGTACACCGGCATGACGTGGGCGAGCCCGCCGAACTGGGCGATCTCCTTCGTGTGCCGCCGCTCGTAGATGAGCCCCACGAGGAGGAACAGCCCGCCCGTCGAGAGGCCGTGGTTGATCATCTGGAGGACGCTCCCCTCGAGCCCGAGCGGGTTGAGCGCGAACATCCCCAGCATCACGAAGCCGAGGTGGCTCACCGAGGAGTAGGCGATGAGCTTCTTCATGTCCTTCTGGACGAGCGTCACGAGGGCGGCGTAGACGATCCCGATGATCGAGAGGGTGGCGACCCAGGGCACCGCCTCGAGCGTCGCCTGCGGGAACAGCGGCAGCGAGAAGCGGATGAAGCCGTATGTCCCCATCTTCAGCAGCACGCCGGCCAGGATCACCGAGCCCGCGGTCGGGGCCTCGACGTGGGCGTCGGGGAGCCACGTGTGGAACGGGAACATCGGGACCTTGATCGCGAAGCCGAGGAAGAAGGCGAGGAAGCACCAGAACTGCAGGTCGGCGGGGATCCCCATCTCGACCCAGCGGGTGAAGTCGAACGTGCCGGTCGCCTCGAGGCCGGGGAGCTTCTTCGAGTGGAAGTACAGGGCGAGGATGCCGAGCAGCATCACGACCGAGCCGGCCAGGGTGTAGAGGAAGAACTTGATCGCAGCGTACAGGCGCCGGGCCGAGCCCCAGATCCCGATGAGGAAGTACATCGGGACGAGCATCACCTCCCAGAACACGTAGAAGAGGAACATGTCGAGCGAGCAGAACGTCCCGATCATCCCGGCCTGGAGCAGCAGCAGGAACACGTAGTACTGCCGCACGCGGTCGGTGATCGCGGTCCAGGAGGACAGGATCGCGATGAAGCCGAGGAGCGTCGTGAGCAGGATGAGCAGCGCCGAGATCCCGTCCACCCCGAAGAAGTACGAGACCCCGATCGAGGGGATCCACGAGACCTTCTCGACGAACTGGAAGCCGTCCGCGTCGCGGTCGAACGAGAACCACAGCGGCAGGCTCACCAGGAAGCCGAGGAGGCCGAAGCCGTTCGCCGCCCAGCGCACCGCGTCCTCCTTCTCCTTGCCCTTGAACGCCGGGAGGAGGAGGACGAGCGCCCCGACGAGCGGGGTGTAGGTGATGACGGAGAGGAGGTGCTCCCGGTAGAAGTCCATGAGTGACCCTTAGTACAGCCCGAGGAGGAAGCGGCCGGCCGCGACGAGCAGGAACAGGCCGATCAGCATGCCGAGCGCGTAGTGCTGGACGAGGCCGTTCTGGACGGCCCGGAAGGCGTAGGAGAGGTTGTCGAGGAGCAGGGCGAGGAGGTTCACCGCGCCGTCGACGATCCAGCGGTCCCAGAGGTTCGAGGCCTTCGCGACCACGTCGCGCACCGACCAGGCGATCCCGTTCACGCCGAGGCCGGGTCGCACCTCGCCGTCGCCCCCGTCCACCACGAAGCGGTCGTTCGCGTGGAGCGCGTGGCCCCCGCCGAGGGCGAGGCCCCTCACGAAGACGGCGCTGTAGATCTCGTCGATCCAGTACTTGTTGAGGAGCGTGCGGTAGACCCCGGGGAAGGACGCGGCGAGGCGGGTCGGGATCTCGAACGCGCCCCCGTAGAAGCGGGTTGCGACCAGGATCCCGGCCGCGGCGACGAGGACGCTGAGGCCCATCAGGCCCAGCTCGACGCCGTGGCCGGGGACGGGGGCGGCGAAGACCTCGCCGAGCGCGTGGTGCGCGTGCTCGAACGCTGGCTCCATGAAGTGCTCGATGAAGTTGCCGCCGCCGAGGACCGCGGGAACGCCGAGGAAGCCGGCGAGGATCGACCCCGCCGCCAGGACCTGGAGGGGCACGACCATCGTCCTCGGCGACTCGTGCAGGTGCTTCGCCTGCTCCGCCGTCCCGCGGAAGCTGCCGCCGAAGGTCATCCAGTAGAGCCGGAACATGTAGAAGGCGGTGAGCGCGGCCGCGGCCGCGCCGACCGCCCACACCCAGCGGCCGTAGCCCCCCACGCGGTAGGCCGACCACAGTATCTCGTCCTTGGAGAAGAAGCCGGCGAGCGGCGGGATCCCCGCGATCGCGACGCAGCCGACGAGCATCGTGAGGTGCGTCCAGGGCAGCTTCGACTTGAGGCCGCCCATGCTCCGCATGTCCTGCTCGCCCGACATCGCGTGGATCACCGAGCCCGAGCCGAGGAACAGCAGCGCCTTGAAGAACGCGTGGGTGAAGACGTGGAAGATGCCGGCGCCGAACGCCCCGACCCCGCAGGCGAGGAACATGTAGCCGAGCTGGCTCACCGTCGAGTAGGCGAGGACGCGCTTGATGTCGTTCTGGACGAGGCCGATCGTGGCCGCGAAGATCGCGGTCGCCGCCCCCACGATCGCCACCGTCATCATGGCCTTCGGGGCGTGGGCGTAGATCGGGGCCGAGCGGGCGACCATGTAGACGCCGGCGGTCACCATCGTGGCCGCGTGGATGAGGGCGGAGACGGGGGTGGGGCCCTCCATCGCGTCGGGCAGCCAGACGAACAGCGGGATCTGCGCGCTCTTGCCGGTGGCGCCGACGAACAGCAGGAGGCCGATGAGCGTCAGCGTCCCGCCCCACGCCCACTCGACCGGCATGTGGGCGACCGCCGCCATGACGGTGCGGAAGTCGAGCGAGCCGAACGTCACGAAGACGAGGAACATCCCGGCGAGGAAGCCGGCGTCGCCGATGCGGTTGACGATGAACGCCTTCTTGCCGGCGTCCGCGGCGCTCTGCTTGTGGAACCAGAACCCGATGAGCAGGTACGAGCAGAGCCCGACCCCCTCCCACCCCACGAAGAGGACCGCGTAGTTCGCCCCCAGGACGAGGGTGAGCATCGCGAACATGAAGAGGTTGAGGTACGCCATGTACCGGGCGTAGCCCGGGTCGTGGCCCATGTACCCGATCGAGTAGACGTGGATGAGGAAGCCGACGAGGGTGACGAAGAGGACCATCACCGAGGAGAGCGGGTCGACCATGTACGCCCACTCGACGGTGAAGGGCGTCGTCCCCGGCGCGCCGTGGACGGCCGTCTCGGCGAGGCCGCCGGGCAGCCACGTCCACAGCGTCTCGACGATCGTGTGGTCGGGAGCCGAACGGGCCTCGAGGACCGCCCACACGGCGACGAGGAACGAGAGCAGAACGGTCCCCGCGGCGACCAGGCCGACGATCGGGCTCGGGGCGTGGTGCGCCTCGTGGCCGCCGTGGCCGTGGTCGTCGTGCCCGTGCCCGCCGGCCCTGCGGCCGAGGAGACGGACCCCGATCGTGAAGTTGAACAGGAAGCCGAGGAGGGGGAAGAGAGGGATCAGGAAGAGGAACGGGCGCATGTCACCCCGCAGGCGGTCAGGCCGGGCGGATCATATTTGATGGCTTGGAAGACCGTCAAGCCAAGCAATTGCATCATCTTGGACGGCCGCTTCACACCACCGCCGGCTCCTCGGGGGTGCCCGACCACCTGGACCCCAGGCGCTCGCAGCCCGATTCGGTGACCGCGACGGTGTCCTCGTGCCGGATGCCTAACTCGCCGGGGACAGAGATCGGCCTTCGGTGTCAGCCGTGCTTCGTCCGTCCCGCGAGCAGGTCGACGACGTGCGGCAGGAGCGGGAGGAGGGCCTGAAGGCCGCTGCGGACGCCCTTCGGGCTGCCCGGCAGGTTGACGATCAGGCAGGCGCCGCGCAGGCCGGCCCGGCCGCGGGAGAGCGGGGCGAGGGGGGTGTCGGCGAGGCCGCGCGCGCGCAGGTGCTCGGCGATGCCGGGGGCCTCCCGGTCGATCACGTCGAGGGTCGCCTCGGGGGTGAGGTCCCGCTCGGCGAGGCCGGTGCCGCCGGTGGTGAGGACGAGGGTCGAGCGCGCGGCCGCCTCGCGCAGGGCACGGGCGATCGCCGGGCGCTCGTCCGGCACGACGCGGGGGCCGTCCACCTCGAACCCGGCCTCGCGGAGGAGGCGGGCCGCCTCGGGGCCCGAGAGGTCCTCGCGCTCGCCGCGGGAGGCGGAGTCGCTGACCGTGAGGACCGTCGCGCGGGGCATCGGCCGGGCCTTTCGGGGCGGGTTTGACGGTGGCGGAATCCGGCCCCTATAGTGGAGATTATGTCAATCCTGACGCTGGCAGTGCTGCTTCTCGGCCAGGCGGCGCCGGTGACGGCCCCCGGCACGGAGGTCCGGGCCGTGACCGTCACGCTCCTCGACGAGAAGGGCGGGCCGGCCGGCGACGTGTCCGCGGAGGACGTGGCGCTCGTCGAGAACGGCGTCCCCCGCGACATCACTTCCTTCAAGCTTGACCGCCGGCCGCTCTCGGTGGCGATCCTCGTGGACTCGAGCGCCGGCATGGGCTCTTCCTACCGGCTGAACCTGGTGGAGGCGGTCGTCGCGCTGGTGTCCCGCCTCCCCGAGGGCACGCGCTACGCGCTGTGGACGACCGGGGACCGGCCGACGAAGGTGCTCGACCACACCGAGGATCGGTCGGCCGCGTCGGACGTGCTCCGGCGGGTGGCCCCCCAGGGCGCCAACTACACGCTCGACGGCGTGGACCAGGCCGCGGCCGACCTGCGCAAGCTCTCCCGCGAGGGCGACCGGAGGGTGATGATCGCGGTCACCGGCACCGGGCCCGAGTTCAGCTACGTCGACAAGCTCCGCGCGGCCGACCGCGGCGAGGAGGACCTCGACCTCTTCCTCGGGCTGCAGGTCGACGGGGCGCAGGGGGACTTCGACACGCAGGCGAGGCTCAGCTACGTGTTCGACCGCCTCGCGCGCGCGACCGGCGGCCGCTACGAGGTCGTGCTCTCCGCGATGGGCACGGACGACGCGCTGCGCAAGCTCGACGCCCACCTTCGCGCGGGGTTCCGGATCGCCTACGCCACGGTCCCCGATCTCAAGAAGAGGAAGCTCGAGCTCAGCGTGGCCCGGCCGGGCACGAAGGTGTTCCTCCCGCTCACCTCGGAGCGCGAGCCGTCCAAGGCCGAGCCGTGAAGCGCCTCGTCCTCGCCGCGGCGGTCCTCGCCTCCTTTCCCCTCCCGCTCGGGGCCCAGGCCCGCCCGCAGGCCCCGATCTTCGGGACGGGGATCGAGGTCATCAACCTGAGCCTCTCCGTGACCGACGCGCAGAACAACTTCGTGACGAGCCTCGGCCAGCGGGACTTCGCGGTGTTCGAGGACGGCATCCGCCAGGAGCTGAGCCTGTTCACCCAGGAGAACCTGCCGATCTCGCTGGTGCTGATGATCGACGTGTCGGCCTCGATGGAGGAGAAGCTCGCGACGGCCCAGGCCGCGGCCATCCGCTTCACGAAGACGCTGCGCGAGCAGGACCTCGCCCAGGTCGTGCAGTTCAACGACCGCTCGACGACGCTGCAGCCGTTCACGAACGACCTCGGCGCCCTCGAGGCGGCGATCCGCAGGACGGAGACCTCGGGACCGACCGCGCTCCACAACGCCCTCTACGTGGCCCTCAAGGACCTCACGAAGGACAAGAAGGCGGCGGAGCTGCGGCGGCGGGCGGTCGTGCTGCTCTCGGACGGGGAGGACACGGCCTCCCTCGTGAGCGACGACCAGGTGCTCGAGCTCGCGAAGAAGAGCGAGATCAACATCTACGCGATCAGCCTGCGGCCGAACCGCGCGAGCGACCGCCAGCGCCAGGCCTTCAGCCAGGCCGAGTACCTCGTGAACGCGCTCGCGCGCGAGACCGGCGGGCGGGCGTTCTTCCCCTCGTCGATCGGGGAGCTCGAGTCGGTCTACGACCGCATCGCGGAGGAGCTGCGCACTCTGTACAGCGTGGGCTACGTCTCCTCGAACACGCGGCGCGACGGGAAGTGGCGCCGGATCGTCGTCCGCGTGCCGGAGCGGGAGGGCCTCACCGTCCGGCACAAGCTCGGCTACTACGCGCCGCGCGGCTGACCGGCCGGCTTCAGTCGATCCAGATCCGGACCGAGGCGTCCGCGTCCTCGATCTCGACGAGGCTCTGGCCGGAGTCGAGGGACCGCAGGACCTCGCCGAGCGTGACGCGGCGCCCCCGCTCGCGGGGCCCGATCGGCCAGTCCTCGCCCAGGGAGCGGACGAGGGGCAGGGGCAGGTTGACCGAGACGCGGCCCGGCTTCGCCCCCTTCTCGACCACGCGCAGGCGGAACCACCGCAGCTCGCCTCTTCCCGGGGCAGGCCGCGCGGCGGGCGGGGGCTCGGCCTCGGTCGGCGGCCGGGCCTCGGAGGCGCCCACCGCCCGCCGGACCGCCTGGAGGTCGTCGTCGGCGCTGTCGGCGGCGAGCGGCGCGGCGAGCGCGAGGGCGACGGCCGCGACGGCGAGTGTCCTCTTCATGGGGGCTCCTCCTGATCGATCCCGACTCACTCGATCCAGACCTGGATGCGCTCGCCGTCCCCGCCGTCGATCGTGAGGATCTCGCCGGGGCCGGTCTGTTTCAGCCTGTCCCAGAACGTGCGGGCGTCGTAGCCCTCCTTGCGCAGGTCGGCGATCGCGTCGTCCGGCAGGCTCTTGAAGACGAGATCGGCGAGGGCGACCGGCAGGTTGATGGAGACGTGGGGCTTCGTCGCCCCCTTCTCCCAGATCCGCACGCGGACCCACGAGGCGCCGCGCCCGGCTCGGGGGGCGGGCGCGGGGGCCGCTTCGACCGCGAGCGCCCGGCGGTCGACGCGCAGGAGGGCGAGCTTCGCCCGCTCCACGAGGTCCTCGTCCTTCTCCTCGGCGAGGATCTGCTTGAGGACGGGAACGGCGGGCCGGCCACGCTCGGGGCCGAGCGAGGCGAGCTGCAGGGCCGCGAAGTACCGGACGGTGCGGCTCGCCTCGGCGAGGGCGTCCTGGACGATCGGGAGGTGCCGCGGCTCGCCCGCCCGGGCGAGCTTCACCGCGAGCGCGACCCGGCTCGTCTTCGCCTCCTCGACGAGCGTGCGGTCGCCCGGCCGGGCGGCGAGGAACGCGGCGTACTCGCCGAGGGCCCGCTCGCTCTCGCCGAGGCTCTCGCTGCAGCGGGCGACCCAGTAGAGGGCGGCCTGGGCGTCCGCTCCCCGCCCCGTCTCCCGGACCGCCTGCCACGCCTCGCGCGCCTCCGCGTACTGCCGGTCGAAGAACAGCGCCTTCGCCGCCCGCAGCCGCTCGGCGTCGGCCTGCGCGAGCGCGACCGCGCCCGGGAGGAGCGCGGCCGCGGCGAGCGCCGCCAGTCGTACCTTCATCCCTCGAGCTCCCTCGTCATGAGCCGGATGCGCATGAGCAGCTGTCGCCGCTCGACCTCGCCCCGCAGCCGCTCCACGTCTTCCCGCCTCGCCCGGGAGGGCAGATCCGCCACCTCCCGCAGGGCCAGCTCCACCTCGTCGAGCACGCCGCGGGCGCTCGCGACCGCCTCGCCCCCCTGCCGGACGACGAGGGCGCGACGCTCGAGCAGGGTGCGGCTGCGCTGCGGCGCCGCGCCGACGTCGAGCGGCTCGTCCCCCTCGCCGCCCGTACCCGAGGCCGCCACCGACACCAGGACCTCGCTCGCCTCGCTGAGGTAGCGGGCGGCGTGCTCCCGGGCGAGGTTGCGCTCGATGCGCGCGAGGGCGTCCTCCGTGAGCAGGGGGCTGGCGTCCGCCGGCGGGATCTCGGCCCGGGCGGCCCCGGGAGCGGGCCGCAGCCGCGAGACGAGGGAGGGCACGAGGACCGCCGCGGCCAGCGCGGCCGCCGCCACGGGCACGAGCCACCACCGCGGCCGCCCGGCGGGCGCGACCGCGCCCTCGACCTCGCGCTCGACCCGCTTCACGAGGACGGCGAGGGGGACGGGCGGCTCCGCCTCGCGCACCGGGTCCGCCTCCATCGCCGCGACCACCGCCGCGATCTCGGCGTGCTCCTCGCGGCAGCGGGGGCAGTCCCCGAGGTGGTCGAGCGCTTCCGCGCGCTCCTCGCCGTCGAGAGCGGAGGCGGCGAGCAGGCTCACCAGGCGGCGCCGGCGGGCGTGCCTCGCGGGGGCGAGCAGGCGGTCGAGGATCACGCCCGGCCTCCGGCGAGGGCCTCGCGCATTCGCGAGAGGGCGCGGTGCAGGCTGCTCTTGACGGTGCCGAGGCTCATGTCGAGGGTCCGCGCGATGTCCTCGAGGCTCATGTCCTGATAGTGCCTCAGCACGACCACCGCGCGCTGGCGCTCGGGCAGGACCCGCAGGGCGAGGGCGACCCGCTCGCCCGCTTCCCGCCCCTGCACCCGCCGGTCGGGCGAGGGGCCGAGGTCGGCGAGGGTGGCGACGTGGTCGCTCTCCGCGAGGGGCGAGAAGGTCTGCGCCCGGCGGCGGTTGCGGCGCCAACGGTCGATCGAGAGGTTCACCGTGATGCGTGAGAGCCAGGGGCCGGCCTCGTCCGAGCCGTCCCACCGGGCGGCCGACACGAAGGCCTTCACGAACGCCTCCTGGACGATCTCGAGGGCGTCGTCGGGGTGGCGCAGGTAGCCGAGGGCGATCCGGTAGAGCCTTCGGTGGTGGCGCTCCATGAGCGGGGCGAGGGCCTCCCGGTCGCCGGCGGCGAGCCTCGCCATGAGCTCACGATCGCCCCCCGCGCCCGAGCGCAGCCGGCCCTCCGACCCCTCGGCATTCATCCTCCCCAGCGGTAACGCCCCGCCGGGCCCCGGGGTTCCCCGTCCCAGGGGTGCGTTGCCATGCCCGCGGCCACCCCTCATAATCCCGATCCCATTGAAGGAGAGCCCCTTGGACGATCGACCGGACTTCACGACCGAGGACACGTGGCGGGTCTTCCGCATCATGGCGGAGTTCGTGGAGGGCTTCGAGACCCTCTCCCGCATCCCCAAGGCCGTGACCGTGTTCGGCTCGGCCCGCTCGCGCCCCGGCGACCCCGACTACCGCCGGGCGGAGGAGCTCGGCCGGGCGCTCGCGAAGGCGGGGCACGCCGTCCTCACCGGGGGGGGCCCCGGCGACATGGAGGCGGTCAGCAAGGGGGCCTTCGAGGCGGGCGGGGAGACGATCGGCGCCTGCATCGAGCTGCCGCACGAGGAGAAGCCCAACCCGTACCTGCGGCGCGTGGTGAGCTTCCGCTACTTCTTCGTGCGCAAGGTCATGTTCGTGAAGTACACCAAGGCCTTCGTGATCCTGCCCGGGGGCTTCGGCACGCTCGACGAGCTGTTCGAGGCGCTGACCCTCGTTCAGACGCGCAAGGTGCCGGCCTTTCCCGTGATCCTCGCCGGCGACGACGAGTTCTGGGAGGGGCTGCTCGGGTGGCTGTCCTCCTCGCTCCTGCGGCGGGGGAAGATCGGGCCCGAGGACCTCGCGATCCTCGAGCGCGCCCGCACGACGGACGAGGTGCTCGCGCTCGTGGCGAAGGGCGTCCCGGCCTGAAGGGCCGGCCGGCTACCCCTTCTTGGCCTTCCCGCCGAAGAGGCCGCCGAGGACCCAGTTCACGACCATGATCACGAGGCTGCCGAGGATGCCCTCCCACAGCCCGGGCACGTGGTAGCTCGGCATCAGCTTCGAGAAGCCCCACAGCAGCAGGCCGTTGAGGACGAAGTAGAACAGGCCGAGCGTCAGCAGCAGGGCGGGCAGGGAGAGGAAGAGGGCGATCGGGCGGACGACCAGGTTCAGCAGGCCGAAGATCGCCGCCGCGACGAGCAGCTCGCCCCAGCCGCCGGTGAACTCGATCTTGTCCACCACGAAGGCGGCGGCGTAGAGGGCGACGGCGTTCGCGAGGACCGAGAGGAGGATCTTCATCGAGGGGCCTCCGCGGGCGAGGGAGAGGGCTCCTCGACGAGACGCCAGCCCGCGGGCACCTCGAAGAGGGCGTCGGGCAGGGGGCCGACGCGGATCCGGGTCACGGTGGAGACGGTCTCCTGGGTCTCCCCGAGGACGCTCGCGCGCGTGCGCGTCTCGAGGGGGAAGCCCGGCAGCTCGCGAATCGCGGCGACGAGGCCGCCCAGGGCCTGCGCCGCGCCGGACCACGCGAGGAAGTCGGCGAACACCGCCGCCCCCCCCGGCACGTCCTCGGCCACCCAGACCTCGACCGTGGCCTGCCGCCCCCGAAGACGGAAGCCGCGGCAATCGTGCCCCGCGATCGTGCGCCGGCCCTCGAGCTCGGAGCGGCGCATCTCGGCCCCGCCCCCGAGGAGCGCCGCCGCGACCGCCGCGTCCTCGTGCGAGCGTGCGCGAAGGCGAGCCGCGTCGATCGGCACCGCGACGCGGGCTTCGGGGTCGAGGCGAAAGGCCCGGCCCTCGTCGAGGAGGAGCACGAGCGCGGGTCCGCCCGGATCGTCGCCGGCCTCGAGCCGCAGCCGGCGGCCGGAGTGAAACGCGCGCGAGCGGACGCCGGGACCCGCGGCGACGCCCGCGGGGCGCACGACGGTCGTCTGCTCGAACTCGAGCCCGACCGCGGGGGCGGGCGGGGCGGCTAGGAGCAGCGCGAAAAGCGAGACCTCGATCACGAGAAGGCTCCGCAAAGAGGCATGGACAGGACGGCACGGGTATCATACAGTCTCCCTTGCCGCGCGACTCTCGAACCGCCGACACCACGTGAAGGGCTCGCCCGACTCACTCCACTTCCGCCAGTCGCTCCTCGAGCTCCTGGAGGCCGGCCCCGGCCGCGAGGAGGCGCTCCTCGCCGAGTTCGAGCGCCGGCGCACGCCGGGCGAGCCGCTGTACGCGCCGCTCCTCTACCTCCTGACCCACCTCGACTTCACCGAGCGCCAGGCGGCGCGCCACTGGAAACGTCTCGTCGCCCACCGCGACGCGATGCGCGCGGCCCTCGGCCGCGACCCGGGGCTGCGGGTCGCCATGCTCGACTACTTCGTCAACGTCGGCCGCGAGCTGCGCAACCCCAAGGTGATCGAGATCGCGATCTTCGAGCAGACCCAGCGCTCCGCGGTGAGCGACGGGCTCACCGGCCTGTACAACCACGCCTACTTCATGCAGGCGCTGCGCCAGGAGCTGCTGCGCTCGAAGAGGCACGCCCTGCGGGCCGCTCTCCTCCTCCTCGACCTCGACGACTTCAAGCGCGTCAACGACGAGCGGGGGCACGTCGAGGGCGACCGGGTGCTCATGCAGGCGGCGGCCGTCGTGCGCGACAGCGTGCGGGAGATCGACGTGGCCGCGCGCTACGGGGGCGAGGAGTTCGCGGTCCTCCTGCCCGACACGTCCCGCCTCGGCGCGTTCGTGGTCGCGGAGCGCATCCGCAGCCGGATCGAGGCGCGGCTCGGGGGCGGGAGGCCCCCGGTCACGGTCTCGGGGGGCATCGCGCTGTTCCCCGACGACGCGGCGACCCCGGCCGACCTCGTCGTGAAGGCCGACGCGGGCCTCTACGGGGCGAAGGCGGCGGGCAAGAACCGCATCCTGCTCCCGCAGGGAGAGCGCCGGCGCTTCAGGCGGCTCGCCTCCCCCCGCGACGTGACGATCGACGGCCGCGCGCGGGCGGCGGTGAAGAACGTCTCCGACGGAGGCCTGCTCGTGAGCCTGCGCGAAGCGGTGGCGGTGGGCAGCGCGGTGCGCCTGAGCATCGACCGACCGGACAAGCAGGCGGTGACGCTGCGCGGGGAGGTCGTCCGGGTCGAGCAGGTGCCGGGCGAGGCCGAACCGGCCTACGACGTGGGCGTGCGCTTCCTCGACCCGACCGAGGCCGAGGCGCTCCTCTCGCCCGCGGACTGAAACGGGCTGACCCCGCCCCTCGGTCCGCCTCGCGGTGTGCTAACCTCGTTGTTTGGCATGAGAAAGCCCACCCAGCGCCTCCTGCGTTCGTCTGCTCTCGCGGCCGGCCTCGCGGCCGCGGCCTGCGGCGGAGGATCCTCGACCCCCGGCGGCCCGAGCGCGACCGCGGTCCCCACCTACTCGCTGAACGCGACCGTCTTCTACGACCAGAACGGCAACGGACAGCTCGACGCGAGCGAGGGGGCCCGCGTGCCCGGCGTCGAGGTGCTGGTCGGTACGGGCCGGGGAACGAGCGCGCCGGGCACGGGGGTGGCCGTGGTGACGGGCATCCGCGAGGGAGCGCAGAGCGTCAGCGTGCGCCCGGACAGCCTGCCCGCGTACTACCAGGCCGGGCCCGCCCTGCCGGTGCAGGTGCCGGGGACCAGCGAGGTCCGGATCCCGCTCACGCTGCCCATCGGCGGCAACAAGCCGAACCTCTACCTGGGCCTCGGGGACAGCATCACCCTCGGGGAGGGCTCGAGCGACCGCCGCGGCTACGGGATCAAGCTCCAGAACCTCCTGGGCGCCCACTTCGGCCGGGCCGAGGTGGTGCTGAGGGGACGCTCGGGGGACAGCAGCATCGAGACCGAGGAGGTGACCCGGCGGACGCTGCGGGACCACGACCCGGCCTACACCCTCATCCTGCTCGGCACCAACGACTGGCAGGACCAGACCTGCCAGAACCAGGGGCCCTCCGCGTGCTTCACGATCGAGGCGCTCTCCTCGATCGTGGACCAGGTGAGGGACTGGGACAGCCTGCCGGTCCTGGGGACGATCATCCCGGGCAATCCCAACCTCGTGCCCGCCGGCCGCAACGCCTGGTACGACGACATGAACGCGAGGATCAAGGTCCTCGCCCAGCAGAAGCAGGTCCTTCTCGCCGACCTCAACGCCGAGTTCAAGGCGACCGGCAACCTGCCCTCGCTGTTCGCCGACGACGTCCACCCGAACGACGCCGGCTACCAGGTGCTGGCCCAGGGGTGGTGGAAGGCCATCTCCCGCCCCCGCTCCGCCGCCGCGGCGTCCTCGCCCCGCTTCGGCGTCTCCCTCGGCCCGTAGGCGATCCCGGGACGACAAGTTTGTGGTCTCGGCTCGCGAGGCCGACAAGCCTGTCATAATCCCGCCGTGCCCCCCCGCCGCCCCGACCCCCGCCAGCTCTCCGACCTGCTGGAGGTCAGCCAGACCCTCGGCGGCACGCTGAACCTGCGCTCGGCCCTCCAGCGGACCCTCGCCATCCTCGAGGAGAGCCGGGGCACGGTCTCCGGCATCATCGTCCTGCGGGACGAGACGGCGGGGGACCTCGCCGTCGAGGCGGCGAGCGGGGCGGGCGCCGCGAGCCGGAGCACGCGCTACCGTCTCGGGGAGGGCATCGTCGGCCGGGTGGCGCAGAGCGGGCGGCCGGTGGTTGTGCCGCAGGTCAGCCGCGAGCCGCTCTTCCTCGACCGCTCGGGCGCTTTCCGCCGGTCGGGACGGGACGAGATGTCGTTCGTGTGCGTGCCGATCCGGGCCGAGCACCGCACGGTGGGGGCGCTCGGCGCGGCCCTGCCGTTCCAGAAGGACCGCGCCTACGACCAGGAGACGAAGTTCTTCGGGCTCGTGGGCTCGATGGTCGGCCAGGCGGTGCGCGTCCACAACCTCGTCGAGGCCGAGAGGCGCCGCCTGCTCGACGAGAACACCAAGCTGCGCCGCGAGCTCTCCGCGCGGTACGACCTGCGCAACCTCGTCGGCTCGAGCCGCCCGATGCAGGCGGTCTACGAGCAGGTGGCCCAGGTGGCCCCGGCCAGCACCACGGTCCTCCTCCGCGGCGAGTCCGGCACCGGCAAGGAGCTCGTGGCCCACGCCGTCCACTACTCGTCGCCCCGGGCGAAGAAGCCGTTCGTGAAGGTCAGCTGCGCGGCGCTGCCCGAGAGCCTCGTCGAGTCGGAGCTGTTCGGCTACGAGCCCGGGGCGTTCACCGACGCCCGGGCGCAGAAGAAGGGGCGCTTCGAGCTCGCCCAGGGCGGCACGATCTTCCTCGACGAGATCGGCGAGCTCACCCCCTCGACGCAGGTGAAGCTGCTGCGCGTGCTCCAGGAGCGGGAGGTCGAGCGGCTCGGCGGGGTCCAGCCGATCAAGGTCAACGTGCGGGTGATCGCCGCGACCAACAAGGACCTCGAGGCGGCGGTCAAGGAGGGCGCTTTCCGCGAGGACCTCTACTACCGCCTCAACGTGTACTCGATCTGGCTGCCGCCGCTGCGCGAGAGGAAGACCGACATCCCCCTCCTCGCCGACCACTTCGTGGAGAAGCACGCCGCCGCCCACGGCAAGGACGTGCGCCGCATCGCCACCTCGGCCATCGACATGCTGATGAGCTACCACTGGCCCGGCAACGTGCGCGAGCTCGAGAACTGCATCGAGCGGGCGGTGCTGGTGTGCGAGGGGGGCGCGATCCACGCCCACCACCTGCCTCCCACCCTGCAGACGGCCGAGGTCTCGGGGACGCTCCCGCGCCAGTCCCTACGGGAGGCGCTCGACGCCTACGAGAAAGACCTCGTCCTCGACGCGCTCAAGAGCGCCCGCGGCAACCGGGCGAAGGCGGCGCGGCTGCTCCACACCACCGAGCGGATCGTGAGCTACGCCGTGCGCAAGCACGGGATCGACCCCGACCGCTTCCGCTGAACCCTGGAGGTCCCATGCCCGCACGCCCCCGCTCCCGCCGCGACGTCCTCCGAACCGCCGCCGGCGCCGCCCTCGTGTCGGCGGCGAGGCCCCTCGCCGCCCAGGCGCCCCCTTCCGCCGCCGCCAGCATGATCGGCGTCCCCTTCGAGAAGCGGGACGTCGTCCGCGTCGGCCTCGTGGGCTGCGGGTCGCGCGGGCCCTCCCACCTCGCCGACCTCCTCGGGATCGAGGGCGTCGAGATCCGCGCCCTGTGCGACGTGGTGCCCGAGCGCGTGGCGCAGGCCCAGGACCGGGTGGAGAAGGCGGGGCGGCCCCGCCCCGAGGGCTACGCGAAGGGCGAGCACGACTTCGAGAGGCTGTGCCGGCGGGACGATCTCGACCTCGTCTACGTCGCGACGCCCTGGCGGTGGCACGTCCCCATGGCGCTCGCGGCGATGGCGGGGGGAGCGCACGCGGCGGTCGAGGTGCCGGCCGCGGTGACCCTCGAGGAGTGCTGGCAGCTCGTGGAGGCCTCCGAGCGCACGCGGAGGCACTGCGTGATGCTCGAGAACTGCAACTACGGCTGGAGCGAGATGCTCGTGCGCAACCTCGTCCGGGAGGGGATGCTGGGCGAGCTGGTCCACGCCGAGTGCGCCTACATCCACGACCTGCGCGAGCTGCTCTTCGACCGCGAGCACGTCGGCCCGTGGCGCCGGCTCGAGCACCTGAAGCGGGACGGCAACCTCTACCCCACCCACGGGCTCGGCCCCGTCGCGTGGTACCTCGACGTTCACCGCGGCGACCGCTTCGAGCGGCTCGTCTCCATGAGCTCGCCGTCGCTCGGGCTCCAGGGGTACCGCGACCGGGCCCTCGCCGGGGACGACCCGCGCCGGCAGGAGACCTACGCCTGCGGGGACATGAACACGAGCCTCCTCCGGACCGCCCGGGGGCGCACGGTGCTCCTCCAGCACGACGTGGTGTCCCCCCGGCCCTACAGCCGCATCAACATGGTGTCGGGCACGAAGGGCGCCTTCGCCGACTACCCGGCGCGCGTGTTCTTCGACGGGCAGAAGGAGCACCGCTGGAGGGAGCTGCGCCCGCGCGAGGGGCGCGAGCCGGGCGGGATCGAGGACCGCTTCGAGGACGCGCTGTGGAAGAGGCTGGCCGGTCCTGCGGCGCAGGGCGGCCACGGGGGCATGGACTACGTCATGAACTGGCGGCTCGTCCAGTGCCTGCGCGAGGGGCTCGCGCCCGACATGGACGTCTACGACGCCGCGGCCTGGAGCGCACCTTCGGCCCTGAGCGAGAGGTCCGTGGCCGGGGGGAACGTTCCGGTCGAGTTCCCCGACTTCACGAGGGGGCGCTGGAGGGAGCCTCGGCGGGCCTGATCGGACGCCGTTCCCGGGCTAGACGCCCGGGGGTCGGCGCCGGTGCCAGTCCGTCATCTCCTGGTAGGCGGAGCCGATCGCCACGAGCGTCTCCTCGGAGAACGCTCGCCCCAGCAGCTGCAGCGACACCGGCAGGCCGTCCCTCCCGAAGCCCATCGGGAGGGCGAGCGCCGGCAGCCCGGCGAGGTTGCCGGCGGGGATGGTGGCCGGCGGGCGGGGAGCGGTGGCGGCCGGCGCGCCCGGCGCCGCCGCGTCGAAGTCCCGGCCGATCGGGGGCGCGACGCCGCCGCGCGTGGGAGCGACGACCGCGTCGTAGCCGGCGAGCAGCGCGTCGAGCTCCTTCCGCATGCGGACCCGCGCCCGCATCGCGTCGATGTAGTCGACGGCGCGCGTCGCCAGGATCGCGTAGCCGCCCAGGCGGTCCGCGGGGTCGCGCAGCTGCCGGACCTTGCCGCTCTCGACGATCTCGCGCAGGGCGGAGGCGCCCTCCGCGGCGACGATCAGCGAGACCGCCTCGCGGTAGGGCAGCTCGGGGAAGGGGACGTCCTCGTCGAGGTCGGCGACGTCGCGCAGGACGCTCAGCGCCTCGGCGAAGCGGGCCTCGACCTCCGGCTCCGCCCCCGCCGCCGCGTGGCGCAGCACCCCCACCCTGAAGCGACGGCGCCGGGAGGAACGCTCGCGGTAGCGGAACGTCTCGCCGGTGGTGGGGTCTTCGGGGTCCGGGCCGGCGATCGCCGCGAGGACGAGCGCGCAGTCCTCGGCGCCGCGGGCGAGGGGGCCGAGCTTGTCGAGCGTCCAGCTGAGGGCCATCGCCCCGTGGCGGGACACGAGCCCGTAGGTGGGCCGCAGGCCGCTCACCCCGCAGAAGGCGGCCGGGGTCAGGATCGACCCCGAGGTCTCGCTGCCGATCGCGAACGCGACGAGGCCGGCGGCCACCGCCGCCGCGGAGCCGCTCGAGGACCCCCCGCTCCAGTGGTCGGGGTTCCACGGGGTGCGTCCCGGCCCGGTGAAGCTCGCGTCGGGGTTGTTGTAGCCGAAGGCCCCCGCGAGCTCGACCAGGGCGAGCTTCGCCACGAGCACGGCCCCCGCCTCCTCGAGCCGCGCGATCGCCGTCGCGTCGTGGTCGAAGACCTGCTCGCGCAGTGGGAGGGCGCCCCACGTCGTCGCGATGCCCCTCGTCGCGAGCAGGTCCTTGGCCCCGTAGGGGATGCCGTGAAGCGGCCCGCGGTCCTTCCCCGCGAGCAGCTCCTGGTGGGCGCGGTGAGCCTCGGCCAGCGCCCGCTGGCGGGTCACCGTGACCACCGCGCCCAGGCGCGGCCCGATCGTCTCCAGCCGGCGCATCGACCACTCCGCGAGGTCGAGCGCGGAGACGCGCCGCGCGCGCAGGTGGGCGCCGATCTCCCGGATCGGCGCGAAGAGCACCTCCTCGCCGATCAACGGTGGTCTCCCGCCCGCCCGGGCGCCGGCGGGCGGGCCTCGAAGCGGTTGACGGGGGCGTCGGCGTTGGTGAGCCGGGCCGCCTCCCGCAGGCGGGCGGCCGCCTCGAGCCCACGGGTCACCCTCTTTGCGAGCGCATCGCGCTCGGCGGCGCCGAGCTCCGCCCCCAGCTCGCGCACGACGGACTCGGCGAGCGCCTGCCCGGCCGCCTCGCGGGACGAGACGGCGGGGGGGGCGACGCCGAGGGCGGCCGGGGCGGCGGCGAGCGTCTTCAGGAACCCACGTCGAGGGGTGCTCATGGCGGCTCCGGAAACGCTCGAAGCGTAGCACCGCACCCTCGCTCGCCGAACGTGCCCCGCGTCACACGGGCCCGCGATTGACGCGGGCCGCCCGCCGGTTTAGCTTCGCTCGTCCCCTGCGAGGAGGAGACCGACATGGCCACCCCGACGCCCGCCCCCGCCGGCTCGATCGACTTCGGCCGCGCGTTCACGTTCGTGACGGAGGACCCGGAGTGGGTGAAGAAGGTCCTGATCGGAGGGGCCTTCACCCTCGCCTGCGCGCTGCTCGTCGGAGTGCCCTTCGTCCTCGGGTACTTCGCCCGCACCCTGCGCAACGTGGCGGCGGGAGCGGCCCGTCCGATGCCCGACTGGGACGACCTCGGCGGGCTGTTCGGGGAGGGCCTGCGCCTGACCGCGGTGTACCTGCTCTACTCGCTCGCGGTCGTGGTGGTGGTCGCGCTGCCGCTGGGGGCGCTCCTCGTGCCGGCCGTCCTGCTCTCCGGCTCCGGGAGCGGGGCATCCGACGCCGTGGCCGCGTTCGGGGCGCTCGGGGTCGTGGCCTTCTACGGCCTCGTGATCCTCTTCTCGCTGGCCCTCGCCGTGTACCTGCCCGCCGCGCTCGCCCGCTCCGCGATGCGGGGCACGGTGGCGGACGGCTTCGCCTGGCGGGAGGTCCTCGGCTTCATCCGCGCGAACCTGGGGAACTACCTGCTCGGCCTGGTCGCCTACCTCGTCGCGTCGTTCCTCTCCCAGCTCGGGTTCCTGCTGTGCTGCGTGGGGGTCTTCCCGGCCGCGTTCTGGGGATACATGGTCCTCGCGGGCGCGCTCGGACAGACGATCCGCCTGAGCCCGGTCGCACCGTAGGCGGGTCACTCCATCCCGAGGACCGGGTCGCGCCACTCGAAGGCGGGCCGAGGCCGTCCTCGCGATCTCGGAGGCGGCGCGGTCGAGGCTGTTCTCCGAGCGGGTGCTAGAATCCGCCGCGAGCGAGGTGAGGGCCATGGCGGAGAGCGACGTGCGCATCGGCGTCCTGCGCGGGCGGGAGAACTCCTTCCCCGACGCCTTCATCGCGAAGGTGAACGCGATGGCCAAGGGGGTGACCGCGGAGTTCGTCCACCTCGGGGGCACCAAGCTCAACGAGCCAGTGCCCTACCGCGTGATCCTCGACCGGATGAGCCACGAGGTCCCGTACTACTCGGTCTACCTCAAGATGGCGGCCCTGCAGGGCACCTACTGCATCAACAACATCTTCTGGCGCACCGCCGACGACAAGTTCTTCGGCTACGCCGCCGCGGAGAAGCTGGACATCGTCGAGCCGAAGACGGTCGTCCTCCCGAACCGCTCCTTCGTGGACGACGTCACCGCCGAGAGCCTGCGCAACCTGTGGCCGACCGACTTCTCGATGTACCTCGACTACGTGGGCTGCCCGTGCATCATGAAGCCCGCGTTCGGGGGCGGCTGGAAGAACGTCCACAAGATCCACTCCCTCGACGAGCTGCTGCACCACTACAACGAGTCAGGGACGCTCACCATGATGCTGCAGGAGTTCATCTCCTGGGACACCTACGTCCGCGTGCCGACGATCGGCCGCCGCTGGGCGCGCGCGATCCGGTACGATCCCGCTCCCGGGGGCATGGGCGGCTACAACCAGGACTACGACGTGCTGCCGCGGGCCCTGCGCGAGCGGGCGGAGGAGCTCTCCTTGAAGTACAACCAGGCCCTCGGCTACGACATGAACGCGCTCGAGTTCGCGGTGAAGGACGGGAGGTTCTACGGGATCGACCTCACGAACTACACCCCCGACCTCGACTACCGCAGCCTCAAAGACGCGCACTTCCCCTGGGCGGTGGAGAAGATGGCGGCGTTCGCGGTGGAGAAGGCGCTCTCCGGCGAGCCCACGCCGAAGGCCCCCGACTGGAAGGCGCTGCTGCTCCGGTAGCCCGCCCGCCCCGGCTCACCAGGGCGCGGGGGTGGCGAACTCGTCCCGCGGGAACAGGTCGCGGTTGAAGCCCACGCGCGGGTCGGGGTTGCGGCGGGCGGGAACGGCGTCCCGCAGGCGCTCCCGGATGCCGGCCAGGGTCCGGGCGTCGAAGCGGCGGGCGACCTCCGGGCGCAGGAGCCGGGCCTCCCAGGCCACGGGGTCGATGGGCAGCGCCTCGTTGCTCCCGACGAGGATCGTGCCGAAGTCGATGGCGTGAGGAAGCGCCTCCGCGAACGTCAGCCCCACCCTCCGGCTCGGCTTCTGCGTGCACACGATGCCTCCGCTCCGTAGCCGGCTCGCGCAGAGCCGGAAGAACTCCAGCGAGTAGAGGTTGCCCGAGCCCGTGCTCGTGCGGAACATCGCGTCGACCTGGACGACGTCGTAGCGGCGATCGTCGCGGGCGAGGGCCCGCCGCCCGTCCGCCGCCTCGATGCCGAGACGCGGGTCCGACAGCAGCTCGAGGAGGGCGGGAAGGGGCGCGGCGGCCGTGACCTCCTCGAGGAGGCGGGGTTGCGAGGCGGCGATCTCGAAGACGCGGACCGACCGGGTCTCCGGCCGGCAGGAGACCGCCCAGGCGGTCTCGCCGGACCCGAGGCCGACGACCGCGACCTCGCGCGGTTCGGGGTGGATGAGGGCGGGCAGCACCCCGAGCAGCGTGTGGATGCCGTCGAAGGGCAGCCAGCTGTGGGGCAGGCCGTTGACCGCGACGCGCCATCGCCCCTCGACCCCGGGCACGATGACGCTCACCGCGCTCGCGTCCTCTCCGACGAACGACGGCGGCCGCGCGGCGCTGACGCCGTGCAGGCGCTTCCACAGCGCCGCGTTGTGCGGCAGGGCGAGGACCACGAGGACGACGGCGAGGGCCCGCGCGAGGGCGCCCCGGGACAGGCCGACGGTCGCGGCCCGCGCGAGGAGGAACGCGAGGCCGCCCCCCGCCACGAGCAGGCGGAGCGTCCCCGCGGTGCCGAGCCGCTCGAGGAGGACGAGGCCGGTCACGAGGCTCCCCGCGGCGCAGCCCGCGATGTTCGCGGCCTGGAGGAGACCCACCTTGCGGCCGCTCGAGACGGGGTCGTCCTGCACGGCCCGCTGCAGCGCGGCGAAGGACAGCCCCATGAGGACGGTCGGCAGGCCGAACAGGGCGAGGGGAAGGAGCGCATAGAGCCGGAGGAGCGCGCCCGCGTCCCAGTCGGAGCCGAGGGAGAAGAAGGGCTCCTGCCGCCAGTACTCGAAGAGCCAGCGGTAGACGGGGGTGTCCGGGGGAAGCGAGGCGAGGAGCACGACCGCGGCGCCCGCCACGCAGAGCAGGAGGAGCTGGTAGTCGAGGAAGGCGGCGAGAGGTCGGCGCAGGCGCGAGGCGCGCAGGCCCCCGACGAGGCTGCCCGAGCCGAGACCCAGGAGGTAGATGCACAGCACCGTGCCGAACGTGAAGGCCGTGCTCTTGACGCCGACGTCCACGAGGCGGAACCAGGCGACCTCGAGCGAGAGGGCGACGAAGCCCGACAGCGCGTAGAGCGCCGCCCACAGGCCGAGCGGGGCCCGGTCCGACTCCGCCACGACCAACGGCGCCGCCTCGGATCGCCCCGGGGGGGGCGTGGGGTGCTCCCCTCTCGCGCCCACGGCGAGAGCGGCCGCCCCCGCCAGGAGGTTGGCCCCCGCCGCGGCGTGCGCCGCCCCCTCCATGCCGAGGAAGCGGACGAGGACCCACGGGGCGACGAGCGCGCCGGTCGCGGCGCCGAGCACGTTCGTCCCGTAGAGGAACGCGATGACCCGCGGGGCGGAGGCGGTCTCCCGCACCGTGGCCCGCACGAGGAAGGGCAGCGACATCCCCATGAGCGTGGTGGGCAGCACGAAGGCGAGGAAGTGGGCCGCCGCCGATCCCGCCGTCGTGGCGTAGAGTGGTGCGGCGAAGGCGGCGAGGCCCTCGTAGTAGAGGCGGCAGCTCACCGCGGCGAACGCAGCGATCGCGAGCTCGAGGAGCGCGAACAGGCGCAGGGCCCGCCGCGGCGAGACGCGCGCGCTCAGCACGCCGCCCAGGTGGCTGCCGAGGCCGAGCCCGGCCATGAAGGCGGCCACGATCAGCGAGACGGACACGACCCCGATGCCGGTGTGCAGGGTCAGGATGCGCTGCCACACGACCTGGTAGACGAGGGCGGCCGCTCCGCTCAGGAAGAAGGCGAGGCCGAGGAGCGCCATGGGGACCGCCATCGTGCCCTCTCGGCCCTCCGCCTGCAAGGCGGGTCTAGAATCGACCATGGCCCCCCTCGTCTCCCTCACCCTCCTCCTCCTCGCCGCGCCGCAGGAGACGGACGCCCTGCGCTCCGAGGTCGCCCGCCTCGAGCGGCAGCTCGCCCTCCTCCACGGCGCCCTGCGCGAGCGCGACGCCCTGCTCGGCACGGTGCGCGAGGAGCTCGCCGCGACGCGCGAGGACCTTCGTGAGCTCAAGGATCGCCCCCAGCCGGTGGCCGCGCCGTTCCTCGCCGCCCCGCCCCCCGGGTCGGACCGCCTCGGCGTCGCCCGCACGGCCGTCTTCGCCCCCCGCGTCGAGGTGGAGTCGTTCCTCCGCCACGACACGGTGACGCTGAAGGTGCGCCGGGTCGAGGCGGGCGCGGTGCGGACGGTGGCCGACGTCGAGCTCACGCCGGACGTGAGCGGGGTCGACCTCCCGATCGACCAGAGCGGCGCGCTCTACGTGGTCGAGTGGTCGACGTCGGAGGGCCACGCCTACAACCTCGTCCTGCGCGACGGGGCGAGCGGCCAGCCGGCGGCGTCCGTTCCCGTGAAGGAGAAGCAGGACGAGGGCCGGTTCGTGCTCGTCGGCTATCGGCTGGAGTAGCCGCCCCCTCAGGCGAGAAAGATCGAGGCCGCGCCGACCACGAGGAGGACGGCGGTGACGAGGACGATGGACCGTCGCAGCTTCGTGCCGGCGGTGGCCACGACCAGGCCGCACTTGACGATCGTATTCGACAGCGCAGCCAGGACGAGGGCGGAGGCGGCGGTCGGGAGGGGCACGCCGCCGCCGCGGGCGAGGCTCGCCATCGACAGGGTGATCGCGTCGACGTCGGTGAGGCCGGCGAGGGCGGCGACGAGGAAGTAGCCGCGACCCTGGAAGTAGCGCTCGACCCCGGCCACCACGAGGAGGACCACCGCGAAGAGGAGGCCGAACTTCACGGCGGCGGTGAGGCTGAACGGGTTCTTGAGGCCCACCGGACCCGCCGCCGCCGGCTCCTCCCCGCGGGCCCGGCCCAGGAAGAGGGCGGCGGCGCCGAGGGTGACCACGGTCATCGCCCCGAAGGGCAGGAGGAGGGGGGCCGCGAGGGGCGGGTGCAGGATCGCCGCGATCACGACGATGCGCACGGTCATCACCGCCCACGCGGTCAGGAGCCCCCCGGCGAGGGCGTCGTCGGTCTTGCCGCCTTCGTCCCGGCTCTGGCGCGCGAAGGCGAGGGTGACGGCGGTGGAGGAAACGAGGCCCCCCGAGAGCCCGGTGACCGCCGTGCCCCGACGGGGGCCGAGCGCACGGGTCGCCACGTAGCCCACGAGCGACAGCGAGGCGATCAGGATGACCAGGGTCCACAGGGAGCGGAGCTCGAGAGCGCCCCAGGGGTCGATCGCGGACGCGGGGAGGAGGGGCAGCACGATGAAGGTCGCGGCGAGGAGCTTGACGCCGGCGGAGATGTCGTCGGGGCCGAGCTTCGCCACGAGCCCGTGCATCGGCTCCTTGTAGGCGAGCACGGCCGAGACGGCGATCCCGACGGCGAGGGCCGCCTCGGGGAACCCGGCGGTCGACGCGCCGCCGAGCAGGCACACGCCGATGGCGGCGGTCTCGGTGGTGAGGCCGACCGCGTTCGGCTTCACCCGGGCCTGGACGACGTAGCCGGCCACGGCGAGGGCGGCCACCGCCCCCACCGCGCACACGAACACCCAGGCGTCGCCGAGGGCGAGCGACAGCCAGGCCGAGACCGCTCCGATCAGCGAGAAGAGGATGAACGTGCGGACGCCGCCGATGCCCACGTTGCCGGAGAGGGCCTTGCTCCTCTCCCGCTCGATGCCGACGAGGGCGCCGATGAGCAGGGCGGCGGCCAGGCCCCAGACGAGCTTCGGGTCGAGCGCGGTCGGCACGGGATCCTCAGCGGCCCGGGACCGGCAGGAGGCACACCGGCTTGTCGACCGTCAGTCGCGCCCCCGTGAGGGCGGGGACGCCGGTCGCGGGGTCGATCCTCAGGACGGCGATCGTCCCCGAGCTCTGGTGGGCGGCGAGCACCCACCGGCCCGTGGGGTCGATCGCGAAGTGGCGCGGGAAAGTCCCTCCCACCGGCGCGTGGCCCGCCGCGCTCAGGCGGCCGGTGGCCGGGTCGACGGAGAACACGGCGAGGCTGTCGTGGCCGCGGTTCGAGCCGTAGACGAAGCGGCCGTCGCGGGAGACCTCGATCTCGGCCGTCCAGCTCGTCCCCGAGAACCTGGCGGGCAGCGTGGAGACCGTCTGCAGCGGCGCGAGCGCGCCCTTCGCCGCGTCGTAGGAGAAGGCGGTGATCGTGGAGAGAAGCTCGTTGATCACGTAGAGGTGCTTGCCCCCTGGGTGGAAGGCGAGGTGGCGGGGGCCTGACCCGGGGTCGAGCACCGCCGCGCCGTGCGGCTCGAGGGTCCCCTTCGCCCCGTCGTAGCGGTACACGAAGACGCGGTCGGCCCCGAGGTCGGGCGAGAGGGCGAAGCGCTCGGCGGCGTCGAGGGAGATCCCGTGGGCGTGGGGCTCCCGCTGGCGCGCGGCGTTCGGGCCGGAGCCCTCGTGGACACGGACGGAGGAGGCCTTCTTCAGCCGGCCGTCGGCGTCGACCGGCAGGACCGCCACCGTTGCGCCCCCGTAGTTCGCGACGAGGACGTTCCGCCCCGCGCGGTCGACGACCAGGTGGCACGGCCCCGCGCCTTCGGACGCCTGCTGGTTGAGGAGCGTCAGGTCGCCGGTCTTCTCATCGACCGCGAAGGCGCTCACCGCTCCGGTCTTCTGCCCCTCGAAGCTCGAGATCTCCCCCACCGCGTAGAGGACGCGGCCGCTCGGGTGCAGGGCGAGGAAGGACGGGTTCTTCGTCTCGACGGCGAGGACGGGCTCACCCATGGAGCCGCTCGCGGGGTCGAAGGTGAAGCGGTAGATCCCGCGGCTCGTGCCGTCGGTGTAGGTGCCGACGTAGACGGTCATTCGCTCGGGCGTTGCGGCGAGGACGACGGTGGACAGCGCGAGCGCCCCGAGGGCGAGGCCGAGGGCCGGGCGAAGAAGGGCGGCGAGGGTGTCGCTCATGGTGAGGCGATCCTGCTCCCGCGGGGCCGGCGCGTCAACGGGAGCGTGGCGCCGCGGCGAGCGCGAGCTCGGCCGCCCGCGACTCGTAGCCCGGGGGCGGCTCGGCCGGCGGGTGGGCCAGAAAGCTCGTCACGATCTTGTCGAGGTAGGAGCCGAGGGGCTCGTGGCGGAAGCCGAGCTCGGCCTTCGCGCGCGCGGGATCGAGGAAGGACATCCACGTGCCGCTGAAGGGCGACAGCACGAGCGGGTCGAGGCCGGCCTCGCGGACGCGCTCGCGGGCCACGTCGACCACACGCAGTGGCGCGCCGAGGCTCGAGGCGGCGAGTGCGAGCAGCTCCCGCAGCGTCGGCGTCTCGTCCTGGGCGAGGTTGTAGGCCTCGCCGAACGTGTCCTCCCGCCCCAGCAGCGAGAGGATCGCCGCCACCACCGAGCCCGAGTAGACGTGTCGGACGGGGTGCTCCCCGCCCCCGGGGAGGAGGATCGGGCCGCCGTCGAGCATCCGCCACAGATAGCGCTCGAGCCTCCGGAAGGGGTCGCGCTCGCCGTTCACCATCGGGATGCGCAGGCGGGTCGAGGGGAAGCGGCGTCTCTCCCACGCGGCGACCAGCGCGTCCTCGAGCGCCCGCTTCTTCACTCCGTACTCCCACTGCCCCCGGTCGTACGGGTCGGGGGGCTCCGGCATGACCGGCCCGTCGTAGTCCCCCTCGCGGGCCGGGCGCGGGCAGCCCTCGCGCACCAGGTACACCTGCCCGGTGCTGACGACGACGTAGTGGCCGACGCGGCCGAGAAGCGCCTGGGCCGCCCGCCGGCCGTCCTCTCCGTCGAAGGCGGCGAAGTCCACGGCCGCGTCGAAGGAACGCCCGCCGAGGAGGCGCTCGAAGTCGGAGCTCGTCCGGTCGCCCCGGAGCCGCTCGACACGGTCGCCGAAGGCGTCGGGCCGCGACCCCCGGTTGAACAGAGTCACCGCATGGCCGGCGGCGAGGAGCCGCCACGCGAGCTCGTGGCCGAGGAAGCGGTTGCCCCCGACCACGAGCACCCTCACGGGCGCCTCCGCGCGAGGGCCTCGCGCGCGGCGAGCACGCGCTGTCGGGCGAGGTGGGGGGTCGGGGCCATGGCCACGAGGTGGCCCATCTTCCGCCCCGGCCGCGCCTCGCTCTTGCCGTAGAGATGGATCTTCACGTCCGGGAACGCGCAGGCCGCCGCCCAGTCCGGCTCGGCGTCCCTCCACAGGTCGCCGAGGAGGTTCGCCATCGCCGCCGGGCGCAGCCTCTCGGTCGCGCCGAGGGGCAGGCCGCACACCGCGCGCAGCTGCTGCTCGAACTGGCTCGTGAGGCAGGCGTCGAAGGTGAGGTGGCCCGAGTTGTGGGGGCGGGGGGCGAGCTCGTTGACGAGGAGCCGCCCCTCGACGACGAACAGCTCCACGCAGAGGACGCCCACCACGTCGAGCGCCTCCATCACCGCCCGCGCGATCTCGACCGCCTGGGCGGCGAGGGCCTCCGGCAGCTGGGCGGGCGAGACCGAGACGTCGAGGACCTGGTCCGTGTGCTCGTTCTCGATGACGCCGTAGTGGGCGAAGGAGCCGTCGGCCCCGCGCGCGGCGACGACCGACACCTCCTTCTCGAAGGGCACCGCCGCCTCGAGAACGGACTCGCTCTCCCCCACCACCGCCCACGCCGCGTCGGCCTCCTCCGGGTGGTCGACCCGCACCTGGCCCTTGCCGTCGTAGCCCCACGCGGCCTGCTTGAGGACCGCGGGCGTACCCAGCCGGTCGATCGCCTCCTCGAGCTCGGCGAACGAGCGCACGGGGACGTACGGGGCGAGGGGAAGCCCGGCCCGAGCGAGGAACTCCTTCTCGCGCAGGCGCTGCTGCGTCGTGTGGAGCACGTGGCCGCCGGGGCGGACGGGTGCGCGCTCCGCCGCCGCCGCCGCGGTCTCGACGGGCACGTTCTCGATCTCGAACGTCACCACCGAGACCGCGCGGGCGAAGGCCCGCACCGCGTCGAGGTCCTCGTAGGGGGCGGTGACCTCGACGTCCGCCACCTGGCCGGTCGGCGTGTCGGTGTCGGGGGAGAAGGCGTGGACGCGGTAGCCCATGCGCCGGGCCGCGATCGCGAACATCCGCCCGAGCTGCCCCGCCCCGAGGACGCCGATCGTCGCCCCGGGCGGGACGGGCGTCACGGGAGGGTCTCGGAGAGCACCTTCTTCGCCTGCTCCTCGCGGAACTGCCGGAGCTTCTCCCGCAGCTCCGGGCGCTTTCCGGCGAGGATCTCGACCGCGAGGAGGGCCGCGTTCGTGGCGCCCGGCTTGCCGATCGCGAGCGTCGCCACCGGGATGCCCCCCGGCATCTGGACGATCGAGAGCAGCGAGTCGAGCCCCTTGAGCGACGCGCTCTCGACCGGCACCCCGAGGACGGGGAGCGTCGTGTGGGCGGCGACGATGCCCGGCAGGTGGGCGGCCCCCCCCGCGCCGGCGATGACGACCTCGAGGCCCCGCGCCTCCGCCCCCTCCGCCCACGCGGTCGTCTCGACCGGGGTGCGGTGGGCGGACAGCACCCGGCACTCGTGGGGGACGCCGAAGCGGGCGAGGGTGTCGCTCGCGTTCTTCATCGTCTCCCAGTCCGACTTGCTGCCCATGATGATGCCCACGAGGGGCTTGTCGTCGGCCATCGCTCAGATCCTCGCCTTCCGCGCGACCGCCCGGCGCCGGGCGGCGCGCGCGGAGGGCGCGGTGCCCCGGCGGTCCGGGCGGAGCGCCTTCGGTACGAATCCCTTCTCGATCCGCGCGAACAGGCGCGGCCGCTTCTCCTGCAGCCAGAGGAGGAACTCCCGCGGCTCGCGGAAGGTCAGCGTGTCGTGGGCGGGGTCGTTGACCTCGCAGGTGCGGTTGTCGAAGCCCCGGCAGATGTGGGGGCGGTCGACGTAGACGGCGCAGCGCAGGTCGGGGCCCAGGTTGCGGCAGCGGGTCTCGAAGTGCACCGACCACTCCCCCTCCCCGTCCACGTAGACGTAGACGTTCTCGTGGTAGAGGTACCAGAGGACGTCCGTCGCGTGACGGGGGCTGTTCGGCGCGTTGATGCCCACCCCGACGTAGGTGCAGCAGCGCCCGCACGCGGTGCACTCGACGAGGGGCCGCGCGGGGGGCAGGACGCTCAGGGGGATCCGCCTCACGCCTCGATCCTCCCGTCGGCGAGCCGGAGCACGCGGTGGGCGCGGGCCATGACCCTCGGGTCGTGGGTCGAGAAGATGAACGTCGTCCCGTCCCGCTGGTTGATCTCCTCCATGAGGGCCACGATCGTCTCTCCGGTCGCGGAGTCGAGGTTCGCCGTCGGCTCGTCGGCGAGGACGATCACCGGGTCGGTCACGAGCGCGCGGGCCACCGCCACCCTCTGGCGCTGCCCGCCGGACAGCTCGTCCGGGCGGTGGCGAGCGAAGTCGGCGAGGCCCACCTCCGCGAGCGCCCGCCGCGCCCGCCGCGCCCGCTCGCGGGCGCTCTTGCGCTCGCCTCTCCCGGCCGACTGCCGGACGAGGAGCGGGAACTCCACGTTCTCGAGGGCCGACAGCACGGGGATCAGGTTGAACGTCTGGAAGATGAAGCCGATCTTCTCCGCCCGCAGGTCCGAGAGCGCGTCGTCGCCGAGTCTCGCCACGTCCTGGTCCCCGATGAGCACGCGGCCCGAGGTTGGGTGGTCGAGGCACCCGATCAGGTTGAGCAGCGTCGACTTGCCCGAGCCCGAGGGGCCGGCCACCGTGATGAACTCGCCGCGCTCGACCGCGAGGGACACGCCGCGCAGGGCGCTCACCGTGGTGCGGCCGAGCTGGTAGTCCTTCGTGGCGTCCTCGACTCGCACCGAGCTCATGATCGCGAGGGGTGAGGATAGCAAAACGCGGGATGGGAGTAAGCTCCGGGGCGGGCCGCGCCTCGCGGCCCGTCAGGAGGCTGCAATGACACGCTCGGCGCGCCCGGCCCTCCTCGGCGCCGCGGCCCTCGCCCTCCTCCCCGCCGTCCTCCCCGCCCAGCCCGCCTTCGACGGCCTGGGGCTCGGCCTCGGCAACCTGTCGCGCCTGTCCCGGGCGAAGACCCGCTCGATCAGCCCGGAGAACTTCACCGGCGAGAAGGGCAAGGGTGGCATGGCCACCGAGGGCACGGGCGCGCGAGCCGCGCGCGACCTCGGCCAGGGCTGGAAGGTCTCGCCCTCGGTGCGCATCAAGGCGAAGACGACCTTCACGATGGCCGAGGTGTTCGGGGAGGGCGCCATCCAGCACATCTGGATGACCCCGACCGGCCCGTGGCGATACCTCATCCTGCGCTTCTACTGGGACGGCGAGGCGACGCCGTCCGTGGAGGTGCCGGCGGGCGACTTCTTCGCCTCGGGCTGGGGCGGCTACGCCCAGGTCTCCTCGCTCGCGGTGTGCGTCAACCCCGGCAGCGCCTTCAACAGCTATTGGGAGATGCCGTTCCGCAAGGGCTTCCGGATCACCGCGGAGAACCTCGGCGACGACGACATGACCCTCTACTACCAGATCGACTACGCGCTCACCGACGTGCCCGACGACGCCGCCTACTTCCACGCCCAGTTCCGGCGGGTCAACCCGCTGCCCGAGAAGGAGGTCTACACCATCCTCGACGGCGTGCGGGGGCACGGGCACTACGTGGGGACGTACATGGCGTGGGGCGTGAACAGCACCGGCTGGTGGGGCGAGGGCGAGATCAAGTTCTACCTCGACGGGGACCGCGACTTCCCCACCATCGCCGGGACCGGCACCGAGGACTACTTCTGCGGCTCGTACAACTTCGAGAACAAGGCCGAGAAGCGCTACCAGGAGTTCACGACCCCCTACTCCGGCCTCTCGCAGGTCATCCGCCCCGACGGCCTGTACCAGTCGCAGCAGCGCTTCTCGCTCTACCGCTGGCACATCATGGACCCGATCCGTTTCGAGCAGGACCTGCGGGTCACGATCCAGGCGCTGGGCTGGCGCGCCGACGGCCGCTACCTGCCGCTGCGGGACGACATCGCCTCGGTCGCGTACTGGTACCAGGCGGAGCCGCACGCGCCGTTCCCGGCCCTGCCGAAACGGGACGATCTGGAGCTCAGGTAGCGGCCAGGCCCGGCAGGACGATTCTATAGAACGACTTGTCGCCTGTTGTTCGACTAGAAGAGCACCTTCAGCCGGGCCTGGAGGGCGCCCCGCAGGGGGGCGAGACGGTACTCGCTCTCGTCGGGGCCCAGCAGCACGATCGCGTCGACGTTCAGCGTGACGTTGCCGCGAGGGGCCCAGCCGACGCCGGGGGTGAGGGCCCAGGCGCCGTCGTCGAGGCCCACCACCGTGCGAACCGCGCCGGTCCAGACCGACGTGGCGCCACCGCGCGTCCACGAGGCGTGCAGGTAGTGCCGCCGCAGGCCGAGGCCGCCGGCGTACGGGACCGACGCGCCCGCTGCCCAGGCGGCGAACGCCTGCTGCTGGAGCTCGGGGGGCAGGGCTGGGTTCGTGGCGGCCGTCCACGCCCGGTCGAGGGTGCTCAGCCACCGCGCGGCGCCTCCGTCCGAGTAGCCCTCGCCGTTGTAGAAGTACTCGAGGGCGAAGGCGTTCTCGCCGCTCGTGCGCAGCGCCCCGACCACGACGCGGACGAACGTCGTGTCGTCGCGGGGCGGCGCCATCTCGGCGCCTTCGTAGACGGCCATCTCGGCGTGGACCGCGGCCCAGCCGAGGTCGCGGCCGACGTCGAGGCCGAGGAGGGTCCGCTGGTTCTTCCCGCCCGAGACGACGAGGGCGAGGTCGGTGTCCTTCACGAGGAAGCGGGCGCGCGCGGCGAGCGAGTCGCGCCGCTCGGCATCGACGTCGACGAGCCGCAGGTCGCGCGGGACGGCGTCGGTGGTGGCGCCGACGAGGACGAGGCTCGCCCACGTCGCCGGGTTCCAGTCGAGCCGCGCGGCGAGGGCGCCTTCCTGCTCGAGCGTCGTGTTGAGGGCGTTCTTCGGCGGCTCGAGGCGGTTCGTCGGGTTCCAGGCGAAGCCGGAGCCCCAGGCGATCCTCTGCTTGCCCACCCTCAGGCCGACCGTCTCGCCCCACCAGTACTGCGCGTAGCCCTGCCGGACGACCCCGTCCGTCTCGTCGGCGCTCGTGCCCCACGAGCGCTCGACGTAGCCGCGGAAGACCGCGCGGAAGCCGCCGTGCGTCTCCCGCCAACCGAGTGCCAGGCGCCCGAGGCCGGGGTACGCGTCGAGGCCGAGGACGTTGTCGCGGTTGAGAGGCGTCGTCGCGCTGCGGTAGCCGAAGCCCTCGAGCCCGAGCTCGACCTGGCGGGACTGGGGGGCGGCAGCGGCGGGGAGGAGGAGGAGGAGGAGGAGGAGGAGCGCGCAGACACGGCGGATTCCTCGAACGTCCCCGGGGAGACGCGCCTCCGAACGAGAGCGCCCCGTTGCGCCTCGCAGACTCAACTCGGTTTGGACCGAGTTGAGTCTCCTGATGTGGCCCATGGGGGCCGGCGTACGTGGCCGGATCCGGGGGTAGGACGGGATGGCCGCCGGCACTACTCGCCCCGCTCGAGCGCCCCCGGGGAGAAGAGACGGTCGTCGAGCTTCACGTCGTCCTCGATCGCGAGGAACTCGAGGAGGGTGCGCGACCCCTCGTCGACCCGGCTCTCCATCGTCATCAGTGTGGGCCGGGTCCGGCCGCCCAGGCGCTTCGTCTGCGAGAGGACGAGCGACTTCAGGTTCTTCCCGGAGAGCGTGTAGTAGTCGGCCTTCACCGGGAAGAACGTGCCGTCGGTCCGCACCCAGTAGACGACCCGGTCGTAGGCCACGGAGCGGTCCTTGGCCTTGAGCTCCAGCTTGTAGCTCGGCTGGCCTTCGACCGTCTCCTCGCGGGCCAGGGTGGGGACGTAGTCCTTGATGAGCGAGAGGCGGAAGATGTCGGCGTTCGAGAAGTCCCCGCCGCCGAAGTTCTGCTTCGCCCCCACCCGGACGACCTTCTCGGCCGACGGGAGGAAGAGCCAGGTGTTCTCGCCGGCCCGCAGGTAGGCGGTGCCACGCTCCTTCGCCGGCGCCGTGTAGCGCACGAGACCCAGGTCGTCGCCCTTCTTCCAACCCTTCATCTCGACGACCCGCTCGGGCTTGTTCGGCCGGACGACGGTCATGCGCAGGGTGTAGGCGGCGGTCTCGCCGAGGACCGCCCGGTCGGCGCGGCGGAGGATCGTCGCGGCCTCGGGCGCCTGGGCGAGCGCCGGCGCGGCCAGGCCGAGGATGGCAACGACCGCGGACGGGGAGCCTCGTCGGATCAGGGTCGCGCCCTTCCGGGAGTCATTCGTGCTCCATGACTCTCGCCTTCGAATCCGACGGCCGGTTTCGCGACCTCCAGCTCTCGCTCGGCCCGGCGGCTGACCTCGAGCGCCTCGACCAGGCGCTGGCTGGCGAGCCGTCCGATCAGCTCGTCCGTTCGCCGTTTGCGCGCCGGGGTGTCTCGGCGGGTGGTGTGACGCATGCCGTCTTGTATAGCCGCCGGGAACGACGAGCGCAAGGAGTCGACTACGCCAGGATCAGCCGGATCCCCTGCGCGCGCAGCATCTCCTGGTGGCCCTCCGCGAGCCCCGTGTCGGAGACGACCACGTGCGCGGCGCGCAGCGGGGCGAGGGGGAACATCGCGGCCCGGCCGAACTTCGTGTGGTCGGCCACCATGACCACCGTGCGCGAGACCTCGATCATCTTGCGCTGGGCCCCCACCACGAGCGCGTTGTTGTTCGTGAAGCCGGCGTCCGTCACTCCGCCCGTGCCCATCACGAGCACGTCGGCGGCGACCGCGCCCAGGGTGTGCTCGGCGAGGGGGCCGAGCAGCGCGCCGAGGCGCGGGTCGTAGGTCCCCCCGGTCAGGGTCAGCTCGATCTGCCGCGCCCGCTGGAGCAGCTCGGCGATGGGCAGCGAGTTCGTGAGGACGTGCAGCGATCGCCCGGCGAGCGCGCGGGCGACCGCGGCCACGGTCGACCCCCCGTCGAGGATCACCACCTGCCCGTCCTCGACGAGGGCGGCGGTCGCCCGGGCGATCCGGGCCTTGGCCTCGGCCATGCGGCCGCTCTGCCACGCGAAGTCGTAGCTCGGCTCGCGAGGGGCGGCGACGGCGAGGGCCCCCCCGTGCACGCGCTTGAGGACCCCTTCTCTCTCGAGGGCCATGAGGTCGCGCCGCAGCGTCGACTCCGAGGCCCGCAGGCGCTTGCGCAGCGTGGCGAGGTCGGCGAACTCCTGGCGCTCGAAGATCGCGCGCAGCTCGAGGCGCCGCTCCGCCGCCTTCATCGCTCGACCAGCGCGAGCAGCCGCGCGTAGGCGTCCTCGGCCGCCGGCTGCGGCCGCGGCTCGAAGGTGACGATCTCGAACGACCGCCGCACGACCTCGCGCAGGTCGGCGAGCGAGCCGAGGCGGCCGAGGGCGAGCGCCTGCATGAGGACGTTGCCGGCGGCGGTGGCCTCGACCGGGCCCGCCACGACCGGCCGGCCGGTGGCGTCGGCGGCGAGCTGGCACAGCAGCCGGTTGCGTGAGCCGCCCCCCACGACGTGGATCGGGGAGAGCCGCCGGCCGAGGATCCCCTCGGCCTGCGCGAGAACGTAGCGGTACTTGAGAGCGAGGCTGTCGAGGGCGGCGCGGACGATCTCGCCCTTCGACTCCGGCACCGGCTGGCCAGTCGCCCGGCAGGAGTCCCGGATCCGGCTGGGCATGTCGCCCGGCGCCGCGAAGACGGGGTCGTCGACGTCGACGAGGGAGCGGAAAGCCGGCGCCGCGGCGGCGAGCCGGGCGAGCTCGTCGTACGAGCCCTCCTCGCCGTGGCGCGCCCAGTGCCGCCGGCACTCCTGGACGAGCCAGAGCCCGCAGAGGTTCTTGAGGAAGCGGATCGTTCCCGCGACGCCGCCCTCGTTCGTGAAGTTCGCGGCGCGGCTCGCCTCGTCGATGCGGGGACGAGGGATCTCGGCCCCGAGGAGCGACCACGTGCCCGAGCTGACGTAGGCGAAGCCCTCGCCGGCGGCGGGCACCGCGGCTACAGCGAGGGCGGTGTCGTGGCCGCCGACCGCCACGATCGGCGTGCGGTGGAGGCCCGTCTCCTCGCCGACGTGGGGCAGGAGCTCGCCGAGGAGGGTGCCGGGCGGCACGACCTCGCCGAAGAGCCCCGCGGGCAGGGAGAAGCGTTCGAGGAGCGCGTCCGCCCAGCGCCCGGCCGCCACGTCGAAGCACTGCGAGGTGGTGGCGATCGTGCGCTCGCTGGCCGCCCGGCCGCACAGCCAGTACGAGAAGATGTCCGGCATGAAGAGCAGCCGCCGGGCCGCACCGAGCATGGAGGCGCCCCGCTCCTGCATCCGCAGGAGCTGGAAGAGCGTGTTGAGCTCGAGCACCTGCACGCCGGTCGCGGCGAAGATCTCGGCGCGGGGCACCCGGGCGAAGGCCCTCTCCATCACCCCGCTGCCGAGGACGTCGCGGTAGTGCCAGGGGTTGCCGAGGAGGACGCCCTCGGCGTCGAGGAGGGCGAAGTCGACCCCCCAGGTGTCGACGCCGATCCCGGCCAGCTCGTCGCCCCCCCGGGCCAAGGCGGCGAGGCCGGCTTCGATCTCGGAGAAGATCCGCAGGACGTCGGTGTGCAGCCCGTCGGGCAGGCGCACGGGGCGGCTGTCGAAGCGGTGGGCCTCGGAGAGCGAGAGCCGCTCCCCGTCGAAGCGGCCCAGCATGACCCGGCCGCTCTCGGCCCCGAGGTCGGCGGCGGCGAAGCTCAGCGCGTGGCCCAAGGTGCTCCTCCCGCGGCGCGCCGCCCCGGGCGTCGCGCCGGGCGTGATGTTACTTCTGCAGCGCCGCCATCACCGCGTCGGTCACCGAAGCCACCAGCGCCTCCACGTCCTCCCCGTGCCCCCCCCCGCAGGAGCAGCGGCCGTCCGGGGAGGGCGGAGCGACCGCGATCGCCCCCGGCACCTCCGGCAGGTCGCACAGCTGACACTCCCTCATCCCGCCGTCGAGCCGGGCGTCGGGCAGCCCGAGCCTCTTCTTGATCGCGAGCAGGTCCGCCGCCTTCTCCTCGGGGATGTAGGTGATCGGGGCGCCGAGCTGCTGGGCGAGCATCAGCGTCCAGCAGTAGGTGTCGAGCACCTCGGCGTACCACTCGGCGTGGGTCACGGTGTCCGCCCAGCAGACGATGCCGTGGTTCTGGAGGAGAACGGTGTTGTGCTCGCGGACGAAGGGCAGCACGGCGTCGGCGAAGGCCTGCGTCCCCGGCGTCTCGTAGCGGGCGAGGGCGGCCCCGCCCACGAACACCTCGAACTCGGGGATGACGCAGGTGGGCGGCACCTTGCCGGTGATCGCGTAGGCCGTCGCGTGGGGCGGGTGGCAGTGGAGCACCGCCTTCGCCTCGGGGACGTTCTTGTAGATCTCGAGGTGCATCAGGATCTCGCTCGTGCGGGCGCGCGTCCCGGCGAGCTGGTGGCCATCGAGGTCCACGAGGCACAGGTCGGCCGGCGTGAGGTCGGCCTTGCTCACGAGGGTCGGGGTGCACAGGACGGCGTTCTCGGCGAGGCGGTAGGAGATGTTGCCGCCGTTGCCGTCGACGTACTGCCGTTGCCAGAGCTTGCGGCCGGCGGCGCAGATCTCGGCCTTGATCGCCTCCGCGTGGGGCGAGCGGAAGAGCCGCTCGTGGACGGCGGAGGCGGCGGGCGAGAGGGGCGGCCCGCCGGGCGCGGCGGCGCCTCGGCCGTCCTCGCGGACCGCGCAGCCGTGTCGGCGCAGGGCGTCGCGCGCCGACGGGGTGACCACGGCGCGCGGGGCGAGCGTCACCTCCGTCGCGCCCTCGCGCACCGCGGCCTCGACGTCCCTGGCCGCGACGACCCGGAGTGAGGAGAGGTCGATGGTCTTCATCCCTGTGCCTTGCCTCCGCCCGCGGCGGGCGCCTCCGTCTCCCACGGCCGGTAGTCCACCGCGTCGACGAGGAGCGAGCAGTACGCGTCCACCGGGGCCTTCCCGGGGTGATACGGGTTCGCCGCCTCGCGGCCTTCGACGAAGCCGACGAGCTGGCCGTGGGCGGGGTCGAGGTGGTCGGCCACCACGAGCGCCTTGCCGCCGCCCCGCCCGTTCGCGGCGGCCAGGCTCTCGGCGGTGACCGGCTCGACGATCACGAGCCGCGTGCCCTCGAGGGAGGGCACGGCGGTGTGCAGCACCACGTGCCCGCGCACGACCCCGAGCCTCACCGCCCCACCTCGTCCACGAGGCCGATCACCGAGAGCCGCGCGGGCACCGTGTTCCCCTGCACCTTGCGGACCGCGTCGCCGTCGGTCGAGACGAGGACGAGCGTGCCCCGCCGGGCGCCCAGCCGGTCGAGGACCACGACCGGCTCGACGGCGGGGCGGCCGTCCGCCTCGAGACGGCGGGCCAGGAGGAAGCGGCAGCCCTCGAGCGTCGCGTGCTTGCGCGTCGCGGTGAGCGTACCTTCGACCCGGGCGAGGTACATGGACTCAGACGATCCGCAGCGCGCCGCCGATCGTGATCTGCCGCTCGCGGGTGAAGGTGAGGGGGGTGGTGACGCCCTCGCCGGTCGGGGTCGCGATCGAGAAGCTCAGGTAGCCGGCGCCGCCCGCGCCGAGGGCGGCGGTGGAGGGGGCGTTGTGGACGAAGAGCGTGGTGTTCATCGCCCGCGCCATCGTGGTCACGCGCGAGACGTCCTTCGAGTGGATGATCGCGGTGTGGCGGTAGCCGTGCTCGGCCTCGAGGGCGGCCGCGACCGCGGCCTCGAAGTCCGGGACGCGCACGATCGGCAGGAAGGGCATCATCTGCTCCTCCTGGACGAACGGGTGATCCGCCTTCGTCTCGCCGAAGAGCAGCGGCGTCCCCGGGGGGACCGCGACGCCGGCGGCCGCGGCGAGGACGCAGGCGTCTCGCCCCACGAAGTCCTTGTGCACGTGGGCGCGGCCGCAGCCCTTGCCGGGGCCGTCGAAGGTGAACGCGGCCTCGGTCAGCCTCGCGACGGCCCGGGCGTCGAGCTCCGCCGCGCCCTCGGCGCGCAGGGCCTTGGCGAGCGCGTCGGCCTTCGAGTCCACGACGAAGACCTCCTTCTCGCCGATGCAGAGGAGGTTGTTGTCGAAGGCGGCGCCCTCGACGATGGCCTTCGCGGCCGCCGTCGGGCAGGCCGTCTCGTCGACCACCACCGGCGGGTTGCCGGGGCCGGCCGCGATGACCCGCTTGCCGGACTGCATCGCCGCCTTCACGACCGCCGGCCCGCCGGTGACGCACAGGAGCGCGACCCCGGGGTGCCGGAAGATCGCCTCGACCGACGCGAGGCCGGGCTCGGCCACGGTGGTGATCGCGTCCGCGACGCCCGTCTCCGTCTCGATCCCGCGGTTCATGGCCTGGAGCGCGTGGGCGGCGATGCGCCACGCGGCCGGGTGCGGGCTGAAGACGGCCGCGTTGCCGGCCGCGATCACGTTGATCGCGTTGCCGGCCATGGTCGGCACCGAGTGCGTGGCGGGGAGCACCATGCCGACGACGCCCCACGGCGCGCGCTCGATGACGCACAGGCCGGAGGCGTCGCTGCGGGCCTGGATCTGGAGGGCCTCGACGCCGAGGACCTTCTTCACGATCCGCAGCTTCTCGATCTTGTGGTCGAGGCGCCCGATCTTCGTCTCCTCGAGCTCGCGGCGGCCCCAGTCCTCCGCGTTCTCGTCGCAGAGGCGGCGGATGAGCGCGATCGCCCGCCCCCGCTCCTCGAGGCTCAGCGCGGCGATCTTCCGCTGCGCCCGCGCCGCCGCCTCGACCGCCGCGTCGACGGTGGCGAAGACGCCGTGGCCGAGAAGGGCGCCGGAGGCGGTCGCGTCGAGGGGCTTGGTCGCCGCGGCGGAGCCCGTCGCGCGCAGGCGCAGGACGATCTCCCGCGCGATGTCGGCCACGAGCGCCTCGCGGCCGGTGGGGGTGAGGGAGGCGAGGGTGCTCACGGCTTCTGGACCTCCTTCCCTTCGACCTCCACCGTGTCGACGATCCCCACGATCACGGCGTCGATCGGGGCCTCGCGGGTCTCCGGGGTCAGCCGGGCCGAGCTGCCCTGCGTGAAGAGGACGCACTCGCCGGCCCCCGCGCCCAGGGAGTCGACGGCCACGATGGAGCTGCCTGACGCGACGAGGGCCCGGTCCTTCGTGACGTAGGGCTGGATGAGGAGCAGCTTCGACCCGACGAGCTTCGGGTCCTTCTGCGTGGCGACGACGTTGCCGATCACCTTGGCGAGGAACATGGGGCGGCCCTCTACGGCTTCGGCAGGGCCACCCCGAGGTCGTCGTGCGGGCGCGGGATCACGTGCACGCTCACGACCTCGCCCACGCCCCGCCCCGCCGCGGCGCCCGCGTCGATCGCCGCCTTCACCGCGGCCACGTCGCCCTCGACGAACACGGTGCACAGGCCGCTGCCCACCTTGCGCCAGCCGCCGAACGTCACGCTCGCGGCCTTGAGGGCGGCGTCCGTCGCCTGCACGAGGGCGACGAGCCCCTTCGTCTCGATCATTCCGATGGCCATGTCTGTCTCCGCCGCCCTAGCCCAGCATCCCCTCGACGAGCCCGTCGTGCGGGCGCGGGATCACGTGCGCCGCGACCAGCTCGCCGACCGCCTTCGCCGCCTGCGCCCCCGCGTCGACCGCGGCCCGCACGCTGCCGGTGTCGCCGCGGACGACCGTGGTGACGTAGCCGCCCCCGATCTGCGCCGTGGCCACGAGCTCGACGTTCGCCGCCTTGCACATGGCGTCGCTCGCTTCGATCAGGCCGACGAGCCCCTTCGTCTCCACCAGCCCCAGAGCCTGCGTCATCGGTTCTTCTCCTTCGCCGGCTTGCCGGCTCCGGCCGAGGCCCGGCCCGTCGTCTTGTCCACGAACGCGGCGAGGTCGTCGTGGGGGCGCGGGATGACCTGCACGCTCACCACCTCGCCCACCCGGGCCGCCGCCTCCGCGCCCGCGTCGGTCGCCGCCTTGCACGCGGCGGTCTCGCCCTCGACGAACGCGGTGACGAGGCCCGACCCCACCGGCTCCCAGCCCGCGAACGTGACGTTCGCCGCCTTGAGCATCGCGTCGGTCGCCTCGAACAGGGCGACCAGCCCGCGCGTCTCGACCATGCCCAGCGCCTGCCTCATGAGGTTCGTCCTCCTCCTACTTGAACAGCCGGATCTCGCGGGCCCGCGAGAGCCCGCACGCGTTCGCCTCGTCGGTGTCCATGTGCACGTCGAGGACCGAGGTCTCCCCGACGCGCACGTGCACCCGGTCGAACGTCACCGGGGCGTCGCTCACCACGCGCAGCTTCATCACGTCCCCGTGCTTCACCCCGAAGTGCGCGGCGTCGCGCGGCCCCATGTGGGCGTGCATCGCCGCCCGGATGACGCCCTGCGCGAGCTCGACGACGCCGTTCGGCCCCATCACGACGGCCCCCGGCGTGCCGTCGAGGTCGCCCGAGAGCCTAATCGGGACGTCGTCCAGGCCGAGGCTGATCGCGTCGGTGAAGGCCAGCTCGATCTGCGAGCGCGAGCGCAGCGGCCCGAGGATGCGCAGGTTCGAGATGAGCCGCCGCCGCGGACCGATGAGCGTGACCGTCTCCTTCGCGGCGAAGTTGCCGGGCTGGTGGAGCGGCCGGTCGACGGTCAGCTCGTAGCCCCGGCCGAAGAGCCGCTCGAGGTCCTCGCGGCACAGGTGCACGTGACGGGCCGAGGCGTGGACGGCGAGGGCGGGCGCCGCCGCTCGCGCCGCGCCGAGCCTCGCGGTCACGACCTGGCGGACGATCTCCTCCACCTGGGAGCGGCTCGGCGCGATCGTCTCCGTGGCCATGCGCCCTTCCTCCGTCGGAAGGATCGTGAACGATTCTGACAGATTCTAACACAGATGCATCAGGCGTCAAGAGCCGTTTGCTTCACGTCAATCGATTCGAGTGGCTGGACTTCCAAGAATTGTCGCGGTGGACGGGCACGGCCTGAGAGATTGCTGTGGCACCTGCTATGACCACTTCTGAAAGAACTTGAAGTCGCCCGTCAGGGTTCGGTATGATGCGCGCCGAGCGAGGTGCGGGACAACGGATGGGCCTCTCCCTCGAGGAGTGCGGCGTCGTGGGCGCGGGCGGGGGCGGCTTCCCGACCGAGGTGAAGCTTCAGGCGCAGGTGCCGCTCGTGATCGTGAACGGCGCCGAGTGCGAGCCGCTCCTCCACAAGGACAAGGAGCTGCTGCGCCACGAGGCCCCGGCGATGCTCGCCGGCCTCGCGATCGTCATGGACCGCGTGGGCGCGAGCGAGGCGGTCATCGGCGTCAAGAACAAGCACGAGGACGTGATCCGCGCCCTGCGGGCCGATCTGCCCGCAGGCGTGCGGACGTTCCCGCTCTCCGACAGCTACCCCGCGGGCGACGAGCTCGTCCTGGTGTACGACGTGACCGGGAGGGTCGTCCCCCCCGGCGGCCTCCCCCGCGACGTGGGGGCGCTCGTCCTCAACGTCGAGACCCTGGTGAACGTCGGCCTCGGCCGGCCGGTCACCCACAAGGCGCTGACCGTGGCCGGCGCGGTGAAGGACCCGGTCACGCTGCGCGTGCCGGTCGGCACGTCGATCGGCGAGGTGATCGCGGCGGCGGGCGGGTCGACCGAGCCGAACGTGGCGGTCCTCGTCGGGGGCGTGATGATGGCCCGGCCGGCCGCGTCGCTCGACGAGCCGGTCACGAAGACGACCGGCGGCCTCGTCGTGCTCCCGGCCGCGCACCCGCTCGCGCGCCGCCACGCGGCGACGCCCGCGCAGGTCGAGCGGATCGGCCGGGCCGCGTGCGACCAGTGCCGCTTCTGCACGGAGCTGTGCCCGCGCTATCTCATCGGACACCCGATCGAGCCGCACCGCGCCATGCAGGCGCTCGGCTTCGCCGGGGAGAAGGGCCCGATGATCGCGGGCACGCTCTACTGCTGCGAGTGCAACCTCTGCACGCTCTACGCGTGCCCCGAGGACCTCGACCCGAAGAACGTGTGCGTGGCCGCGAAGCCGGTCGCCCGCGAGCGCCAGCTCTTCTTCCGGGGACGGCCGGAGGAGGTGCGGGCCCACCCGCTCGCGGACGCGCGGCGGGTGCCCACCCGCCGGCTGATGGCGAAGCTCGGCCTCTCGGGCTTCCGCAACGTCGGCCCGCTCGAGGAGCGGCCGCTCGCGCCGCGGCGCGTCGTCCTGCCGCTCAAGCAGCACGCGGGGGCGCCGGCGCGGCCCACCGTGCGCCCGGGCGAGCGCGTGAAGGCGGGCGACCTCGTCGCGGCCCCGGAAGGGGGCGCCCTCGGCGCGCGCATCCACGCGTCGATCGCGGGCACGGTGCGGGACGTGGAGGGAGCGGTCGTGATCGAGGCGTAGGAGGACCAGGGATGGCTGAGCTCGATTCGATCGGTCTTCTGGAGCTGTCGAGCGTCGCCACGGGCTACCTCGCCCAGGACGCGATGCTGAAGGCCGCCCCGGTGGAGCTGCTGCAGGCCCGCACCATCTGCTCGGGCAAGTACATCGTCGTGGTGGGCGGCGACGTGGCGGCCGCGACCGAGGCGGTCGAGGCCGGCGCCGCCGTCTCGACCGGCGCTCTCATCGAGCGCCGGGTCATCCCGCGCATCCACCCCTCGGTCTTCCCCGCGATCTCGATGGCGGTGGACGTGCCCCCCGAGGCCACGAGCGGCGCCCTCGGCGTCATCGAGACCTTCTCCGCGTCCTCGATCGTCGAGGTGGCCGACGCCGCGGCGAAGACCGCCGACGTGCGGCTGCTCCGCGTCCACCTCGCGATGGCCCTCGGCGGCAAGGGCTTCGTGCTCCTGACCGGGGACGTGGCGAGCGTCGAGGCGGCGGTCGCGGCGGGGGTCGAGGTCGCCAAGGAGGAGGGCATCCTCGTCGGGCGCGCGGTCATCGCCCGCCCGCACCGGGAGCTGTTCCGCGAGTACGTCTAGTACGATTCGCCCCGGGGAGCGAGCCTCCATGAAGATCCTGATCGCGAACATCGGGAGCACATCCTTCAAGTACCGCCTGCTCGAGACGGACGGGGAGAGGGTGCTCGGCCAGGGCAAGGTCGAGCGGATCGGGCGGGCGGGGGGCGACTGCCCCGACCACGACGCGGCGATCCGCCGCACCCTCGACGCGCTCGTCGGCCCCGGCAAGCCGCTCGGAGCCGTCTCCGACCTCGCGGCGGTGGGCTTCAAGGCCGTCCACGCCGGCCCCCTCGGCGGGGCCCGGCTCGTCGACGAGGCCGTCCTCGCCGCGATGGAGGAGTTCGCGTTCGTCGCCCCCGCCCACAACCCGCCCTACGTCGCGGCGATGCGGGCCTTCCGGCGGCTCGAGCCGTCGCTGCGCCTCGTCGCCCTCTTCGAGACCGCCTTCTTCGACCGGCTCGACGAGGCGACCACGACGTGGGCGATCCCTTACGAGTGGACCCGGATGGGCGTGCGCCGCTACGGCTTCCACGGCGCGAGCCACCGCGCGGCGTCGGAGCGGGCCCAGGCCGTGCTCGACCGGACGGACCTGCGCCACGTCTCCTGCCACCTCGGGGGCAGCTCGAGCCTCGCCGCGATCCGCGCCGGCGTCGCCGTCGACACCAGCTTCGGTCTCTCCCCCCAGTCCGGCCTGCCCCAGAACGACCGCGTCGGCGACATGGACGCCTTCGCCGCCCTGTTCGTGATGAAGAAGAAGGGGCTCGACGTCGACGCGATGGCGAAGGTCCTCGCGAGCGAGTCGGGCCTCGCCGGGATCAGCGGCGCCTCGGGCGACGTGCGCGATCTCGAGGCGGCGGCGGCGCGAGGCGACGCCCGGGCGCGGCTCGCCCTCGACGTGTTCGTCCAGTCGGTCCGCCACTACCTGGGCGCCTTCCTCGTGAAGCTGGGCGGGATCGACGTGATCACGTTCTCCGGCGGCATCGGCGAGAACAGCGCCGCCGTCCGCGAGGGCGTGTGCGCGGGCCTCGGCGAGCTCGGGATCGCCCTCGACCCCGAGAGAAACGCCGCGGCGAGGGGCGAGGCGGTCTTGTCCCCCGACGGAGCGCGTGTCAGCATCCTGCTGGTGCCGGCGGACGAGGAGCGGATCGTCGCCCGCGCGGTCGCCCAGGTCATCGGCGCCTCTCCCGGCGCCCCGAGGAGTTGATCATGGCCACCCTGACCGAACCCGCCGTCCGGACCGCCGAGCCCCGCAACCGCCTGATCGGAGAGATGCCGAAGATCGGCATCCGGCCGGCGATCGACGGGCGGAGGAAGGGCGTCCGGGAGTCGCTCGAGGGCCAGACGCTCGACATGGCGAAGGGCGTCGCGCGCCTCTTGGAGTCGAGGCTGCGCCACTCGAACGGGCTCCCGGTCGAGTGCGTGATCCCCCCGACGTGCATCGGCGGCGTGGCCGAGGCCGCCCAGACGGCGGCGCTGTTCGAGCGCGAGGGGGTGGGGGTGAGCCTGACCATCTCCCCCTGCTGGTGCTACGGCGCGGAGACCATGGACATGAACCCGCTCCTCCCGAAGGCGGTGTGGGGCTTCAACGGCACCGAGCGGCCGGGGGCGGTCTACCTCGCGGCCGTGCTCGCCGCGCACAACCAGAAGGGCCTCCCCGCGTTCGGCATCTACGGGCGGGACGTGCAGGACCGCGGCGACGCGCAGATCCCGCCCGACGTCGAGGAGAAGCTCCTGCGCTTCGCCCGGGCCGGCCTCGCGGTGGCCACGATGCGGGGCAAGTCGTACCTCTCGCTCGGCGGCACGTCCATGGGGATCGCGGGGTCGATCGTCGACGCCGACTTCTTCGAGGACCACCTCGGGATGCGGGTCGAGGCGGTGGACATGACCGAGGTCGTCCGCCGGGTCGAGGAGCGGATCTACGACGAGGAGGAGCTCGTCCGCGCGCTCGGGTGGGTGAAGGCCCACTGCCGGGAGGGCCGGGACCACAACGGCGAGGGCTTCGCCCGGACGCGCGCGCAGAAGGACGCCGACTGGGTGATGTCGGTCAAGATGACGCTCGTCGCGCGCGACCTCATGGTCGGCAACGAGCGCCTCGCGAAGGAGCACGGGGAGGAGGCGCTCGGCCGCAACGCGATCGCGGGCGGCTTCCAGGGCCAGCGGCACTGGACCGACCACTTCCCGAACGGCGACTTCATGGAGGCGATCCTCAACTCGTCCTTCGACTGGAACGGCATCCGCGAGCCCTTCGTGTTCGCGACCGAGAACGACTCGCTCAACGGGGTCTGCATGCTCTTCGGCCACCTGCTGACGCAGACGGCGCAGATCTTCGCCGACGTGCGCACGTACTGGAGCCCGGCCGCGGTGAAGCGGGTGACCGGCCACGACCTCGCCGGGGCCGCCGCGGGCGGGATCATCCACCTCATCAACTCGGGCGCGGCGACGCTCGACGCCACCGGGCGGATGAGCGTGAACGGCCGGCCGGGCATGAAGCCCTTCTGGGAGATCACCCCGGAGGAGGTCGCGGCGTGCCTCGCCGCCACCCAGTGGTACCCGGCGATCACCGAGTACTTCCGGGGCGGCGGCTTCTCCTCGGGCTTCCTCACCCTCGGCGGGATGCCGTGCACGATGTCGCGCCTCAACCTCGTTGAGGGGCTCGGCCCGGTCCTCCAGATCGCGGAAGGGGTCACGGTGGACCTCCCGGAGGAGGTCCACGAGGCCCTCAGCGAGCGCACCAACCCGACCTGGCCGACCCACTGGTTCGTCCCGCGCACGGACGGCAAGGGCCCCTTCCGCGACGTCTACACGGTGATGAACAACTGGGGAGCGAACCACGGGGCGATCAGCTACGGCCACGTGGGCGCCGACCTGATCGCGCTCGCCTCGATGCTGCGCATCCCGGTCTCGATGCACAACGTGCCGGAGGAGCAGGTGTTCCGGCCGAGCGCGTGGTCGGCGTTCGGGGCGCACGAGCCGCAGGGCGCGGACTTCCGCGCCTGCCGGACGTTCGGCCCGCTCTACGGCGGCTGAGCCGGGGGCGGCGCTCGTCAGGCGTGGTGGAGGGCCTCGCGGGGCTCGAGGCGGCTCGCGGAGTACGCCGGGTAGACGGCGGCCAGCGTCGAGAGGAGCACGATCGACGCCGCGGCCCGCAGCACGCTCGCCGGCACGAGGGCGGGGTAGAGGACGTCCCCCCCCGCCATCCAGGCGAGCGAGGCGACCGTCATCGGGATGCCCCGCGCGGCGAGGAGGAGGACGATCGCGCCGCCCGCGAGCGCGCCCACGAGGGCGGAGACGACGCCGAGCGCCATCCCCTCGAGGACGAAGAGGCGCACGACCCGCGACCGGCGCATCCCGAGCGCGCGCATCGTCCCGATCTCGCGCGTCCTCTCGCGCACGCTCATGAGCATCGCGTTCACCACCCCCACGCCGGCGGCGGCGAAGAGGAAGCCGGAGAGCATGACGAGCGCCGCCTGGTTGGCCTGGATGATGGCCCACGAGAAGCGCCCCGCCTCGGTGTAGCTCTCGACCGCGACCCGGGTCGCCGCGGGGAGGGGCCCCGGCGGACGGGCGGCGAGGACCGACAGGACGGCGCGCCGCGCCCGTGCGAGCGCGCCCTCGTGCCCGAGCAGGACCTTGACGTTCGTGGCCCCACCCGGCCTGTCCACGAGGCGCTGGGCGGCGGCGAGCGTCACGTAGAAGGCGTTGTCGTACCAGGGCGCGCCCTTGCGGAAGATCCCGCACACCGTCGCGTCGAGGCTGTTCACCGCCCCTTGCGGCGTCTGGACGACGAACGAGACCTCGTCGCCGACCCCCACCCGCAGCTTCCGGGCCGCCACCTCCGACACGTACACGGCGAGGTCGTCCCCCTCGGGGAGGAACGACCCGGCGACCGCGGCCTGGGCCGCGCGCAGCTCCGCTTCCCGGGCGGGGTCGATCCCGACGATCCACGCGACGCTCGAGCGGCTCCCCGCGACCGCATTGCCGCGGATGAAGAGGTACGGCACCGCGCGGACGACGCCCGCGTCCCGCCCCGCCTCCTCGATGCGGCGGGCGAGCTCCTCGGCGTCCGGCAGGCGGTCCTGGCCGTAGGCGTCGAACGGGTTGTTCTGCGGCTCGAAGTCGTCGGGGCGGACGACCACCTGGAGGTGTCCCGTCTGCACGGCCACGAGGTTGGCCGAGAGCTGGCGCGTGATGCCGTCGGCGAGGCCGGAGGCGATCACGAGCGCGGCGGTGCCGAGGGCCATCGAGCCCCCGGCGAGCGCGTTGCGCCGCCTCGCGCGGAGCAGGTTGCGGAAGGCGATCGAGAGAAGACGCAGCGTCGCGCTCACACGTGTCTCAGGGCGTCGGCCGGCCGCTTGCGGGCGGCCATGAGAGCGGGGCCGAGCGAGGCCAGGACCGAGACGGCGACCATCAGCGCCGGCACCCGCACGAGCGGCCGCCAGGACAGCGTCGGGTAGAGGAAGTCGCCGCCGTAGGAGTAGCGCTGGGCCTCGCTGAAGGCGGGGATGCCGTGCACGCAGAACCACTGGACGAGGAGGGCGCCGAGGAGCGCGCCCCCGATCGCCCCGACCACGCCGAGGAAGAGGCCCTCGAGGAGAAAGAGGGCCACCACCCGCGAGCGCCGGGAGCCGATCGCGCGCATGGTGCCCACCTCGCGCGTGCGCTCGAAGACCGACATGAGGGCGGTGTTGAGGACGCCGAACGCGGCGATGATGCCGAGCACGAGGTGGAGGATCCCCCCCACGAAGCGGGTGACGATCATGCCCCCGATGAAGGGTCCACCCATCTCCTCCCACGTGAAGGCCCGGGCGCGGATGCCGTTCCTCAGGAGGGCGGCGGTGACCGAGGCCGCCACCGGGGCCGAGGGAAGCCCGCCGTCCCTCTGCCGGAACACGATCACGCCGGCCGCGTCGCCCGCGTCGAGCAGCTCCTGGACGGCGGAGAGCGACGCGAAGCACGAGCCCCACTCGTAGGCCTCGAGCCCGCGGACCATCCAGACGCCGGTCACGGCGAGCTTCACGCCGGCGAGCCGCCCGTCGGCGGTCGTCCCGAGGGCGACCACGGTGTCGCCCACCCCGACGCCGAGCTTGCGGGCGACGCCCCGGTTGAGCAGGATCCCCTTCTCCCCCGGCTCGAAGAAGCGCCCCTCGCGCAGCTCGAGCGCGGGGTAGACGGCCTCGCGCGAGGCGGGATCGATCCCGATGAGGAGCGCCTCCATCGACACCTCGCCGGAGGACAGCAGCGCCCCCACCATGAGCCGGGCGATCCCGGCCGCGAGGCGCGGCTCCTCGCGCAGGACGACGTCGATCACCTCCTGCGGCCGTGGGATGAGCCGGTAGTTGTTCTGGGGGGCGATGAACGAGATCGCGGCCCCCTCCTCCTCGGCGGCGTCCGCGGCGAAGACCTGCACGTGGCCGAGGGTCGACAGCTTGGCCGGCTCCACGACGGCCTTCTCCGTCGCCGCCTGCCAGGCGTCGCCCAGGATCATGATCGCGATCCCGAAGACGAGCGCGGCCGCGGTCAGCACGGTCCGCCGCTTGTGGCGCATCAGGTTGCGCAGGGCCAGGGTGACGAGCAGGCGCACGGTCGACCCACTCTAGCAGGTCGTGCTACGGTGCGCCGTGGGCTCCTCCGTGCCCGGCAAGCCCGTTCTCGTCACCGGGGCGACCGGCTACATCGGCGGCCGCCTCGTGCCCCGCCTGCTCGAGGCCGGCCACCGCGTCCGCTGCCTCGCCCGCGAGCCGCGCAAGCTCGACGGGCGGCCGTGGGCCGGCGAGGCGGGGGTCGAGGTCGTGGCGGGCGACGCCTCCGACCCCGCGTCGCTGCGGCCGGCCCTCGCCGGGTGCGGGGCGGCCTTCTACCTCGTCCACTCCATGATCGCGGCGGGCGACGCGTACGCCGAGCGCGACCGGGACATGGCCCGCTGCTTCGCCGCCGCCGCGGGGGAGGCCGGCCTCGAGAGGATCGTCTACCTCGGCGGCCTCGGCGAGCTGGGGGAGGGGCTCTCGGAGCACCTCGCCTCGCGGCGCGAGGTCGAGACGATCCTCGCCTCGGGCCGCACGCCGGTGACCGTGCTGCGCGCGGCCATGATCATCGGCTCGGGCTCGGCCTCGTTCGAGATCCTGCGCTACCTCGTCGAGCGGCTGCCGGTCATGGTCACCCCGCGCTGGGTGGCGACCGAGTCGCAGCCGATCGCGGTGCGCAACGTGCTCGAGTACCTCGTCGACTGCCTCGCCGTCCCCGCGACCGCGGGCCGCACCCTCGACATCGGCGGGCCCGACGTCCTCTCCTACCGCGAGCTCATGGGGATCATGGCCGAGGAGCGCGGCCTGCGCCGCCGCGTGGTCATCCCGGTTCCCGTCCTGACCCCGAAACTCAGCTCGCTGTGGATCCACCTCGTCACCCCCGTGTCCCACCGGATCGCGCGCCCCCTCGCCGAGGGCCTGCGCAACCGCGTCGTCTGCCGCGACGACGAGGCGCAGCGGCTCATGCCCCAGAGGCTCCTCACCGTGCGGGAGGCGATCCGCGCCGCCCTCGACCGCGTGGCCCACGAGGACGTGCCCACCTCGTGGTCGATGGCGGGGCCCCTCCCGGGCGACCCCGACTGGGCGGGGGGCACGGTCTTCACCGACCGGCGGTCGCTCCTCGTCGAGGCCCCGCCGGACGCCGTGTGGCGGGCCGTGCTGCGCATCGGCGGGGGGCACGGCTGGTACGCCGCCGACGGGCTCTGGCGGCTGCGCGGGGCGCTCGACCGCCTCGTCGGGGGCCCCGGCCTGCGGCGCGGCCGGCGCGACCCCGACGAGGTCGGCTACGGCGAGGCCCTGGACTTCTGGCGGGTCACCGGGCTCGAGAAGGAGAGGCGGCTGTCGCTGCGGGCCGAGATGAAGCTCCCCGGCGAGGCCCTCCTCGAGTTCACGCTCACCCCGCACGGCGGCGGCACGCGCCTCACCCAGACCGCCCGCTTCCTCCCGAGGGGCCTCGCCGGCCTCGCCTACTGGTACTCGATTCTGCCCCTCCACGCCGTCGTCTTCAGCGGCATGATCCGGGGCATCGAGCGGGCGGCTCTCGAGATCGGGAGGACGAGCCCGGCTTGACCCGTTCGGACCGGATGGGTCTAATAGCCGGATCGGTTCTCCCGCGTGACGATCGCATGACGCGGCCGGGCGGGGGAACGGGGAGCCGCATGAGCCAGAGACGGGCGGGGATCACCGCCCTCGGGACGCACGTCCCCGAGCGGGTGGTGACGAACGCCGACCTCGCGAAGATCGTCGACACCTCGGACGAGTGGATCCGCACCCGCACCGGGATCCAGAAGCGCCACGTGGTCGAGCCGGGCACGCCCACGAGCGTCATCGCGTCGCTCGCCGCGCAGGACGCCCTGCGCCGTCGGGGCATCGGCGCGGACACGCTCGATCTCATCATCGTCGCCACCGTCACCCCCGACATGATGTTCCCGGCCACCGCCTGCCTCGTTCAGGACCGCATCGGGGCGAAGCGGGCGTGGGGGTTCGACGTGTCGGCCGCGTGCTCGGGCTTCGCCTACGCCCTCACGATGGGGGCGCAGTTCATCGAGGCGGGGCGCCACCGGCGGGTGCTGGTGATCGGGGCCGACGTCATGACCTCGATCCTCGACTACCAGGACCGGGCGACCTGCGTGCTCTTCGGCGACGGGGCGGGCGCGGTGCTCCTCGAGCCGCGCGAGGACGGGACGGGGATCCTCGACTTCGCCCACGAGGTGGACGGCTCGGGGGCGCCGTTCCTGCACATGCCCGCCGGGGGAAGCCTCCGCCCGGCGAGCCACGAGACCGTCGACCAGCGGCTGCACTACATCAAGCAGCAGGGACAGCACGTCTTCAAGTACGCCGTGCGCAAGTTCGCCGACGTGAGCGAGCAGATCCTGCTCCGCAACGACCTCACCGGGACCGACGTGGACCTCTTCGTGGCCCACCAGGCGAACATCCGGATCATCGAGGCCGCCCAGCACCGCATGGGGCTGCCCGACTCGAAGGTGATCAAGAACATCCACGAGTACGGCAACACGACCGCGGCCACGATCCCCCTCGCGCTCAAGACGGCGCTCGACGAGCGCAAGCTCGAGCGCGGGCACCTCGTGCTGCTCGCCGCGGTGGGCGCGGGCTTCACCGTCGGCTCGGTGCTCCTGCGCTGGTCCGGGGTGAGCTGGGACTAGGCCGCTCAGGCGTCGCCGTCGACGAACTCGTGCTCGGCCATGCGGACGGTCAGCACGGGGCACGGCGCGCGGCGCACCACGCGCTCGGTGGTGGAGCCGAAGAGGGCCTGGTCCAGCATCCCCTTGCCGTGCGTGCCGAGGACGATCATGTCGACCGCGTTCTCGGCCGCGTACCGGATGATCTCGGCCGAGGGCTTGCCCTGGGCGACCACCTCGACGACCGCGACGCCCTTCTCCCGGGCCTCCGCGGCGAGCTTCGCGAGCTCGGCTTTCGCGTAGCCGGAGATCTCCTGGAACACCTCGGCCATGGGGACGGGGAACAGGTCGCTCGCGTAGCCCACGGTCAGGTTCTCGACCACGTGCAGGAGCACCAGCTCGGCGCCGTACTCCCGCGCGAAGGAGACACCGTAGCGCAGCGCGTTTCGGGCGTTGTCGGAGAAGTCGGTGGGGACGAGGACCTTCTTCACCTTGATCACGGTCCACCTCCGCGTGAGGCTTCCCCAGGATTCTAGACCCGGGCCGCGCTCCGCGTGAAGGTGCTATCCTGACCGCTCGATGAGGCGCGAGACGGTGGTCTTCACGCTGGCCGGTGTCCTGTTCGGCCTGGTCGTCGGCTACATGGCGGCGAGCTGGGACGTGGTCCCCCGGCCGGTGGCGCCGGCGACGGCGACGGCGCCGGCCGGGACGGAGGCGACGGCCGGGCCGCGGAGCGTCAACCCCGACGAGGCGGCGGCCCTCGCCTCGCTCGCCGCGCGCCAGCCGGGCGACGCGGGGGTCCGCGTCGAGCTCGGGAACCTCTTCATGGACGCGGAGCGCTGGGAGGACGCGATCCGCTGGTACCGCGAGGCGCTCGCGATCCGGCCCGACCTCCCCGACGTCGCGACCGACCTCGGGGCCTGCCTCGTGAGCGCCGGGCGGCCGGCGGAGGGCCTCGCCGAGTTCGAGAGGGTCCTCGGGGGCGACGCGGGCCACCGCAACGCCCTCTACAACAAGGGCGTCGCTCTCCTCCAGATGGGCCGGGCGGGCGAGGCGGTCGCCGCCTGGGAGGAGCTGCTCCGGCGGCACCCGGACGACCCGCAGATCCAAGGCCTGCGCGGGCGCATCGACCAGGTGCGGGCCACCGCCCCTCCCGGGAGCTGATGCGGTGCTGCTGAGGATCCTCCAGGTTCTCTTCTGGCTGCTGCTGCTGCGCCTCGTCGTGCGCACGCTGGCCCGCGCGTTCGCTCCCCGGCCGCGCGTCGCCTCCCCTCCGCCTTCCCCGCAGGTCCGGGCCGCGGAGGACCTCGTCTTCGACCGGGTGTGCCGGACCCACGTCCCGCGCTCCCGCGCCCTGACCGCGCGGATCGAGGGCCGGGAGGAGCACTTCTGCTCCGAGGCCTGCCGCGACAAGGCGACGGGCGCCGTCGCGCGCGCCTCCTGAGGCCCGGCCGGGGCTAGAATCCCGGCATGCTCACAGGGCCGCTCCTCCTCTCCGCCGCCGCGGGAGCGGGCGAATCGGACGCCGCCTTCGCCGCGCTCCTCTTCGTCTTCCTCCTCGCGACGTTCATCGGGCTCGGGGTCATCACGCGGGTCTCCCGGCTCCTCCACACCCCGCTCATGTCCCTCACCAACGCGATCTCCGCGATCGCGGTGGTGGCCTCGATCGTGATCGCCGGCCAGGACCACCCGCCGGTGATCACCCTCCTCGGCGCGATCGCCCTCGCCGCCTCCATGACCAACATCGTGTCCGGCTTCCTCATCACCGACCGGATGCTCAAGATGTTCAGGCGCCCGGGCGAGGAGAAGCGGCCATGAGCTTCTGGGTCATCGAGGGGGCGTACCTCGTCGCCTCCGCTCTGTTCGTGATGTCGCTCCACTGGATGAACGACCCCAAGACGGCGCGCAAGGGGGTGGGGGCGGGCGTCGTGGCGATGGGGCTCGCCATCGTGGGGACCCTCTTCAACCCCGGCATCGTGAACTGGGGCTGGATCGCGGGGGCGGTCGCGGTCGGCTTCCTCCTCGGCGTGCCGCTCTCCTGGGTCCCGCTCACCGCGGTGCCCCAGCGGACCGCGGTGTCCCACGCCTTCGGCGGGCTCGCCGCCGGCCTCGTGGGCACGGCGAAGTTCTACCTCTGGCAGGACACGCCGGAGAGCTTCACCGCCTTCCGGACCTTCGCCCTCGTGGCCGAGGTGATCCTGGGCTTCCTGACCTTCACCGGCAGCCTGATGGCGGCGGGGAAGCTGCAGGAGGTGAAGTGGATCCCCCAGCGGCCGGTGACCTACCCCTTCCAGAACCAGAGCAACATCGGCCTCCTCCTCCTGGCGGTGGCCTGCGGGCTCGCCCTCGTCTGGAAGCCGGTGGAGCTCGCGTACCTGTTCCCCGTGATCATGGTCCTCGCCCTCCTCTTCGGGATCCTCCTCATCATCCCGATCGGCGGCGCGGACATGCCGACCGTGATCTCGCTCCTCAACTCCTACGCCGGCCTCTCCGCGGTGGCGATGGGCTTCGTCCTCGACAACAAGCTCCTCGTGATCGCGGGCGCGCTCGACGGCAGCTCCGGCCTCATCCTGTCGATCATCATGTGCCGGGCCATGAACCGCTCGTTCACGAACGTGCTGTTCGGGGCGTTCGGCCAGGTCCAGCAGAAGGCGGGGGCGGTCGAGACCCGCACCGCCAAGCGGGAGACGCCGGAGGGCGCGGCCCAGGTCCTCGAGATGGCGAGCCAGGTCGTCATCGTCCCCGGCTACGGCATGGCGGTCGCCCAGGCCCAGCAGCGGGTGCGCGAGCTCTACGACGAGCTCACCCGGCGCAAGATCGAGGTGAAGTTCGCGATCCACCCGGTGGCCGGGCGCATGCCGGGCCACATGAACGTGCTCCTCGCCGAGGCCGACATCCCCTACGACAAGCTCATCGAGATGGACGACATCAACCCGGAGATGCCTCAGACGGACGTCGTGCTCGTGATCGGCGCGAACGACGTCGTGAACCCGGCGGCCCGGCACGACAAGACGAGCCCGATCTTCGGCATGCCGATCATCGACGCCGACAAGGCCCGCATGTGCCTCGCGATCAAGCGCTCGATGAACCCCGGCTTCGCCGGGATCGAGAACGAGCTGTACTTCGCCGACCGCACCTACATGCTCTTCGGCGACGCCAAGGCGGTCGTGGGCGACCTGGTCAAGCAGCTCTCGGGTGGCTCCGGCATGCATTGACGCCATCCCGAGAAGCCCCCCGGTCCGCCCATGCCCGCCGGTTCCCGCCTGCGCACGATCCTCCACGTGGACATGGACGCGTTCTTCGCGGCAGTCGAGCAGCGCGACCGCCCGGAGCTGCGGGGGAAGCCCGTGATCATCGGGGCCGACCCGCGGGGAGGACGTGGTCGCGGCGTCGTCTCCACCGCCTCGTACGAGGCCCGGCGATTCGGCGTCGGCTCCGCGATGCCGATCTCCGAGGCCTGGCGGCGCTGCCCGCACGGCGTCTACCTCGCTCCCGACATGGAGAAGTACGCGCGCGAGTCCGAGCGGATCATGGAGGTGATGCACCGCTTCACCGACCTCGTGGAGCCCGTCTCGATCGACGAGGCCTTTCTCGACGTCACCGGCAGCGCGAGGGCCCTCGGGACGGGGGAGGAGATCGCCCGCAAGCTCAAGCAGGGCATCCTCGACGCCACGCGGCTGACCGCCTCGGTCGGGGTCGCGACGTCGAAGCTCGTGGCCAAGGTCGCCTCGGACATGAAGAAGCCCGACGGCCTCGTGGTCGTGCCCCCCGGGGGGGAGGCGGCGTTTCTCGCCCCGCTGCCCGTGCGACGGCTGTGGGGCGTGGGACCGAAGATGGAGGAGACGCTCGCGAAGCTCGGGGTCGCGACGATCGGCGAGCTCGCCGCGCTCGACCCCGCGCGGCTCGAGCGGCGGCTCGGCACCCACGGCCACGACCTGCAGCTCCTCGCCCGCGGGGAGGACGATCGGCCGGTGGTCGCGGAGGGCGCCGAGGCGAAGAGCCTCGGGCAGGAGCACACCTACGCAGAGGACACGGCCGACCTCGCGCGGCTGCGGGCCACGCTTCTCCAGCTCGCGGACGGGGTGGCGGGACGGCTGCGGGCCCACGGCCTGCGGGCCCGCACGGTGACCGTCAAGTACCGCGACGCGGAGTTCCACACCACGACCCACGCGCGCACGCTCCCGCGCGGGATCGACTCGGGCAACGCCCTGTTCGCGACCGCCTGGGAGCTGTTCGGCGAGGTCCACCGCGGGAAGAAGGTCAGGCTGCTCGGCATCTACGCCTCGCACTTCGGCGACGCGACGCCCCAGCTCCCGCTCTTCGACGAGCCGAAGGCGCCCTCCCCGGCGGACCGCGTGAGCGACGAGGTCCGCCGGCGCTTCGGGGACGACGCGATCACCCGGGCGAGCCTCCTCGGCCGCCGCGAGCGCCGCAACCCCTCGGACAAGCCGCCGCGCTAGGGCCGGCGGACCTCGATGTCGGGATCGAGCGTCTCGACTTCCTCGCCCTGGATGTCGTACTTGTAGATCCCGACGTCCGCATCCTCCGGAACGCCACAGAGCAGGACCTGCCCCTTCGGCGTCCTCGCCTGCGGCAGGTCGTCGAGGCGCAAGGAGCACCCCTCGAAGGCCCACTTCGGGGCCTCGCCCGTGCTCTTGATCCGCACGTTCGCCACCTCGAACGCAGGCCGCGCCTTGGTCTTCAGATCCCGGCAAGCGTTGTGAATCCGCCAGCGCACCACGCCGCCCTGCACCACGCAGACCCGGTTCTGGGCCGGCGGAACCGCCGCCGCACAGACCTGGCCCCTGGGCGTGAGCGTGACCTTCACCTCGGCGACTGCGAGGCAGCTCGGCGTCGGGGATGGGGATGGAGGAGCCGGCCGGTCGCAGGACCAGGTTCCCAGAGTGGTCGACAGGACGGCGGCGGCCACGAGATCACGACGCACGGTTCACCTCCTTGTGCGACTTCTTCGCGTCGTCGATGAGCGCGCGGAACTCCGGCAGGGAGCGCAACGGGGCCATCTCGTCGTCCCGCTGGGCCAGGTCGGGGCTGGTGCCGAGCGCGAGGGCTTCGCGCAGGTGCTCGAGCGCCTCACGCGTGTCGCCGAGCAGGGCATGGACGGAGGCGACCCCGTAGCGGGTGTCGGCCACGGCGGGGCCGGCGGCGAGGGCCTCGGCGGCCGCGCGCCGGGCCTCGTCCTTCCGGCCGAGCTTGGCGAGGCAAAGGGCCACGTTCTTGAGCTGCCGGGGGTCCTGGGGGTTGACCCGGAGCTTGGCTCGGCTGAGGTCGATCGCCCGGCCCCACTCGGCCCTCGCTCCCGCCGCGTCGCCGGCCTTCGCCCGCGCGTCCCCCAGGCTGCGGCGGATCGTGCCGGAGGCCGGCTCGAGCCGCACCGCCTCCTCGTAGGCGCGGACGGCCTCGGCGGCCGACCCCTGCGCATGGTACACCGCGCCGAGGTTGGCCCACGCCCGCGCGTCGGGCGCGAGGCGGATGGCCTCGCGGTAGGGACCGACGGCCCCGTCGTAGTCCCCGAGCATCTGCAGGGCCGTGCCGAGCATCTGGAAGGCCCACGCGTTGTCGGGCTGGAGCTCCGACTGCTTCCGGTAGGCCAGGGCGGCCTCGCGGAAGCGACCCGTGTGGAAGAGGACCCAGCCGAGCGCGGCGTGGTTCTCGCCGAAGGCCGGACGCAGCTCGACGGCCCTCCGAGCCGTCGCCAGCGCCTCCTCGGGGCGTCCGGCGTCCGAGAGGAGGTATGCGAGCTGGCGCTGGTGATCGTCGGTCTCGGGTGCGAGGGCCACGGCGCGCCGCGCCTCCGCGATCGCCTCCTCGAGCCGACCCTGTCCCGAGTGCTGCTCGGCGAGGGCGGAGTGGGTCTCGGCGTCGGCGGGGTCGAGGCGCAGCGCCTCCTCGGCGGCCTGCCGCGCCCGCACGGTGAGAGCGGCGTCGCCCGTCTCGCGGTAGCGCATCCAGAGGGCGCGGCCGAGGGCGGCGTGGGCGCGGGCGAAGCGCGGGTCGGCGGCGAGCGCCGTCTCGAGGTGGGCGATCGCCCGGGCGACGTAGCCCGGCCGGTCCGACCGGTCGAGGAGGCTGAGCGCCCGCGCGTACTCGTCCCAGGCCGAGGGGCTGGCGGTGGGGTGCGCCTCGGCTCGCGCCTGCTGCGGGCCGGAGAGCGAGAGGCTGAGCGCCCGGGCCACGCGGCCGGCGACGAGCGACTGCAGCTCGAAGAGCTGGGGGAACGCGCCGTCGAAGGTGTCGCTCCACCGGACGACATTCGATCGGCTGTCGACGAGGCTCAGGCTGACCCGCAGCTTCTGCTCCGAGCGCTGGAGCGAGCCGTCCACGACGTACGTCGCGTCGAGGAGGCGCGCGACGCCGGGGATGTCGCCCTTGCGGTCGGCGAGCGAGGTGGTCGCGGAGCGGGAGAGGACCTGGACGCCGTCGATCGCGCTGAGGCCGGTCACGACCACCTCGGCGATGCCGACCGCGGTCGCGTCGTGCTCGGGCTGGCCGGTGAGGTTGCTGACGGGGAGCACGGCGACGACCGGCGGACGGCCCCTCGTGGGCGGCCCGACGGGCGCCCAGGTCTCGCGCAGCCCCCAGGCGACGGCGACGAGCGCGGCGACGACCGCCGCCGCCTGGGCCACACCGCGCCACAGCCTCGCCCGACGGCCCCCGGCCGTCGCGGGGGAGGAGCCCGTGGAGTCCACCTCCGGGAGGTGCTCGCGGACGCCGCGCAGCTCGCGCGCGAGGTCGAAGGTCGACGCGTAGCGGTCGGCCGGGTCCTTCGCCAGGCAGCGGTCGATCACCCAGCGCAGGGGCGCGGGAAGCGCGGGGTTCAGGGACGCGAGGGGTTCCGGCGGGTCGTCGATGATCGCGGCGATCGTCTGGGCCGGGGTCTCCCGCCGGAACGCCTGTCGCCCCGTCGCCATCTCGTACAGGATCGCGCCGAAGGTGAACTGGTCCGAGCGGAAGTCGACCGGCCGGCCGCGGGCCTGCTCGGGGGACATGTACCCCGCCGTGCCGAGCACGGCGCCGACCGCGGTCTGCGGCGAGGGCGACTCGGGCCAGGTGGGCGCGGCCGAGTCGAACCAGCGCTCGCTCTCCCCCGAGCCGTCGGTGAGGAGCTTGGCGAGCCCGAAGTCGAGGATCTTCACGAAGCCATCCGTCGTCACCATCACGTTCTCGGGCTTGAGGTCCCGGTGGACGATCCCGGCCGCGTGCGCCTTGGCGAGCCCGTCCGCGATCTGGGCGCCCGTCTCGAGGAGGCGCCGGGTGGAGACGGGCGCCTGCTCGCGGCCGAGGATCACCTCGCGCAGGGTGTGGCCCTCCACGAGCTCCATGACGATGAAGGGCAGGCCGGAGGTCTCGCCGATCTCGTGGATGGTGACGATGTTCGGGTGGTTGAGCGAGGAGGCGGCCCGGGCCTCCTGGGCGAAGCGGCCCATGCGGGCGGGGTCGGCGGCGAAGCGCTCGGGCAGGAACTTGACCGCGACGTCGCGGTGCAGGTCGTGGTCGCGCGCGCGCCAGACCTCCCCCATCCCGCCCGCGCCCAGCCGGGAGAGGAGCTCGTAACGCGAGAACCGCATGCCAACCGAGGGGGGCATGGCGCGGGGACCTCGATCCTGTTTCGGAGACGGCCGACGTCGAGACTAGACCCGCACCCGGGTGCGGTCAAGCGGGATCGCGCTAGGATCGCGCTTGGCCGGATCCCGGCCGGCCGCCCGGGCCGGAAGTGGCTCAGGCGTAGAGCGCCTCGATCGTCTCCTTGTGCCGCTCGTGGATGACCCGGCGCTTGAGCTTGAGGGTCGGGGTCAGCTCCCCGTTCTCGACCGTGAGCTCGTTCGGGAGGAGCGCGATCTTCTTGATCTGCTCGTAGCGGGCGAGGCCCTGGTTGATCTGCTCGACCTGCCTCATGACGTAGGCGGAGAAGACGGGGCAGCGGGCGGCCTCCTCCGGGGTCCGGGCGGGGCTCCCCGCGCGCTCCGCCTCGGCGGCCACCCGGGCGGGATCGAGGGCGAGGAGGGCGACGACGTAGTGCCGGCGGTCGCCGATCGCCACCGCCTGGGAGACGGCGGGGATCTGCTTGAGCTTTCCCTCGAGGTGCTGGGGGGCGATGTTCTTCCCCCCCGACGTGATGAGCAGCTCCTTCTTGCGGTCGGTGATGCGCAGGAAGCCGTCCGCGTCGAGCTCGCCCACGTCCCCGGAGTGGAGCCAGCCCTCGGCGTCGAGGGCCTCCCGCGTGGCCTTCTCGCTCTTGTAGTAGCCCTTGAACACGTGGGGGCCGCGGATCAGGACCTCGCCGTCCTCCGCGATCCGCAGCTCGGTGCCGGGGATCGCGTACCCCGCCCGGCCGAGCCGGTAGCGCGAGGGGATCGACATCGTCGTGGGCCCCGTGCACTCGCTCATGCCGTAGACCTCCATGATCGGCAGGCCCAGGCTCTGGAAGTAGTCGAGGGTCTCCTTCGCGATCGGGGCGGCGGACACGACGAGCATCCGCGCCTCGTCGAGGCCGAGCCTCTCGCGCACCTTCGAGAACACGAGCCGCTCGGCGAGGCCGTAGCTCCAGGGCCGGGGGCGGCCCTGCTGGTCGGCGTCGCCTCCGGCGAGGCCCACCCCCTTGGCCCAGCGGGCGATCCTCTGCCGCAGGGGGCTCGCCTGCGCGCCCGCCGCCTGCATGCCGGCCTGGATCTTCTCCCACACCCGGGGCACCCCGAGGAAGATGTGCGGCCGCACCTCCCGCAGGTTCTCCGGCAGCTTCTCGAGGCTCTGCGCGAAGTGGACGCAGGCGCCGGTCGCGATCGAGAGCAGGTGCGAGACGACCTGCTCGGCGATGTGGGAGAGAGGGAGGTAGCTGATGAGCCGGTCGTCCGCCTTCACGGGCAGGATCCGCTGGGCTGCCTCGGCGATGAACGCGAGGTTGCGGTGGGTGAGCATCACGCCCTTGGGGGTCCCGGTCGTCCCCGAGGTGTAGATGAGGGTGGCGACGTCGTCGTCCTTGGCGGCGGCCGTCCGGCGCGCGACCTCGGCGTCGTGATCGGCTGTCCCGCGGGCGAGGAAGTCGGCCCAGGTCATGACCCCCGCCTCGGGCGCCGCCCCGTCCATGATCACGATCGCCACGAGGCCGCCGGGCCGCCCCCCCGCCCCCTGCAGCCGCTCGAGGGCCTCGCGGTTCTCGACGAAGGCGACCACCGCCTCGGCGTGCTCGGCGATGTAACGGCACTGGTCGGGCGTGCTGTTCGTGTAGATCCCGGCCGGCCGCGCGCCCACGGACATCGCGGCGAGGTTCGCGACGAACCACTCCGGCCGGTTGAAGGAGAGGATCACCGCGCCCTGCCCCGGCCGCACGCCGAGGGCGACGAGGGCGCGGGCGGCCTGACGCACCGCGTCGTGGAACTCCCGCCAGGTCGTCTTCTCCCACGCATCGCCGCGCTTGCGGGCCACGGCCGGCCGATCCGCCTGCGTCCGCGCCGTCGCGGCGAGGATGTCGAGGATGGTCTGGGGCACGGGAGCCTCCGGGGAACGCGGCAACGCTAGAGGGAGCCGGACCGGGTGTCAAGGGTCGCCGGCGCGCCGAGGATCCACCCCTCGAGCCGGGCCGCCTCCCGCACGGCTCGGGGCGCCCGCCGCAGGTCGAGGAGCGCGCCGAGGTCGGCCCGCGCGGCCCACCGGCAGGTCCAACGGGCGTCGGCGTCGTCCGTCTTCGCCACGTGCACCGGGCGGCAGAAGCTCGGGTAGATCTCGCACCCCACGTGGCGGCGCCCGTCGTCCGCGAGGGCGTCCATCGGCCACACGAGCACCGGGACGCGGAGGCGACGCGCGTCCTCGAGGAGCCGGTGGAGCTCCCGGAGGCCGACGAGGGTCTGGCCGGCGACCGCGCCCGTCCCCCCGAGCCGGGTGGCCGGCTTCGCCCCCGGCATGGCCCGCTCGGCGAGGCGCACGGGGTCGCCCGTCCAGCCGCTCGAGGTCGGCACGCCGTACGCGCGCGCGAGGCCCCTCACCCGGCAGTGGAAGATGCCGGCCCCGGCCCAGGCATTGAAGGCGGCCGGGAAGACGTGAGCGGGGCCGAGAGGCGGGCGGCCGTCGCCGCCGGAGACGAGCCGCGCCAGGGCCTCTCGCCAGGAGAGCGCGTCGAGGCCCGCGGCCCGCCACAGGTCCCGCGGCCACGACCACTGGTGGTCGATCCCGAAGAGGACGCGCCGGGTCTCCCGCGTCGCCTCGACGAGCTCGGCGAGGACCGCCTCGCGCAGCTGCGGCCGCGTGAAGGGGCCGCGCACCTTGCGGGGCGAGGCGCCCCGGTCGAGCCGCCACAGCGCGATCGCCCGCCGCTGGGCGGACGCGGACGCGGCCCCGCTGTAGTCGGCGAAGAGGAACGTGTCGAACTCCCCCGGCCGGCGCCGTCCCACGCGGCGAGGATATACTCGCGGCCTCTCCCCAAGGAGAGTCGACGATGACCCGCATCTCCCCC